>JAXHUO010000074.1:0-20718 GCA_034189605.1 Chloroflexota bacterium
CGGCACAGATCGGGGCATCGTCACCCTGGGCGAGTGGAACCAGACCATTGGCCACGTCATCGTCGAGGGGTTGACCATCCAAAACGGCCACTGGGGCGTGGACGTGCAGCACAGCCACGACATCGTCCTCCGCCACAACGTCATCCGCGACGTGGATGATGGGGTCACCAACCGGCGGGGTGACGCGCTGGAGGGCAACCAGACGGTCTGCGACAACGTCGTCGAAGGGCGCACACCCTGGCCGGGCAGCGGCATCCCCTCCGAGCGTGGGATTGACCTGCGCGGCTATGGCAATATCGTCTGCCACAACACTGTGCGCTACTTTGGCGACTGCATCTCCTTGCAACCAATGACCGGCCCCTCGTACAGCAACGACGTTTACGGCAACGACGTCTCCTACTGTGTGGACGATGGCATAGAGATTGACTATAACCAGGCAAACGTCCGCGTCTGGCGCAACCGGGTCATGAACGCCCGCATGGGGGTCAGCGTGCAACCGATTTACGGCGGGCCGGCCTATATTTTCCGCAACGAGTTCTTTAACCTGGAGAGCGTCCCCATCAAGATGCACAACCACACCACCGGCTTTTACGTCGTGCACAACACGGGGGCCAAACACGTCAACGGCCACGGCGACAACGGGGCCATGTGGCGTAACGCCATCTTTCGCAATAACCTCTTCCTGGGCACCCGCTACGCCTTTGAGTTCGTCACCGTCGCCGACGAGGGTTTTCGCGACTTTGACTATAATGCCTGGGGCACCACCCGCGACATCGGCAGCCCCAGTGATCCCCACTTTAAGTGGGATAACGTCCGCTACGACACCCTGGCCGACCTGCCCTCCGGCGTCGAAGACCACGGTCTCGAGGCCACCTTCGAGCACCTGGTGAACGGAGTCCTGCCCTCCTGGTGGGACGTGGCAGCCGAGCCGGGCAGCCGCGATCTGCGGCTGGTCGCTGGCGCGCCGGAGATCAACGCCGGAACAGATCTGCCCAATCTCAACGATGGTTTCACTCTCTCCGGCTCGCCTGATATTGGAGCCTTTGAGTACGGCCAACCTATGCCCGAATATGGCCCCCGGGCCCAGAGACCCGACCTGAGCCCGTCGGTCAAGCAGGTCAGTCACCCCACCCCTGGCTCTGGCGAGACCGTCACCTACACAATTATCCTGCGCAACACCGGCGCACCCCTGTCCGATACCCTTTACCTGACCGATACTGTCCCCACCGGGCTGAGCTACGTCCCTGGCACGCTCGCCGCCACGTCGGGCGTGCCCGACGACGGCGCTGCGCCCATCCTATACTGGTCTGGCGTCCTGAATAACACGCCCGCCGTCACCCTCACCTACGCCGTCACGGTCTCCCTGCCCGGTGGCACGGCCCAAATCCAACGGATCAGCAACGTCGCCACCATCAGCGCTGAACCCATCGGCGTAATCACCCGCACCGCGACGATCATCGTCAATGGATGGGCCGTCTACCTACCTACCATTCTCAGAGGAGGATGAACCATAACGTCCTGCCCAAAAACAGAGGAGATGAAAAATGAAAACACCCAGGCTGGTTCTCGTGCTGGTCTTGTTGGTGACATTGGGCCAGGCCAGGAGGCCCTCTATCGCATCTGGAGACGCGCCAGAAACCGAGGCAGCAACCTCAATGAGCATGGCAGTCCGCCAGATCGGAGATGATGAGGGAGCCATACTTTTTCAGGAATACTTTGATGATACCGACTTTACCTCAAGAGGATGGTATGACAATACAAATCTTCAATTGTCAACCACAGAGCACATCCCCGGAAGTGCAAGTTCCGTTGAATTCCACTTTAATCAAGGCGGCACTACGCCAACTTCGGGGAGCGCGATAAGAATAAAGTTTCCAGAGACCGCTGAGATTTATGTCAGTTATCACGTCAAGTACAGTTCAAATTGGGAAGGTTCGAACAGAGGCTATCACCCACACGAGTTTTTGATATTGACCAATCTAGACAGTGACTGGATCGGCCCGGCCTACACCCACATGACCGCTTACATAGAACAGAACGAGGGCGAGCCGCTGCTGGCTATCCAGGATGGGCAGAACATAGACGAGTCAAACATTGGCGTGGATTTAACACATATTACCGAAATAAGAGCCGTAGCAGGCTGTAATGGCGACAGCGATGGTTATGGTGAAGGAAGTTGTTATTTGGCAGGATCCGCCCATCGCAACGGCAAGGGGTGGCGGGCCGGCGACGTGTATTTCGCCGATACGCCTGGCCCGTACTATAAGAACGACTGGCACTTTGTCGAGGCCTATTTCAAACTGAACAGCATCTCTGGAGGAACGGGAATAGCAGACGGCATCATGAGATACTGGTATGATGGTCAGTTGATAATTGACCACGACGACGTCGTCTTGAGAACTGGACAACACTCGGGCATGAAATTCGACCAGTTCATGATTGCGCCCTGGATCGGTGACGGGTCCCCCGTGGATCAAACGTTCTGGGTTGACGATTTAACCGTTGCCACCTCCAGGCCAACCGCAGAGTCTGATCTGGTGCTGAGTGGCACGCCAGCCGACCAAGCCATCCGCCTGAACTGGACCGTCAGCGGCGACTTGCCGGTGACGAGCACCTGGCAGATAAACTACCGGAGCCAGACCGGCACCGCATACCTCCCCGTCACCGCCACCAACTCCATCCGCGCCCACACCCTGACCGGCTTGACCAACTATACCTGGTACACCGTCACGCTCAACGGGATGCTCGGTAGCACTCCATTCCTGACCGACACGGTACGGATGAGACCCACGGACATTTTCGTATATCTGCCACTCGCGCTAAAGGGGCCTTGAGGCCCATGGCGCCAACTATTGAAAGGAGACGTGAAATGAACACGCCAGGATACTCCAGGTTACTTTTCATTCTGGCTCTGCTGATAACGTCGAGCGGGACCGTGGGCATTGTCATACCACGCCACGCCAACGCCCAGGGCAGCACCTACTACGTGGCCACCGACGGTCACGACGACACCGGCGACGGGTCGGTCTCCAACCCCTGGGCCACCATCACTCATGCTCTGGACAGCGTCTCCGACGGCAGCACGATCCTGGTGCGCCCCGGCACGTACACAGGCCGGGTGCGCCTGCGGGGCACTTTTGCCCAGGGTGTCACCGTCCGCTCCGAGGTGGACTATCAGGCCCGGTTGCGCCGCGATGGCACCGTCGTCACAGCCTATACTCATAGTAGCGGCTGCCAGGGCATCACTATGGAGGGCTTTGACATCGCGCACGATGGGCCAGGAGCGGGTGCTCTGGTCGTCCACATTGACGGCGACGGCAACGGGAGCGTCAGCCACATCACCCTGCGGAACAACGTGTTGCACGACAGTTACGATAACGATATCCTCAAGGTCAACCACGGCACCCATCACATCACGGTGGAGGGCAATGTCTTTTACAACCAGACCGGCAGCGACGAGCACATTGACATCAATAGCGCTTCCGACGTGGTCGTCCAGGACAATATCTTTCTCAACGACTTTGCCGGCAGTGGGCGGGTCAACGACAATAACACCAGCAGTTACATCGTCATCAAGGACAGCAACCAGGACGGCGACATCTATGTGGGTAGCCAGCACATCACCGTCCGGCGTAACGTCTTTCTCAACTGGGAAGGCTCTACCGGCAATAACTTTGTGCTCGTCGGTGAGGACGGTCATCCCATTCACGAGGCATGGGACGTGCTGGTGGAGAACAACCTGATGCTAGGCAACTCTACCAACCTGATGCGCGCCCCCTTTGGCGTCAAAGGTGGACGGGACATTACCTTCCGCCACAATACCGTCGTCGGCGACATGCCTGCGCGGGCCTTTGCCATGCGCCTCAACACTGAGGATGACAATCCACCCAACGAGGACATACTTTTTTATAACAACGTCTGGTCCGACCCAACCGGCACGATGGGTGCTCAAGGAGCCATAAATCCCTCCGACCCCAACGATTTTTCCGACACGCACTTTGGACAGACACTCAGTTTTGCCCTGGATCACAACCTGTACTGGAACGGCGGGGAGGACATCCCCTACGACAGCGGCGAACTGATCAACTACAGCGACGATACCAACCGTATAATCGGCGACCCGCTCATAGGCGACCAGTCTGGGCTGGTGCTGCCCCGCTGGGACCCGGACGCGGGTCAGTTCGCCGATGGATCGTCTACAATCCGCCAGGCCTTTGAGCGATTGGTATCGCTCTACGGTACACCGGGTGAGGACAGCCTGGCGATTGACGCCGCCGACCCAGACAACGCCCCCACCGAAGATATCCTGGGAAACCCGCGCCCCGTCGGCCTGGCCCCCGACGTCGGCGCCTATGAGGACCAGGGGTACGGCTTTACGCTGACGGCGAACCCCTCCGGCCGCGCCATCGCCCCCGGCGGCGTCGCTACCTACATCATCGGAGTGCAGTCAATCGGCGGCTTCTCCGCCACCGTCAGCCTGGTCACTGCCAGCCCGCCGCCTGGCCTGATCCTGGACCTGGCCCCCACCGTCGTCGTTCCATCGGGCCAAGCCAGGCTCACCATCACCGATACTCACACCGGCACGTCACTCTTGCCGGGTCTGTGGTACACCGTGTCCATCACCGGAACCGGCGGCACCATCACACAGACCACGAGCGCGAGCCTGCTCGTCGGTGGCACAAGCATCTACCTGCCGCTGGTGTTGCGCGTTTACTGAATCTCATAGGGGTTCCAATCCTGCGTGGGATTGGCCATCCACATCCTACAAAATTGAGAGGAGCAGCGAGATGAGAATACCAGGATTCTTTAGACTGTTTTTCGCGCTGGCTCTGCTGACGACGTCGAGCACATCTACCAAGTATGCTCACGCCACAGCCACCTACGATGTCACCGATAGTGCAGACGTTCAATACACACGAGCCAGCACAAACCCCCGTGCGCCGACTGCTACGGTGACCGTGGATGGTGCGGTCGAGTACCAGGCCATTGAGGGCGGAGGTCTGGTGGAATCGGCCGGTGGTGACCCCTACCCCATTCCGCTCAGCGATGTAGCAGCCCAGATGTACGCACTCGGTTTCCGTGATTTTAGCATTCGTAAAAGCCAATACCTGGAAACCAACAATGATGATGGCGACCCATTCCATTACAACTGGGACAGCGGCCCCAACTCCTTCAACCAGCAATTCGCGGCTGGGGATGCGGATTTGCAGATCGCAAAGGCATATCAAGACGCAGGACTTGATATATCGCTCGAGGCCCCCTGGACACCCCAGTGGATGATGACACAGAACGGAAGTAGGTGGGAGTTTGATTCCACCATTCCCGGTGTCTACGACGAGGTCGCAGAGTACTGGGCAGCTTATCTCTTGTACGCGAGCAACAACCACGGGCTCGACTTTACACGTTTCTCCCCCACCTGTGAGCCAGAAGTTAATACCTCGACGATATGGGAACCGGCAGAGATTCGCGATGCCATAAAGGCCGTCGGCGCGCGCCTGACGAGCGAGAGTCTGGCAGCACGCATCACGACACCCCACGCTGCCCTGATCAGTAATTCTCGAAACTACCTTCAGACCATCATGGCCGACGCAGGCGCGTCGGCCTACCTGGATGCCGTGGCCCATCACGCGTATGACCACAATCTCAACGATCCTACCCAGATGAGGAACTTTGCCAACGACGCCCTGATCCAGGCGTCCGGCCTGCCCATCTGGATGTCGGAGTGGGTGCTTCAGGGTACGACGGGCTACCCAAAGCGGAGCGAGGCCTACGTGGAAACCCTTTCCTACGCCCTCGAGTGGGCCAAGTTCGTCCACTATTGCTACGTGGATGGGCAATGCTCGCTCATCACGCCAAGCCCCGGCGTGTGCCTGGAGTATGCGAAGGATGAGGGTATGTTCGGCCCGGGCCTGGGTGCGGGAGGACTGCGGATGAAAAAGTTCGGGCACTCCCTGGTACAGTATCATCGCTTCATTGAGCCTGGAAGCAGGCGGATTGATACGAGTGTCTCTGGGGTCTCGGACCTCTTTGTGACCGCCGCCAGGCACCAGACAAGTGGGACGCTGGCCATCGTAATGCTCAACAAGTCCACCAGTTCGGTGAACGTCACGGTCAGCATGAACAACCTCTCCTCTCCAGGTAGCGTGAGAGCCGTACGGACCTCGGCGACGGAGGACAGCGCCGAACTGGGCCGCGTGCCCGTGTCGGGAGATTCCTTCACCGTTGACTTGCCCGGAGAAAGCGTCACGACGTATGTAGGTTCGACGATCGCCGACTCGACGTCGCCGAGCGTGCCAACGGGCGTCGGCGCGGAGGCCCTGAGCGACACACTGGTGAGGGTGACCTGGAACGCGAGCACAGACAACGTGGCAGTGGCAGAATACAATATCTTCAGGGGCGGCGAGTACATTGGCGTGACCGCAGGCAACTCGTACGTGGACAACGGCCTGAGCAGGCAGGTGAACTACACCTACACGGTGTCAGCGTTCGACCCGGCAGGCAACGAGTCGGCGCAGTCGCCTCTGGCGAACGTGACCACCCTGGCCGACACCACCTCTCCGGCTGTGCCAGAGAACGTCGCGGCTACGCCGCGGCCCAATGGAGTGACAGTGACCTGGGACCCCAGCACCGACAGCGTGCAGGACCACGACCTATCTGGCTTTCGGGTCTCCAGGGCAAGTTCTTTGGGTGGGCCGTACACGCTGTTGGCCGATCTGGGCGACCCGGCTGCCACCGGCTACGTGGACATCTCAGCTACTAACGGCCAGACGTACTACTATGTGGTCACCTCGTACGACGATGAGGACCCGGCCAACGAGAGTGCCACCTCCAACGAGGCGAGCGCGACCCCTTACTACCGTCTTGCCGGCGGGCTTTCCGGCGACTATTATGACAGTGCGTACGTGAATCAGGGGGGAGGAGTGGCCGGCTGGGACTGGTTCGACACGCTGAACACGAGCCGCGTTGACGCAACGGTGGATTTTGACTGGGAGCACGACACGCCGCCGGCAGGTCAGTACATCAAGGGCCTCTACGGCAGCACATACCACTGGTGTCTGTTCGGTGTGCGTTGGCAGGGCGAAGTATTAGCCGACTATTCGGAAACGTATACCTTTGAGACGGCGAACCTGGACGGCGCTCGACTGTGGGTTGATGAAAATCTCATCGTTGACGATTGGGGCGGGTGGTTCACGCACAACAACACAGATACAGTTTCGCTCACTGCGGGATGGCACACGATCCGGCTGGACTACTACCGGTATCACCCTGAGGTGGGGGAAGACGGGATCATCAGGCTGTACTACTCATCCCCTTCGGTTCCAAAGCAGATCATCCCGTCGGATCACCTGGCGACGGTATCGGCGGACGCACCGCATCTGGTGCTGCGCGGCACTTCGGCAGACCAGGCCATCTACCTGGGTTGGACCGTCACTGGTACTTTGCCTGTAACCAGCACCTGGCAGATTGACCACCGCAGCCAGACCGGCACTGCGCATATTCCCATCACCGGCATCATCAGCCCCACCCGCGCCTACTCCCTGACCAACCTGACCAACTATGTCTGGTACACCGTCACGCTCAGCGCGATGTTAGATAGCACCGCTTGGTTGAGTGACACGGTGCGAGTGAAACCCACCGACATATTTGTGTACCTGCCGCTGGTGTTGAGAGGGCAATAGGCCCGGGGCAGGCACGAGGCCGTGCCCCTACGGGATGGTCGCATGGGGGCTGGCACAAGGCCGCGCCCCTACGGAATGGTCGTATGGGGAATGACTGAATGAAAACATTGGGACACTGGGGACTGGTCATCGTGATGGGCCTGCTGGAGGTGTTGAGCGGCTTTGCGAGTACCGCAACACCGCCCGGCCCGGCGACAGGCTCAGGACCGGCTTTCGGCGCCCAGGCAACCGGGGCCGTCTACTACGTGGCTCCGGATGGGGACGACACCAGCCCCGGCAGCGTGGACGAACCTTGGGCGACGTTGCAGTTTGCCGCCGACACCGTAACACCCGGTGACGAGGTGGTTGTCCTGGACGGAGAGTACGCTGGGTTCAGGTTAGAGACCAGCGGCACCGCCGAGGATAGCATTCACTTTCGGGCGGACGGCGAGGGGGCTGTCATAAACGCCGACGGGCCAACCGGAGACGGTATCCGCTTGCAGAACGTCGGCTATATCGTCATTGAGGGCTTTAGAATCGAAAACGTCTCGGGCCGGGGCATCGCCCATCGAGGCGCGACTCCGGTTGAACCAGTGCGTGGCCTGGTGATCCGTGACAATACCGTGGTCACGACGGGGAGCGAGGGTATGTATCTGTCCGAAGTGGCGGACTCGCAGGTCGAGAACAATACGATTGTGGGGGCTGGAACCGGCAGTACTTTGCTGAGAGGCCACGGCATCTACCTGGCCAACGCCGGTAGCGACGGGACGACCATTCGCGGCAACGACATCTCGGGCAGCCTGACGGCCGGCATTCATTTCAACGGCGATCTTTCTGTGGGGGGCGACGGCATCATCAGCGGACTGCTCATCGAAGACAATGTCATTCACGACAATGGACAGAATGGCTTTAACATGGACGGCGTTCAAGACTCGGTGATTCGGAACAACCTCATCTATGGTAACGAGTTGAACGGCATCCGGGCCTATGCGATTGACGCGGCAGAAGGACCTCGCGGGTTGCGCATCGTCAACAACACCATCCACGTTCCGGCGGACGGCTACTGGTGCGTGCGCATCACCGAGGATTTGGGCGACAACGTTGTTTTCAACAACATCCTGATGAACGATTATCCTTACGGCGGCAGCATTGCCCTCGACAGCACCTCCGGTTTTGCCAGCGCCCGCAACGCGGTGGTTGACCGCTTTACACCCGATCGCAGTGATACCATCCTCACGCTGGCAGAGTGGCAAGCGCTGGGATACGATGCCGGCTCGTTCGTTACCCAGCCTTTGGAACTGTTCATTGACGTCGCCGCCGCCGACTACCGCCTCCAAGCCGGGTCGGACGCCGTGGACGCGGGCCTGTCGGAATTCGCGGGACACGCCGCACCGGCAAATGACATCATCGGCGTCAAACGACCGGTCGGGATTGCGGTGGATATCGGCGCGTACGAATTCGCCTCGGCGCTGGCACTGCACGGCACCCCGGCCAACCGGGCCATCTACCTGAACTGGACCGTCAGCGTCACCTTGCCCGTGACTAGCACCTGGCAGATCGCCTACGATGGCCCTACCGGCGACCAGCACTCCCCCATCAGCGGCATCATCAGCCCCACCCGCGCCTACACCCTGACCGGCCTGACCAACTACACCTGGTACACCGTCACCCTCAACGGGATGCTGGACGACACACCCTTCCTGACCGATACTGTGCGCGTGAAACCCAGCGACATCTTTGTACATTTGCCGTTGGTGCTAAAGGAGGGATGAGTTATATGATGAAAGGGAAAACAAGGCTGGTCCTCTGTCTGGTTCTAGCGATCAGTATCCTGCCATTCCAACCAGTGTCGGCAGACCCCGCCATCCCGCCGGTGTGGGACGTCGTCGCTGACGACTTTGAGAGTGGCACCCTGGACGCCTGGAACGAAACCTCCGGAGGGACCTTTGACCTGATTCCCGGCAGTGGGCAGGGTGGCTCCACGGGCCTATCGGTTTCCGTCGGCCAGGATGCAAACTATCTCTACCAGACCGACATCGCCAAGGCCGAGGAGGGCTATCTCACCTTCTGGTTCAACCCCAATGGTGTGATCATCCCCGATCCCTTTACCTGGTGGCCGCCGGGCAACTCTATCTGCATCGCCAGCGTGGTCGGCCCCAGTTGGTGGCCCCCCCTGGTCTCGCTGTACGTGCGCAGCCCCGGGGGAGAGGGATACGAGGGCTACCTGGCCTGGCCCACGGCCGATGGCCGTTATTACGACTATGAATCTGGCGCGTTCGACCTGGTGGATAACTGGCAAAATATCACCCTGGGCTACCACGTAGACGAGTGGGTGGCAGTTTGGATAGACGGTGAGTTGGTGCGCTATGATGATACCACCGTTGTCCACGAAGAGCCCTACGGCGAGATCATCGAGATTGGCAAGACCAACACCACCGACGACATAACACCCAGCGGCGCAATGCGCTACGACGACGTTGCCTTCCAGGTGCCCCGAGTAGACAACCTGTGGGTGGACGCCGTCAACGGGGACGACGACAACGACGGTCTGACTTTGGGGGCGGCTTTTCGGACCCTCCAGAAAGCGGCCGACCTGGCTGGGCCAGGCACGACGGTGCATATCCTGCCCGGCATATACCGTGAGACAGTGTGGCCAACGATGAACGGCAGCGCTGCCGAACCCACCCTCTATCGCGCGGAAAACGGCCCCGGCACAGCGGTCATCCGTGGCTCGGAGCCTGCCTCCTCCCTCGCCTGGACACAACTGACCGCCAACACCATCGGCCTACCCCCCGGCGTGGATCCGACCGGCATCTACTATGCCGACCTCTCCGCCTGGGAGATAGACGGCCCGCCTCGCTTTGTCGTCGAACTGGACAGTGGCGGCGACGTCGTCGCCCGCCTGCCCCTGGCCCGCGAGCCAGACTGGCACGTGGCTACCGAGTGGAAACATCACCAGTTCTGGTGGGCCGCCGACGGCGGTTCGAGTGTGGCGGGCTGCGATCCGGCCAGCGACCCCGATCCCAACTGCGACTTTGACCAGCGTTCTATGACCCAGATCACCGACCACACCAATGACAGCGATCCCCCCGGCGTCGAAACGGGCAACCTGACCACGCTGGGCGACCTGACCGGCGCGACCCTGGTCGCCATAGACACCCTGCAGGGCCACTATGTCTACCGGCGCACGATCACAGCCCACGACGTTCCCAATGGACGCCTCACCGTGGACGAGATTTGCGAACACGACGGCGGCACCGGCAACCCCGGCCTGGGTTGGGGCTCCAAGTACTATGTCGAGGGCAAACCTTACCTGCTGGACACACCCGGCGAGTGGTGGTACGACGAAACAAGCGGCCGACTCTACCTGTGGCCGCGTACAGGCGGGAACCCGGCGACGAAAAACATCGAAATCTCGCGACGCGATAACGGCTTTAGCCTCAGGAACCGCTCCTACGTCACCCTGGATGGTCTGACGATCGAGTTTCTCAACGGGAGCGCGGTCTACCTGGCGAACTGGGAAACGCACAAGGCCCACGACGACATCATCCGCAACAGTACTTTGCGTTATGCCAATTGGGGGGTGTACATTGAGCAGTCTGTGCGCGCCGATGCGCCGGATGGCAACGTCATAGACGGTTTCACCCTGGAAGACTCTGAGATTGCACACATAGATACCCTCGCCATCCGCCTGATTGATTGGTGGGAGGACAGTGCCGACCCAGACGCTTTCACCCGCCCCGGGGTACTGAACACCATCATCCGGGACAACGAAATGCACCATCTAGGATTCCGCACCGACGGGGACAACGCCGTTGGAGCATCCTTTACCTTTGCCAATCAACTGCGTTTCGAGGGCAACCACGTCCACCACGTCGCCCACAACGGTATGCAGTTCTCCAAGTCGGTCATCCAATCGGATCAGGAGCACGGTTTTTCGCCGGATGAGATCAAGACCGGCGAGATCCTGATCAAGGACAACGTTTTTGAGAAAACCTGCCAACTGACCACCGACTGCGGGGCGCTCAAGATCTGGGGCTCACCGCCGGACAATCACGTCTTTCGGGATTTTCTCGTCACCGGCAACGTCTTCCGCGACACCTTCGGCTGGACCTACGTCTCCGAGAAACGCGGGCGCTGGACCGGCGGTCCCGAAAGCGACGTGCACGGCATGGGCGGTTTTGGCCTGTATATTGACCACGCCAGCGGCGTCCACGCCTACCGCAACATCTCCTACAACAACGCCTACACCGACTTTATGGTCTATGGCGTCTGGCGGGACGGAGACATCGTCTACGTCAACAACGTGGCGGCCAACTCCCTCTACGGCATGATCCTGGGTGGAGGGCAATATGATACCCACGGCTGTGTCAACACTAGGGTGACGAACAACATCATCGTCAACAACGAGGCATACGGAATGTCGCTCAGTTACGCCACCGGCCACTATGACAATATGGCCATAGACTATAATCTGTACCATAACAACGGCTGGCGATCTTATGAAAACGGAGGAATGTGGAAGGCCGGCGCGATGGTCGTCCGCGAGGGAGGCTCGTGGGATCCTTACCAAACCCTGACCGATGTTCAGATCAACACACCCTGGGAGGATCACGGCATAACGGGGGACCCTGTCTTTTGGAATTACGATCCAGACGACCACGACCTCCACGACGGCTCATGGCCCGACTTTCACCTCACCCCCGCCAGCGTCAATGCCATTGACCGGGGAACAGTCACCTTGCCGGACTCACTGGCGGCGCTGCTGGAAACCTTTGACGTGGATGATCCTCACCGGGGGAGCGCCTTTGACATCGGGCGCTATGAGGGCGGCTTTGCCATCTTGACCACCCCTTCTCTGCAAGCCGTAGCGCCCGGCGGCGTGGCCCACTATACCTTGCGTCTTGACCCAACCGATCTACCTCACGCCGTCACGCTGACCGCCGCCAACCCGCCGCCCAGCCTGACCGTCGCGCTGGATCAGACGGTAGTCGCCGCCGACGTGGCCGTCACCATCACCCTCACCGACACTCATACCGGCTCGGTGCTCGTGCCCGGCCTGCGGTACACCCTACCCATCACTGGAACCGGCGGCGGTTTCACACACACGACCAGCGTGAAACTGCTGGTTGGTGGGGCGCGCGTATACTTGCCGTTTGTGTTGATGACACACCAATAAGGAAATTCACAGATGAAAAAACTATGCCTCATTTCAGCGACTTTGCTTCTGTCAGTTGGCAGTCTCTATGCCCAAAATCCATCTGACAACAGCCAATGGGTGGAGGGAACGCAGGCGGCGGACGATGGGGCCACGCGAGATTACTATAACCGGGCAGCACGGCTCGCGTGGGACAACTACCTGGGGGACTGGTGGGATGCCAACGACGTCGCCCAGGGAGATGCGCCCTACAGCACGGCCACGTTAGTTGACGACGACACGCCCGAATACATCGAATGGGATGTGACCCAACTCGTACAAGAGTGGGTTAACGGCGACTATCCGAACAAGGGGTTGTTGATTCGGGCCATCTCGGGAACTGGCACCTTTAACTTTTACAGCCGTGAACATTCAGCGCCATCCCAACACCCTGAGATGGTCGTCGTCACTTCAAGTGGAACAGACACACTTGCCCCTCAAGCCGACGTTTATTTAGATTCATCAACCTACCAATGCCTGGGGGATTTGGAAACGCTACGCATCTCGGATAGCAGCCCAACACTTTTGCGCTTTGATCTGAGCAGTATTGAAAGTGGAGCAGAGATCACGAATGCAACGCTGCGGCTTTACGTCTACGCAGAATATGGCGGCTCAATCCTGGATGCCGGGGTTTTCCGCTGTGCTCAAGGGCACGAACTGCCGCCTTCCGATCCAATACTCGGCCTTGCCGTTCAGTATTCTCACGATCAAGGGATAGAGAAGCATTCAGACGTGCACCTGTTTTCGGGCTTTGAGACAGCCGATTGGGGGGATGATTGGACATTTGGCTCCGATGCGAGCACGCTAGAAACAGTTACATCAGACCCGGGGCGACTCTTTGCGCAACTTCAAGGGAGGGCACTGCGGGTCGAAATCCCCGAGGGCACCAATACAGGAATGAGCCTGGGGTACGATTTTGCCGACGAAATCGGGCATGAGCCAGAAGAGATTTATTTTCGCTACTATCTGAGAATATCCGACGACTGGGAGACAACGTATGGTGGCAAAATGCCGGGTATCAGTGGGACGTACGGCCAGGCAGGCTGGGGAGGGCGACCATCTGACGGCACTAATGGATGGTCAGCGCGCGGAAGTTTTAACCTCATGCCACCGCCAGGAAACCCTCTCGGAGAAACGGTTCCCCTGGGGCATTACGTTTATCACGCGGACATGGAGGGCATCTATGGGGATGTGGATCTGTGGCAGAACGATTATCGCGGCTACCTTGAAAAGAACCGCTGGTATTGCATCGAGCAATATCTACAGATGAATACGTTGGGGCAAAACGATGGAATTCTGCGGGCCTGGGTTGACGGGAGACTGGCCTACGAAAGGACAGACTGGCGCTGGCGTGACGTAGACACGCTCAAGATTGAGAGGATTTGGATGAACGTGTACCACGGGGGAACCGCCACCCCTGACAAGGATGTGCACCTATACATAGACAACGTCGTGATTGCCAAACAATACATCGGCCCCCTGGTCTCGGACAGGTTAACCCTGAGAGGGCGTCCGGGTAATCAGAGCATCCACTTGACCTGGGATGTCAACGCCACCTTGCCGCCTACCAGCACCTGGCAGATAAACCACCAGGGCCAGACCGGCACTGCGCATATTCCCATCACCGGCATCATCAGCCCCACCCGCGCCTACTCCCTGACCGGCCTGACCAACTACACCTGGTACACTGTCACGCTCAACGGCATGCTGGACGACACACCCTTCCTGACCGATACTGTGCGGGTTAAACCGAGCGACATCTTTGTCTACCTGCCGCTCGCACTGCGTGCCTACGGCCCGTAAAGGAGCGTAACGATGAAAACAAAAAACCTCTGTGGCCTGGTCTGCGCTTTGATCCTGTTGACAACATTGGCCGGGGCTGTGACCACCTTGCCCCTCATCGCCAGAGCCCAGGGCAGCGGATGTACCCCAACAGGCCCAGAAATATCAGACAATGGGGTTGACGAGGACTGCGACGGCTGGCTGGGAACGAGCCACGGCTATGACGTCAGAGCCGGCCACCCGCGAGTCCTGCTCACGCCGGAGATGCTCCAGGCGACGATCGAGCGGATGTATGGCCCCCAGGCACGGGAGCCCTATAACACGTGGTTCAACACCATCAAGGAGCGAGAGGATCAGGAACAAGACGTGGACCTCGCCAACCTGGCCCTCATCTACAAGGCCACCAACGATTCAACCTACCTGAACCGCTTCCTGGCACGCAGGCCAACCAGCGGTGATCCAGGCTCGACGGAACTTTACGCCGTTGACATCCTCTGGGACGAACTGCCCGACGGGGACAAGTTGAACATCATGCAGCGAGTCTCGGCCAACGACAACTGCTGGTACTGGAACTCTGTCGCACAATCCCAGCGAGAACCGGAGGACGTCAGTTGGGGCTATCACAGTGCTTATGGCGTGGAGAGAGCACTGGCCTATGCCGGAGCCTTTGCCTACGACGACATCCTCCAGAGCGATGAGGTCGTAAATAACCCAGAGACCTACAATCGCTTCGACACGAGCAATTATATCAGGATCGTGGCCGAGGAACTGAGCCCTGAGGGCTACTTTCACCGCATCGAAAACCGGATCGCGGGCGACCCCTCGTACAACGATGCCCTGCCGGGAGATTATGGCGGCATGTACGACAACATCGGCTACGATAGCAGCGAGGAGGCACACAGCGTCTTTGTCATTTCAGAATTTCTGCGGCTCACAGGTGAGGACAGGTACTCTGACATGCGGCACGACAGGTACAGGGCCACGTTTTACCAGAACATGCAGTACCCCCACATCTACAGTTACGCCGAGACAGACCGGTGGTGCCGCAGAGCAGGAACAGAGACACACGAAGAAGCCAGAATCTGGTTCACCCAGACTGGCTCCTGGCAGCCGAAACACGACGCCGTGGCCCTCACCGCCAACCTGTACCAGGACCCCAGAATGCAATACTACTTTAGCGAAGGGCGGCAGCGTATGCTCTGCAACTATGCCTACGATGGGATGTGGTTGGATCTCATCTTCTACGACGATACGCTGGGCATCGAACCGCCAAGCAGCAACCCGACAGCGATGTACTTTAACGGGCCAGGGTTGGTCAGTATGCGAGAAGACTGGTCCAACGATGCGCTGTTCGCGGTCTTTGTCGCCGGCGAGGGCATCAGCCGGCGCTATGAGGACGCGAACAGTTTTTTACTGCATCGAAAGACCGACATCATCCCGCACGCAGGGGCCAGGATAAGATTCAACGACGATAATTCCAAGCATCACTGGTATCACATCCGCAGCATATCCAAAAACAGTATGAAAATCTTTGATCCAGAGGAGAGTTTCGACATCGAAGAGGATGGCACGATTGGCCCTCTGCACTCGGGACAGCCCCTGGTCAGCACAGATAACTTTGGCGGACAACTCTTTGAGACACCCATCTCGGCTTACGAAGGTTGCTTCAGTTCGGGCGGATGCGGTAGCGGTGTGGGCCGCTATAACTGCAGCGCCTACCCGCTGGGAGTGTGCCAGGTCGCCAACGTGGTCAAATACGAACACGTCCCCGGGGCGTACACCTACGGGGTGGGAGATGGTGCGGCAGCCTACACACGCAAGATTGATTACTTTGAGCGGGAATTTCTCTATCTCAGGCCCGATGTGGTGGTCGTATTTGACCGGGTACAAAGCGTTGACCCAAGTTTTCGCAAAGTCTGGACGCTCCACACAGTGCCGCCACCTTCGGGAAGCACCACACCAACAGCGACGAGCCACGGCATGCGACAATACGAGAACGAGACCTACCTCACCATCGAGAATCGAGAAACAGCGACCTATCTCGACATCCTTCTGCCGCGACAAAACAGGGTGACGATCCGGGGCGGAGATACGATCCTCAGCGAGGGACAGCCCCTACGAGCGGGGCAGCCAATCGCCTCAGAACACGTCCTGGAATCGGACATCCCGCGCTGGCTCGAACTCTTTGCCATCGGTAGCGACGTCGAGGGCACAGCGACCATCCAGGGAGACGCTGAGGAGGGCACCGGCGTCACGGAGGACATTACTTTCGATGGCACCGTCCAGACCTACGTCACCTCCGACCCGACCACTATGAGCACCACCGCTCTCACAGACACGACCCAACATTGGGTCGAGGATGAATGGACTGGCTACGTCCTGCGTCTGCGGGGCGGGTCGTCGGGGGATGTCCTTATCACCGGCAACGACGAGGACACACTCTTCGTCGCCGGCGGATACGACCCCAGCGGGGTATGGGGCTATTACATCATCAGGCCCCTGGCCAACTCGTACCTGCACTGGCAGAGGATCGAGAGCATCACGACGAACAATATGGACGTGGACAACTTTATAGTCTCCATTCCCCACTATTTTGACGCAGAGAACGCAGCCGGAGACTTGCACTCGTTCGCACCACACACCGATGGTCACGATGACGGCTACCGGAAACGAGAGGATATCGGCCAATGGACAATAGAAGTCGAACCGGCAGAACCGCAACTGCACGACAACTTTTTGCACGTCTTCCACCTCACCGATCCAGGCCACCCCAAGGTGACCACGCAACTCGTGGAGGGAACGGGCGTAAGCGGGGCGCTCATTGATGATTGGTTCGTGCTCTTTTCCAACACACCAGACAACGTAACCTCCGCCACGGTCACCCTGCCGGACACCAATGGGATTGGGACATTGTTGCTGGACCTGGCGCCAGAGACAGATTATTATTACGAACTCTGCGGACAGACATTCAGTATCAGCACCAACGACAACGGAGGCATCCACGTACGCTCCAGCGACCAGGGAACGGTACTGATTGATGGATTTTCCGAATTGGTGTTGCATGGCACTCTAGCAGATCGGGCCATATACCTGACCTGGCAGGTCGGCACCACGCTCCCGCCCACCAGTACCTGGCAGATAGACTATGCCAGCATGACCGGCACGTTATCCCTCCCCATCACCGGCATTATCAGCCCCACCCGCGCTTACAGCCTGACCGGGTTGACCAACTATGTCTGGTACACCATCACGCTCAACGGCATGCTGGGCAGCACTCCCTTTTTGACCGATACCGTACGCGTGAAGCCCAGCGACATATTCGTCTACCTGCCGCTCGTCTTGCGCGGCTACGGCCCGTAAAAGCTAGGTGCAACGCACTTTTGGCATTCAAGTGCATTGCACCTTCGAGAAGGAGAAACAAGGTGAAAAAACACTTTGGAGAGATTCTCGTCCTGGCCCTGCTGGCGACGTTGAGCGGGAGCATAGGGAACGTTGCACCGAGTGTCAGGGCACAGGGCGAGGCACCCACCTGTGAAGCACCGGCAGGTTACAATTGTTGGTATGTTTCCCCAAGTGGTGACGACGCCAATGAGGGGAGCCTCGAAGACCCGTTCGGAACAATACAGCATGCCGTGGACGTTATGAATGGAGGAGATTTTATTTATCTGAGAGGTGGAACGTATCAGGAAAACGTACAGATACCACTCACCCAGGATGGTACGTGTGTTGACGTTGAATGTGCAGGAGGAAGTTGGTCTACCATAAAATCCTATCCTGGCGAATGGGCCGTCATAGATGGCGGCCACAGAGAGCGCCAGACTATCGGGCACTGGCATAGCGGCAGTGGCAGCGGCTGGTTGCCGGATGGAACCTGGGGAGGAATGGCGGATATTCACTATTGGCATCTCGAAAGACTAGAGATAACCGGCGGGGGTAATACCAATAGTGGTGGTGGGTGGGCCGCCAGCGGCGGACCGTTTATTATCAGATACTGCTATTTCCACGATAATACCGTACCCGGGGGCAGCGAGAATCCTGGCGCGATACGAGGTTATACCTGGCATGATTCTCTGGTTGAGTACTGCTATTTCGAGAGTAACGGCTGCACCGAGGGTAACGTCGGCAACTGCGCCGACATAAACATATTCAGCGATTACGCCACGGCGCGCCATCCTGAATGGGACTGGTACACCAACGGCCCCCACACGATAACGTATGCGACTCGCAAAAACGAATACAGATATAACCTCTTTGAGAACACGCCTGTCGGCATCAAACACAAGAATGACCAGATCCTATGTGCCCGAACCGGCTCAGATTGGCGATACAAGGATTATGGGGACAAAATCCACCACAACATCTTTATCAATAATTCACATGCAGCGATTCTGGCAGTCCAGGATTTTGCCCAAGTTTATAACAACATAGCCATTGATGGCCGACTTTCCAGCAGCGAGTTCCACGCGACACCAGAAATGCGTTACATTACCATCTACAATAACCTGGTGCTCAATGAAAGAATCCACTATTTCATACCCTACTATGAGCCTGATGTGATCGTCAACTTTCATCCCTATTGGTACGCTATGAATAACATTGTGGAGAACTTTGACAACACCTGGGACTCGGCCAGTATTTCGCTTGGTGTCTGTATGGACAAAGACAACTCGGGAGATGCCACGGTCAATCTGACCGATTCGATCGTTGACAGAAATTACGTGTATAGACCACAGGACGAGGAGCATCACCGAGTGGGCAGACACGCAGGAGATTGTTCGGATTGGCTGACAACAGAAGAGTTTAACTCGTGTTTCGGCACGACAAACTATCATAATCCTTACGACGCGGAAGCCCCCCTGCATCCAGGCACGTCTGAGGCGGACACGTACAAGACTCACAACAACCACTCATTGGAAGGGACGACGACGATAGCCGACGGGGGCATTGGCGGCTCACATCCCTACCTCGAAGGAGTAATACTCCCTTCCTACGTCGGCCCCTGCGCTGACGACGAGTGTGCGTGGGTGGACACGGTTCTGGCCCTGAGGCGTCTGGGCGATATAGCCGTCACCGATCTGCACGTGACCAATGCCGTCGTCGGCAGCGGCACGTTGAGCGGCACCATTACCGTCACCCTGCGCTGGACCGCACCGGTGGACGCCGTCACCTACACCCTGCGTTACTCTGACACCCTCATCAGCGAGACTAACTGGGCCAGCGCCATCACCGTCACCGTGCCCTTCACTGCCGCCACGCCCGGCAGCACCGAGTGGTTGACCGCACCCGCCATCTACACCGGCGGCACTGTCTACTTTACCCTCAAATCGCAGAACGGTGGAAACGTTTGGTCAGCCATATCCAACAACGCTTTCTGGCCACATTCCGACGTCTACCTGCCCCTCGTTCTACGCGGTTACGGCCCGTAAAAGTCTGTCAATCATACCTATCCATGCTCTGAAAGGAAAAGCAGAATGGGAATGCAAAGATCCTTTGGCTTGAGTCTCGTGCTGGTTGTACTGGCAACGTTGAACGGAACAGTGGATGTTGCGGCATCATTCAACACAAGCCCTATAGACATGACCGATCAGATTACCCAACATGGCATCACCTGGACTTTTGATCAGGAATACGAGTACGGCCAATTTGCCAATGGTGACTACTGGGTAGTTGGCCCCGTCACCATCATCACGATCAATCCCCCATCAACAGATACGTCAGGCCGTGTCGTGAATGGGTCTATGATCAACCCGTCACCAAGAGATGGCGCTACTCAGGGCTATGATAGTGCCATGTATGGACAATACGGCCCCCACTTTGACGCCGCGCTCAACGTCGCCCGGCCGAATGGTCAGGATCTATCTTTGGCAAATCCGCTGGTAGTTCAACCAAATTCCTCTCTGGTTTCTTCTATCAGCCTTCCAGACCCAGGCGCTCGGCCTCAACTGCAGACGGCATCAATTTTGACCGTCATCGAAGCACCTGCTCCGACCGGTAGTTTCCGCCCTCCCTACTGCGGCAGTGACAAAACGGTCCAGTTTAACAAAGACCAGGTCAATGCTTCCCTGCTTGCCAACTTGAGCC
>JAXHUO010000075.1:0-19864 GCA_034189605.1 Chloroflexota bacterium
GGGGCCTGGGGGTCTGGGCCAGGGCCCTACGATTACCAGGTAGGGATGCACCTGGCCGGCAGCCTGGGACGCCGGGGGACAGAGGCCACAGACGCTTATGCCCGGCTGGCGTGGGCCCTGCGCAACCCGGTGCTAGGAGCAGGGGAGGAAGCCATCGAGCGGCTCTACACGGCGGCAGGGAAGGCCTGGGAGTCGGGGGCCAGGGGGCTTTCCGACTCCGGCGAGTTCGACCCCAACGTGGTGTGGCCGGCCTTCGCCGGCCAGGCCGCCGGGATCGCCCAATCCCTGGGGCTCGCGGACGAGCAACTGCCCGGGGCCTGGCTGCGCGAGCAGGCGTTTCTCGCCCGAGCGGGGAGAACGGGAAGACGAGGTACAAGCTAGATGGCCGGACGAGGGGAGATTCCACGCCGGATTAAGAAGAAAGGGACGGGCTTCAAGGGGTTGTCCATGCGGGAGCTCTTGATCGTCTGCCTGGGGTTGCCCCTGGCCCTACTGGCCGGTATCGGGCTCGCCGGCCTCCCGATCTGGCTGCGGGCCGGGCTGGCCGTGCTGATCGCCGGTGTGACGCTGGCGCTGGCCTTCGGCACGCACCAGGGACAGACGTTCGAGCAGTGGGTCGCCCACCGGCTGCGCCGCCGCTGGCGGAGGATGGCGCGGCGGTGGCTATTGAGCGCTTCGTGCTCAATCCTTGCGAAGAGTACGAACGGTCTTGACAATTCTCGACCTTTTCTCTTTTACGGATCCAAGCCCTGTCAATCCCGTGCACTCGGCTCGTCCACTAAGAAAAACCCCAACAGCGCGCACAGGATAAATACCACCGCATAGATAATGCATAATGTGTTCAAGTTTGACAATTCTATGATATAGCCTGCTGATAGAGGTCCTATAGCGAAACCTGCAGTCCAGGCAATATTCATTGCTCCAGATGCAGCGCCATAAGGTTCACCTTTGAGACGTAAAGAGGTAACCGTGTCAAAGATAAGCGGAAATACCACAGAATATGTTAAGGTAATGGCCATAAATATCGTCGCCAAGCCAATAGCGGCTGTGACAAATCCATTGGCCTTGAAAAGGAATGGCATAATGATAGCCGCTATAACCATTCCGGCAATTAAGATGGGCTTGCGGCCAATCCTATCGGAAAGAGTTCCAAAAACTATCCTTCCAATTGCATAAACTACCATTGCAATAGTAAACAATATGCCGGTAGTCATACTATCATAGGCAAAAGTGGATGAGAGATACTTGGGATAAAATGCTTCTAAAAACCCCCAGGTAGCCGAAATAATAACGGTAAGAACGCACGTAACGAGAATACTTCTATTCAAAAATATCCTTTTATATTCCATCCAAGAAGACGCCCGCCGAGCACCGACGGACCATATCTTTCTAAATGCAATAACGGACAGAAAACTGACAACCAAGGTCAGGGCAGTCGAGAAGAAGAAGGGAGATGAATAACCCCCGATTTTGGCTAATCCTCCCGCAGTGGCAGGGCCAATGATATAGCCTACTCCCTCAAAGATACCAGCGATGCCCATTTTTTGACCCCTTTCCGAAGGGGGGTACAAATCAGCAATTAAAGCAAAACTGGAGACCCAGGTAAGCGCTGCAGATGCACCTTGAATGGTTCTACAAATCATTAAGGCAGGAATTGAATTAGCATTTGCGTACAGCAATACGCCGATTCCAGCAAAATTTCCACAAATAACAATTGGAATCCTCCCAATTTTATCCGAAAGTATTCCGAACGGAATCATCAGCACCGTGGCTGTTATACCGTAGGCAGCGAAAAGCAGACCTAATTGAACGTCGTCTGCGCCTAACTCTGTCGCGTGAATCGGTATTAATGGAGCGATCAAGCCAAACACCACTGTATCTATTAAACAGCCAATGCCGATGACTATAATAACAAAATCTATTTTGATATGCAATTTGCGCATCTTGAGGTCCCATTTAGAGGCCGGTTGGTTGCGACATCCGACCCTTGGCCGGACAGCGTTTGATAGATTGGCCGCTCTGGCTCTCATAGAAAATAAAATGCCGGTCAGCAGGGCCAAAGCGAACGCCAACGCGCTGACCGGCATGGGCTATATCCATCGAGATGGTTACTTTTTAGCGTATTTCTCCATTTCCTCCTTCAACCACTCTACGGCGGCATCTCCCTGCAAGAGGTTCTCGAGTTCTGCTTCCAGATTTGAGGGCTCAACGAGCAGTATCCATCCGTCTCCATAGGGATCCTTGTTTATCAGGCTCGGGTCGAAATCAAGTTCTTCATTTACGGCTGTGACTATGCCGCTTATAGGTGATATCAACCTTCCGACCCACTTGCCGGCTTCTATGCTGCTAATCACCTTTTCTTGCTCAATCGTGCGCCCTTTATGTGCTAATTCCACGTACTGTATCTCACCGGCCAGTTGTTGTGCAAAGTCATCGAAGCCTAACGTTACCTCATTTTCGTTCTCCACCCTCAACCACATGTGATCCGAGTGATAATACAGTTCGAGTGACAACCAGTAACTGTCAATCCTGGGCATAACATTTCCTCCTTGTTTTCATAATAAAGAGAGACCCCTCTTTGTGGGAGGAATCTCTCCTCATTGAGAATCAACTGCTAGTGAACCACTTACAATCCCATGGCCTCTACGACCAGTTCCATCACATCGGCTGTGGCTAATCCATCGCCCGAGGCCCTGATAGCATCGCTCAGGTTCATCTCGCAAGTCGGGCAGGCCGAGACGATCATCGTGGCACCAGCCTCTTTGGCCTCCGCCAACCTGTCACCAGCAACCTCCACCGCCATGTCCGGGAACGAGGCTTTCACACCTCCACCGGCCCCGCAGCACCAGGCAGCTTCTCTGTTCCTTAACATCTCGACCAACTCTATCCCCGGGATGCCCTTGATGATCTCTCTGGGCTCATCGTAGATTCCACAATGCCTGCCCAGCTCGCAGGGGTCGTGGTAGGTGACCGTCTTCTCAATCGCCTTGGGCAGTCTTATCTTGCCTGAGTCGACCAGTCCCTTGACGAGTTGCGTGCTGTGTATGACCTCGAAGGGAAGTTCCTTCCCTGTAACTTTTGGCCACTCCTGGGTAATGGTCCTATAACATCCAGCGCAGGCGGTCACGATGCGCTTTGCGCCCATCTTCTTTATCAGGGATAGATTCTTCCTGACCATCTCCCGGGCCAGGTCTAACTGCCCGCTCATGAACAGTGGGTCTCCACAGCAGACCTCTTTATCGCCCAGGAGCATGAACTTTGCGCCTGCTTTGTTCAGGATCTTGGCCGTTGCCTGAGCGACACCCGAGAGTCTGTAGGGTGTCACGCAGCCGGGGAAATACAGGAGGTCCGCCTTGTCAGCGACCTTGATGTCAGGCGTGAGCCACTTCATCCTGTCTGCTTTGGGAGCCTCGTAGATATTGCCGGTTTTCTCCACAGCGGCAGCAAGTTTCGCTGCCCCTTCAGGAATCTCAATCCCCTCAGAGACCATATCAGCACGCATGGCCTTGTTTATCTCTAACGAGTTGACCCTCCAACTCCCATCAGGGTTCTTTAAAAAGCCCGCCTCTCGGCAAGCACCACACTGGAGGCAGGTATACACACTATCAACCAATGAGGGAGTATACTCGGTCAGTTCACCCCTCAAGATTCCCCGTGCCACCATAATCCTCCCCCTGGCATAGTAGTGCTCAAATCCGCCAGTGTGCTCTCTGATTGGGCAGACACCACGGAACTTGGGGGGGATATCTGTATATAGCTCTCGACACGTGCCACACCGTGCGCATCGAAAAACATCCGCTCTGTATTTTTCCAAGTTTGCCTTTATCATTTTTTTATCTCCTTACCCGAACATTGTGTTGTTGGGGTTTAGAACATTGTTAGGATCCAGGGCCTTCTTTATTGTCCTCAACAAGTTGAGGTGAGTTGCTGAAAAACCTAGTTCCCGATTGACTTTACCCAATATGCCCCCACTTTGCCACGTACTGGCCCCATGTCTGACCAGATATTCTGCGATATCGGCCGTGGCATCACGGGCAAGTTCCACGTGTTCCGGGTTAGCGTTGTCATAGACGTAGTCTATGGCATAGTACGCTATACTGTTGTCCACTATCTCGAAGTGATCTAACCCGGGGATGCCAAGCTCCTCAGCTCTGGGGGCCCATTCTGCCACCTTCTTCTCTATCCCGGGCAATTCTTCCAAGAAACGATCTACAGGCATATATGAATCTGCGGCGGCCAAGATGCCCGTGTTGAATGTGCCCGCCATATCTCTCATTCCGCCTCTTACATTGGGCTCCCCGAGCAATGCATACGCCATTGCGTCGGATATCTCCGTCCCAGGCTCTCCATATTTGGCACAAATCTCCTTTATCACCTTTTCTCTGGCTTCACATTCCTCTGGAACACTACCATGGACACTATAAACCATGCCATGCTTCTCAATCGGAATGTGATTCAGTTTAAACATTGTTGGGAGAATGCCAAACATACCATCGTGGACTGGAGGGTCATGCCTCGATATGTCGAACTCGGCCCTAAATAGTTTTTCGATGGAATCAAAAAGGAAACTCCCTGTTTTCATAACCTTAGGCGTAGGGTAGAGTTTTACAGTTATTTCCGTTTTGATTCCCAACGTTCCTCCGTCCCCCAGGAACAAGTAACTAGGATTTATACCTGGTACCAGGAGCCTACTGTAAGTCTCCGTCAGATGCACATTAACGCCCGGGCCCAGGCCAGTCTGAAGTATATCTCCAGTGGGAAGAACGATCTTCATCCCTGCAGTGTCGTCGTGGGCAAGCGTCCCGGTGATAAAATCCCGATATGTTAATCCACATCCGCCGGCGATACCACTCAGCCATCCTCCCCAGGAAACTGTGCGGCCGGGCATCAATGGCCCATGGGCTTCAAATTTTCCGTTCGTTCTCTCTTTAATTATCACTTCAGCCTTGGCACAAGGTATCCCAGCCTCGAACGTTGCCGTCATGTTATCTTCGTTAACATCGAGAACTTTGCTCATCCTTGACAAATCAAGGAGAATGTGCCTTCGTGCCTCCCCCTCAGTGGCACCACTCATCGTAGCAAAGCCCCCCCTGGGGACAATGGGGACAAGTGTTCTATTTGCCAGCTTGACTATGGTCACAACCTCATCAGTGGTGTTAGGGCGAACTATCACTCCTGGCATTATCCTGCGTATCAAGGGGTCCCACAGATCCAGATCGGTGCAGTAACAGTAAAGTGCGTACTCATCATCTGTGACATACTTGGGACCCACTATCCCACACAATGCGTCATACAACTCGTGATGTTTTGCTTCTGCTTCCATCGTTTTTCCCTCCTGTTTTGATTTTTTATCTTTTTCGAAATTCCTAGGATTTGTATTTTATCCTATCGTTCACCTCCATTTTATTTACTGGACTCGATGATTACCTCGCAGTAGGGGTCGCCATAAGCGATTGACTTGGGGTAACTGAACTTCACCTTCGGGCTGAGCCCCTCAATCATGTTCCTATCCAGATGCATCAGAGCATCGCAGAGTTTACGGTTATCGGCGCTTATAGGACAGGAACCCACAGTGAAGTGCACTTTGTCGTCGGTTAGCTCTAGCACTTTGCATTCCAGGCCGATGGCATTGAGGCTCGAAAGCATAAAGGACCCAACAGCCTTGGCGTTGTCACCCTGTATCATTGGCTTGACTGCCTTGGCCGTTGCCGTACCCCAGTCACCCATCACATTCGCTATGAGCTCCAGGCCTTCAGATCCATACTTTTTCTGTATCGCCTTGGACAGAGCCCCGATCTGACCCCAAAGGTCCATTATCTTGCCCTTGGCCATCTCATACTTTTGCTCCAAGCTTATTTCGGGCACTTCAATAACCACCTCCTAGTTTTTGTGTTCCTCCTTCACCCTCATAATACCAAAAGTTCAGCTAAAATTACTATCGCATGGAGGTAATATCTTTCCTAAATCAAGGGACTATTTATGGGAGTTGATGGCATTAGCGGCGGGGTAATTCACTTTGCCGCTTCCGTCCAGGGCTAGCCGGATCGCATTATGACCAGCGGCAGCGAAGCCCCCGCCTCCCGGCTGAGTGCCTGTACCACAGAAACGCGAGGCGTAAGTAAAGAGCCCCGCAGCAAGCTGCGGGGCTCTATCAGCGCAAGTCTATATTGGGAGCTGCCGCTCCCGAACCCACGCTAGCCATTCCTCCCCCAGCAAACTGGTGGGCATCCTGGCTGCTCTTCGTGAATCTCAGGATCTAGCGCGGTCCCTGATTTTCGACGACCGAAGCCAATTCGTCTATTGTTATTGCTTGCCTGTCTTGCAGAGCCACCTGAGCTGCATTTCGGCCAGCACCGGCTGAGACGCCACCCCCAGGTTGGGTGCTGGCACCACAGAGATATAGGCCAACAATCGGCGTGCGGAATTCCATGCGCCGCATCACCGGCTTGAAGGACATGAGTTCGTCCCAGGACCACAGGCCCTGGGCCAGGTCGCCCCTCGGCAAGGAGAATTCCTCTTCCAACTCCACCGGCGTCAACCCATACCAGGAGATGACTGACCTCTTTATGTTCGGGGCATACTCCGCCAGCACGTCAATCGCCCGATCGAAACATTCCTCTTTGCGCTCGGTCCAATTACCCCGGCTCAATTCGTAGGGGATAGGGTATACAAACATGCTCAACGTGTGTTTGCCAGGTGGAGCCATACTCCTGTCGGCATAGGAGGTGACCCATATCTGTTCTAGCGGCTTCTCTGGGATTTCCTTCACTGTGTATTCGTAGAAAGCCTTTTCAACATACCGCCACGAAGGGCATATTGATACGCCGCCATTCAGCAGTTCCTCCGGAAACCCAAAGTCTGGCAGTTCGCTGAGGGCCAGATTCAGGGTTACGCCGGTCGCTTCGCACTTATTTCTCTTGATCTCTTTAACGCTTGCTTCGGTTAGATGTTCTCCCCCCACCATCTTCAGGAGAGTCTGCCGGGTATCCGCGTTGGAGAGAATCATCCCTGCGGTTATCTCCTCGCCGGTCGAGAGCCTGACGCCTGTGGCGGTGCCATCGTTGATCAGTACGCGCTCCACCTCGGCGCCAGTTCGAATGGTGCCGCCATAATGTTCCACCGCCCTGGTCATAGCCTGGGTTATAGAGCCCATGCCTCCCTTCGCCCATCTCCACTCTGAGCACATACAAAAGTGGAGGACAAATGTGCTGAAGGTGGCAGCGCTGGGACCAAGATACGATGAGCCCAGAGAAAACGACAGGATAGTGGACTTTACGTAGTCATTCTCGAAGGCTTCATCCATGCCTTCCTTGACGCTGGTAAATAGCAAGTCCCGAATAATGTCGAGAATCTCCACCGATGTAACCAGCCCGCCTTCCATATCCTCAAGGTGGGTGGGGTTGTTGGTCAGTATGGGATCAAGATACCTCTTGAACGTGGCCCATCTCCCCATAAATCGCCTATAAGCCTGGGCATCCTGGGTCGAAAACCTGGCGATCTCCTGGCAGGTCCTCTCAATGTCCTGGTAAATGGTAAGATAGTTTCCGTCGGGGAAGGGGGTAGTGAACAAGGGGTCCATCGGCTCCCACCCGAGGCCAAACCTCTCCAGTTCCAGGTCGCGGATGACCCCCGGCCTGAGCCAGGCCGCTAAGGCCGTAGCGCCCAGGTTAAACCGGAAGCCAGGCACGATTTCCTCGGTGACACAAGCCCCGCCTACCCTGTCGCGCTTTTCGAGCACAAGGGTTTTGAGGCCCGCCTTCGCCATGTACCCTGCTGCCGTCAATCCATTATGACCGGCCCCGATAACTATGACATCGTAGTCATTTGACATTATGCCACCTCCACTCGACTCTCACACTGGCCATATCGAAGAGCCCATAACATCACCCCTATAGCCATGACACATTCTCTCAGGGAGCAGTCAGGCCCTTGCGTATGGCGTACTTCACGATCTCAGTGCGGTCGTGACATTCGATCTTTTTCATCAGACTTGAGCGATGGACCCGAACGGTATTGATGCTGATGCCCAGCATGCGGGCGATTTCTCTATTTGTGCGGCCCTCGGCGATGAGACAAAGTATCTCGCGTTCTCTCGCAGTCAGGCATTGGAGGCCATCGGCAGTCTCATCTTTAGCCCTGTATGCAAGGTGCTCCTGTACCAACTTGGCAGCGATGGGTGGATACAGGTATACGCCGCCACGATGGATGGATCTGATCGCCATCAGCAACTCATCTAGCCTCGCTTCCTTCAGGATATATCCTGATGCTCCTGCTTCCAATGCCCTCGAGATGTATCTGTTCCTCTCCTGCGCAGTCAGGATTAGTACCTTGACTAAAGGATGTTGCATCTTGATTTCCCGGGTCGCTTCTATGCCATACAGATTGGGCAAAAGAATCTCCATCACCACCACATCTGGTCGCAGATGACGTACTGCAGCCACGGTCTCTTTCCCGCTCACTGCCTCTCCTATTACTTCGATGTCTTCCGTGCTGGCAAGGAGCGCGCTTAAACCCTTACGGAATATGGTACAGTCATCGGCGATGAGCACTCGGATCCTACTCATAGAGACTACTCCATACCTGCCGGTCATGTATCTCAAGGCGCGTGCTCACTTTGCCACACTCCAGGGGGATAATCAAGAAACTCAACGAATATGACCTCGGCAATGATTCTATTTGCAGGGTAAGATGCACTGTTCCAGCGCCAGAAGTATAATTCATAACGGGGCTAGGGTCAAGCCCAGATTCTCCCGGGGGTATGCGTTAAGAACATCGGTAGACATTCGTGCCAAACCCTTCACTCCCGCTCCACCACCAGTAGATGCGAGAGGGCGAAGGCACGGAGCGGGGTGCGCTCGAGAGCGTAGGTGACGGCGCGCAAGGCCCGGCCCAGGGTGGGGGCGCGGGCGACGACGTTGTCGTAGCCGGGAAAGACCCGCGTGTGGTGGACGACGTGGACGGGGAGACCGTCGAAGAGGCGGCGCAGGCCTCCGGCGGTGTAGGCCCGGACGTGTGGGGCCAGATAGTTGCGCAGCGGCGTGGGCAGCCAATTGACCAACGGCACGTTGCCGAAGTGGTAGTGCCCGCGCCAGAAGACGCCGTGGGTCTCGAAGGGGTAGAGCCGGTTGGGGACGAAGACGACGACGCGGCCGCCAGGCCGCGTCACGCGCACTATCTCGGCCACGCAGGCCCGGTCGTGGGTGACGTGTTCCAGCACCTCGTGGGAGAAGACGACGTCGAAGGCGGCATCAGGGAAGGGGAGGCGCTCACCGGTGGCCTCGACCACGCCAGTGGCCCGCTCCCGCGCCTCCAGCGCCCGCTCGCGCTCGATCTCGACGCCGAAGACGTAGGGGGCCTCGCGGAGGAAGGCCGCCGTGTACATCCCCACGCCGCAGCCCACGTCGAGCACGCGGTGGCCCCGCAGCGGGGCCCAGCGGCGCACCATCTGGAAGCGCCGCTCCTGTCCGGTCCGCCAGACGTAGGAGGGGTGGCCGCGGGTAGCGGCCTTGGCCCCGGAGGTGATCGTCGTATCCAAAGTCAGTCTCTCACGCGGGCCATCACGTGGGCGTCCACGTATTCCCCCTGGCGGAAGGTGTACTTGTGCTTGGTGTCCTCGATCACAAATCGGATTTCTACATTTTCCTCGCTCATTGCGCCCCTTTCGGCGGCACTATACCATAAGGGGAGGCAGTTCGCAACCGCCCCGGCGGATTTCTGCAATGTTGTCAGCCTTGGTGATTTGTAGTGTAATATAACAAAATGTTATATAACGAAATGTACTATGGCTAGCGCTCTGAGTATTCGTCATTTCATTCTGGGCTTGCTGACCCAGCAGCCAATGTCCGGCTATGACATCAAGCGCTTTCTCAAGAGTCTGAGTTGGCTGATTGATAGCCCTAGTTTCGGCAGCCTCTACCCTGCCTTGCACATGTTGCTGGAAGATGGCCTGGTGACCGTGGATGTGGTCTCCCGTCAAGATAGGCCACCTAGGAAGATCTACACCATCACAGAGGCCGGCAGGCAAGCGTTGCGAGAGCGGGTAGACCAACCAGTCGCACTAGATGCTTCCTTGAAGACTTTCGTGATGCGCTTGATCCTGGCCACCAACCTTTCGCACACTGGCCTGATCGCTCACCTGCAGCAACGACGCTCACAGGTTGCAGCCCATCGCGCTACCCTGAAGCGGATTGCCGAGGCACCGGATGGGACGATGGACTCTGGGCAACATCTGGCGTTTGGCTATGGGTTGACTCTAGCCACCGCAGAGTTAGATTGGCTGGATAGCACACTGGAACAGTTATCTCACCAACCACTACCCGTGGAGGTCGTAAAGGGCGACGGCGTTACCTCGACTGTCTGAGGCGCGTGCCCAACGGATCATTCTTGGATTCCGTCTGATTTTATCTGCGATTTTCCACAATTCGGGTCCAGGATTCACTGTAGACCTGGTTTGTGCCAAGACCGGTGGTAGGGGTTGCGGTCAACCAGGTCTATTTTGTTGGCAGAGGAGCGGAACGTCTATCGGTTGAGTTGGGGCTGGAGATTCAGTCATGAATAGGGAGGGAGGTGAATCGAGATTGACGAGAGTTGAACTAAGATCTGGAGAGTCACAGGAGAGTCTGCTCAGGCGTTTTCGCAAGCGAGTGACCAGGGATCGTGTCCTGAGCGATGTGAAGAAGAAACGCTTCTTTGTTTCCAGGAGCGAGAAGCGACGACGTGCTCGTCTCAAGGCCATACGCCGGGAGCGGCAGCGCCAGCGGCGAAAACAAAGACGGTATCGCAGGTAAAGCGTGATGGGTCAACAGTGCACTGATTTGCAGCAGCAACGATTTTCAACACTGATTGAGAGTGACTACGACTATGCGTGCCCAAGACGGGGACAAGTTCGCCACGCAGTTGTCCTCTCCATCAGTGAGAACGACGTTATCGTTGACCTGGGGACCAAGCGGGACGGCATTGTCCCACGCCGGGACCTGGAGTTGCTGGACGAAACGTACCGCACCGGTCTGCATGCTGGCGACCGTGTCCCGGTTTGCGTCTTGACTACCTCGGGCCGCCACGGCGAGCTCATCGTCTCACTGAAGCAGGGCCTGGTTCAGCAAGATTGGCTGCGGGCCCAGGAGTACCTGGAGAGTGGAGAGGTCTGCGAGGCCAAAGTGACGGAAGTAAACCGTGGTGGTGTCATTGTTCCGTTTGGCCGTCTGCGCGGCTTCGTGCCTAATTCGCATTTGACCTCGTTGCCCTCGGGCTTGGGTAGGGACCGCTTGCGGCAGGCGAAATCCGAACTGGTAGGACAAACTCTGTCGCTGGCGGTGATCGAAGTGGATCAGCAACGGCGACGCCTGGTGCTGTCGGAACGTATCGCGGGTCGCCGCAGGCGTCAGCAACTGCTTGAAGAGTTGACGGAGGGTGAGGTAAGGACCGGCGTCGTGTGCAACATGGTTAAGTTCGGTGCTTTCGTGGACCTGGGTGGTGTGGACGGACTGCTCTACATCTCCGAGTTGGCTTGGCGACACGTGATGCACCCTGGCGAGGTGCTGAGTGTGGGCGACGAGGTGGAAGTGTACGTCCTGAGCGTGGATCGGGAACGGGAGCACATCGGGTTGAGCCGCAAGCGGCTGTTGTCTGACCCTTGGCCTCTCGTGGCCAACAGACTGCGTGTTGGTCAGGTGGTCGAGGGCACTGTGACAGGGAATGCGAAGAGAGCTGCAGGAGATGACGGGTAAGCGTGTCTCTGTGGACGTGCAGGAGGTGGAGCAACCCGAACTGGACGCCAAGCTGGTGGCGGAGAACGTCGCTTCCCAGTTGGAGCGGCGTATTTCTCCCCGGCGGGCGATGCAGCGGGCGGTGCGGGCGGCGATGCGCGCTGGCGCGCAGGGAATCAAGGTTATGTGCAAGGGGCGTCTGTTTGGAGCCGAAATGGCATGTCAGCAGTGGCAGCGCGAGGGACGGGTGCCGTTACATACCCTGCGTGCCGACATTGATTACGCTCAGGAAGAAGCGCACACCACTTATGGCCGCCTGGGGGTAAAGGTGTGGATCTATAAGGGTGAGATATTGCCTGATCTAAAGGAAGCACAGGAACAGGAAGGGGCCTTTGTCATCTAGGTGTGTGGAGGCATGGACTCATTGTAGGGCGGGTTTCCACACCCGACGAGGAGAGAGCAAGTGATCGTCTTCTCGCACATTGGGCCTGCCCCGGTTGTCTACCTGTGTGGAGGCGGTTCCTGCAAGGTTCAATTGGAGGTAATCAAGCGATGACTGAACGAGTAAAAGGACACATCAAGTGGTTCGATCACCGGAAGCGGTACGGCTTCATCCGGCGTGATGATGGTCTCTAGGACATCTTCGTGCACATGAACGAATTTCGTTCTGTGGCGGATGCCCAATGGGTGGGGGACGGAGACGCTGTGGAGTTTGAGGTCGAACAAATGCCAAAGGGATCAAGTGCTGTGGATGTTGTTGTGCTGAACACCGCGTAGTCCTCCCTCTGTGCATTGGCGCTGCTCTTGCCTGCCTCGACGGCGCTCAGAGCTAGCCCAGGAATCCTCCGAGAATCGCTCAAGCAGCCTCCCGTAGTTCCACACACCACACGGAGGGGCTCACTACTGCGGCTTCGATCCTGTTCGCTGCCGCTGTGGGGGTCTGCGTGCCGATGTCGCAGTTGGTGCTGGCGATGGCCGTGACCGTGGTGGTGTTAGCCACGCTGCGCGGTTTGGGTTTTGTAGAGCACTGGCTGGGAGAGCGAGAGAACGACCAGGAGAATGACGGCCACTTTGCGGAAGATGAGCGACATGCATGGGAGGTGATAGCCATGAAAGTGAAAGCGTCAGTTAAGCGCCGTTGCCCGAAGTGCAAGATTGTCAAGCGCAAGGGCGTGATATACGTAATCTGTGAGAACCCTAAGCACAAGCAGAGGCAGGGCAAGTAGATAGAGATTTGCTCAGATGGAGAAGTTCGAACTGCAAGAACAACCGCATAGGATCCAAGGGCTGCTGGATGAGGCAGATGAGCACGGACACCTCACCTACGACCAGATATTGGAAGCCTTTCCCGAAGCGGAGGATGATCTGGCTCAGTTGGAGGACCTCTTTGCCTACCTCTATGATCAAGGCATTGACGTGTACCACAACGTCATCGTTCCCATCTACTACGACGAGGTGATGCGCCAAGCGGGCATCCTGCGCGACGATCCTTCCACCTGGGACCGTCCAGCCCCCCGCCTTTCGGACCTGCGCATGGTGCTGGAACGGGCCGAGGAAACGGCTGCCCGCGAACTGGCGCAACTTCTTTACATCTACACTGAGGGAATGTACGGGGACGTGTTCGACCGGCCGTCCAACGTGGACCTGGCCCAGGCTCCGTTCATCGTCTTTGGATTGCGAGATGTGGCCAGGGAGATCGCCGGGCTGTACCTGTGGCTGATCACCAACCTGGTCTGGACCGCCGTCAGCGCGGCGGCGGCGGCCCAACCGATACACCTGTTCGTGGACGAGGGCTGGCATCTGCTGCAGTACGCGGGTACGGCGGCCGAGCTGGGGGCCATGGCCCGGCGCTTTCGCAAGCACTACGCGGCCATCCACCTGGCCACCCAGTTCGGCCAGGACCTGGCCCGCAGCCCCGACGCTGGGGTGATCCGGGACGCGGTGGGGATCGTGACGTTGTTCGGACAGCATCCCCGGGCGGCGGAGGATCTGGGGTTGCTGTTCCACCTGGAGCCCCACGAGGTGGCAGAGTTGGTCCAACTGGCGAAGGGAGAGGCGCTGTTACTGTGGAACCACGAGGTGCACGTCCCGCTGCCTCCCGACTGGGCTGACCTGTACAAGACCGACCCGGAGCAGCAGCGCCGGGCAGCGCTGGCGCGGGGAGTGACGCCGGTGGTCGCGGAGTGAGGAGAAGGTGGAAAGATGGCGTCGTTGCAGCAGTTGGTGCGGGTCGTTGAGGATCTGTGGATGGGCGCGGACTCCACGACGGCATCTGCCCTTGTCTTTGCCCTGGGCTTCGGCTCACCGCCACGAGTACTCGCGGTGGCAGGCTCGGCTGCCGGCTTCAGTTTGGGCCTCGTCTTCAGCGCCCTGCAACAGAGGGGGGACTGACAGGAGACCATCGCCGTCGGAGCGGCTGTTATGGCGGACTGGCGGAGGCGAATATGCAAGCGCAACTGATTGCTATCCTGGTTGGCTTCGTTCTGGCAATCGCTGTCTTGGCGGCAGCGTGGCTCGTGATGCAGTTCGCGAAGGGAGTACGTCGTGGCGAAAAGGCGAGAAAGGGCCCCGAATTGACCGCCGATGGCGGGCATCCGGTTTCCCCGGCAAGGCTTCTTATCGCCTCGACCAGCGGGGAGGTATTGTGCCTTGATTCGACCGCGTCGCCGCTGCGCGTGGGACAGGCGCCGGATAACGACCTGGTCGTCACGACCGCCATGCTCGGGTGGGACACCGTGTCGCGCCATCACGCTCGACTGTACTACGATAACCATCGAAGCCGCTGGGTGGTGAAGGACGAGGGTTCCAGCAACGGCACCTACGTCGCTGGCGCGAGGACTGGCCACAACGTCCTGCAGGATGGTGTTCGAGTTGCCTTCGGCGGTATGGAGGCAGTGTTCCGGCAGGCAGCATAGGGATGGAGAGGAGAGACTATGGGACTACGACATACGCGCAAGTGGAGGGAAAGGTGATGAGCCGAGCAGCAACGGTGGTGCTGGCACTGGCCATCGCGTTTGCCTTACCAACCTTCGCGCAGGAAGGTGAACCAGGGGATGCAGGCCCCGACGTGCCACTGCACATCAAGGACCTGCTGTGCCCGCTGTCCCCCCGGGGACTGGAAGGCTGTATCACGCAGGGCTTCCACGCTCGCCACCGGGGGATCGACGTCAGCCTGTGGGGCGAAACGCCGATCTCGGCTACCCACGCCGGCACGGTGGCGTGCGGAGGGTGGGTCGGGGGCCACTTCGGCAACCTGGTCATCATCCGGTCGGAAGGCGATCCGCCGGAGTGGGAGTCGTGGTACGGCCACCTGGATCAGGTTTTGGTGAGGCAGGGACAAGAAGTGGAGAGAGGCCAGCTAATCGCGCTCAGCGGGAACACCGGGGAGAAGACCACCGGGGCGCACCTGCACTACGAGATCCACGACTTCGGCGTGCCCGTGGACCCCCTCGGTCTGCCGGAGGAGCAGTCGGGAGGCGCGGCGGTAGCCACGCCGGCCGAAACCGAGAGTCCTCCTGGCATCCCTCGGGAGGAGGAGATGCCGTTGACTCCCACGCCCCCGGCATACCTCAACACGAAGGGGGATCGAGGTCCTGATGAATTGGCAACGACTGGCCCAACCATCGCGACGGTTACGGGCAGTGCGGCAGTTGTGATACTCCTGGCCGGACTGGTTTTCAACGCTCTCACCTCACTGACCCAGGCAGTGGCAGTGCGTTCCCTGGAGCGCACCTACCGCCGCCACAAGGCGCAGGAACTGGAATTGGCAATGGACCAGACCTTGACCTCCCACCAGGAGCAGGTGCGCGATCGCCTGGCGGCTGACCCGGACGCCTGGCGCGGCGTGGTCAGGCAACTGCTGACCGACGCCGGGGTCGACGGCGACGCCACGCTGGTAAACGTATCGGACATCTCCGTCACTCCCTGCCCGCACTTCACCGTCGCCGGAGCAAACGGTCAGCCTTGTTACCTGTTCACCACCGACCCAGGTTCTCTGCGTAGCAGCCGGGCCGTCCGCCGGCGCGACCAGGCGGTGCTGCTGGATATGACCCTTTCTCCCTTTGCGCGAGTCGAGGCCCAGGCGCTGTGGGACCATCTGGCTCAGGGACGGCTGCGTGGCAAACCGTCTGCGCTGCCCCGTGACGCAGCCTGGTGGTTGGTGATACGGCGGAGGACGAAATCGGTACCCCGGGCGAAGAATAAGCGCTGGAGTTGGAGCTGGAGAAGCAAGAGGGGTAGGTAGAGGATGATGAGATTATGCTGAAGAAATTCATCTTGTTCTTCACCGTCATCTTTGGCGGGTTCCTTGCCTGTTTTGCGGCCGTCTACGCCCTGTACGTGTGGCTTCTCATCAACCAGTTGCCGTTCTGCCAGGAGGCGGCGTACGCCTGGATGATGGGGGAGTTGGGCACCAGTGTGTGCATAGAGGAAGACATCGCAGCAAGTGTGCCGTGGCTGGGATACAGTGGCCCAACGTCGGCGGTTTCGGGATTGCCTGTGCCGTATCCGGTGCAGTACTTCTTCGGCTATGACCCGAACTACTTCGGCGGAAGGTGGCACGGGGGCGTAGACATGCCGTGCCCGGTGGGCACACTCCCATACAGGCCACGATGGGCGGTAGCGTATCCTACGCCGGATGGAGTGACGCGGGGTACGGATACCTGGTGGTGGTCGAGAACCAGGGAGTTCAGACGTTCTATGCCCACGCCTCAGAGTTGGTAGTGTCGCCCGGCCAGGTAGTGAGCGCAGGGGACGTCGTGGCCCTGTCGGGCAGCACGGGGTACTCAACTGGTCCCCACGTGCACTACGAGGTCCGCGTGGACGGGACGCCGGTAGATCCGCTGACGGCAGTGCTGCCGGGGGGCGGGGGAGAGTAGAGAGGGCAGATGAGTGGGCCAGAGCGGCGTCCTGAGCCCCGCCCTGAGCGGGACGAAGGGCCTGCCGAAGGGTGGCGGATTCCCTCGCCATCGAGGAAACAGCCGAGCCTGCGCGGGCAGCTTCGCAGTGCCCGGTGGGCGCTGCTTGCCGTGGTGCTGATCGTCAATGGAGTGGGAATCTCTTGGGTCTGGGCGACGTGGGACGGTAGGCGGCATGCCGCCAGTCTCGTTGCGGGTCTGCTGGGAGCGGTCGGCCTGGTTCTGCTGGATCTGGTAGCTGTGGTCCTGGCGCTGTATGCCTGGGCAGGTCGCCGCTGAACATTCTCCCTGAATATTCAGCCTGAATGCAGTATGAGGGATCGGAAGTGACAGTGATTTACCGGTGCAGGCGCTGCAGCCGAACGTATACCCCGGAGGAGGCCAACCGGGCCGCTTTCCTGTGTCACGGTCTCCCGATGGAACGGGAGCACGTGGCAGATACTGGAGAACCTGCGCAATCGCTCCGGTGGGCCGACGCGAACGGAAGCGGTGCCCTGAGCGGCTCGACTGAGCTCGCCGAAGTCCTGTCGAAGGGATGGGTGGTGCGACGCATCATCCCCCCGCCGGACAATGACAAGGACGCCGCGGCCGTCGAGCAACTCCTCGGCTCTCTCCACGGCACCCCTGGCCCGCTGTCGCTGGAAATCGCGGGGGATGCACGCCAGCGGCAGATGCTGGTCCGTGGGTCACCGTCCGCAGTGGATCACGTCGTCCACCAGTTGCAGGCCGCCTACGGGCAGGTCTCCTGGGAGGATCCTGGCGACGACGATCCGGCGCTCTGCTTGCTGAACTCTGGAGAACACTCGGACGCCGCTAACGTCGCGCACCGCCGACTGGAATTGCGCCGGGCAATCTTTTACCCCATCAAGACGTGGCGGGAGTTCGACGAGGCCGATTCCCTGCGGGTGCTCCTGGGACCATTCCGGGGGTTAGAGCCGGGTGAACTTTTGTTTTCGCAACTGGTGCTCCTGCGACCCGCGCCCGACGACTGGTCGGACGCATACCAGGGCTCGGCTCAGGACGTGGACTTTCGCATAAAGGCCGCGTCGGCGGCGGGGCAGGCCCGCGCCGGGTTGTTTGCCCTGGGTATCATCCTGGGGAGCCTGGACCTGGCGATGCTGTTCGCGTCGGTGGGCGTTTTCTTCCGACCTTCCGCTGGGTTTGTGGAGGTGCTGAAGGTGGTGGGTGGGCTGGGGCTGCTGGCGGCGATCAACGCGGGCCTCGCAATACCTGCCTGGCGTGCCTGGCGCACTCTGACCGCTCGTCTCAACGCCAATCCGCAGGTGGTGCAGCACAAAGTCAGTCTGCCGGCCTTCGAGTGCGAACTACGGCTGTGGGCCGTTGCGCCGACGCCTGAGCGGTCTGAAGCGCTGATGCACCGGCTGGCCTCGGCCTACCGGCTGTATAACCTGGCGGATGGCAATGCCCTGAGTGCGACCAAAGGGCAATGCACCACAGTCCCGCACATCCTGCCCTCCGCACCATCTGCGCTTGGTACACGTCACCCCATCGAGGCCATTCGTCGGGCCTTGGGAGAGCCACAGGGCCTGGTCTTGAACCTGGCCGAGCTGGCGGGTCTCTGGCACATGCCGGTGGGGGAGGCCCTGGAATTGGTCCGGCGCGAGGGGTACGAGCGCTATGTGCCGCTGCCCGAGGACGTTTCCGGCCTGGATGGAGTACCCGTCGGGGTTTCGGTCAAGGACGACCAAACCAGCATTCCTGTGTCCCTGTCGGAAGATGCAGTTACGAGGAATACTCTCCTGATGGGCAAGACCCAGATGGGCAAGTCCAACGTCATGGAGATCCTGGCCCACGCGCGGATGCAGGAAAAGGAGTCTGCCTTGGTGGTGCTGGATCCCCAGGGAGACATGGTGCGCCACCTGCGCGGCCTGGTGCCTTCCGACCGGGTGCACGAGACCTACTACGTCGACTTCGCCGACCGGCAGCGCTGCGTGGGCCTGAACCTGCTCGACATGACACTGGGGCTGGACGTAGACAAGGTGGTCAGTGACCTGATCGGCCTGGGCGAAGCCCTGTGGTCCAGGTACTGGGGGCCGCGAATGGAAGCGGTCTGGCGCTACGCCACCAGAACGCTGGCGCTGATCAACGTCCGGCGCGTGGCGATGGGCATGCCAGAACAGCAGTACACGATCCTGGACGTGCCTCCACTGCTCCTGGCCCCTCGTGACCGGCGGGAACCATTTCTGCTGTCCAATTTGCCCCTGGACACGCCGGACGGGCAGGACGTGCGCTGGTGGTGGAGCCGCTGGTACGAGCCGCTGCGCTCCAGCCTGCAGCAGGACGTCATTTCCCCCGTCCTGACGAAAGTATTCCGCCTCTCGGGCAACAGTTCCTCTCGCAGCGTGTTCGGCCAGGCCGTCTCCACATTGAACCTGCGCGATGTCCTGCACCAGGGATCCATCCTGCTGGTCCACACTGCAACGGGCGAGCTAGGAGAAGATATCGGCGGTTTCATGGGCGCGGTGATCCTGAACTTGCTCAACGTGGTGATCCGCGAGCGAGCGGCCGAAGCACGCGCCAGGCGCACGCCGTGCCTGGTGATCGTGGACGAGTTCCAGTCCATTCCATCGGTGAATTACGGGGCCCTGCTCTCCGAGATGCAGAAGTTCGAGGTCGCTTTTGTCCTGGGGACTCAGTCGCTGGCCAGGCTGCGGGCTATCGAGCGTGAACTTCCCGGTATCATCTTCGCCAGTGTGGCCACACTGATGTCCTTCCAGGTCAACCACGAGGATGCAAAGTACTTGTCGGGAGAGCTGGACGGCGTCCCGCCAGCCAGCCTGGTGAACCTGGAGCCCTTCCACGCCTACGTCAAGACCACCGGCCCCGACGGGAGACGGCTGCCGGTGTACTCGATGAGAGGCAATCCACCCCTCGCTCCGGATCCGAGTGTTGCAGCCCGGGTCCTGGAGCAGGTGAGCGGGTACAGCCACCTGGCAGCAGGCACCCAGGAACAGACCTCCAGGCTGGCTGCGGAGTTGAGCGACAGTGCAGAAGCCCGGCAACGCGAGGAAGAGATCAGCACCTGGCTGCAGGCCCGGGAGGAGAGTGATTTCGTCACCGAGCAGCAGTTGGGTGAACTGGCCCGCATGATGGCCACCCGCTCGACCCAGGACTACGGGCCGAAAGCCGGGAGTATCGGGCGGGGAATGTCGGCTCGCTCTGAACAGACCGGTCCTGAGCGAAGCCGAAGGAGTCGACGGGCAGGAAGGGGTAGGAAGCAAA
>JAXHUO010000076.1:0-19033 GCA_034189605.1 Chloroflexota bacterium
TCTCACCCTCCCGCAGATTATTCTCTATACTAGGTTGGGGCGGGTTTTTAATGCAACAGCACGTCCCCGCCCAGACATGAACTGTCCGGGCTACAAAGCTGCGCCGGATTCATCCGGCTTGATTGTAACCTGCGGGAGGGTAAGCCTGGACAGTTACAACCTCGGAGGTCTTTGGCGCGTTTTTTTCACCCCCATTGGTACAAAAGTCATATTGAATCTCCACCCGTCTCACCCTCCCGCAGGTTTGGGCGGGTTTTCAACGCAAAAGCACGTCTTAAGGGCTATGCAGGCTTGCGGGTATAACAAGTTGTAACCTGCGGGAGGGTAGCCATTGGTACAAAAGTCATATTGAATCTCCACCCGTCTTCGTGTAGAATGAGGATGCCCTGATGCCTCATTGTCGCCGGACCTGGGAGTCCGGCTATTATTGTTCGATGTATGATATGATGCTATATTAGGGAGGAGACTCGTGAAATTCGCTACTAGAGAACGCACGTTTCGTCTGGCTGCCGTGTTTCTGATGGGCACGGGGGCTGTGGTTCTGTTGCTGCTCGCGCTATCGTCTCCGCTGCGCGCTGCTTTCACCCGCTGTGATCTATCTGCCGGGGAGACACTCACCCCGCTGGGGGCTGGTCAGCCCGACGACCTCCAGCGCCGCAATGCTTACAAATCTCTCTGGCACGCTCTCTATCACCACGACCACCCCGACCTGGCCTGGAGCGGTATCACCGCCACCGTGAACGGCGCTGACTATAACCCCGGCGCGATTCTCGGTCCCCTGAGTGGAGACTTTGATCAGGTGATTGCCTCTGGTCCCTTTAGCGTGGCCCGCTCCCTGGCCCTCCATCCGCGTAGGGTCGCTCTCTTCTATGGCACCACGCGCGACGAGTACGACCAACTCGCTGTCTGGGAGGAGGGGGACTTTGAGCAACTATTCCGCGTATACCTGTGGTGCGAGGAGACGGCCGATGGCTGCCCCTACTTTGACACTCTAACCGAGACGCAGATAACCAGCGATCTTTCTGATTACGACGTCCTTATCCTGCCGGCTATCCGCGTTGGCTATGCCGATGAGGTGGTAGCCACGCTGGGCAGCGCCGGATTGACCGCCATCCGGGAGTTTGTCGAAGGGGGAGGTTTCCTCTATGCCCAGTCGGACGGGGCCTACATCGCCGAGGCGGCTGGCCTGGTGCCCGGTGGCACTGTGGACCTGGAGACCCGCCTCACTGACCCGGACAACGAGGGGCAACTGGACGTTCTGCTGCCCGATCACCCGCTCGCCTTCTCCTGGCTCTCCGACGCCACCTATGTGCTCAACGAGCCGACGTTGTCCGCGACGGTTGGTATCTCTGTCGTGGCGGCTTTTCTCGACACGACTCAGCCTGGTACGCCGGCTATCGGCGTGGCGAGCCCCGGCGATGGGCGGGTGGTGCTCTTTAATGGCCATCCCTCCGATGACATAGATTATCACCCGCAGGTGCTCGACGCGCTCTTGTGGGCGATGGGTGAGCGAGCATCCATCCACGGCACTCTTTGCCAGCAGCATCTTGCGACTGTGGATTGCGGCACCATCCCAGCCTATGAACCGGGCGTGCCCATCGCCGTCACCACTACCTTTAGAAACTATTGGGATGGCCCGCTGGCAGACGTCGTGATCACCGAGACACTCTATGCGGGTTTCACTACTACGCTCGCTTCCATTGTGCCCACGCCGGCCGGTTTTATCGAGGATGGCGACGGCGGGACGACCATCGTCTGGACGTTGACTGAGACGCTGCCCGGCGACACCCATTTTACTTACCTGGCCTACACCAAAGCCCCGTCCGGCACGTCTGGGACGGCGCTTGTCAGCACCGCCGCTGCTGATTATGTGGACTCCTTCTGGCCGACGGAATATCATCCGGCTGGCCTTCCCCGCCACGTCGTGCGCAACAGTCTGTGGGTCAATACACTGATGGCCGCGCGGCTGGTCGGTGACCGGGACATCGAACTGGATGGTGTATACCCCCTACCAGACGGAGGGGAATACTTTGACATTGCGCTGACGCTGGAGAACAAAGAGGAGACCAGCGCAACTCACACCATCATCACCGACGTAGTGGCGCTTCTCTCCCCCATCGTGGATGTGGACGACCAGCGACTCATCCCGCAGGTCATCACTGATGCTTACAGCGGGGCGACTCTCTCCAACACAATGTGGGCGCACAATGACATCTTTTTCTACGAGACGCCGGTGCCCATTTACCCGTTGCCCACCCACATTGACGGCGTATCGCCACCGGCCATCACCACTAATCTCTTTTACACCCTCACCGCCTGGGATTCTGGTCCGAGATTGGTCTACACCTACACCGGCAACTTTACCACCGCTACCGGTCTGACCAATTCCATCACGATCCCACCGGCATATACCGACTATATCACCCTCACTGCCGAGGGGGATATCCTCCTGCCGGCGCTGAGGATGGTGTGGGATTTTGGCAGTATGCCGGCTTACGATTACCTGGAACCGGCGGTGCGTTATGGCCTCTTTAGCCAGGAGTTGCTGGGGCGGCAGGTCTCGTTTGCCTCCGATCCGATGACAGATACCGGCGTCGTGCTGATGGGCTCTGGCGGCTCGGTCTACACCAATCTGGGTGGCCACCCTATACCCTACCACGAGTATCTCTCCAGCGGCGTCGTGCATATACCTGTCGCGCCGGAGGTATCGCGCGTGACTTATCTGGACCTCTGGAACCGCGCGCAGGAGATGGAGTTGCGCACTGTCTTTTACGACATCGTGCCCTTCCCTCCGCCAGAGTACCACGCGGTCGTCAATACCACTTTCGAGATGCGGGCCGACCGGGACGGAGATGGACGGGGCGAGGTGCGGGTATTAGAGTTCCCCGCCCGCGAGGGGGCTGACCTGACGCTGTATCTCAAATCCTGGTCCAACTTTGACCCGCTGATGCCGCCGTTGGAGAAGGACGAGACGCTCATTGCCCAGGGGATGTTCCGTGGACGGGGGTTCGAGTTGCAGCCGATGTACGATGATTGGTACAATTCCTGGTCGGGTCTGCATCTGCAGGGCTTTGTCAGCGACACCGATTTGATCACTGTGGTCACCGTTCCCGCCTACGACTATCTCTACTTCCAGCAGTTCCTCCAGAGCCAGCAGCGAGAGGGGATACTCATCAGCGCTACGCTCGGCACCTACCCCGACTTTCACCGCGAGGGAGTGATAAAGATTGACGACGGGGCGCGGTTTGTCTATCACCAGAAGGCGGTCGGCCCCAGCCGGTACGAGGTCTACGATGGACATACCCAGGCGGTCTTTGGGCTTTCCTCCGACGCGCGCATTCACAAGGCGGTGGCCCCGGTGTTGGTGGCAACCTTTGACGACCACGTCTACCACCTCATGCGGATTGAGGATCCCTGGGATCCCCGCTGTGCAGGCTGGGAGCCATTCATCAAATCGTATGGTTTTGGGGATATGGCGGCGACGGTCTACGTGGGCGGGCGGCACGGCATGGAGTTGCTCTGGCCGCGTCTCGCCCCTGGCGAGGCGACCCAGGTGCGGTTGGAGATTCGTAACAACCAGGAGGGCATCACACTGACCAACCTGGTCATTACCCCCACCGCTCCCTCTGGCATCTCTGTCTCGCTGCGCAGCGTGACGGAGACAAAGGCTATCGAGCCGATCTTTTTCGACTTTCCCTTCCTGCATCAGACGACCGTTCCCGATGGCTGGCGCACGGTGTGGTACTATGACGTAGATGTCAGCGCGGGCTTTGGCGACCCGGGTTATGTACATCCGATCACCTTCGAAGTGAGCGCCGACGGGCTGCCGCCCGAGTTTGTGGTGCCGGCGGCGGAGGTCGGCGTGGGCGGCCACGGGCAGTGTGTCGAGACGGTCTGGGGACAGGCGACCGATCTGCGGCTGGAGGATCTGTTGCCGCCGGGGGCCACACCTGAGGATGCCCGGCTGGCGAACACCGGCGAGGCGACCGCCTTGGAGGGGGCGCTGGCGCTGGGTGAAGAGGACTCTGCCACGACGATCTTTTCCGGGCTGCGGCCCGTCTCCTTTGTCACCACGGCGGTGGACGGCGGCACGCTCGTCTCCTTTACGCTCCCTGTTTCCGATACCTACGACGCCACCCAGATGCCCTGGCTGGAGAACGGCCAGCGCTCCGGTGAGGTGTACGTTGTCTTCAAGTCTCACGCTCAGATCGAGGGCAGTGGCACAGCGGTCATCAACTATGGCCCGGTCATTTCCTACACCGACCCCTTTGCCCAGGTCTATACGCATACCGGCAATTTGCAGACGGTAGAAGTGCACGGGGCGGCGCTGGTGGTGACCTACACTGTGGACACCATCACAGACACAACCAGCGGCCAACCCGTCGCGGGGGTGATACGCGGGGTGTTGAACGAGGCATCTGTGACGGTGGATGTGTTCAACCAGGGCGACTATATCGCCAAAGAGGGGTACGTCACTGTTACCCTGCCCCCCGGCGTGACACTGGTGACGAGCGCGTGGCCGGTGGCGGCCCAGGGGACGGACTGGCTGGCCTTTAATCTGCCCGATGTGCCTCCTGGCGCGCGGGAGCAGATTGGCCTGGTGTTAGAGTTTGTCCCGAACGAGACGGGGCCGTGGGCGATCCGGCCGATGGCGCCACCCGACTCGTATCGCGTCATTGCCTATACTGATGGACGATATGTCCACGAGTTCCCGTTCGCGGCTTTGACCCCGCGCCGGGTGATCGTCGCGGGCCGGCTGGCGGGGCCGCTGGAACTTGGCACTACTACCCGCGTCTGCCGCGCCTTCCTGCCAACTGTGCTGCGCAACTATCACGTTCCCTGGTGGCCGCAGTCGGTGCGGGATTAAGCATATCTAAGGTGCAACGCAAAGGTGCAACGCACTTGCAAAGTGCGTTGCACCTCGCTTGTATTCACTGCCTCCTTGTGTTATACTTTCCCACTGCTAAAGGGGTTGGATTGGGCACGTGGAGACCACAAAGCCCGGTTTCTACTTGGATCCAGCACAACGAGGTAGATTATATTGATGAATGATCAACCCAAGCGGGAACTGAGGGCTGCCGGTAGGGCGCTGCTACTCGCCTCCATTCTGCTGGTGGGAGGTTACCTGCGTTTCACAGGCCTGAACTGGGACGAGGGGCAGTGGATCCACCCTGACGAGGGGCATATGCGGATGACCCTCTCGGCCATCAGGATGCCGGACAGCCTCTCACTCTACTTTGACACGCACAACTCGCCGCTCAATGTGCGCAATAATGGCAGCCAGTACAGTTATGGCACGCTGCCACTCTTCCTGACCCGTCTGACGGCCGAGTGGCTGGACCGGGCGTGTGGGACATCCCCCGATAGTCTGAGCGCTGCGGTGGCCTCGCTGCTCGTGGGACCCGCGGCCGCTGAGTGTACCCCGGGCACCTTTACCGGCTTTCGCAGTGCCCAGGTGGGGCGGGCGCTCTCGGCGCTGGCCGACCTGGGGACCGTGTTCCTCATCTACCTGATCGGACGGCGCTTGTACGGCGAGGCCACGGGGCTGCTGGCCGCCGGGCTGGGGGCGCTGACGGCGTTCTCCATCCAGCAGGCCCACTTTTTCACCGTGGATAGCATGGCCTGCTTTTTCACCACATTGACTGTTTACCTCTCGGTACGGGCGGGCCAAACGGGTGATTGGCTCAGTTTCGGGCTGGCCGGGCTGGCAACGGGCCTGGCCGCCGCCTGCAAGGTTGACGCGGCCCTGGCCTCTCTCCTCGTCGTGCTGGCCGCAGTTCAAATCTCAAATCTCAAATCCCAAATCCCAAATTCCAAATCCCAAACCCCAAATCTCCTCTCTGTCTTCACCCGTCTTGTTTTCGCTGGTTTGTTGGCCATAGTGGCCTTTCGTGTGGCCCAGCCCTATGCCTTTGAAGGGCCGGGCTTTTTCGGCGTGCGGCCCAGCCCGGAGTGGTTCGGGCGGTTGGGCCAGATAAGCGTTGAGCAAAGCGGCGAGGCGGATCTGCCGTGGGGCCGGCAGTGGACGAACCGTGTGCCTATCCTGTTCCCCTGGATCAACATGGTGGTCTGGGGCATGGGGTTGCCATTGGGCCTGGCCGCCTGGGCTGGTTGGGCTGTGGCGGGTTTCGAGTTGTGGCGTGGAAAGCGCGTCCACCTGATCCCATGGGTCTGGGTGAGCCTCGTTTTTTTCTACCAGGCCACCCGCTGGGTCAAGTCCATGCGTTACTCCCTGTCCCTGTATCCCATTTTCATCATCCTGGCCGCCTATATGTTAATCCGCCTGGTTCACCTGGCCCGTGATACGGGGCCGGAGAAACCAGGTTTTTTCCGAAAAACCTGGTTTCTGACCGCCGGGTACCTCTTGCTGGTCATCTGCGTGGCTGGAACCGCCTTGTGGGCCAGCGCGCTGTTCTCCATCTACCAACGCTCCCATACACGCCTGGCGGCTTCGCGCTGGATCTATGCCCACGTCCCGCCCGGCTCCACGGTAGCGAACGAGCATTATGACTGGGGAGTGCCGCTGCGCATAGACGGGCACGATCCCTTTGGCGGGCTGTACAATGGGTTTGAGATGCAGCACTATAACGAGGATACGCCGGAGAAACGGGCGCAACTGTTTGGCTGGCTCGACGAGGCGGACTATATCTTTCTGGCCAGCAACCGGCTCTATGGCTCTATTGACCGCCTGCCGGCCCGCTATCCATTGACGACCGAGTATTACCGGGCGCTCTTTGCGGGTGAACTGGGTTTCGAGTTGGCCGCCGATTTCACCTCTCGCCCGGCCTTTGGCCCGTTCCAATTCCCCGACCAGGAATGTCCCTACCCGCTGATGGAGGCGGGGTATACCTATCAGACTGAGCCCATCGTGGTGCGTTTGCCGCCGGCGGAGGAGGCTTTTAGCGTCTATGACCACCCTCGGGTGCTCATCTTTCGCAAGACGGATGTTTATTCCCGGGAGCGTGTGGAGGAGGTGTTGGGCGGGATTGACGTGGAGCACGCGCTGCACGGCCTGACCCCCCGGCAGGCCACCGGCGCTCCTGAGAACCTGGCGGAACTGGTTCAGGGTCTGAGGGAGGAACTGGGCGACGTTGATTTGGAGCAGGCACTCGAGATACTCGACGCTGCTCCGGGTCTCCTGGAGTTCGACCCCGAGACGTGGGCCGATCAGCAGGCGGGCGGCACCTGGGCGGAGATGTTCGACCGCGACAGTCTTCTCAACCGCTACCCGGGGCTGGCGGCGGTCGCCTGGTGGGCCGTGGTGACCGTTCTGGGCTGGTTGGCTTTCCCGCTCCTGTTCGTGGCGCTGCCCGGCCTGCGCGACCGGGGTTATGGGGTGGCCCGGGTATTGGGGCTCCTACTCCTGGCTTATCTCACGTGGCTGGCCGCCAGTTTGCGGATCTTGCCGAATACGCGCACTACGATTGTGTACATGGTGCTGCTCCTGGCGCTGGCTGGCGGTGGGGTGGGGTGGTTCAAGCGGGCCGAATTATCTCGTTTCCTGCGGGACCGGCGGCGGCTGATTCTGCTGGTCGAGGGGCTCTTTGCCCTGTTGTACGTGGTGTGGATCGGCGTGCGGCTCCTGCACCCTGACCTATGGCACCCGGTCGTCGGCGGTGAGAAGCCGATGGTCTTTGCCTATCTCAACGCGGTGATAAAGTCCACCTGGTTCCCGCCCTACAACCCCTGGTTCTCCGGTACCTATATCAACTACTATTACTTTGGTTTTGTTATCATCGGCACGTTGATCAAGTTGCTGGGCATCGTACCGGCGATTGCTTACAACCTGATGGTGCCGCTACTGTTCGCGCTGACCGGTGTGGGGGCTTTTTCCGTCGCCTACAACCTCTTTGACGGGTTCGGCGGGCAGGAGCGCGCCCGTTTGCTGGCGGGGGGAACGGCGCTCGCCTTCACCGTCCTGCTGGGCAACCTGGGCGTGGTGCGGCTCATCCGTGGAGCGCTGATAGAGTTGGGGGGCGAGCCCTTTCCCAGTACGATCCCGGGTTTCTCTGAGACGGTGACCATGTTCAAGGGACTGTGGCAGTTGATCTTCCACGGCGCGTCGCTCTCGTTGCGGCCCGAGTCCTGGTACTGGGACCCCACCCGCATTATCCCGTCCGCGCCGGGGGAGGTGGGGCCGATCACCGAGTTCCCGGCCTTTACCTTTCTCTACGCTGACCCGGACGCGGGCATGATCTCTTTCTCGCTGATATTGCTGGCGCTGGCGATCATAGTTCACTGGGCGTGTACGGAGCGGCCAGGGTGGCCCAGTTTGGTTCTGGGTGGCCTGGTCATCGGCGCGCTGCGCCCGGCCAACACCTGGACCTTTCCCACCTTTCTGATATTGGGCCTGGCCAGCCTGTTCCTCCTCCATTCTCCATTCTCCATTCTCCATTCTCCATTCTCCATTCGTCTAAGAGGATTCGCCTGGCGCGCCGTTCTGTTCGTCGGTCTGACGACGTTGTTTTACCGGCCCTACATCCAACACTATGCGGCGGGTTACACCTCGGTCGGGATGTGGCACGGGTCGCGCACGCCGTTCGGGATTTACTTTTGGATCCACGGCATCCTGCTCTTCCCGTTGTTGACCCGCCTGTTGATCGAGATATATCGGGTCGGGGTTGGACGTTGGAGATTGGGGATTGGGGATTGGGGATTGGGGATTGGATATTGGTCATTGGTCGTTGGTTCATTGGTTCTTGGTCTGGTGTTGGCCTTTCAGGGTTATGAGGTGGCGCTGGTGACGGTGCCGGTGGCTGCGCTTGTCGCCGGTTTGATCTTTGCGCCTGGGGTGCCGGCGAGCCAACGGCTCCTGTGGCTGATGGTAGGTGAGGCGATGGCGATCGGCCTGGGTGTCGAGGTCGTCGTGATCGAGGGTGACATTGGGCGCATGAACACGGTTTTCAAGTTTTACCTGCAGGCGTGGATATTGCTCTCGGTCGCGGCGGCGGCCAGTTTGGCGTGGGTGCGCGAGCAGGCAGAACGTTGGCGAGCGGAGCGAGGCTCTGAGATTGTCGAGGTGGGGCACAAAATCTGGTGGGGCGTGATGGCCGCGCTTGTTCTCGGTGGCGCGCTCTTTCTCCCCTTTGGCGTCCGCGCCCGCGCCATTGGCCGTATGACGCCGGGGGTGGGCCTGACGCTGGACGGGATGGCCTTTATGGAAGAGGGTGTCGTGTTCGACGGTGACCCCGAGCGGGGGGGGCAGGAGGTCTCACTGGCTGGCGATTACGCTGCCATCCGCTGGATGCAGGACAACATCGAGGGTTCGCCGGTCATCCTGGAGGGGCTGGGACATCGGGAGTATCTGTGGTGCAACCGTGTCTCCATCTACACCGGTCTGCCGACCGTGATAGGCTGGCGCTGGCACCAGGTGCAGCAACGGCTGGGCGTGCTGCCTGGCACGACGGTTGACCGGCGGCGGGACGACGTGCGCGAGTGTTACGACACGGCCGACGTGGCCCGGGCGCTGGATATCCTGGCCCGCTACGACGTATCGTACATCTACGTGGGCGAGTACGAGCGGGCCTACTATGACCCGGAGGGGTTGGCCAAATTCGACGAGATGGCCGCCGATGGGCGGCTGCGGGTGGTGTATGAAGCGCAGGGGGTGAGAATATATGAGGTGGTGGGTTGGTAGACGGCTGGATTTGTAGAGGGGCGAAAAGGCGATGGGTTTTCTGGAGAGTATCGCATCTGAGGTGATCGTGGCCGTGTTGGCCGCGGGTGTGGTGGCTGCGCTGGGCTGGCTGGGAGCGCGGTTGTTTCGGCGGCGGCGAGTTGACCCCTCCCCCACGGGTGAGACTCCCCCTTCCCTCCCAGGGAAGGGGGCCGGGGGGTCAGGTGGAGAACCCGGCCCGCTGCGCGTGTTGGTGGCGCTGCCGCGACCGCTGCTCACATTGCTCAGGGAAGAGGATGGTGTGTGGGTGCCGGCCACGGCTTGGGACAAGGCCACCGGCACGTCCCACGTCCTGCCGCTGAAGCGGGCGTGGAAGATAGAGGCGATTGAGGACGCGTTGCGGCGGGCCGGTGCGCCGCTGGAAATGCGCGTACTAGATCATCCTACGGTGGCGGGCTTGCGCCAGGCGTTGGAAGAGGGCCCGGGATACGACGTGCTGATCGTGGACACCCACGGTGGCCCCGATGGTGCGCTCTGCTTTGAAGGTCCCCACGGAGAAAGCCACCCTCTCTCTCCTGCCGACCTGGGGCTCGTGCTGGTCGGAGGCGGCGTGCGGCTGGCGCTCCTTTCGGCCTGCCACTCGGCCGCTGCCTGCGATGCGCTGAGAGATGCCGGTGTCCCGGCCGTCGTGGGGATGGCCGAACCGGTGCGGGAGGGCGCCGCCCGCACCTACCTGGAGGTGTTTCTGGCGCGCCTGGCGCGAGGCGACCGGCTGGACGGGGCGCACGCGAGAGCCTGTGACGCGCTGCGCACCCGCTGGGCCGCGCAGCCGGGCGAGGCGGATCTGCCTCAATTGAGTGCCTCCAGGCGGCAGCAGCGTTGCCGCATGGTGCGGCCCGGCGCAGAGGGGGCGTATGTGCGCCTGGGTGAGAAGCCTGCCGCGCCGGGGCTTTACTCTCCCGGTGAGGGAGAGGGTGGGGGGGCGCCGCCTGCTCCGCTCGTGATCATGCGTGGGCGCGAACTCGACCAGGTGCTGGTGCAGCGCATGTTGTTGACCCCGCCCGCGCTGGAAGACATCTCGCCGCTGGTGACGCTGGCTGGTTTTGGCGGCGTGGGCAAGACCGCGCTGGCGCTGGCCGTCGCCCGCTGGTGCTGGGAGCGGGACATCTTCCCCGGCGGCGTGTTTTTTGTCTCCCTGACCGATCTGCGCGTGGCGGAGGGAGAGACGCTGGCCGACCGATTGCTGCGCGAGTTCGATCTGCCCCTGCCACAGGTGCCGCCTGACCAGGACGAGTACCGTGCCAAAGTCGCCGCTCTCTATCAGTTGCTGGCCTGCGATCCGCCGCTCCTACTCCTCGACAACTTTGAGACCGCCTGTGCCGACGGGCGCAACCTGGCGCTGCTGACCCAACTGCGGCAGCGTTGCCCTGGCCTGCATATCCTGGTCGCCAGCCGTCGCGCCTCGCTGAACCTGCCTGGCGGGCAAGTGCACCCCCTGCATCCGCTGGAGGAGCGACCGGCGGTGGAGGTCTTTTGCGACCGGGCGCGGGAGGTGGGCAGGGTGGTGCGCGAGGCGGAGCGGGGGGCAGTGGCCGCGATCTGCGCTCTGCTGAACCGCATTCCGCTGCACATCCGGCTGGTGGCCAGCCACGCCCGCGCCGAGCGGCCGGCCGCTATCCTGGAGGGGCTGCACGACGCCGAACGGCGCTATCACCTGACGGCGGCCGACCTGCCCGACGAGCCGGCCCACCATCGCAGCCGCGAACTCTCTTTCCGCTACACCTACGACCTGCTGGACGTGGGCGGGAAGCGATTGTGGGCTGTCCTGGCGGCCGTCTTTGCCGGGGATCCCGACCGGGTTGCTGTGCGGGCCGTCTACGGCGCGAGGGCCGACGCAGCGCTGGATGAACTCCTGGACTGGCAGGTGGTGGAGCGAGAGGACGGGCGCCACCGGATGGCGGAACCGGTGCGGGATTTCGGGCGGGCACGGCTGGTGGACCTGGGATTGGAGAGGGCGGAACTGCGAGCCCGCCACGCGGCACACTACCTGGCCTACGCAAAAGATCACCGGGGCGATTATGACACGCAGGAGCGAGAATTGCCCGACATCTTCGCCGGGTTCGACTTCGTGGCTGCCAAACCGACGCGGGACGACGAGATGGTGGCTGCGTATAACTGGGCTGTGCAGGACGTGCTAAAGGTGCGCGGTTATTGGGATGAGGTATTGCGCTGGTTGAGCGAGACGAGCCATGCTTGTGAGGAACTGGGCGACCGGGCGGGGCTGGCGCCGACGTACAACAACATCGGGGCTATCTACGACGCCCGCGGGGAGTACGAAACGGCGCTGGAGTGGTACGAGCGCAGTCTGGCGCTCAAGGAGGAACTGGGCGACCGGGCGGGGCTGGCGACGACGTACAACAACATCGGCCTCATCCACAAGGCCCGCGGGGAGTACGAAACGGCGCTGGAGTGGTACGAGCGCAGTCTGGCGCTGTGTGAGGAACTGGGCGACCGGGCGGGGCTGGCGACGACGTACAACAACATCGGGGCTACCTACAAGGCCCGCGGGGAGTACGAAACGGCGCTGGAGTGGTATATGAAGGACCTTGCGATCAGCGAGGAACTGGGCGACCGGGCGGGGCTGGCGCCGACGTACAACAACATCGGGGGTATCTACGACGCCCGCGGGGAGTACGAAACGGCGCTGGAGTGGTACGAGCGCAGTCTGGCGCTGGGTGAGGAACTGGGCGACCGGGCGGTGCTGGCGCCGACGTACAACAACATCGGCCTCATCTATGATGCCCGCGGGGAGTACGAAACGGCGCTGGAGTGGTACGAGCGCAGTCTGGCGCTCAAGGAGGAACTGGGCGACCGGGCGGGGCTGGCAACGACGTACAGCAACATCGGGGGTATCTACGACGCCCGCGGGGAGTACGAAACGGCGCTGGAGTGGTACGAGCGCAGTCTGGCGCTGGGTGGGGAACTGGGCGACCGGGCGGGGCTGGCGAGGACGTATAACAACATCGGGGCTATCTACAAGGCCCGCGGGGAGTACGAAACGGCGCTGGAGTGGTACGAGCGCAGTCTGGCGCTGGGTGAGGAACTGGGCGACCGGGCGGGGCTGGCGCCGACGCTTCACAACATGGGCCATATTGCCCTGGCTCAGGGGAATCTCTCCCGTGCGCTCTCCCTCTTCGCCCGCAGCCGGGACCTGTACGCCGAGATTGGCCTGGAGAAGGACGTGGCCGAAGAGGATGAGATGATCGCCGAGGTGCGGCGGCGGATGGGGGGCACAACAGCGAATGGGGAAAGGAACGAATAGGACGGGGATAAGCAGATGATCTGGCACCGGGTCTCCTTGTCCCCTCGCCCCCCTATCTCACAAATCTTCCCCTGCCCGTGTATATAGAGTAGACCAATGACCAACATTGAGACCGACGCCGAGATTATTGCGCGTGCCATAGATGGAGATGAAACGGCCCAGCGGACGCTCTATGAGACGTTTTACGCTGCCGCCTTCCGGCTGGCCTACCTGCTCCTGCGGGACGGTAACGACGCTGAGGAGGTAGTGCAGGATGGGTTTGTCTACGTTTTCCGCAACCTGCAGCGCTACGACCCCGAACGGGGTTCCTTCTGGACCTGGCTGCGCCTCATCCTGGTGAGCCGCTGCCGCAACAAGCGGAGACGGCGGCAGTTACACTTGATCTCGTTGGAGAGCCAAGCCTCTGACGTTCAGGTATCCGCCGATCTGGAACCGGCCAGCGACCCGGCGGGCGCGCTGGAGATGCGGGGCACGCGCCGGGCGGTGTGGGAGGCGCTGCAGCGGGTCAGCCCTGGTGCGCGGGACGCGCTGGTGTTGCGTTACTATGAGGGGTTGCCGTACGCAGAGATCGGGACCATCCTGGGCTGCTCGGCCGCCGCCGCCCGGGCGCGGGTGGCCCACGGCAAGGCCCAACTGCGGTGCTTGCTTACCGCGCCAGAGCAAGACGTGGCCCACTGGCGGAAGGGGAGACTTGCCCTTCCCTCCCAGGGAAGGGGGCCGGGGGGTTAGGTAAAATGAACAAAATTCACCCTGGAGAAATAGAACTGGCCCGCTTCGAGGAGGGGGAGGCCAGCGCAGATGTGGCGGAGCACCTGCATTGGTGTGCTCGCTGCCGCAGTGGTGTCGCCGACTACCGCTGGTTGCAGGGGGAGGTCGCTGCCACGCTGGCATTGGCTGCGGATCGGGTGCCGCTGCCGCGCCCCAGGTGGTGGGCGGTGTGCGAGAGTCTGGCCACTGGCCAGCGGCGGCGGGTCGTCCGGCAGCGGGCCTCTGTTCTCGCCAGCCTGGCGCTGGCGTTCTTGCTGATCCTGTCTGCGCCCGGGCTGCTGGGCACCACTATTGTGGCGCAGGCGGTGCCGGCCGATGTGCAGGTGGCCCCCGTGCCGGTCGCGCTCAGCCGGGTTGGTGCGACCTCGACTGTGGACGTTGGCGCTGGCCCACTGGCCACACCGACTCCGGCCATACTTTGGGGGGATGGCGCGTCCCCAGCGCCGGCCGTCCCCCTGCTGCCGCCTCCCACGCGGCCAACGCCGTCTCTGAACGGTATTTGAGGGGATGAATCAGATAGCCTTTGCTTTCCGCTGGTATCTCGTCGTCCAGGCCTTTGGCCTGGCAGCCCTGCCGCTCTGCCGGCGTCTCTTTCGCCACCTGCCGGACCGGGGTTACGGGCTCTCCAAGCCGCTGGGCCTGCTCCTGGCCGGCTGGGCTTTCTGGCTCCTGACCACCTTTGGCTGGCTGCACAATACAGCCGGTGGTGTCCTGGCCGCGCTGGCCCTCCTGGCTGCCGCCGGTCTCCTTCTCCAACTGGCCAACCAGCCAACCAGCCAACTCCCCTGGCGCACGGTACTGGTCACCGAGTTGCTCCTGGCCCTCGTCTTTGCCGCCTGGTGCGTGGTCCGTGCCAATATGCCACGCATTGAGACGGCGGGTGGCGAGAAATGGATGGAGATCGCCTTTCTGCGCGCCATCCTGCGCTCCACCACCTTCCCGCCCCACGATCCCTGGCTCTCTGGTTTTGGCATCTCTTATTACTATTTCGGTTATATCATCGTCGCCATGCTCACCCGTTTGGCGTCCGTCCCGCCATCCATTGCCTTTAACCTCGGCAGCGCCACGCTCTTTGCTCTGGCCTGCAGCGGGGCCTTTAGCCTGGTCTATAATCTGGTTATGGCGGAGGGGAGGGGGGCAAGGGGACGGGGGGATGGGGGGACAAGGGGACAAGGAGACGGGGAGACGGGGGGAGAGAGAGTTGCCATTCTGGGCGGTCTGCTGGGGCCGCTGTTGTTGGTGGTGATGGGCAATCTGGAGGGATTGCTGGAGGTGTTGCACGCCCGGGGGATTGGCCTGGCCTCCTTCTGGCAGTGGCTCGACGTGCGCTCTCTCAACGTGGCTCCGCCCTCCTTTGCCGAGGGCAGTTGGGTTCCTTCCCGCTTTATGTGGTGGTGGCAGGCCTCCCGCGTCCTGCACGACTATACCCCCTGGGGAGCGGAGCAGGAGGTGATTGACGAGTTCCCAGCCTTTAGTTTCATCCTGGGTGACATGCATCCCCACGTCCTGGCGCTGCCTTTTGTCCTCCTCGCCCTGGCCCTGGCTCTCAATCTGTATTTGCGGATAGGGAGGGGAGGATGGAGAATGGAGGATGGCGTTTCACGATTTTTGCGACTGCCTTTTGCCTCTTGGGAGTTTTTCATCTATGCCCTTTGCCTGGGGGGACTGGGCTTTCTCAATACCTGGGACTTTCCCATCTACCTGTTTGTCGTCGCTGGGGCCTATACCCTCGCCTATCTACGCATCCCGAATCCCGAAAATCACGAAACACGAAACACGAAATACATTTCACGTTTCGCATTCTTTTTCATCACCTTTCTCCTGGCCGGCATCTTGCTCTATCTTCCCTTCTGGCTGGGCTTTCAGTCCCAGGCTGGTGGCATCCTGCCCAATCTGTTTAACGGCACGCGGGTGTCTCACTTTGTGGTGATGTTCGGGCCGCTCGTTCTTCTGGCCGCGCTTTTTGTGGCCGACCAGGGACGGCGGGATGGCGTGCGGGGCCGTGCGGTGGTCAGGTGGACGCTGGTTGTGGCGCTGGGCATCCTCGGTGTGCTGGCGTGTGTGTTGGGCCTGGTCCTGCTTTTGACCTGGCTGGATGTTTTACCTCCGCAGGGACCGATAACCTATCTGGCGGCCTGGCTGCGCGGCGGGCCGATTCCCGGGCTGGAGAACATACCCGCTGCCCGTTCTCTGGTCTCGAGCAGTCTGGCAGCGCGGTTGCTCGGCCCCAGGGTTTTGGAACCGGCCCCGTTTCCGCTTCGTATAGTCATTATGGTCCAATCTATCATGCAATCCCCCTTTTGGACAGTGATCGGCCTTCTCGCTCTCCTGACTACTATCGGCATCATCATCCAAAAACAGAATTCTCCATCCTCCATTCTCCATTCTCCATCCTCCATTCTCCATTCTCTATCCTCCATGCGCAACTTTGTCCTCCTCCTCTTTGCCACTGGCGCGCTGCTGGTCCTCAGCGTCGAGTTCGTCTACCTGCGCGATCACTTTGGCACCCGTATGAACACGGTCTTTAAATTCTACTTTCAGGCCTGGGTGATGTGGGCCATCGCCGGGGCCTATGCGCTGGTGGGTTTCATCCGCCAGGGTAGAGTGGGGGTGGTGGCCAGCGTTACATTGTTCGTCGTCGCCGGCCTGATCTACCCGGTGCTGGCGATCCCGGCCCGGGCCCGCGATCATGGCGGCCCGCCCACGCTCGACGGCGCGGCCTATCTGGCCGAGACACAACCGGATGATTATGCCGGCATCGCCTGGCTCAACGAGAACGTCGCTGGCGCACCGGTCATCCTGGAAACGCCGGGTGACCGTTTGCGATCCTACGTTTACGATGGCCGTGTCTCTGCCCATACCGGCCTGCCCACGTTGCTCGGCTGGGGCGGGCACGAGCACCAGTGGCGCGGAGATTACGACGAACCGGCCCGCCGTGAGCCCGACATTGATGCGCTTTACACCAGCGTGGACCCGCACGAGACCTTGACGCTGCTGGACAAGTATGATATAAGTTACGTCTACGTCGGGCCAACCGAGCGGGCGCGTTATCCCGCCGCCGGCCTGGCAAAGTTCGCCCAGTTGATGGAAACCGTTTACGACACCGGCACCGTGACCATTTACTATACAGACGAATGACCAACCAACCAACCAACCAATCAACCAACAAACCAACCGTAGAGGCAGCCCTGTGGGTGCTAGTCGCCGTAGTCGCGCTCGCGCTGCGGTTGACACACCTCGACGCAGCCCCGCTCAGTGGGCCCGAAGCGCGCCAGGCGCTGCTGGCATGGCGCGCTGTGGCCGGGCAGGGAAGACCCGAGGCGGATTACAGCCCGCTGCTCTTTGCGGCCAACGCGCTGCTGTTCACCCTGTGGGGCGCGGGTGATGGACTGGCCCGCCTGTGGCCGGCCCTGTTCGGCAGCGGGCTGGCCCTCACGCCGTTTCTGTTCCGTCGCCGTCTCGGGCGCGTGGGCGCGCTGGCGGCCGGGCTGTACCTGGCGCTCTCTCCGGCGGCGCTCTTGGCCTCGCGCCAACTGGACGGCGCGGTGGTGGCCGCCGTGGGGGGAATGGTCTTTCTGGGTGGGTTGATCTGTTTCTTCGACACCGGCATATCCCGCTGGCTCACGCTCTCGGCCGGGGGGCTGGCGTTGGCTGTGACCGCCAGTTCCGCAGCCTATGGGCTCTTGCTGGTCCTGGGCCTGGCCTGGTTGATCCTCTCCTGGATTTGGCCCGCCGGGGAGGCTGATTGGCCTCCTCCTCGTTGGCCATCGTTCATCCTTTATTGTTCATTGTTCGCGCTGGCGCTTTCGACCGGGTTGGGCTGGAACCCGACCGGGTTGGGGGCCACAGGCGACCTGCTGCTGGCCTGGTTCGCCCGTTTCGGCCCGGCCTCGGATCCGGCTATTTCCCCCTTTATTCTCGTGGCTGCTTACGAGCCATTGGCCTTGTCCTTCGGTCTCGGCGGGCTGGTCTGGGCCGTCCGGCGCGGCCACCGTTTCGGCAAGTTGCTGGGGCTGTGGGCCGGTCTGGCAATTCTCCTGTTGATGGTGATGCCGGGTCGAGCACCGCTGGACGTATTGTGGGTCGTCCTGCCGCTGGCGCTGCTCACCGGTTCAACGGTGCAGGCGCTCGGGCAGAGCCTGCAGGCGCGGGGGTCCTGGCTTAGCGAGGGGCTGTACGTGCCACTGGTGTTGGTTCTATGGGCGCATTGTTACCTGGTACTCACACGTTATGGGGAATCTGGCGATTCCGTGGACCTGGCCCTGGCGGCGTTGGCGGTGGCCCTGCAAGTGCTGCTGGCGGTGACCTTTGCGTTGTTAACGCAGCCCGGCGTTGCCTTACGCGGCGCCGCCGTGGGTACGGGGGTGGCGCTCTTGCTGCTCACTCTGGCGGCCGGGTGGGGCGGGGCACACGTGCGCCCGGCCAGCCCGCAGGAACTGTTGGTGCGCCACCCCACCGCTATGGAGGTGCATGACCTGGTGCGGACACTGCGTGACCTTTCGTGGCGTGAGACGGGGGTCCCTACGAGACTGCCGGTCACATTCGAGGCCGCTCCCGATTCGATCCTGGCCTGGTACCTGCGGGATTTCAGCGCGGCCCGCCGGGTTGAAAGGCTGGTCTCTACGGAGGAGGCTGACCAGGTGGTGGTGACCGCGTGGTCTGGGCAAGACGGGGCGGGTAACTCGGTCCCTACGTTGCCAGGTGACAATGGGGAATACATAGGGCAGGATTTTGCCCTGCGCCGCAGTTGGGACCGGCGCGAGATCGCCTGCATCTGGGAATGGCCGCCGCGCTGCAACGCTGCCGTCAGGTGGCTGCTCCTCCGGCGCACGCCGTCGCCCCCTGTGGCCGACGAGTGGGCTGTGCTCTGGCTGCGGCAGGAGCAGGATTAGGATCAGGTATTAGGTATTGGGTAGTTAGGTTGTTGGATTGTTTTCGCATAGTCATTAGGGGGGAGATGTCTAACTTGAACCTATCACTTAAAGTTAAATCAGGCTATGCGAAACATGTAATGGGGGTGAGATGGGAGATTCGTCGCTACGCTCAGAATGACGGTCAACCGCAAGTCGCTCCTAGCCTCCACCACGGGGGCGTCCCATGGGCGAGTCGCCTTGTAGAGACCCGCCCCCGGGACGGGGGCTAAGAGCGTGGGGGCGGGCGAGGAGGGCTAGGAACGTGGGGGCGAGGGCTAAGGCGTGGGGGCGAGGGCTAAGGCGTGACAGTGGTCGACATTGAATTCCCTCAGGATGGATTGCCTAAGATCAATAATGCTATCGAAATTAACCAGAACGGTGATAAAATCATTCTTGAAGCTCAGCAGCATATAG
>JAXHUO010000077.1:0-18910 GCA_034189605.1 Chloroflexota bacterium
GTTACTGCCGGTGGGAGCAGACCCAGCGCCGCGAGTGTCAGCCACGGCCCCTCTTCGGCCGGCTGGACGGTCACCTCCCCCGATTCATCTTCTCCCCAGAAGAGCGCTTCGCCTGGCACCGGGATGCGGGTGGCATCCAGCAACTGGCTTCCCTGCGGGATGTAGATCCGCAGATAGTCCCAGTAGCAGCGGTCGGTCATTTGCTCGTAGACCGGGTCATAGCGGATCTCCGGGCGACAGGGGTAGTCCGCGCTGCTGGTGTGGGTGTAGACCAGTGTGAGAGTCGCCTGGGGGGGGGACTGGTGGAGGTCCACCTGATACGAGATTGTCTCCTGGACCCGCGTGCTGGCCTTGTTGTACCCTACGTTGGCGTCCACCACCATCAGGAAATCGCCCAACCCTTTGGCAGTGCCCAGGGCAGGCCCGGAACGCAGCGCGCCATCCCAGCCCTGCCCGGACAGCAGTGCCGCAGCATCAGGGTTCCGCAGGTAAATGAGCAGGTGTTTCTCCTCAAGTAACCGCAGGAGCGTCTGGGCAAGAGTGACCCAGTCCACCTTTCCTCCCTGCACTTGGCCCCAGGCTGCCTCCGCCAGAGGTCCCATGAAGGACTTGCGTTGCCCCCACCACTCTCCGGTCAGATCCCTTCCCTCTGGAGCCCAGGCGTGGCGAACGTAAGCGATGACCGTCTCGCCGGTCACCGGCTCCTCTGTTCCATCCATCGTCAGTGGCCCGACCCCATCCACCAGCCCCTGCACCGCCTGCTGATCCAACGCGATCACGCCGTCCACCGAGACGGGATAGCCGGGGCGGTAGAGGGAGATGGCCTGTCGGGCCGCCGTGGGAAAGTCGGGCGACCAGTTACTATCGCGAAAGACCCACAGATCAATTCCCATGTAGCGACGCAGTGGCTCTGGGGGATCTGGATAGGGCTGGGTAAAGTCATCCACGGTGTAACTGTCGCGGAAGGTCATCGTTACCAGTTGCCCCGCTTCCAGCCACACCTCGCCGACGCCGGTGACGAACCCCCCGCCAGGGCGCAGTTCATCTTCATTCAGCGCCAGAACGAGGTAGGTGCGCGGCTCATCCATGCCCAAAAGGTCCGGTGCCACCGTCGCCGCTTCCAGTCCCATCCCCAGGAGCGACAATCCTTGATCCAGCAGTGTTGTCTTGCCCTCCAGTAGGGGCGCGATGACCACGCCCTTGCCCGGGTCCACCTGTGCCCAGGCTTCCTGGGCCTGCTCGACCGCTGCCCGCGCTTGTTCCAGGTCGGCCTGATGCTCTGCCAGAAGGGTCACCATTTGCTCCAGCGAAAAGCCGCTGGCCCCTCCGAAGGTGGCCAACGCTGGTTCCAGTGCGTCGCACGCCAACGTTCCCGCCTCGGTCAGTCCATCGGCCATGGCCAGCAGGTGAGGGGCGGCCTGCAGATCCCCTCCCACCTTCGGCAGCCATCCCAGGGCCGGGGCCATCTGGACCAGCCCTCCGACTTGGCGTTCCAATGCCATCACATCGCCCTGCATCTCCCGCACCAGAGTGCATGCCGCTGCTGGGTCCGCTTTTGCTGGCGCGTCCGCCAAAGCCTGGACCTGGGATAGGTGCTCCAAGAGCAATTGTCCCGTCTGGGCCAGGCGTACTCCCCAGACGGTGAGCAGCACCACCGCCAGAAGGACGAGCGACCAGACCACGCGCTTTGCAGTCAAGAATCTACCAGTACCGCCGAGTTGAGTTGATTTGGTCATTTATCGTTTGCCACCAGTCATTGGCTGTTGGTTACTCTCACAATGGGGCGCCCTGCCCGGCGGGCCGCCTCCTCCGGCGACAGATTGGCGGTTGTGTCCGCCAGGTCCAGCGCCTCGGCCATCATCCTGCGGTATGGCTCCTGTCCCCACAGGTCCTGATCCACCACGACCACGTCCGATCGCTCATCTAGGACGCCGTGGACGTACCATAGCGTGAAAGTGTGCGCATCCTGCGCAGTGAGTAGCATCGCCTGGGGCGGTGACTCCTCCAATACCTGTTCCGCCCATTCCATCGCTGTCCGGTCCCCGCTCAGGTCCATCTGTCCCCAGAAAAGCAGCCCCTGGAGCAGGGGGAGCAGCAGGAGCAGCCACGTGCCGTGCCGCCGATGATTTTCCAGCCAGTTGGCTGCCTGCGCCAGCCCCAGCCCCAGCCAGAGGGCCGCCAGCGGCAGTGCCAGGGTCAGGTAGACCAGCGAGTCGGTGGTGTTGTAGCCGATCGCGTAGAGGCTAAAGGCCCCAAAGGTTAGGGCCGAGGCGTATGCCAGTGAGCGCCACCCTCGCCACAGGTACGTCCATCCCAGCCCGGCCAGCAACGCTCCCAAGGGAGTGAACTGCCGGGCCATGAGCCCCGCCCAGGCCAGTATCCGCTGCGCCCAGGAAGCCGGCGGCAACGCGAATAAATAACCGCGGTACATCCGTCCGGTGACCAGTGCCCACCATCCGCTGAGGGTGCTCACGTCCCCCCAAGGGGAGGGCACATCGCCCCGCGCCAGGAGCACCGGCCCGTACATTATCCCCCAGCCCAGGAGCGCCAGGAGACCGGTCTGGGCCAGAAACCAGGTTTTTTCCGAAAAACCTGGTTTCTTCCAGGCTCCCCAGACCACCAGGGGGAACATAAACAGGAGGGTTGGATGAGCCCCCATCCCCACACCCCAGGCCAGCCCCAGCGCCCAGGCTGGGACTCCTTGGAGCGCGAGATACCCCACCAGCGCGGCGAAGAATGCTGCCGGTGCGTACACCTCGGCGATGAGAGCCTGCGACCAAAAGAGCGGCGTCAGGCCAAGGCTGAGGCTGGCGCAGAGGGGAGAGAGGAGAATGGAGAATGGAGAATGGAGAATGGAGAATGGGGAATGGGGATTTGAGGTTGCGATTTGTGGGTTGCAGATCCTGGGGCGTAGGAGAAGCCTTATTGCTGCAACGGTCAGCCCTGCCGCGCCGGCCGCCAGCACCGCCGACATCAGGTTCAGCCGCCAGGCCGGGTCTCCCCACGGGAGGCGGATGAACGACTCTCCCAGCAGCAGGTAGGTGGGTGATCCCGGCGGGTGGGGGATGCTGCCTTGTACTACAGATGTCACCAGGTCACCACCGTCAGCACCATAGTGGGCCCAGGTGATGGTGGGAGCCAGTGTGGCCCCGTACACCGCCAGCAGGGCCGCCATGCAAGCAGCCTCAATAATCTTTGTCCCTCCCTCTTCTATCTGACATCACTGCTGCAACCCTGGCCGCCGCCGCATGGCCAACTTGTGGTAGATCAGCCCCACAGCCAGCCCTGTGCCCTGCATCGCCACCCGCATGAGCGCAACAACGGGCCAGATCAGTGCCACAGCCCGATCACGCGACCATGCCCAGCGCACGAAGGGTAGGGTGGTCGCCAGGAAGGTGAGGAGTGCTCCCCCTCCCGCCAGCGCCAGGGGCCACCAGGCCAGGCTGCCCAGTACCATAAGCCCAGTCAGCGCCACCAGGACAAATTGCGCTTTAAGCGCCGGGTCGGTGTGGACGTCGCCACCGGTTTTTTCCGGGTAGCGCAGATAGAGCCGCGCCCGCCAGAAACCGTAGCGGCCCTTGCGGGTCAGATAGGCCCAGAGCGAGATGGGGTGGCGGTGATATACCCAGGCCTGGGGCACAAATACCAGCCAGTGCCCTGCACGGGCCAGGCGGAAGGAAAGGTCCACGTCCTCGGCTGAGGGAAGTGGATAGGCGGGATCAAAGCCGCCAGATGCCAATAGCAGGTTCCTCCGGTAGGCAGCCGCGTAGGTATCCACAAAGTCTATGCGTGGCAGGTGGGCCATGCGCTCGTAGCGAATCTCGTATTCCAATTGCACCAGATGGGCCATGAGCGAGCGTTGCCGAGTGCGATAAGTTCCCTTGGTGCCCATCACCCGGGGATCGGTAAAAGGGGCTGACATCCGCTCCAGCCACTGTAGCGACGGCTCGCAGTCGGCATCGGTAAAGAGCACAATCTCTCCCCTGGCTGCCTCTATCCCGGTGTTGCGGGCAGCGGCGGGCCCTCCGTGGGGGGTGACGAGCACGCAGTCGGCCCCGGCATCCTGGGCAACGGTCGCTGTTCCGTCGGTAGAGCCATCGTCCACGACGATGATCTCGTAACGCTCGCGCGGGATCGTCTGGTCGTTCAATGCACGCACACAGTTGTTGATCTCACTTGCTGCATGGTAGGCCGGAACGACGATGGAATAATCAGGCTGGCTCATTGCTTCTCCTAGAGTGCCGTCTGGGCCTGAAGGCCAGCAGCGCCGCTGCGACCAGTGGCGGTCCCATCACTACCAGGTGTAACACGACTCCTACGGCCAGTGCCTGGTCGCGAGGGATGTCAAAGAGGGCCAGGGAGACCACGCAGATACCCTCATAGATGCCCAGCCTTCCCGGCGTCGGCACCGTTCCGCCCACCATCAGCGCTGCCAAGAGGAAAAGGGCGGCGATAACTGAGGGGATACCAAATGCCTCCAGGACGGCCAGGTTGGCCAGTGCCCCCAGTCCCCAGGTCAGTCCGGTCCAAAAGAGCGCCCGTGCGGAGACGTCGGGCTGGCGGATGGACTCCAGGCCATTGGCTAGCCGCTGCAGCCGGGGGAGGAGCGTCCGGTCCCATCCCGCCGGAAGGCGGGCCAGGAACCGCCCGGCCCAGTGAAAGAGCGGCGCTTGCCAGCGAAGCCCGATCCAGAGGATCCCGCCTCCCAGTCCCAACGCCAAGGCGGTCCCCCAGGTGGAGCGGGCAAACCATCCCGGCAGCGGCATCCAGGCCAACAGGATCAGGCCGCAGGCCAGCAGGGCCAGCAGGTCCCAAACCTTCTCTACGGCCACGCTTCCCAGGGCCTCGGCTCCGCTGGCCCCTTTCTCAGGACCGATCCACACCGCGCGTACCACGTCTCCGCTGCGCATCGGCAGTGCCAGGTTGACCACTTGTCCTACCAGGAGGGCTGTCATCGCCGGCAGGAGTGAGACGTTCGATTGCCAGAGGAGCGCCTGCCAGCGGCGGGCACGGGTGAAGAAGGTGGCGATGATTGCCAGGACACCCGCCGCCACCCAGCGATAGTCAACGCTGATGAGCGCTGCTATCACGGCTTGCCAGTCCAGATCCCGGATCAACAACCAGCAGGAGAGGCCGGCCACGCCGATGCCCACTATCCAGCGTCCCGCCTGCGCCCACCGGGCCCGGGCCTCAGCGTGTATCATACTCCTTGTCTCCACTCTCTGCCCTCCGGTCTGCCATCCAGGCCTGAACTGCCCACACCGCTGCCAGTAGGCCCCATATAACCCGCTCCCACCAGGATCGCCCCGTCGCCGCCAGCCCGGCGCAGAAAAAGGCCAGCCCCAGGTTCAACACCCGCTGGACCTTGGGCCGGCCCAACACTGCCCGGAACCGCACTTTCTCTACGCTGGCGGTCCAGTGTGCCCAACTGAGCACCGCCAGGAGGACCGCCAACCCCAAAATCCAAAAACCGTTCGCCAGGACTCCCCAAACGTCAATCATCCCTCGCCTTCGCTGATCGGCATGTTACACACACTGGCCCGAATCGTAGCCGAAGCACGTCGCCCACAGCAGCCCCATCCCTCAAACGCCAGCCCTTGCCAGCAGGAAAAGGGACAGTGCTATTGGGCAACAACCCTCCACGACGGACCTCCGCTTTCCTCAGCAGCGATTCCAGTTGATCAATGGCACTTGAGACAATGCCAACCACATCTCCGGGCGATGTCACTGAGGACATATAGATTTGCCCTGCAGCATTTGAGTTGTCCACGAGAATCATAGAATGAACCACGAGGAGCACAAAGGTTACTAATTCTTGGTGTTCTTGGCGTCCTTCGTGGTCAGATTAGTTGGGTTGCGGCTGGAGGCCGCGCTATGTTTCTCTTCCACCAGTTGCAGGGCATTCAGATTACGCCTGACAATGGGTCTTTCGCGTCCTGGAGTCCCCCGCTGCTATCCTGTGGCCTCCTTCGTCATCAGTTTCTGAGCGACCACGGGTTGCTGCCTACGCGCGCGCAGGAAGCGGGCGAAATCCAACACCTCTTGTTCTGCCCCTTCGGACAGGGGAGCCACCAGCGCCGCAATCCGCTCGGCGGTCGAAACCCACTCTTTCGTCTTGGCCCGCCAGATGACGATGAACTGCTCCGGACGCAAGGCCAAGAAGTCCAACGTTTCACCGGCTTCATCGGTAAACTCAACCTCGTATACATCGCCGGGGTGACAATGCACAATCGTGCCTTGCATTCCAACATGCAGACCGCGTCCGGGAATATCTACCGTAAGTTCAATTACATCGAATAAATCGGGCATTTATCTTACCTCCTCGCAGCCCGGGATTTTCTCACGTAGAGCGTTACCAGGCGGGCTTCACAGGCACCCGGAGAAACGAGCCATCCTGTCCGCACGATGGCCTCCCGCTCTTCTGTTCCTCGGACTAACAAATCAACGGTGTAGCGCCGTCCAAATTCATCCTCGCTATGAAAGATTGCCTCGCCTTCCAGGGCTTGACCCTCAATTTGGGCTAACAGATCAGCGTAGTTTTCCCGGGTAAAGCCAAGCAGTGCTCTGAAGACCATAGCCTTGTGATGTCTCCAGGGTGCCTCAGGATCCAGCGCATAATCGGTCAGTTTGCGAGGATCAACGACCACGCGGTTAACGATGTCTGCTAGCTTCATATCTCGATCCCCATCTGTACTTTAAGTATAGCACAAGGGGCTAGAGATGTCCAGACGTGTCTGTGCTTTACCATCTCCTTGCCCCCTCGTCCCCTTTCCCCCCCTCCCCCCTCACCTCGTCCTCCCCCGCCACCCCGTGCAAGCCCACCACCAGCCCCATCACTGCCCACGGCACCAACGCCAGCTTGGTGCCCCAGGTCACCGCGTCCACAAGCCCGTGGATGCACATACCGGTCAGCCCGGCAACACATCCCGCACATAGCATCGCCAGAGCACCCTGCCCCCCGCGCCGGAAGACCCGGTAGGCGGAGAAGGCGGTGGCGAAAGAGAGGCCTAGCAGCGCCAGGTATGCCACCAGCCCCGGCAGGCCCAGATCCACCGCCACCTGTAAGTAGAGATTGTGCGCGTGGGGGACCGTGCCTTCTGGGTGCAGGAAGAGCGGGTACAACACTGCCACCACTCGCTCGAACGTGCCCAACCCTACGCCGGTGAAGGGGAAGTCCTGGATAGCGTAGATGGCCCGCGACCATATCTCGATGCGATTATCCAGCCCACTGGTCGCCTCGCCGGTCATCAATTGGTCGGCCACCGTGCGCCAGCCGACTAGTTCCACGCCCGCCAGCGCCGCGATCACTACCAGCGGGATCACTACCAGCGCCGCACGGGGCCAGCGCAAGCCCAACAGTACCAGTGCTCCAATCGCAAACCCTACATACGCCCCCCGCGATTGGGTCAGTACCAGTGTCGCCAACAGTAGCAGCCCACTCAGAGCGGCGACTAGGCGCAAAACGTGAGACGTGAAAAGTGAGAAGTTAAACCCATTGTGGGATACTGACCGCTGGCCACTGAGTTGGATACCTGCCAGGGAGATGGGCCACAAGACCACTAGTGAGCCTGCAATGACGTTGGCGTTGATCGTCTCCGGCAGACGGTCCGCCCAGCGGGTGTACAGCGCCGGGAGTGGGAACAGTTTAGCTTGAGGGAGCAGCATCCCCAGCGGGGCGAGCACCACCAGGGTCAACCCCACCGCCACCAGCCCGCCCCATATCCACCACACTCGCTCAGCCGCGTGCGTCCAGTGGGCCACGCCGTGGAAGACGATAACACCGGCCAGTAGATACGCCAGGGCAACCGTGGTCAGTTCGTGGTCAGCGGAGGCCCAGACGGCCACTGGGACGGTCATCAGTAGAGGCAGTAGCGCCAGATTCAACGGTGTCCGGCGCAGCGGATAGCCTTGTACCCCCCAGCGCAAGAGCCACACTCCCACCAGCCCCACCAGCCCCACGATGGTCAGCGTCGGCACCTGGGTGGGGAAAATCAAAAATAGCGCCACCACGGGCGCTATCAAGATTTCTCTCTCTGCCACCCACCTTGCGAACTGTTTCAACTTGCCCCCTACGTTCCCTGAAACCGCAGTATCACGCCGATCGTCTTCCACAGGATCAGCAGATTCAGGAAAGGGGAGCGATGCTTGATGTAATAGAGATCGTATTGCAGTTTGATCAACGCATCCTCTTTGCTGTTGCCGTAGCGATACCTGACCTGCGCCCAGCCGGAGAGCCCCGGCCGCACCAGGTGACGCACGTTGTAGAACGGGATCTCCTGCTCCAACTCGGTGACGAACTCTGGGCGCTCTGGGCGTGGCCCAATCAGGCTCATATCTCCCTTGAGCACGTTCCATAACTGCGGCAGTTCGTCCAGCCGTGTGCGGCGCATGATTTTGCCGAAGCGTGTGATGCGACTGTCGTTCGCGCTGGCCCACAACGCATGGCCCTCGGGTTCAGCATCGGGTATCATCGAACGGAATTTGTAGAGTCGGAACGGGCGACCGGTGTGGCCGGTGCGGATTTGGGAGTAGAATATCGGCCCAGGACAATCTAGGTACAAGATCAGCGCGATCAGCAGAAAGAAGGGCACTAAACAAATCAAGCCGGCTAGCGAGAGCAGGACGTCGGCCAATCGCTGGAGGAGATCCGACAACCTGGCTGTGGTCGCTGGATAGGTCGGCAGGGAGACGTACCACTGGCTACCCACGTGCTCCACCGGCACCCGCCCCGTCGCTGACTCGTACAGCAGAGGCATGGGGATCAACGTCACTCCCCGGGCGTAGCACTCCATGATGGCGCCAAACATCTCGCCCCCCATCTCGTACGTGATGGACAGCACCAGTTCATCCACTTCCTTTTCCAATACCACGCGCAGCAAATCCTTCGACGTGCCCAGCACCGGGAGGCCCAGCAGTGACCCTCCTTGCTTGGCCGAGTCGTCGTCAATGAAGCCTGTGATTTCGTAACCGCTCTGCAGATTTGATGCGATGGCTCCGGCAACCGTGCGCCCTGCCCAACCGGCTCCCAACACCAACGCCCTCCGCCGAAAGTTGGAGCCGGTTAGCACCAGCGCATAGAACGACCGCCACGTCAGCGTCAGCACCAGTGTCGAAAGTAAAAAAAGTACGGGGACTACCCGAGGCAGCCGCCATTCTATACCGGCGAAGGGATCGCCCGGCGCGCCACGGGTGTTGAGTGCAAAAAAGAGCAGCAGGTAGAGCAGGCCCAGCACAACTGCAGTGGTGAGCAACCGCCCGCCCACCAGCCGCACCCGCGCCGCGATCCGCAGATCGTAGACGCCGTTCAGCGCCGCCACGACCAGCCAGGTTAGCGCCAGGGCGACGAGCCACCCCATCTGCCCCACGGCAAACTCTCGGGTGAAGGTGATGTCGGGGCGAATACCGCTCCAGCCCCACAGGGCCGCCACACCGGCCACGCCCAGCAGAAAGACGTCCCCCCACAGCAGGAGCATCCGTCGCTCGGAGACCTGCAAAGACAGCCGGTGACTGGCCCGCTCCCGCGATGGTTTCCAGGTGGTTGAGGATTCAACTGTGGACATAAAGTGCCTCCGCGAGTCATGGGAATTGGAAAGTGGGAAGTGGTCCGAATGTTTTGAGCCTGATTATAGTGTACCACAATTGCTTGACAGATGCAACGCTTTTTAGGATGAAATTTTTTCGGCTGGGAAAAACGCTGTTACTATACCCCATAAGAAACCCAGCCCCCAGCTTACATGCAATATCAGGAACACAAAAGGCAACAGGAATACTATCCACTGACGATTCTTGCGTGCGGCCAATAACGAAGCCATCATAGCCGCACAGACGTAGGTTGATAGGATACCAGCGCTGAACAACAAAACTTCTGTCCACCAGATTCCCACCACCATACTTGTCACCAAACTCAGCACAAAGGCTGGAGCAACCAAGTGACGAATCTTGACAGAGTCAGGGTGTTTTTTCAATACTTGCACCTTCCAGAAACCATATTGAAAATATTGTCTCCAAAACTTTGATAACGTTGTCCGCCCGTGGTACTCTGAACGAATCTTTGGTGTAAAATAAATCTTTCCACCGGCTGCCAGTACGCGGTGGTTAAACTCATAGTCCTGATTACGCACCAGAGTTTCGTCGAACAACCCCACTTTATCAAATACCCATCGTGGATAAACGCCCATGTAGACAGTGTCAACATATTGTGCTTTGTTGGAATAGTGGAACTTGGAACCGCCAATACCAAAAGGAGAGGTAGTAGCTAATGCGATTAGTTGGCTTACCAAGTTGTCTTGTCCCTTAGTTTGCTGACGGCCGCCTACATTCCAAGCCCCCGTTTCTTGTAGATGGTGCACACACTGACTGACATAATCAGTTGCAAGGGAACAGTGAGAGCTGACGAGACCGATTAGATCCCCTTGTGCGGCACGAATGCCGACGTTGAACGCAACTGGTGTGAGGCGGCGCGGATTCTGCAACAACCGGACGTTTGCATACTTTGCCATGTACGCTTGAACGATGGCGGCGGAGTTATCGGTAGACATTCCATCTACGATGAGTAGTTCGAGGCAACCCGTGGGATAATCTTGTTCAACAAGTGAGTCCAAGCATTGTGCAATGAAATCCGTCTCGTTATACATAGGTACAACCAACGAGACGACCGGCAGTATTCCTTTGGAAATAGAAGCGTTTGTAGTCACTGTCATTCAAGTCCAATCTGGGCGTATATTTGTAGCAGTTGCGCTTTCATAATGCGCTAGTGAGAATCCAGTTCTCGTACGGCCCGCAAAAGCTGTTCTTTGCGTCTTTCTAGCGGAAACGTATCAATGATATGCTGACGACAATGCTCTCTGGCTTCGGGGCCTGCTGCCAATGCCTGGCGAATTGCCTCAACTGTTGCTTGTACATCTCCGTAGGGCACGCAAAAACCATTATCCCCCACGACTTCGGGCAACGCACCACGATCGGTGACAACCGGAACACAACCACATAACATTGCCTCAGCCACTGCCATACCGAACGACTCGGACGCCGATACCTGGATATACACTCTCGTAGATAACATACGCTCCCAGAGACTATCTCCATAGCATGGCCCGACAAACTCAACATTTGAGGAGGCAACAGTCCTCAAGGAGTTGATCGCATCATCAATCCAGGGTCCAACCAGTGTAAACGGGACATCTTGCAGATAGGAAGCTGCCTTGACGAAAGTCACAAGCCCTTTACAAGATAGAGCTGCTTGTTTTACAGTGCTCACCGTTAATGCTCCCCGGCGTTGTATTGGTAGGTCATACATCCTGCATGTAACTGGGGCTTCTAAGCCATGGTAAATCACCTGGAGTTTAGCCGGTGAAACTTTGGCATTACAGATCGCTTTTTGGGCTGTAAACCGGGAAACTGCCAGCACCTTGTGAGCGAGGCGAAAGACCCATAGTCCAATAGTCCTGCGGACCCCTGACCGCATATTGCCATAACCAATTTCTGGCACAGCAGCCACATCATAGCCGCTGGCAATGACCACGCATTTACGTCCGAGCAAACGGCCCACAATAAACGGGAAAAGAGCATGGTAGCCACCAAACCACGCAAAGACCAAGTCAGCCCATAGTACGCCCTTTGCGGCCCTGGCCATGTCTGCTATCAAATGTAGAGGATTGTGGCGCCGAACATAAAGTTCGCGCACTTTATGTTCGGAGCGCAAGATGTCCAGGTCTATCTTGACAAAAGTCGCAAGGTGTTTGTGCACGAATAGAATTTTCATAACATCCCATCTCATCGGATCTTGGTAGTCTAATTCTGATCTGTGCACAAAGATCTGATGCGATCTTGAATCGCTTCAATGCTCTTGATATAACCTGGCGTATTATTCCACTGTAATCCCAGTTCAATCAGAGATTGGGCATCCGAGCAACGTCCAACTGTTGCATAGTACACACCAAGATCCCCCAACAAGTATCTTGAAACATAGCTTCCCTGTGCTACTTTAACAGCTTCTTCCATCACAAGTATTCCTTGCTCTTGGTTGCCGCTTTTGAATAAAGTTTTGCCGTACCAGTAGAGCACATTCTCCCCTTGATGTTCCAGATAGAGGGAGTGGAAAATTGTCTCCGCTTCTGCAAGTCTACCAGAATAAAAGTAGGAACGGCCAACTATCAGTCGTGCGCCAATGTTCTGCTCATAATCAGGAACCAGCCTGGCCCACGCTTCCGCCTCTGCAAACTGCTTGGCCGAAAGTAGACGGTGGGCATAGATCAGGATCATATCAGGATAACGCTCGATTACCTCTATTCGAGCCTCCTGTTCTTGCAAGGACATTTGGTCGCGATGATCGAATAGCATTTTCATATACAACATTCGTTCGGCAGCCACATCCAGATTTGTGGAATCGAGAGCCTGTAGCCAATCACCGGCCTCATTCTGGGCCTGTATTAGAAACCAATGCGCCAGGCATTGCCTGTTTGGTGGAACATGCTCAAGATGTTGAATGGCTTTTTCATAGTCTTGCTGACGGAATGCAACTACACCGGTTACATAATGCGTCCTTGGAAGATTATCAATCACACTCTGGTGAGGGTTGGAGATGACTTGGGAGGTTGTCGACAAATTCCCTAAATTGTTCAGCAACCGACCTGGGCTTTTAATGACAATGAACAAGCAGACAGCGATAAATATAACCCGTCGTATATTTAATTTCATAGTTGCGAGTTTGGAGTTGATCATAATATCAGTCTTGATATCAGTCTTGCATCAATTCAACCGAGCGGGTTCCATCACAGGGGGTGTGATAGTTGTGAAATCCTCCACACCTGTGGTGTCCTTACTGCATCAATTACGATCAGCGGCTGTTGTAAGAGTACCAGCCACCATCTGCGCTCGCTTCACCCAGGTATGCCGATTCTGAACAACTCTGACGCGCCGCTGTTTGTCAGCAGTCTCCTCCGGGTGAACTCGCAGATAGGATAAGAGGGGTCTAAATTCATCTTGTGAAGAAACAATCCAGCCTATTCCCTCACGTTCCACAAAGTGGGCGACTTCTGTCCCCCCAGAAGTCACAATTGGCACACCATATCCCAGCGCCTCAAATAACTTCACCGGCATAGCGATAACTGAAAAGGGATGCAGGCTCCGAACTAGAACGAATATGTCAGCAGTTGCATAGTAGGCTTCCAGTTCTTTACCGTGTGTATGGACAATACGTATCTTGGCACTGTCAATTGGCGTGTAATATGACCGAAATTTTTCCCATTCGGATGCGCGACAACAAACCGTCAAACATACATGATCCAGACTCCCAACGGCTTCAATCGTTGGCGTTAAATCATAGAAGGGCGGAGTTATGCCCCCAACATAAAGCAGCTCTAAACCGGGGGGGGAAGTTTTGAGTGCATGCTGCTTGGATAAACTGGATATATTGCACCCGGGAGGCAATGCGCTCACGCGGTTATCCGGCCATTGGCTTGGCAGAATCTCTTTCATCGCCAAAGATGGTAAAAACAGATGATCAACCAGGTGTAGATATTGTAGCCAGTCATACCAGAAGAATGGAACAAGCACGGCACGCTTATGCCAGGGTACCTGGGTGTTGTATTCAGGGAATCTCCAATAAGCATCACGATAGAAGAATCCCACTGGCACTCCTCGTTTTTTGAGCCATTTAAAGAAACCAAAGTCTAGCAGGGGATGTGTGGGAAAATGATATTTCTCACTCAAGAGCATCGGATTGGTCAGGGACTCGGAATAGATAAATTCAAACTTCCGGCCTTTGAGCACATCCTTCTTTATGCGTTCAATAGTTTTCTTTCTTTCATCAGCATAGCCTGCTACTAACTCAACCTGATAGCCAATCTGTTTGAATGCCTTGGACATGCGAAAGGGACGAACCTGACTCCCAGATGTCCCTTCGCTTCTGATCGGTAGGGGATGATGGAAGATCATAGACTTGATCATAGATTATCAACGTTTATTGTTTGGCGTCTGTAACGATTTCGACTGGGAGCCAAAAGGAATGATCGAGAACACAATCCAACTATGATGATAACAAGCAAAACGAGCCAGGTAGCATTCCATACAAAACCGACAAAGCCGCCTGTAATTCCTAACCTAAACATAAAATACCCCATTGGAGCGACGGATAAGGGAGTTTTTGGCAGCGAGACTAGGAGATTGTGGATAAACTGGACAACGACGCCCACCACAATTGGCGCGAGCAAGAATCCGAACCAGCCAAAGTTGGCCCACGCTTCACCCATAAACAAGGTGTTAATCACACCAGCCGTACCAGCCTGAATACCACGGGGGTTGTAGACTTCCACAAGCACACGGGCTGATCGAGCGTGTTCAACCCCAAAAACAGAATTGGACATCCAGGCTGGAAAACTAGCCCCCTTCAAAAAAGGTACCCGGTTTGGAAAGACTTCAAAGTGTAGAGGTAGTCCGCCTACTTGGGTCATCAGGATTCTCCCCCCAGGTCCACTGTTGATGGCAAAATTTACAGTCCCCGACGTTATGACATACGTAGTAACTATCAAGACAAATGTTGCCAGGAGAATTGTCAGCAGTTGCCCTTTCTTAATGCCTCCGTTGATAAAACTCTTGATAAAAAATAAGGTTATGGCATAGTAAATTACTGGAGCTTTTTCTCCATCATAGGTTACTGCCAGCACAGATACTATCACTGTAAAATAGAACCATAGTCTATGTAGAGTGCTTTCTCTGTATAACCGATGATAGCCGTAGGCAACGTAAGACACAAACGGCGCCAGGAGCAGGGAAAAAAGATTTAGCACATATCTGTTTCCTGTAAATCCTCGTTTGGCAGCGATTCTCAACCGCGCGAATTCTTCAGGCGTAGTGCCGTAGGTAAAGAAGATCACAAATGGAGGCGTTTTTACCTGATAGTAGACATAGAGCGTGGCCAATAGCGCCAGCAGGGACAAACCACGCCAAAAAATTACTAGTGTGCTATCCCTCCTACTTTGCAGCGGGGCTATTTTTGCCGCAAAAAAAGCATTAACTTTCTTCCCAATTCGTCCACCAAAAAAAAGTTCTTGTACTAGAATCATAGTTAGTGGCATCATTAGCATCGCATAGCAGATGGCCCAGTAAGCCATCAATAGAGAGTCGGCAGAAGCCCTGGACATCAAATAATGATACACTCCGAATACAACAACGAGGTTAATGCCAATAAACGATTGTAAGAAGAGGTGATAATAAAACGTCCACGATACAATATTGAGTTTGTAAATAGACATTGTTCCGGCCGCATTCCTAAAAAGGAAAAAACTTGTTGTCAAAACAAATAAGGAAATGAGTCCATAGATCCACATTCTATCCCTCCGCCCATCCCCAGGTCGCAAGTCCTGGCTTGACTATCCTAGTGGATATCTTGGCCTGATGCAACTTTTGCAAGTGCGTAATTGCAAAGTCCAAACAAGCCCAGGTATGCAATCAGCATACCCCCGCTATACGCTCCTACTGCCTGGACAGGAGAACCTCCCATGGTATTCGCTAGCCACAAGATGCTCACTACGAGTACCAATCGCCCCACATCCCAGGCTAGTTGTAGGTTCTGCTGCTCAAGCATATTAAGTGTACTAGAAACTGGCACAACAACGAACTCCGCCACAAGCATCACCGCCAAGAGTTGCACATACACGCCTGCTTCACGCCATATCTCACCAAAAATCAACGCAAACAACCATGGACTGCTGAGGCCCAACAGGGCAATAGGAATCCCACCCACAAGCAGAAGTTTTTGCGCAGTCTTCAAGAACAGTCTATGTAGTGTTTCGGGCGCTTCCTGCGCAAGCCGAGCAGATTCTCCCATATACACCTGTGCCACCGATCGTCCCACCAGTGTCATCGGCACTTTGATCAATCGCCGTCCCAGCCCAAACCACCCCACGACCTGGGGGCCATAGAATGCTGCCAGCAAGAGAGGGGGTAGATCCAGACCTGCCCTGTTGAGCAAGGCTGATCCGCTAGAAAGGAGAGGAAACCGACGATAACGTTGAGCTACCCAGCGCACTCTTGTCTTGTTGATCTGCTCTAGTGCCCCTCGGTTCTGCTTGTAGGCTAGTGCTGCCAGAGTCCCACTTCCGCTTACCTGGCCTACTATATTCCCTAGCAGCAGCCCTACCGGGCCTAACTCTAGCAAGCCCAGAATCACCTGAGTGAGCACCTTCCCCAGGCTTTGGCTCAACTTGGTCTGGGCAATGCGGTCAAAGGCCTTCTTGCGTATCGCCCAATAGTTGAACACTTGGTATCCCCCTGCCCCCAGAAGACCGGGGAGTAAAAGCCACAGGTAGGGCTTTAGGGCCGGGGTATTTGTCCAGTGCACAATCTGGTCACCCAATAAAAACACACCTAGTCCGGTGAGAAGACTCATCGTCGGCACAATCAGGGTCGAGAGGGCCAATAGATTAACCGCAGTTTCGTCGTCCTCTGGCAAAGGGATAGCCAATTCGTAGCGCAGAGAGGCTACTACCGACAGAGTGGAGAGAATCGCGGTGTAGACAGTGAGCACTCCGAAATCAGCCGGGGTGTAGAGCCGGGTCAGAATAGGCGAGGCCAACATTACCACGCCCTGGCTCAAAGTTGTACTCCCGGCCAGCAGCACCACATTGTGGGCAAAGCCCTTGTTGCGCATAATTCTTAAGAAAAAGACATGGAACCTATTCACGAGAACAGCCATACCCTCGTTGCACCTGCCATGATGATTTGCCTAGCATTGTCTATAGCCGCTGTGGCCAAGATGGGGACCGGCGACACAACCAGCACTGAGATCAGGGTCAGTAGATTCAATTTCCGCATCCAGTTTACTGCCAATTTTTACAAGTTCCATAGTGGCGGGGAGAAAACGGGATTCGTTTGTGAATTCTTGTATCATGGCTGCCTCCTATTCACACGAAAGACAGCAAAGGTTTTATTTGAGTAAGCCAAATCCAAAGGTAGAACCTGATCCTGCCGGCGAACCACAATATAGTCGGCTCCATAGATGTCAGCCGTCTTTAACAATCTTTCTGGCGATTGTGAGTTGTACGCCTTTAGTTCCTGGCCATAACCGTAACCCAGTGTAAGGCTATCACGCCCAACCACCGCCTTGAGCCGAGTCAGCCATTCAACCATAGCATCATCGTCAAAAACAAAACTCTTGAAATCAACAACAATCGCCCGTTCGGCTTTCACTCGAAACGATTTGTAATTTGGGGTCACGATGAACAATGCATCGGCGGGGGTATTCGCAAGAGCCCACTGAGCAACATCATCCAACTCGCCTTGGTATTGCAGCGTGCCCTGGATGCGCCCGAAAAAGTTCTGCATCTGATTAGGGAGTGTGGTTTTGCCCATTGCCAATTGATGGTTCCACAGCAGCAAGGTGATGGCCACTAGCCCTGTCAGAGCTGCTAGTCCCTTTTGAATGATTGGTTGATGTTGCTCGCTATCTACCCACCACGCCCCGGCTATACCTGTCGCCAGAATTCCCATTGCCGCGAATGCCTTGTAATTCTCAGCCTGCCAAGCGAGCGTTGTTATCCAACCGACAAGACCTGCTGCCAGCAGTGCGTTAGCAAACCCAAGGGGGGAGTGCGAGAAAAACTGCGCTCGCAACCAATCAGCCAGAACCAGTAGGAACACCCAGAACACCAGGTTGGATTGTCCAAGAAAACTGGCACTGATCAACAAAATGATAATTGCTAGGGATGTGACTCGCCCAGTATATTCCCCCTGCCTCCATGTTTCTAGGCAGTAACTGCTCAAGAGCAAAGCGCCGACTAACTGAAACAAAACTGTCAGGCGAAACGGTTGCAACTTGGCAATGATTGCTATCGGGTAAACCTCGGTAAAAAATGTGCCCACCAAGCACGCCAACCCTACCATACTTAACATCAAGACAAGATCTTGGAATTCAGACCACTTCCAGGCTGCCAACACTCCGATTGCCGCAGCGAAGGAAAAGAATTGGTTATAGACTTCTGACGGCCATGTAGATGGCGCATAATGCCAAGGATGTCGCATATATGCCATGATGTTCACGACCTCGGCGGCGGTCACCGACGTTGTACCCCACTGTTGAAAGATGACGGTGGACGCCAGCACAGAAAAAACGCCAACCCCGGCTATCCAATGCCAATAGTGGTGCTTACCTGGTGACGTTCGCAGCAGCCCCCAGGTGAAAAACAAGACAAACCCCTCCATTCCTAGCAAGGGATGGATGAAAACGCAGCCGCTAAAAGGCAAGACTGCCAATAACCATCGCCTCTGTTCTACCAGAACAAGGCCCCAGACAAGCATCGCCCATGCTATAAACGACGGGACTAGTGCATTTACCACTAGGCGACTGCTTCCTAATGAACCAAAACTGTTAAACACAGTTAGAAAAAGGGTTAATAGCGCGACAGCATGGCTTTGCCAATAGTGCCGGGCCCAGGTATATATTCCAGCACCCATCAATAGGAAGGTCAAAACGTAGATTAGCCAAAAGCTCTCAGCCTCCGAGAAGATTTGGCTTGCCAGGGCCATCAGGTGGCTGTAATAGTTTCTAACGCCTCCGTCAGCTGTAGCCTGATTGACAAACCAGTCTCGGGACAGATGTTGGCTATCAATCATGCGACGCACCTGAGGTAACTGTTCATTGTGGTCACCAAATCCGAACAAATATCCGTTCAGGGCCATTGCCGACCCAATGATCATCCCTATCAGTGCAGCGGCCGCCAGCCACGTTGGCCATTTCGAGGGTTCTTTCACCATTGGTAGACTGAGCAACCTAACTCTCCATCCAACTCAGGATACGTGTATTGGTTCAACGTGAAATGGAATTTCGCCTCGTGCGAATAAGACACTACCCTGCACATACTATGCCCACATTTAGGGACGCAGAGCGGTGCGCTGAGGCCGTCTCAGGATCGGTTTG
>JAXHUO010000078.1:0-18820 GCA_034189605.1 Chloroflexota bacterium
GGTTTGATCTCCTCAGGCTCCACACGCGGCAGTATCAGGTGCAGTCGCATCTCTCGTTCGCCTCCCGGTTTAGTCTGGCCCTAATCTTACACCAATTTTACCGGTTGTCGAACAGTCACCAAAGGAGACATCTCTTGACAAATTCAACCAGGTATGATAAAATGGAACCGGTTCCAAATGGAACCGGTTCCGATTTGTTCAGGTCAGGAGGGGGGGGCGTGACCTCTGTAACCATCCGCGATGTGGCAAAGCGAGCAGGAGTTGGCATTGGCACTGTGTCGCGTGTGCTCAACGACAACCCATCGGTGCGGAAGACGACCCGTCAGAAAGTACTCGCAGCAATTGCCGACCTTGACTATTCCCCCAACCCCATCGCCCGCCGCCTGTCTCTACGCAAGACGCTGACTATCGCTGTCATTGTGCCTTTCTTCACCCGCCCCTCCTTCGTCGAACGGTTGCGAGGAGTTGAATACGCCCTGGCCGATAGCGAGTATGACCTAATTCTCTTCAATGTGGAGACGACTGCCAGGCGCGATGATTATTTTCGCAGCGTGCCTCGGCGCGAGCGCGTGGATGGACTTTTGGTGATTTCCCTATCGCCACACGATGCCGATGTAGAGCACTTTTTGCAGGCGAATGTGCCCACAGTGTTGGTTGATGCCCGCCATCCTCGGCTAAGCCGGGCCGTGGTGGACGACGTAGCCGGCGGCCACCTGGCAACGCAACACCTCATTGACCTGGGCCATCGTAAAATCGGTTACGTGAGTGACTGTCTCAAGAACCCGTTCAATTTTGTCTCTAGCCGCGATCGCTACGAAGGCTACCGCCAGGCACTGGCCGAGGCGGGCATCCCTTTCCGGCCAGAGTATCACTGCCAGGGAGAACACGGACGTAGAGAAGCGCGAGAGATGGCGTCTGTCCTACTGTCCTTGCCCGATCGGCCTACAGCCATCTTTGCCGCCAGCGACATCCAGGCCATTGGTGTGTTGGAAGCATCCCGTGATGCAGGCCTAAAGGTGCCGGATGATCTTTCGGTCATTGGCTACGACGACATTGAAATCTCCGAGTACCTGCACCTGACGACCATACGCCAACCCCTCTTTGTATCGGGTGTTGAAGGAGTGGGGTTGTTGCTTGAATCCATCGCCACACCGCCGCCAACTCCACGCCGGGTTCTTCTCCCAACCGAGTTGGTCATCCGAGACACAACCATCCCTCTCTCCTAAACGGTAGGAGACTGGACTTGTCAGTTATCATGCGCCCTGGCTTGGAACCGCTTCCAAACACAAGAGGAGAAACCTTTTGACCTCAGAACATTCTCGCACCTTCGACATCTTGGCTTTCGGCGAAGCGCTCATTGATCTAATATCAAAACACACGGTCTCCTCACTGGCGGATGCGGATGAGTTCCGCCGTTTCATCGGCGGTGAGGTCACTAACGTGACCCTGAATGTAGCCAGGTTAGGAGGGCGAGCAGTAATAGTGGCCTGCGTGGGGGACGATGGATTTGGCGGTTATATCCGCCAGCAATTGGACCTGACCGGCGTCAACACCGATTACCTGGGCGTCACCTCCCAGGCTCCTACCACAGTCGCGATCATCGCCCGTCAGACAGCGACCCCAGATTTCATCATTTATCGAGGAGCCGATGCCCATATTCTCCCCGAAAGGGAACTTCTGGAAACGATCCAGGCCAGCCGCGTGGTGCACACGTCAGCCTTTGCCCTGTCTCGCGAGCCAGCCCGGAGCACCATTCTGCAGTCACTCGAAGCGGCCCAGCAGAGCGGGTGTCTGGTCTCTCTGGACCCTAACTACCATCCGTACATCTGGCCAGACGTGGCCAACTTTCAGAATGTATTGGCAGAAGCCTATCAATGGGTACATATCACCAAGCCCTCGCTAGACGACTGTACTCGTCTCTTTGGCCCTGGCCTGTCGCCGGTCTCCTACGCCGAACGTTTTCTGAATTGGGGACCTGAGATTGTGGCCTTGACGATGGGAGCACAGGGGGTTTTGCTGGCCACCGCCGATGGCAGTTTATCCCACATCAAGCCTGGTAACGCCACCGTCGCCGACGTCACTGGGGCCGGTGACGCCTTTTGGGCCGGGCTGTTGATTGCTCTGCTCGATGGTTATCCACCCCACGAAGCGGCTTGCTTCGGGCAGATTGTGGCTGAGGCCAAGATTGGCACTGTTGGTCCATTGCAATACATGCCTAACAGGGACAATCTTTACCAGCAACTGGAAATGATAAAGCAGGAGTCAATAGCGCAACCCCCTCAAAACTGGGGGCAATTGTCTCTCTTCCGCCGGACGGCCACCAGGGACTGAGTCCAGCAGGCCGGCCAAGTATATACAAGAGTTCTCTCGGAAAGGGGTAGTAGCCCAACCGTGTTAGGCATTGTCCGGCTCAAGACGGCCCAAACGATTGGCTACCCATAAGAAAGTTTCCTGCTTGACTTTCCGATAAATCTAACAAAATTAAGGAGGTGATGCAATCAAAAGGAGGAGCAGAATGTTTTGCCAAGTGACACTAGCTGATTTGACAGACTGTAAAACATAAGGAGGAAATACCAAATGAAGAAGCGAACGTTATGGTCACTCTTGAGCCTGTTGGTCATCGTCAGTATGTTGGCGGTGGCCTGTGGTGGTGGCGCTACCGAGGCCCCACCACCCACCGATGCGCCGGCCGAGGCGACCGAAGCACCTGCCGGGCCAGAACCGGTTACGGTTGAGGTCTGGTTCCACTCCGGCAAGGGCGAGGAGCGCGAAGTGCTCGACGCCCAGGTACAAGACTTTAACGCTATGCAGGAGGATGTGATCATCGAAGCGGTGCAGTTGCCAGAAGGCTCGTACAACGACCAGGTGAATGCGGCCGCGCTGGCGGGCGACCTGCCCTGCCTGCTCGACTTTGACGGCCCCTTCCTGTACAACTATGCATGGTCAGGCTATCTGCAACCCATTGATGGGTACGTGTCCGCCGACTTGAAGAACGACTTTTTGCCCTCCATCATCAACCAGGGCACCTACGCCGGACACCTGTACAGCCTGGGCACCTTCGACTCCGGCCTGGCCATCTGGGGCAACAAGGCCTATCTGGAAGCCGCCGGCGTGCGCATCCCCACCAGCGTCGAAGACGCCTGGACCAAGGATGAGTTCGTGGACGCTCTGGAGAAACTGCAAGCCCTCCCCGAAGTCGAGTACGCGATTGACTTTAAGATGAACTATGGCGCGGGTGAGTGGTTCACCTACGGCTTCTCGCCGATGATGCAGTCCTTCGGTGGCGACCTGGTTGACCGCAGCACCTATCAGAGCGCGGAAGGCGTGCTCAACAGCCCCGAGGCTGTCGAAGGCATGGAGTTCTTCCAGAGCCTATTCGCGGATGGTTATGCCAACCCCGAACCGGCAGGTGACGATGACTTTCACGTCAAGAAGATCACCGCTCTTTCCTGGGTCGGTCACTGGATGTGGACACCCCACAACGAGAACCTGGGGGACGATCTGGTGCTGATCCCCATGCCCAAGTTCGGCGACCAGGCAGTCACCGGCATGGGCTCCTGGAACTGGGGCCTCACCTCCAACTGTGAGCACCCCGACGCAGCCTGGAAGTTCCTCCAGTTTCTGGTTGAGCCAGAGGAAATCCTGCACATGACCAACGCCAACGGCGCGGTTCCGGCACGCAAGAGCGCCATCGCCATGTCAGAATTATACGCCGAGGGCGGAGCGCTCAATGTCTTCGTGCAGCAGTTGGAAGGCGGCGTGGCCCTGGAGCGCCCGGTGACGCCCGCTTACCCGGTCATCACCTCCGCCTACGCTGAGGTCGTGCAGAACATCGTCGCTGGTGCCGACGTAAAGGCCGAACTCGACAAGGCCGTGGAAAAGATCGGCCAAGACATCCAGGATAACCAGGGGTATCCGGTACCTGGAGCAGAGGCCGTAGAACCGGTCACGGTTGAGGTCTGGTTCCACTCCGGCAAGGGCGAGGAGCGCGAAGTGCTCGACGCCCAGGTACAAGACTTTAACTCCCGGCAGTATGGGGTCATCATTGACGCGGTGCAGTTGCCAGAAGGCTCGTACAACGACCAGGTGAATGCGGCCGCGCTGGCGGGCGACCTGCCCTGCCTGCTCGACTTTGACGGCCCCTTCCTGTACAACTATGCATGGTCAGGCTATCTGCAACCCATTGATGGGTACGTGTCCGCCGACTTGAAGAACGACTTTTTGCCCTCCATCATCAACCAGGGCACCTACGCCGGACACCTGTACAGCCTGGGCACCTTCGACTCCGGCCTGGCCATCTGGGGCAACAAGGCCTATCTGGAAGCCGCCGGCGTGCGCATCCCCACCAGCGTCGAAGACGCCTGGACCAAGGATGAGTTCGTGGACGCTCTGGAGAAACTGCAAGCCCTCCCCGAAGTCGAGTACGCGATTGACTTTAAGATGAACTATGGCGCGGGTGAGTGGTTCACCTACGGCTTCTCGCCGATGATGCAGTCCTTCGGTGGCGACCTGGTTGACCGCAGCACCTATCAGAGCGCGGAAGGCGTGCTCAACAGCCCCGAGGCTGTCGAAGGCATGGAGTTCTTCCAGAGCCTATTCGCGGATGGTTATGCCAACCCCGAACCGGCAGGTGACGATGACTTTCACGTCAAGAAGATCACCGCTCTTTCCTGGGTCGGTCACTGGATGTGGACACCCCACAACGAGAACCTGGGGGACGATCTGGTGCTGATCCCCATGCCCAAGTTCGGCGACCAGGCAGTCACCGGCATGGGCTCCTGGAACTGGGGCCTCACCTCCAACTGTGAGCACCCCGACGCAGCCTGGAAGTTCCTCCAGTTTCTGGTTGAGCCAGAGGAAATCCTGCACATGACCAACGCCAACGGCGCGGTTCCGGCACGCAAGAGCGCCATCGCCATGTCAGAATTATACGCCGAGGGCGGAGCGCTCAATGTCTTCGTGCAGCAGTTGGAAGGCGGCGTGGCCCTGGAGCGCCCGGTGACGCCCGCTTACCCGGTCATCACCTCCGCCTACGCTGAGGTCGTGCAGAACATCGTCGCTGGTGCCGACGTAAAGGCCGAACTTGACAAGGCCGTGGCAAAGATTGACCAAGACATCGAGGACAACCAGGGGTATCCGTCGCCGTAAGGGCTAGTCCCATCATATAAACCGTCGGGGGCGCGTCAAGCCAGCCCCTGGTGCGCCCCCGACAAATTTGCTTAAGGAGAGATACTATGGCTGCTACCGGATCGCAAACGTCTCGCCTGTCCGCCCGCCGCCGCAATGAAGCCACTATGGCCTGGATTTTCTCATCGCCAGCGATCATCCTGCTCGTCGTTTTTCTCATTGTTCCCTTCCTGATGGCTGTTGGCCTGTCCTTCACCGATCAGCGGCTCATTCCCAACCCCAACCTTCCTACCCAAATCGTCGGCCTGCGCAACTTTGCACGAATGTTAAAGGACGAGGCTTTTCTGCGCGGATTGTTGAACAACTTTTACTTTGTGGTCGTCGTCGTCCCTCTGCAGACAGCGGTGGCGCTGCTGCTGGCTATCCTGGTGAATCAAAAACTGAGGGCGATGAACCTCTTCCGCACCGTCTATTTCAGCCCCGTGGTCACGACGATGGTCGTGGTGTCCGTCATCTGGACCTTTCTCTACAATCCTGGTGAGGGGCTGATCAATGAATTCATTCAGACCATCACTTTTGGCCTCGTGGGACCACAGCAATGGCTGCAAGACACCAGACTCGTCTTCCCGGCCATTATGCTGCTCTCCATCTGGCAGGGGGTGGGATTTCAGATGGTGATCTATCTGGCGGGCCTGCAGGACATTCCCGGTTCGCTGTATGAAGCCGCGGAAGTGGACGGGGCTAACAAACTGCAACAATTTCTTTACGTCACCCTGCCCCAGTTGCGCAATACCACCATCTTTGTAGTGTTAGCCACCACCATCCTGGCTTTCAAACTGTTCACCCAGGTCGAGGTGATGACCAAAGGTGGCCCGGAGAACGCATCCATGACCACCATCGTCCACGTCGTACACCAGGGCTGGGGACAACTCAAGGTGGGGTACGCCTCGGCGATCAGTATCGCTTTCTTCCTGATCGTGCTGGGCGTTTCCATGATTCAACGGTACTTTTTGCGCGAAGAAAGGGCGGTGGAGTGATATGACGACTACAACTACACCTTACAGTATGGGTTACCGGCTCAGAAAGGGCATCCGAACTGGGTTCACGTACCTGGTTATGACCCTGCTGGCCATCTTTTTCCTCTTCCCCATCGTATTCATGCTCATCTCGTCCATCAAAAACAACGAAACGCAAGTGATGGCCGACATGAGCAGTTTGTATGCCTTTGTGCCCCGGGGTGAACTGGGATTACAAAACTACTATGACGTGTTTGCACAACTGGACTTTGGCCAGTTGATGTTCAACTCGGTGTTAATCGTGGGAGTGATGGTGTTGGTAGGATTGCTCATCAACAGCCTGATGGCCTACGCTCTGGCCCGCCTGCGCTTCAAGGGGCGTGGTATGTTGCTGGGCGTGGTCGTCGCGCTGATCATCATCCCATTCGAAGCAGTGGCCGTGCCGCTGCTACTCCTGGTGAACCGTCTGCCCTGGTTTGGCGGCGCGACCACCTGGCTCGACACCTACCACGTCCAGATCATCCCCTTCATCGCCGACGCCTTTTCGATCTTTTTGTTCTACCAGTTCTTTATCGGCCTGCCCAAAGACCTGGAAGAGGCCGCGTTGGTGGACGGTGCCAGTCTGTTCCGCATCTTTTGGAGCATCGTGCTACCGTTATCCAAGCCGGTCTTTGCCACCGTGGCCATCCTCCAATTTCTCACTCACTGGGGCGACTTTCTCTGGCCTTTAATGGTCACGCGCGGGCCGGAAGTGCGACCACTGATGATCGGGATGCAGCAGTTCTTTGGCCTGGACCCCAAGATCTGGGGCGACATCATGGCTTTCGCCTCGATGATCACCATCCCGGTGCTGATCGTATTCCTGCTGTTCCAAAAGTGGTTCGTACAGAGTGTGGCTTCGACGGGCATCAAGGGCTAACATCACCCTACTCCACTCATGACTCCCTACCCGCGTCCTCGCGGGCGATCCTCTGGGCCGGGCCTCCATAGGCAGGCAGGACGGGGCGACCGCGAGGACGCAGGATTGAGGAGTTTTTTCACGTTTTCATCACTGCCCGCGCCAACCGGTGGAAGGATAAGCGGTATGTTGCTATCTGATACAAATCTGCCCAGGCCTGACATACCTATAGATTCTCAGCAAGCACACCAAGCGTTTCTGGCCTCTCCCAGGAAACACGTGCTAATGATCACCAACCACGGCATCCACCAGTGGAAGGTCATCCCCGGCCTTCCAGACACGGGCGGGCAAAATGTATTTGTGAACCGGTTCACCGAGGAATTGGCCAGACTCGGCTTTAAAATCACCATCGTGAATCGCGGCGGATATTCACACCCGCGCACAGGCGAGTGGCATAGAGGACTGTGTTACAAAGACAGACACCAACGAATTGTGTACCTGGAGGATGGGTTAGACGAATTTGTCCGCAAAGAGGATATGGCCCAGCGGATCTCCCACCTGGCCAAAGCGCTGAATAAATCCCTCGATGCCGAGGGCACGAGGATAGATTTGATCCTGTCCCATTACTGGGATGGGGCCAAAGTCGGCATCCTGTACAACCGCACGCTCCCAGAGCGAGTAAAGCACATTTGGATTCCTCATTCGCTCGGCACCGTCAAAAAGCGCAATGTCTCACCAGAGCGGTGGGCTGGCCTGCGGGTTGACCAGCGTATCGCCATCGAACAGGGAATGGTTCAAGAGGGAGAACTGGACGGCATTGCCGCCACATCATCCACGATAAGGCAGGCATTGGAGAAGGACTATGGATACACCGGAGTAATACCATTCTTGCCTCCCTGCGTGGATACGGAGCGATTCCATCCGCGAGACGTACCAGACACGGACAAAGTTTGGGGGTTCTTGAGCCAACGGTCTGGATTGTCACCACAGAAAGTGCGTAGGTGCAAAATCGTCACAGAAATCAGCCGCACAGACACGACCAAACGCAAAAATGTGCTGATCAAAGCCTTTGCGAGCACTCAACAATGGGTTCCGAATAGCATGCTGGTCATCTCAATAGACGACAGCAAGAAAGAACTCGCCAGGGAACTGGAGAGGCTAATCTGCACACTCCCCTTGCAAGTGCAGGACCACATCGCAATTGTAGGTTCTGTATGGGATGTATTGCCAACTCTCTACGCAGTAACAGACGTTTACTGCACCCCCTCCGTGATGGAGGGTTTTGGCATGTCGGCCCAAGAAGCCGCGGCCACCGGTGTCCCTATCGTGGCGAGCCATCTGGTGCCGTTCGTGACCGAGTATCTGCTGGGAGAAGGAGACACCCAACCCGTGAAACGAGGGCAAGGTGCTATTGTCGTCCGGGCAGATGACGTGGATGGGTTTGCCTGTGCATTAGAGATGCTTCTGAGCAACGACGAGTTGCGAAAAGAAATGGGGCAAAATGCTTACCACATAACCATTCCTTATTTCACCTGGCGAAACATAGTGCCCGCTTTTCTCGACAGGACCGGCACAAGCCCTGGAAATGCCAAAGGAATACGCGATGAGCCAGCAAATTGACCGCGAAACGCTTGCCCAGATACTTGAGACAGAGGACATCGAAACTCTGTCCTTCTCTGAACTCCTCAAATCATTCAGGGAAGAAATCACAAAATCTCTTCCCGATGGTGTCTGCCAGGTTGATCCCAGAAATGGGGACCGCATTCTGTTCGCCTCAGCCCGTGCCCGCCGGCCTCACGATAACCTGCCGGAGCCAGCAAATGGGCCGCAAGCGGAACGGGCGTGCGTTATCTGCCAGGGCAACACAACTGGAGTGATTGATGTCACTGACCTGAGCGAGGGCTTTACCTTCATCAACAAAAACCTGTACCCCATCCTGTACCCGTGGGAGGCAAGTCGTGTCGTGATGGACAAAGTCAAGCACACCCCAGGACCTCAAGGGCACATAGCCTGCGGCCTTCATTTCGTCCAATGGACATCCTCACTGCACGACAAGGATTGGCACAATATGCCCCTGGCGGATTGCATCGTCGTGATGCAACGGCTAGCCGTTCTGGAAAGCAAGTTGCTCACGGACTCGCAAGAGGTTTTTTCCTCTGTCGAATCTGGGGAGCGCCCAGTTCCTCATGGCTTTGTTCTGATCATCAAAAACTATGGTCACCTCGTCGGTGGCTCCATCGCCCACGGGCACCAGCAGATTGCGTACAGCAACACCCTGCCCCAGCGGATTAGTGACGACTGGTGTTTTGAACAAGAACATGGGGAGACATTCTCCACATATCTAATACGTGAGAATCCCACCGATTTCCTCATCCGCGATTATGGCCCGGCGGTGCTCCTGGTGCCGTATTTTATGCGGCGGCCCTACAATATGATGCTTCTCGTGAAAGACACCAGCAAAAAGCAGATCCACGAGTTGACCGAGACCGAAATCGCAGCGGTCGCTGAGGGCTGGCACGACGCGATTCGGGCCATCCACGCGATCATGCCAACCATCGGCAGAGAGACCGCATACAACGTGGTCACCCACAACGGGCCAGGAGATGGCCTCTATTTTGAATTCCTCCCCTATGTCCAGGAGATTGGTGGGGCTGAACACCTGGGCCTCTTTATCTGCCAGGGGAACCCTAAAAGTGCAGCCACCGGGATACGGGAGTGTCTGGAACGATAACAACGCTGCTTAGAGGAAAGGCGAACGGTGCACATCGCGTTTCTAAACCCCCAGGGGAACTTTGACCCCGACGATAGTTACTGGACTCAACACCCCGACTTTGGCGGGCAATTGGTCTATGTGAAAGAGGTGGCATTGGCTATAGCACAACTGGGCCACCATGTGGACATTATCACCCGGCGCATCGTAGATCCCTCCTGGCCGGAATTTTCTGCCCCCCGCGATGGATACCCCAGATGGCCCGATGTTAAGGTTCGCATCGTGCGCATCCCCTGTGGCCCCGACCATTTCCTGCCCAAAGAAGACTTGTGGCCTTACATAGGGACTGATTGGGTGCCGGGCATTCTCGACTTTTACCGGGGCGAAGGAAGCCTGCCCCAGGCACTCACCGCCCACTACGCCGATGGTGGCCTGGCAGCGGCGCTCATCCAGCAACAGGTGGGCACCCCCTTTACCTTCACCGCCCACTCGCTGGGCGCACAGAAGATGGACAAACTGAATGTCTCGCCCGACAATCTGGCTGAGATGGACGCCCGTTACCACTTTTCCCAGCGTATCGCCGCCGAACGGGCGAGCATGAACCACGCCGGCCGTATCATCACCAGCACACAACAGGAGCGCATGGAACAATACGGGCATCCTCTCTATCGCGGCGCTGTGGACATGGCCGATCCCTGTCGCTTCGCTGTGATCCCCCCCGGCGTCAATCGGCGCATCTTCTCGCCGGAGCCAACCTCAGCCGACGAGGCGATCCGGCAGCGCATAGAAGCCGCCATCGCTCGCGACATCGCCGCAGACCGGCAGAGCATGCCCTTCGTCATCTGCTCCAGCCGCCTGGACCGCAAGAAGAACCATATAGGCCTGGTGCGCGCCTTTGCCCAGAGCGAGTCGTTGCGAGCGAGGGCCAGTCTGGCCCTAGTCGTCCGGGGGCTGGATGATCCCCTGCGTCAGCGCGGCCGGTTGAGTAGCGAAGAGCAAGCCATCCTGGATGAGGTCGTTGCCCTGCTCGACGAGCGCGGGCTATGGGGCACAGTTACATCCTTCCCTCTCAACAATCAGACCGAATTGGCCGCCGCCTACCGCCACCTGGCGACACGCCGCTCCGTCTTTGCCCTGACCGCTCTCTACGAGCCATTTGGCCTGGCCCCACTCGAGGCAATGAGTTGCGGGTTACCGGTCATCGTCACTCAAAACGGCGGTCCCAGCGAGAGTATGCAGGAGGGCGGGCGGAAATTTGGCGTGCTGGTGGACCCCACCGCCCCAGCCGACATCGCGCAGGGGTTGCTGGAGGCACTCACCCCCAAAGAGACGTGGCGCTTTTATCGAGAAGCGGGATTACATCGTGTGATCTCTCGCTACACCTGGGGGCGCACCGCCGAGGGTTATATGGAGGTGATTAAGGCACTGGTGAAACAAAAGTAAATGGCACACGGGTTGAGGTCCGGCTTCACGCCTCACGTTTCACTTCTGCCGCACGCTCCGCCGCCGGAATGTAGAAGCGCTCGGTATACTCCTTGACCATGCGGCGAGTGCAAAAGATCGGCACCGCCGTGCGGATTGCCTCTTTCATCACCCGCACCCACCCCCGGGGTACGTCGTCGGCGTCACGTTTGTAGAACAGCGGCACGACCTCGTTCTCAAGCAAATGATACAGTGCATCAGCATCAGCCATGTCCTGTGCCCACGGGTCGTCGTGTTGCTGCCCGGAGTCAATCGCCCAACCGTTGGTTCCATTGTACCCCTCGGCCCACCAACCATCGAGCACGCTCAGGTTTGGGATGCCGTTGGCGGCCGCCTTCTGGCCACTGGTGCCACTGGCCTCATAGGGACGGCGAGGAGTGTTCAGCCACACATCTACCCCTTGCACCAGGTAACGCGCTACCTGCAGGTCGTAATCCTCGATGAAGGCTATGCGACCTCCCATCGCTGGGTCTTTGGCAGCGTTGTAGACGTGTTGAATGAACCGTTTACCCCCATCGTCGGCCGGATGGGCCTTGCCGGAGAAGATGAACTGCACGGGCCGATAGCGGTCGTGTAGCAGTCGCTTTAGCCGATCAAGGTCTTGGAATATGATGGTGGACCGTTTATAAGTAGCAAAGCGCCGCGCAAATCCGATGATGAGCGCATCGGGATCAAGGAATGTCCCGGCGCATAACACTTGCTCCGCGTCCAACCTTCTTGAGATACGCCATCGCCGCGCCCGCTCGCGGATCAGACTCGTCAGTTTGCGCTTGAGGTGCAGGTGGGCGGCCCATAACTCATCGTCGGGCACATCGAGGATACGCTCCCACAACACAAGATCGTCGTGCTGCTCAATCCAATCGGGCCCCAGGTACTTGCGGTAGATTTTGTTCATCGCTTCGCCAGTCCAGGCTGGCACGTGGATGCCGTTGGTGATGTATGCGATGGGCACCTGCTCTACCGGCTTGTCGGGCCAGGCCGACTGCCACATATGGCGTGAGATCTCGCCGTGCAACTTGCTTACACCGTTGCACTGTCCGCACATATGCAGTGCTAACAAAGTCATATTAAAGCCCCTGGTATCCCCTGCGTTGACGCCCAGTTCCAGGAACTGCTCTCGACTCAGACCCAGGCGGGGCCAGTAGGAGTGAAAATACTTGTCAATCAGGTGAAAAGGAAAAACATCATGGCCTGCCGGTACCGGCGTATGGGTGGTGAAAACAGCCGTCGCCTGCACTGCCTGGCGGGCCTCGTCGAACGACTGACCAGCCTCAACCAATTCACGCACACGCTCCAGCACCAGGAAGGCAGAATGTCCTTCGTTAAGATGAAAGACGAGCGGATCACTTCCCAGCGCCCGCAGCACCCGCACACCACCGATGCCCAGCACAATCTCCTGCTGGATGCGCATCTCCTGATCACCTCCGTACAGTCGGGCAGTGAGTTCTCGATCCCAGGGAGTGTTCAGATCATTGTCGGCGTCCATCAAGTAGAGATTTGTGCGCCCAACCTGGACGTGCCAGACTTGCAACTGTACAATGCGGTCACCCACCTCAACCGGGACAAACAAACATTCTCCATCATCGCACAGTGCCTCGCGAATCGCGACCTCCTCCGGTTTGAAGCGTGGATAGATTGCCTCCTGCCATCCATCAGCAGTCATGCGCTGGCGAAAGTAGCCCATCTCATAGAGGAATCCCACAGCAACAAAGGGCAACCCGATGTCGCTGGCCTCCTTGCAGTGGTCCCCCGATAATACCCCGAGACCACCGGAGTAGATGGGGAGTGACTGATGCAACCCGAACTCGGCCGAGAAGTAGGCGACAAGGCAAGCCGTCAGATCGTGATACCGGGATGAGAACCAGAGATGCCCGTTGTTCAGATCAGAATCAAGCATCATCAATACTGCATCATACTGGCGGAGGAAGAGCGGAGCGGCAGCCAATTCCTTGAGCCGCTCCGGCGACACTTCCAGCAGAATTTTCACCGGGTTGTGACCAGTGCTGCGCCACAGCGAATAGTCGAGCATCTTGAACAAATCGCGTGCTTCGCGGTGCCAACTCCACCAAAAGTTATATGCCAGTTCCTCCAGACGCGCGATGCGCAGGGGTATCTTGGCCGATAACAACGAGATTTCAGTCTGCACAGATTCTCCTCCTGAGGTAGAATAGCACTATCTCGCAGAGCGCGACAATTGCACTCTCAAGGAACTTTGAGCAAGATGATGATCAGCACGACGATGGCGACGATGGTGAACTCCACCAGAATGGGTGCACTCAGATGCCCTAGCAAGTGCTGATGAGCCGCGTTGGCCATGATATAAAAAATGAGCAACAGAAACAACCCCCCGGCCCAGGCGCTTATCTGCCAGTAATTCAGGGCCCACGTGCTCTCGCCAACGATGAGGCCGACGATGCCAGCGAACAGAACCACACGCCGTAGCGGCACATCTGCCACGCTTAGCAAGTCAAGTGCTAGCAACATAGCCGTAAGCAGCGTCAGGGTAGCGGTCACCAGGCTGCGAGTGCGGGTATGGTAAATGATAGCGAAAAGAGTAAAGACCAGCAGGTAAGCCAGCACATTGAGGGCCAGCCTGGCCGTAGGATAGCCAGGAGCATCGGGGGAAACGGCAGTGTATTCGGCAGAGACAGCCAGGCTGATACCAACACCGATCAAGGCCAGGCAGCCAACCCACATAGGTCCCGTGGAAATACGCGATAGCAGGTAGGCAGAGAGTCCAGCCAGCACAGCAGGCAGAATCCAGGAGACATAAATGGGTCTCCCAGAGTGCTCCGCCAGATAGGGGTGATCATGCAGGATGAGACTGGTGCCGGTACAGACCAGCCCAACCATCAGCGTGATCAGTAGCCAGGTCTCGGTGACGTGGATCTCCAAAGGCGACCCCAACGGCTGCAAGTTCCACACGCGCTCGGGCAGTTCGATGAAGCGAAAGATCACGCCACCTAGCAGAAGCACAGCTATCAGCACGCTCAAACGATTGCGATCAAGAGGCTTGACGATTTCTTGCATTGAGTGGCATTGTACCGTTGTGGGCGTGATTTGTCAACCCCGCTGGGCGTGATATAATCTCGCTCCGATTGCATGTTTACCACAACTCCAAGAAGGTACACATCACGCATGGAATGGAATGCCCTAGTCGCTCAAGAAATACAATCAGACATAAAGGCTATAGAGAAGAACGAGGCCCTTGATGAAGAAGCAAATTTTATAGATAGGGCAAATGCGATAGACTTTATCGAATTTCATATTATCTACCGAATTGATTGCATGCTTCGTAGCGGCAGTCAGGTAGAAGACCTAGCAGAGCTGAAACAACGAGCAGAAGCGCTAAAGAACCACTTGGAAAAAATTGACGAGACGCTCTTTCACAGACTGCGAGCGAATATCAGATCCGGCAACTACACATGTGAAGACTTGAGGCACCAGTTCGACAAATATATTGAACATGCCGACAAAGAGAGAAGCCAGGATGACGTGGGCTATGACGCCCTTGATATGTTTGTTAATGGCCTACTGCGAATAGAGGGCGCGCTTGAAGAGACAAGGCAGAGAGAACCTGACATGGTATTTCTTCAGCCAACCCCGGCCAGAATCGTCCTGGAACTAGTAGAGGAAGCCAACATCACGCAGGATGATGTTTTCTACGACCTGGGTTCTGGCCTGGGTCAAGTCCCCATATTAGTGAGGCTACTTACTGGGGCCAAGACAAAAGGCGTCGAGTTCGAGTCGGTCTATTGCGATTATGCGCGGCGATGCGCAAGAAGACTATATCTATCACACGTAGAATTTATCAACTTGGATGCACGCAATGCAGATTACTCAGATGGAACCATATTTTTTATGTACACCCCCTTCATGGGTAAACTGTTGCAGGAGGTGTTGGAAAAACTAGAATGCGAATCTCAAAAGAGGACCATCAGAATCTGCGCGTATGGACCCTGCGTTCTACTTGTATCCAATCAGAGTTGGCTAAGGCGCATAGATCAGACAGATCAAAATGCTGACCCTGAATACGAACTGGCCAGATTTAAGAGTATCTAGAATTTTAAAGTGGTGTTGTCATACCAGGAGTTCTACCATGGTAGCAAAGTATGTGGGACGCAGGCTCTTGCAGGCGGCCTTTATCCTTTGGTCTGCGACCAATCTGGCAGGAGATGAATTACAGGGAGCACTGCGCCCCCGGTTCGACCATTTATCATTTGCTAACTGGTCACTGATCATCTCTCCGCTCCTGGCTCTGATTGACTGGCTGGCCGTCGCCCGACAGAAGAAACGATTGGAGTATGTTTTCAAGCCAGCAACGCTGGTGGCCATCATCATCGGGGCCTGGCTACTGACGCAGGGGCCACACGACGCCTGGGAAGCCCGTTTTTTTCTGCCCGGTCTGGTTTTCTCCCTGGCGGGAGACGTCTTTCTGATGCTGCCTGGCGCAGGGGCGGGATCACCCAGCCCCTACTTCCTGCCCGGCTTGGTGGCGTTTCTTTTGGCTCACCTCTGCTACATCGTCGGGCTGAACCCAATGCTGCCTCCCTGGCCAGCCCTTGCGATCCTCATCGTCGTGGTGGTCATCGGCATAACGCTTTTCCGACCTATCGCGGCTGGGATGCGCCGCCAGGGCAAGACGGCGATGCTTGTCCCCGTAGCGCTCTACAGCCTGGTGCTCAGCCTGATGCTCTTTTCGGCCTGGGCCACCCTGTTCCGCCCGGAGTGGACATCACTGCGCCGGGGATTGATCATCGTCGGAGCCAGCCTGTTTTCCAGTTCCGACGCCATGCTCGCCTGGGACATGTTCATCTCGCCTTCCCTTGGGCTCCAGTTGTTGGTCATCACCACCTATCATCTGGGCCAGATTGCCATGGCTGCATCCATTGCCCTGGCCAGGTAAAGCGTACTTAACGGAGAAACCCTATCTATGCCAAACAGCATCCGAATAATTCAGTATGGCCTCGGCCCCATCGGTAGCGCCATGGCATGCCACGTTGTAGAGCGCGCTGGGCTGGAACTGGTCGGCGGGGTGGACATTGACCCGACCAAAGTAGGCCGTGACGTCGGCCAAGTCATTGACCTGGGCCGCCCCCTGGGCTTGCTGCGGCAGGCAGACTGGATCAAGTGCTGGCACAAACAGCAGCCGACCTGGTGTTACACACCACCAGTTCTTATTTTAACCTGTTCAAGCTCCAGATCATCGAAATCCTGGAATCAGGGCTGGACGTCGTCTCCACCGCCGAAGAACTCTCCTTCCCCTGGCTGACCCACTCCGAAGAGGCTGCAGAGATTGATGGTGTGGCCAAACGAGTGGGTAAGACCGTGCTGGCCACCGGCGTCAACCCCGGCTTTGTGATGGACTCGCTGCCCCTCAACCTGACGGCCATCTGCCAGCGGGTTGACCACATCGCCGTGCGGCGGGTCATCAACGCTTCCACCCGGCGCGGGCCTTTCCAGGCCAAGATCGGCTCTGGCATGACCGTGGAGGGTTTTCAGGCCAAAATGGACATCGGGCGCATAGGCCACGTGGGCTTGCCCGAGTCCATAGGTATGGTCTTTGACACATTGGGCAAGAATCTGGCCCACTACACTGTGAGCGCAGAACCAGTGGTAGCTGACCGGCTGGTCAAGACCGCATACTTTGAGGTGCAACCTGGCCAGGTGAGAGGTCTCAAGCAGGTAGCCCACGCCTACACCGAAGAGGGCGAGTTCCTGACGCTTGACTTTATCGCGGCCCTGGATACGAAAGACGATGGAGATACCATCATCATTACCGGAAAGCCCGACCTGGAAATCACGCTCAAGGGCACGAACGGCAATCTGGCTACCATTGTTATCGCCGTCAATGCCACCCGCCGCGTGCGAGAAGCAGGGCCAGGCCTGGTCACTATGCGCGACCTGCCCATCGTGACGATATGGTAGAGGCAGCCTGTGCGCCGGCGGGATACCCCCACCCCTGGAAACAAGTAGGGGCGCGAAGAGGAGCCTGCCTATTTCGCCTATAAATAACCTGTTCCCGCCGTCCAGATGGAGAAACCAGGTTTTTCGGAAAAAAACCGGTTTCCGGTCATACTGCCAGCACCGCCCCTGATCGGGGCGGTAACGCCATACCAGCAACCCGTCCGGCGGTCACCTGTGCCCGTTCACCTTCCCACAGATCATACAGAGTGATGCCATCGGCGAACAGATCCCGCACCGGCACGTCCAGGTCGTATCCGGCCGGGCCGTTGTTTAGCACAACCACAAGCGTCTCCCCCTCCCCCTGGCGAGCAAAGGCATAAACTCCGTTCTGGTCGTCGGAGTGCAGGCGCAGGTAACGCCCGCGTCGCAGGGCGGGATGCTCGTGGCGCAGTTGGGTCGCCCGCTGGAAGAAAGCGAGCAGATCATGATCCCAACGATTCCCGTCCCAGGGGAAAGCGCGGCGGCAGTCTGGATCGTGCTTCCCTTCCATCCCGATTTCGTCACCATAGTAGACACAGGGCGCACCGGGGAAGGTCATCTGAAACAACGTCGCCAGTTTCAGCGCCGCCTTGTCCGCCTGCACCAGCGTCAGGAAACGGGGCATATCGTGGCTGCTGAGAGGATTGAGTTGTACCAGCGTCACCTCCCAGTTGTAGAGAGCCAGCACGTGATCCACAGCATCGGCGAACCGGCCAGGGCTCAACGGTTTCAACGTGTAACCACCTGGACGCTGGGTGGTGTCCAACCGCTCACCGCCGAAGAAGCCGAGGCAGGCGCGGTTGAAGATGTAGTTCGTCACTGCGTCGAACTGGTCACCCTGCAGCCAACGCCGGGCATCGAACCAAATTTCGCCCACGACGTATGCCTCGGGGTTGGCTCCCTTGACCACGTGACGGAACTCGCGCCAGAATGCGTCATCGTCTATCTCGGCAGGCACATCCAGCCGCCAGCCATCTACGCCGAATTCGATCCAATAGCGAGCCATGTCGAAGATAAAGCGCCGCACGGCCTCCGTGTCGGTGTTGAACTTGGGCAATGCTGGCAGATCCCACCATGCCTGGTAGCCCAGTTCCTCCAGACTGCGATGGCTACGAGAGAAATGCCCTTCCTCCTCCAGGTCAGGGTAGGCATTTGGCCACCTCCCGGCTCGCAGCCGCTTCTCGTCAAAGTAGAACCAGTCCAGGTAAGGCGAGGCTGCCCCGTTCTCCAGAGTGTGGTTAAACTGGTAGAATCCCCTGCTGGCGTGGTTAAAGACACCGTCCAGCACTACCTGGATGCCCCGAGTATGGGCCGCGTCCAGTAACTCACGGAAAGCATCGTTTCCGCCGAGAATTGGGTCTACCCGGTAATAGTCGTGGGTGTGATAGCGGTGATTGGCCGCCGACTGGAAGATAGGGTTAAAATAGATGGCGGTGATCCCCAATTCCTGCAGGTAGTCCAAACGTTCGACTATGCCCAGCAGGTCGCCCCCTTTGAAACCGTGGACCGTCGGTGGGCTGTCCCACGGTTCCAGGTTTGACGGCTTGGACACCCGTGCACTTTTGGCAAAGCGGTCAGGAAAGATATGGTAAAAGATAGCATCTTTGACCCATTCAGGGGTGATGAATTCTATCGTCATTT
>JAXHUO010000079.1:0-1233 GCA_034189605.1 Chloroflexota bacterium
CGTTTTCCCCACTCCTCTGAACACTTATTTTGCCACCTCAGACCTCCGAGGCTTTAGGCAAGTGATATGTCAAAGCACCGCGTGTCGATGGCAAAATGCAGGCTGTTTTGTTGCGAGGAGTGAAACCTCGGAGGTCTTTCGGACATGTGGGTAATCACTAGCAAAAGCAAATTGACATCGCTTCAAGCCTGTAGTATTATTAAAGGCACTCGCAGTTCTAACAACAAAAGACTGATCCTCGGCGCAGCAGCCGCATCCTCTGGGAGTTACTATGACAGTAACCAAAGCGGAAATTCGATCGGGAGCCTATTATGACTCCGTGATCCTGATGCAATTGCAGCGTTCCCTGGCTGACCTGCCTGGCATCCTCGACGCCGGCGTGGTGATGGGAACCGACGCCAACAAGGACATCCTGGCCCAAAGTGATTTACTGACGCCAGAAGCCCAGGCCGCCGTGGCCGATGATCTGGTCATCGTGGTTCGCGCCGAGGACACCGCCACAGCCGAGGCTGCACTGGGCCAGGTGGATGAACTCCTCACCCAGCGCCGGGGGAGCATCGAGCAGGAATACCACCCCAGGAGCCTCGAATCGGCAGTTCAGATGCTGCCCGATGCCCAATGGGTGCTCGTCTCAGTTCCAGGTCGTTATGCCGCCGGCGTGGCCCGCCAGGCACTGCGCCTGGGCAAGAATGTATTCCTCTACAGCGACAACGTCTCTCTGGAAGACGAAGTGGCCCTCAAACAGACGGCGGCCGAAAAGGGTTTGTTGGTCATGGGGCCAGACTGCGGCACAGCCATCGTCAACGGCGTGGGGCTGGGTTTTGCCAACCAGGTGCGCCGGGGACCAATCGGGCTGGTCGCCGCGTCGGGAACGGGGTTGCAGCAGGTGAGCGCCCGCATCCACCAGTTGGGCAGTGGCATCACTCACGCCCTCGGCACCGGCGGGCGCGACCTGTCCGAGGTTGTGGGTGCGGTGACGGCCCGCCAGGGGCTTGATCTCCTCAGCCGCGATCCCGAAACGCGCGTCATAGTGCTCATCTCCAAGCCACCCTCTCCTGCCGTCGCCGATGAGTTGCTGAGAGCCGCCCGGTCGGCGGGCAAGCCGGTCGTGGTGGATTTCATCGGTTATTCACCTCCGGCCCGGCAGGTGGACAACCTGCATTTTGCCACCACCCTCGACGAGGCTGCTGATCTGGCGGTGCAGCAGGGGCAGGCACAGGGGCAGGCACAAGG
>JAXHUO010000079.1:1333-18667 GCA_034189605.1 Chloroflexota bacterium
GGGCAGGCACAGGGGCAGGCACAAGGCACTGCCCCTACAGATTTTGCGTCCGGGCAGCGATACCTGCGGGGGCTCTTCTCCGGCGGCACGCTGGCCTATGAAGCCCTGCTGATCCTACAGGGCTATTTGCCTGCGGTCTACTCGAACGCACCGCTGGACAAAGAATATCGCCTGGCCAACTCGCTGGTCAGCCAGGCCCACACCATCGTTGACCTGGGCGAGGACGAGTTTACGGTGGGCCGCTTGCACCCGATGATGGACAACGATCTGCGCATCCGGCGACTGCAGCAGGAGGCCGGCGACCCAGAGGTGGCCATCATCCTGCTCGACGTGGTACTGGGCTACGGCGCGCACCCCGACCCGGCCAGCGAATTGGCCCCCGCCATCGCCAGTGCGCGCGCCGGGGCGGAAAAAGCCGGGCGATACCTGGAGGTAGTCGCCGTCGCAGTCGGCACCGACGAGGACCCACAAGACATGAACTCCCAGGTGCAGCAACTCAAAGCGGCAGGAGCGCGAGTAGAAACCAGCAACGAAGCCGCCGTCCGCCACGCCGGTCGTTTGGTTCGGGCGCTGGCTGCAGGTGCAGGTGCAACGCACTTGGGAAGTGCGTTGCACCTAAAGAGCCACCTAAAGAGCATGGACCTGGCCATACTGCACCAACCCCTGGCCGCCATCAACGTCGGGCTGGAATCGTTCACCGAGAGCCTGGTGGCTCAGGACGCGCCGGTGATTCAGATGGACTGGCAGCCTCCGGCCGGCGGCAATGAGAGGTTGATGGCGATTTTGGAGCGGATGAAGAAGGAGTAGGCAATGAGTAATAACAATACAACAACCCGAATGTCATCACTAGTTGGTTTGATCGTTACATTGATCATAGCCTATGGCCTTGATCGTTGGCTTGCAGCACTAAAAAAATCGGCTGAGGCGTCCTTCAACTTTGCAACTCTTGCATGGGGGCGTACTGCGACGAACTTGATCATGGCCGGTGTCTTGTTGACGTTATCCTGGTTTGTCGTCTTCAGAGATCGAAGCAAGTTTGTATCTTCTATCTTTCTTGTCGTTGGATTGTTGTTCTCGGTTGCCCTTCCGAACCTCATCTTTTTGTTTCCTGGGAAAACAATCATCCCTGCTGCAAGTCTACTGGGGCGACTGATATTTTATGCTGGGTCGAATCTACATTTTACCTATGCTTTTATTACCATTATTGGAGTAGTTGGGCTATTCTTCAAAGAAGGGGAGCGGGCTAAGCCCGCGTGAAGATGACCTGCCTTCGGCAGCGAAACCGTGGCGCAATGAGCCAAGTTCGGTTACAATCAAAGCAGATTCAGGAGCAAAAACGGGAGTCATCTTACGCCCCCGTTATGCAGCCCGCGAACTGACGAATTTCGGATGAATACGTAGAAATGAGGATGTATAATGAAAGAATTCACCGCTGCCTGCGTGCAAATTGCCGTCACGCCCAACGACGTGCAGGCCAACATAAACAAAGGCATCGCCTGGCTGGAAAAGGCCGTGAGCGAATACGAGGCCGAACTGGTCGTCTTCCCGGAGACGGTCACCACGACCTTCGTGACCAGCCTGGAGACAGAGGAGTTGTGGGATTTGGTGGACCAGGTCCCCGGCCGCATCACCCGCGACGTGCAGGCGGCCGCCAGGTCCTTGGGCGTCCACGTCGTCTGGCCGTCGTACCGGCGCGGGCCGGAGCGCGGGGTGATCTACAACTCGGCGATACTGATTGGGCCGGACGGAGAGATCATTGGCATCTACGACAAGACACACCCCTTTCCGCTGGAACGGCGCGACCGCGGCGGTTGGGTGACCGTCGGCAATCGCGCCGACGTGTTTGAGACGGCCCTGGGCAGCATCGGCATGATCATCTGTTACGACGGCGACTTCCCGGAACTCTCGCGCTTGCTGGCGGTGAAAGGCGCGGAGGTCATTGTCCGGCCGTCGGCCCTCCTACGCAGTTTCGACATCTGGCACATCACCAACTCCGCCCGTGCGTACGATAACCACGTCTATGTGGTCGCCACCAATTCGGTGGGGCCAGATGCGGGCGGGAGTTACTACTTCGGCCACAGCATGATCGTCAACCCCATCGCCTGGCGCTTGGCCCAGGCCCGGGGCGGTGAGGAGATCATCGCCGCCAAACTCGATCCCGACCCGCTGCGCTATGTGACGTGGGGCAGCAAGAGCCTGCAAGTTTTCGACCACCTGGAGGATCGCAACCTGGCGCTTTACGAGGGGATTCTCAAAGAGGCTCGCTCCCGGTTCAAGCCTGGGGAACGCATCCCTCAGGTTGGGGATCTGTAATCAGGCGTAAGGCTTCGCCTGATATCCCAAACCAGGTGACTAAGTGGAAGGATGGCCATATGTTAAGTAGTCAGCCCGCTCGTGGCAGACAGCGCGCGTTGTGCAACCACGGAGGTGATGACACATGGAACAGGGAATGTAGATGACTTTGCCGTGGAACTTTGGCTGCTTCGAATTTGAGTGAAGAACGAGTCAGGAAGAAAGGGGCTAGGAAATGTCTAACAACGTCCTTGGCATAGTCGTCGCCTTCGCTGTGGGGCTTATCGTGGGCTTGCTGATTGCCTGGTTCTACTTGCGACAGCGGATCAGAGAGCATGAGACTAACGCTCATAGTCTGCAAATATCCCTGAACGAAAAAGAGGGGCGGCTGCAGAATCTCCAAACGCGCCTCCGGGAACGAGAGGCCAGTCTCGAACAGTTACGAGGTCAGGCGAGTCAGAAAGAGGAGAGCATCCGCGACCTGGCCGCCCAACTTGAGGAGCGAGATAGCCAGATCATGAAGATGAAGCCGCATGAGCCAGATAACCTGAGGCGGATTGAGGGAATTGGGCCCAAGATATCCAGTGTGCTTCAGGCGGCCGGCATTACGACCTTTGCCCAATTGGCTGCGACCGATGTGAGTCGGTTGAAACAGATTATCACAGAGGCCGGCCTTGCCGCGTTGGCGGATCCCAGCACTTGGCCGGAGCAAGCGGGTCTGGCGGCTGCTGGCAAGTGGGATGCGCTCGGGGTCTTGCAGGATGAACTCAAGGGTGGCCGACGGATGTGATTGATTGGTCTGGATCAAGGTCATCCGCTGCGCACACTGCACCGCTGAACTGCCGGTGACATAGGCTCAACGATAGATTCACTGGAAAGGGAGGTGAGAACAATGGACGAATTGGTCAAACTGGTTTCGCAGAAAACCGGTCTCTCCGAAGAGATGGCCAAGACAGCCGTGAAAACGGTTATCGGCTTTCTCAAGGAAAAGCTCCCGGCTCCCATCGCTGGGCAAATTGACAGCGTGTTGGGCGGCGCTGGACCGGCGAAAGGCGTGGGGGATCTCGCTAAGGGACTGGGAGGTATTCTGGGCAAGAAGTAGCCCACCCAGTTGAGGAGGCGCTCCCTATGATGACCATCGAGGGTGCCTATGCATTGTTCCGCGACGCAGAGGTGGGCAGTTTGCAGCCGGACAAGTTCGCCGGCATGATCCTCGTGTCAGGAGATTCCACAGCCGTCGATCCCAACGCCCTCAAGGACCTCAAAGTGTGGATGACGATGGTCGGCGGCCTGGTGGAATGGTGCGCGCCTGGCCACGAGGCGCTGTGCCCTGTCTCCGTGGAGACGCGGTGAGCCAGCCAGGTGGTCATCATCCCCGCCGACAGGTGCTGCTGATTGGCAAGTGCGGTGACTTTCAGGCCGTCATGCTCCTGCCATCGTACGGCAACGTGTAATGGAGAGATAACAACACACAAGGAGGGCGCTAATGAAAGAGTTTGCCGCTGCCTGCGTCCAGATTGCCGTCACGCCCAACGATGTGCAGGCCAACTTTGACAAGGGTGTCGCCTGGCTGGAAAGAGCCGTCGGTGAATACGAGGCTGAACTGGTCGTCTTCCCGGAGACGGTCACCACGACCTTCGTGACCGGCCTGGAAACGGACGAGTTGTGGGGCCTGGTGGACAGTGTCCCTGGTCGCATCACCCGCGACGTGCAGGCGGCCGCCAAATCGCTGGGCGTCCACGTCGTCTGGCCATCGTACCGGCGCGGGCCGGAGCGCGGGGGGATCTATAACTCGGCGATTGAGACAGTTCTGGGCAGCATCGGCATGATCATTTGCTACGACGGCGACTTCCCGGAACCTTCGTGCTTGCTGGCGGTGAAAGGCGCGGAGGTCATCGTCCGGCCGTCGGCCCTGTTGCGCAGTTTCGACATCTGGTATATAACTAATGCTGCTCGCGCGTACGATAACCACGTCTACATAGTTGCCACTAACTCGGTAGGGCCAGATGCGGGAGGAGATCATCGCCGCCAAACTCGACCCCGACCCGCTGCGCTACGTGACCTGGGGCAGCAAGAGTCCGCAGATCTTTGACCACCTGGAGGATCGCAACCTGGCGCTTTACGAGGGGATTCTCAAAGAGGCTCGCTCCCGGTTCGAGCCTGGGGAACGCATCCCTCAGGTTGGGGATCTGTAATCAGGCGCAGAGTTTCGCCTGATAGCCCAGAGAGGGGTATCAGATGTGATGACTTGCATCTGAACGCCAAAACACGAGATGGTTGGGCGCACATGGGGTGAGAGTCTGCGTTACGAGAGGCGAGATGGTTCACGCTGAAGACGTCATCAGCATCTATCAACGTCTTTTGGATAACGGCATTCGGGTCTGGCTAACCGGTGGATGGGGGATCGATGCTTTGCTCCGAGAGCAAACCCGTCCTCATAAGGATCTCGACGTGATCATGCTGCTGGACGACGTTGTCCGAATGCACGAACTCTTGGGCCGCGACGGTTATGGCTTGAAAGAGATCTGGTCCGAGAACCTTTGGGTCGTAGATGCGCACGGGGTCGAGACGGCAACAGCCTTTGTCTTGCAGGACCCAGAGGGGCGCGAGTTTGATGCGCACGCGATGTGTCTTGATGATCGGGGCAATGGGGTTCCGGCGTGGGAGGCCGAGGGGTTTATCTTCAGGAGCCAAGACCTTGCCGGCGAGGGCATGATCGCTGGGTTTTCTGTCCAGTGTCTTACCCCCGAAATGCAGGTGTTGTGTCATACGGGCTACGAGCTTCCAGACAAGCAGTTGCGTGATTTGGAGCTGCTACATGAGAAGTTCAGTGTCGAGTACCCCCATGAGTATTCTCGCCTCCGGCCATCGGGAACCTGAGTGGGGTTTGGTAGGACCTGCCGCCGAGTCGGTGAGCGAGTGTCTGCAGCCTGGGCCGCCAGGCGACTCATCTCGGACTGTTGGCCCTGGTGCTGTTGTGCGGAAAACACCCAACGAGATATTGAAAGGAGGACAACTATGGACATCGAAAAGGCAAATACTGAAGCGACGGAACGAATGATGGAGGCCCGCCCGGTGCTGGTAGGACTGGGTAAGGCCCGAGACGTGATCCCCGGCATGCGCGATAACCTGCTGCTGCACGCCGGCCCGCCCATCACCTGGGAGCGGGCCTCCGGGCCGATGCAAGGCGCGATTACCGGAGCCTTGATTTTCGAAGGGAAAGCGAAAGATGAGACAGAAGCCCAGGCCCTGGTGGAATCGGGTGAGGTTGAACTTGAACCCTGCCACCACCACGGGGCTGCCGGGCCGATGGCTGGCCTCATCGCGCCGTCCATGTCGGTCTACATTGTCGAGAACAAGACTCATGGCAATCAGGCTTTCTCAGGCCTGAACGAGGGCTATGGCAAGGTGCTGCGCTACGGCGCGTACAGCGAAGAGGTTCTAGCGAAACTGCGCTGGATGGAGAATGTGATGGCCCCCGTCCTGGCCGACGCCATCGAGGGTAGCGGCGGGATTGACATCCGGGCCCTGCTGGCTGAATCCCTGCACATGGGCGACGAGGGGCACAATCGTAACAAGGCTGGCTCCATCCTGTACACGACAAAACTGGCGCCTTTTATCGTCAAGGCCACCGGCGCCGATACTGCTTCAGAAGTGCTGCGCTTCCTGGGCGATAATGCCCTGAGCGTCCTTAACCCGGTGATGGCCGCCTGCAAGGCGATGGCCGATGCCGCCCACGGGGTAGAAGGCAGCACGATTGTCACCGTTATGGCCCGCAACGGCACCGACTTTGGCATCCGCGTCAGCGGGCTGGGCGACCGCTGGTTCACCGCCCCGGTCGCGGTGCCCAAGGGCCTCTACTTCCCCGGCTTCACAGCCGACGATTCCAGCGGCGACATCGGCGACAGTACCATCACCGAGACGACGGGCATCGGCGGATTCGCGATGGCCAGCGCACCGGCCATCGTAACCTTCGTCAGTGGCACGCCCAAGGATGCGATAAACGCCACGATGGAGATGTACGAGATCTGCCACGCCGAGCACAAGTACTTTACCATGCCCCCGCTGGACTTTCGGGGCACGCCGACCGGCATTGACATCCGCAAGGTGGTGGAGAAGGGCATCACGCCGCGCGTCAACACCGGCATCGCCCACAAGGACGCCGGCGTGGGGCAGGTCGGCGCCGGGCTGGTGCGCCCGCCGATGGAGATGTTCGAGGAGGCGCTGGTCGCCTTCGCCGAGCAGTATGGGATTTAGAGGGAGTATGGAGTAGGAAGTATAGGAGTGCGTTTTACTCCTTACTCCTTATTTCTTACTTCCTCTCCTCACAAAAAATGAGAGGAAGGAGAAACTATGAACCGCGAACAGTTTATCAAAGTCATGACCGACTCCAAAATGTACGACCTGACCCAGGGTTGCAGCATCTTCACGCCGCCGTGGCCCGGGGAAAAGGCGCTGGAGATTCACTTCTTCAAGAGAGTCACCGGCGCTTATGGTGGCGGCCAGGGTGCCAACGGCCAGATACTGAACTGGAGCAACACAGTGGGCACTCACCTGGTGGGCGAGACGGCCTTCCATTCCGGGAGCCGGGCCATCGCCGACATTCCGCTGGAAGACCTGTGTGGACCTGGCGTTGTGGTAGACATCTCTGATGCAGTGTCCGATTACAGCCTGTACACACCCGAGATGATCATGGAGCGGGCCACCGTCAAAGAGGGCGACATCCTGATCATCAACACCGGCTACCACAAGTACTCCTGGGATCAGCCAGACGTCTTCAACGAGGATGCCCAGGGCGGTGTGGAGTCGAAGGAATTTGGCTTCCTCGTCAGACACCCCGGGCCCTCTCCCGATTTCTTCCAGTGGGCCCTGGACATGAAACTGAAGGTGATCGGCGTGGACTGCGGCTGCGCCGAACATCCCATGAACACTCCCATCCGCCGTATGCACGAGAACCACTTCAAGAAGGCCGAAGAGAAATTGATGCAAGAATATGGCAAGACGTGGGACGAGATGTTCCCCCAGGACGACTACTACGAGATGACCCACGTCACCATGCCCAAAGCCCACCTGCTCCTGGCTGAGTGTATTGTGGGCGATATAGACAGACTGAACAACCAGCGGGCCTGGATCATGATTCAGCCCATTCCTTTCATGGAGGTGGAGACGGCCTGGTCGCGCGTCGTCGCCCACCAGGCTCCTGAAGGCATGGGTGAGGAGGAGTTCTTTGAGATCATGAACTCGGCCGAGATGCTGGATCTCACCATCCCGTTCAGCGTCCAGACACCCCAGTGGGCGAACTATATCCCATTGACCGTCACGTACACCAAGAGAGTCGGCGGTCAGCACTTTGGCATGGGCAGAAACGGATCCATCTGCAATGCCAGTATCCACCTGGCGACCCACATGGACGGCGAGAAGCACTTCTGGCCGGCTGGCAGGGCAATAGGAGAGGTGCCGCTTGAGGAGTGGGTTGGCCCTGGCGTGATTGCCGATATCTCCCACCTGGTCAGCAATTCAAGTGTGTACACGCCCCAGATGATCGAGGACGTCGTGGACATCCGCAAGGGGGACATCCTCATCATCAAAACCGGTTGGCACAAGTACGGCTGGAACAGCCCGGACTCCGATGAATTCCGCTACATGATCAAACACCCTGGGCCTTCCGCTGATTTTGCGCAGTGGTGCGTAGACATGGAGATCAAGTGGATCGGTGTGGACGCCGTGAGCGCAGACCATCCCATGAACACCATCCAGAGGCTCTGGCACCCCAAGACCTTTGAAGAGGCCAATGCCAAACTGGTCAGAGACTTTGGCAAGGACTGGGACGAGATGTACCCTCTGGACAAGTACTACCAGGACATGCACCTGAACCTCTTCCCGAAGAAGATCGTCCACGCTGAGAACCTGGCAGGCGATATCGCCACTGCCGAGAGCGGCAGGTACTACATCGGCTGTTACATGCAGAGGGGAATGGAAATCGCATCTATGTGGGGGCGCTTCGTGGCTTTCAAGGAAGGAGACTAGTCCTCAATACCGCAAAAGGAGGTGATGCCATCCCATCATAGACAAACCGGCCTGGTGATTTCTATTTGTATTCTCCGTTGTGGCCGGTCTCTGACCGGGTCATTCCCTGCCTGAGCCATCAGGAGGGAACCGCTATCTTCACCGATAAGGAGGAAAACACAAATGACCACCGCAACCAAGCAAAGAAAAGTAATGGGCTACCTGCCGAACGATACGCCTCCCTGGGGACAGTTGATTCTCCTGGGCTTTCAGCACGTGCTGACCATGTTCCCGGCGACGGTATTCTGCGCCTTGTTCACCGGGTTCCACGTATCCACGGTGCTGTCTATAGCCGGTTTAGCCACGATCGTGGCTCTGATCCTATCAAAGTGGCGGATTGGCAAGTTCATCCCGCTCTTCTACGGCTCCAGCTTCAGCTACCTGACCGCCTACCTGGCGATCACCAACGCTGAGTGGGGCGTCCCAGCCGACGACAGCCTGATCCGCACTATGCAGGCTGGCATCCTGATCACCGGTGTGCTCAACATCATCGTTGGTTTCATCATCAAGCAGGTGGGCAAAGCAGCCATTGACAAAGTGCTCCCACCGATCGTCACCGGCTCGGTTGCTTGCGTCATCGGTATCGGCCTGGGCTTTGCTGCCCTGGATATGGCTGGGGCGAACTGGCTGATCTCCATCATAACCCTGGTCGTGACCATTCTCTTCTCAGTCTACCTGCGGGGCAAAGGCTTCATCGGCATGATTCCGATCTTGCTGGGCGCCATCGTGGGCTACATCGTATCTATCCCCTTTGGTTTGATTGACCTTTCCTCAGTGGGGGCGGCCAGTTGGATCGTCATCCCTCACATCACCTTCCCGAGCTTTGGCGGCGCAATGGTGATGACGGCGATCTTTAGCATTTCCATCATGTGTATCGCCACCATTCCCGAATCAACTGCCCACCTGTACCAGATCAGCTTGTACGTGGATCGTTTCGCCGAGGAGATTGGCGAAGAGAAATACGAACTCGACCAACACATCGGGTTTAACCTGATCCTCGATGGCATCGGCGACTTTATCAACGGCTTGTTCGGCAGCACGGCCGGCACTAACTATGGGGAAAACAACTCGCTGATGGCGATCACTCGCAACTATTCGGGCCCAGCTCTGGTCGCAGCCGGTGTCATCTCTATACTGCTGGGCTTCATCGGCAAGCTGGAAGCCCTGGTCGGCACGGTGCCCCTCGCCGTAAGCGGCGGCCTGGCGATCTACCTGTTTGGCGTGATCGGCATGCAGGGTATCGCCCTGATGGTTGAGAACAAGGTCAACCTGTTTGACGCCCGCACATTGGCGGTCGGGGCTGTCATCATGATCATCGGCATCGGCGGCAACATCGGCTACCCAGGTGGATTCTTGCCCATCCCGATTCTCCAGGGCGTTTTCCCCAGTGGACTGCCGGCTATCGCTACTGGCGCTGTGGCTGGGATTCTCTTGAACGCGATCTTTCTGATATTCAAAACGCCCGAAGCATGAAACATTATTACTCAGGTGCAACGCACTTTCTGCTGGACGAAATCGCTGAAATGGCAAGAAACAAGTGCGTTGCACCTTTGTTCACTGACAAAGGAGGTGGCAAGTAATGTACATGCCAAGTCCCGGACTCACCGAGTTCGATTATGTGAAGCCCACCTCGTTGGCTGAAGCCAGCCGGTTCTTGGCTGAACACGCCGGCGAGGCGCGCCCCTTTATGGGTGGCACCGATACATTTGTCCGTATCCGCGATGGATTCATCCATCCCAGGTTCGTCGTGGACGTCAAGCATCTGCCCGGCATGCGGGACATTCTGTATGACGAGCAGGCGGGGCTGACCATCGGCGCGGCGGCCACGATGAACCAGGTGGCCCTCCGCCCCGATGTACAAACCCACTACCCGCTGTTGGCGGAGGCGGCCAACTCCGTAGCCTCGTACCAGGTGCGCAATCGCGCCACCCTGGGCGGCAACCTATGCAACGGTTCTCCCGCTGCCGACACCGCTCCGGCTGCGTTGGTGCTGGGGGGACGGATTGCCCTCTACGGGCCAGACCCTTCGGTGGACGCTTCAGACCCTTCGGGTTTCGGAAAACCCGAAGGGTCTAGGGGCGGGGAGCGGGAGGTACCAGCCGGCGAGTTCTTCCTCGGGCCTGGCGAGACAGCGATGCAGGCGGGTGAGTTGATGACGGCTATCCATTTCCCGACCCCGCCAGCCGGCAGCGCAGGGAGGTATCTGAAACTGGGCCGCAACAAGGTCGGCGACCTATCCATCGTTGGTGTAGCGGTCTTTGGCTTCCCTGACGGGACTGCTCCCTCCGGCTATCGCTTCCGTATTGGGCTGGCCTCGGTCGCGCCGGTGCCGTTACGACCGCTAGAGGCGGAAGAAATACTGGCGGCGAATTCTCCGGGAGAAAAGACCTTTACCTACGCAGCCGAAAAGGCGATGGAAGCAGCAACCCCCATCAGCGACGTGCGCGCCAGCGCTGCCTACCGCAAAGCAATGGTGCGAGCCCTCACTCTGCGGGGACTGCGGGACGTGTGGGGCAAGTTGACGGGCCAGGAGGAATAGAATGAGTATGCACACAATCACAGTAACTGTGAACGGCGAGGCAGAATACCTGACCGTTCCCTCAAACATGACTTTGCTGCAGATGCTGCGGGAGAAACTAGCGCTCACTGGCACCAAGAACGGCTGTACAGCCGGGGAGTGCGGAGCCTGCACCATCTTGATGAACGGTGAGCCGGTCAACTCCTGTTTGGTGCTGGCGGTGGAGGCGGATGGGGCCGAGGTCACCACGGTCGAGGGGTTGGCTCACGCTGGCCAGATGAGCCCGTTGCAACAGGCCTTTGGGGAACATAACGCCGTTCAGTGCGGCTTCTGTACACCGGGGGTGTTGATCTCTGCTCATGCTCTGTTGAAGCGCAACCCCCATCCGACCGAGGAGGAAATACGGGAGGCCCTGGTTGGCAACCTATGCCGCTGTACGGGCTACCTGCGTCTCATCCAGGCTGTGCAGACGGCTGCGAAAGACACCCCCGAGGCAGGGGCTGAGAGATTCAAGGGGGATGCAAAATGACCCAGTTTACCTCTGATCCGGTTGGCAAGAGTCTCCCCCGCGTGGACATGTACGATAAAATCATTGGGGCTGCCATCTTTGCCGACGATATACAATTCGGTCCCCACCTTTACTACGCCCGACTGACCCGAAGCCCCCATGCCCACGCCCTGATCAAACACATAGACACCAGCCAGGCACTTTCAGTGCCTGGCGTGAAGGCAGTCGTCACCGGCAAGGACGCTCCCGAGTCGATTGGCATGTACCTCGTAGATCGCCCCGTCTTGGCTGGCGAGCGCGTGCGGTACTTTGGAGAGCCTGTTGCCGGGGTTATTGCAACCAGCGAAGGGATCGCAGAGGAGGCGACTCGGCTCGTTGAGGTGGGATACGAAGAACTTCCGGCGGTCTTTGGCCCGCTGGAAGCCCTCCAGCCAGGTGCGCCTCTGCTCCACCCTGACCTGGGCAAATACAAAGTGGCCAATTTTATCTTCCCCGAACCGGGCACCAACGTCTCGGAGCACTTTAAACTTCGCAAAGGGGACGTCGAGTCCGCCTGGCCCAGGTGCGATGCCATCGTGGAGGGGACCTTCTACCTGCCCCAGATCCAGCACGTGCCGCTTGAGCCTCACATATCGGTGGCCCTCTGGGAACCATCGGGACAGGTCACACTGTGGACCAGTACGCAGTCACCCCACGCTCAACGCGACCTGCTCGCCCAGAGTTTGGACATCCCGCATGGCAACCTGCGTGTGGTGTCTCCCTACGTCGGCGGCGGGTTCGGTGGCAAAGCGGGCGTGACGATGGAGGCGTGCGCGTTGGTTCTGGCGCGGGCAGTCCAGGGACATCCGGTCAAGTTGCGCTTGACGCGCGAGGAAGAGTTCGTCGGCACGACGATGCGCCAGAGCCTGGTGGCACGCACCAAGATCGGCTGCGATGCCGAGGGCAACCTGCTGGCGATGGAGACCAAGTACTACTTTGGCGGCGGTGCCTATAACGATTACGGCGTCAACATCGCCCGCGCCGCTGGCTACTCTTGCACCGGCCCTTATGACATTCCGAACGTAAAAGGCGATTCGCGTTCTGTCTACACCAACCTGCCCATCGGCGGGCCGATGCGCGGCTTTGGCATGCCCGAGATCCACTGGGGCATTGAGCAGATTATGGACCAACTGGCCGAAAAGATCGGGATGGACCCAGCCGAGTTCCGCCGTCGCAACTGTGTCAAGACGAACGATACCATCCTGACCGGGATGAAGATGCCCGCTATTGACCTGGGGGCCTGCATAAACAAAGTCACCGAGGCAATTGGCTTGGGTAAGAAGAAACAGCCTTCTGCGCCACACAAGAAGCGCGGTAAGGGCATCGCCATCATGTGGAAGGCCCCGGCCATGCCGCCCAACCCCGGCAGTTCAGCCGTCGTGCGCTTCAACGAAGATGCAACTGTTTACGTCGAGATCGGGGCGCAGGAGTTGGGACAGGGATCCTTCACCGTCGCGGCACAGATCGCAGCCCAGGCACTGGGCGTGCCTTACGAGTGGGTGCGCGTCTCTGCTCCGATAGACACCAAGTATAGCCCTTACGAGTGGCAGACAGTGGCCAGCCGCATCACTTGGGCAATGGGCAACGCGGTCAAGGCGGCCGCCGAGGACGCCAGGCGACAGATTCTGGAGATCGTGGCGGATCACTGGGGCGAGGACCCCAGCGACCTGGATATCAAGGACGGCAAGGTCGTATCCTACAAATCCGAGCGGGAACAGCCACTCCAAAACATGGTCATCTACGGTCTGCCCAACGAGAACTTTGAGGGGTGGAAAGGTGGGCCTATCGTCGGGCGAGGCAAGTTCATGCCGACCTACGTCACCAACCTGGATTTCGAGACCGGCCAGGGTCCCCGCGCCGTGGTACACTATACCGTCGGCGCGCAGGCGGTAGACCTGGAGGTGGATACCGAGACCGGCCAGATTGAGATTCTCAAGATCGCCAGCGCCTACGACGTGGGCAAGGCCATCAACCCCGACCTTGTCCTGGCGCAGATCGAGGGCGGCGCGGTTCACGGAATGAGTTCGGCCTTTGAGGCACTCAGGTTCGATGAGAAAGGCCGGCCTCTCAACCGCAGTCTGGTGGACTATCGCATTGTGACCGCTGTGGATGCACCGCAGGAGATCCACGGCGACTTTGTCGAGACGCCTTTGGAGGATGGCCCATGGGGCGCGCGGGGCGTGGGTGAACACGTGATGGTGCAAACCGCGCCGGCGATTGCCAATGCGATCAACGACGCGCTCGGCATCCGCTTCACCGACCTGCCGCTTTCGGCGGAAAAGATCTTTCTGGCACTGCAAGCACGAAAGCAGTCGCCATGATCCTTGGCTCACCCCCAAGGACAAAAACGAACTGAGAGGAGGGAGTAGGACAAGATGGCATCTTGTCCCACATCTATTCAGAGCCCACCCCGCGCGGGGTGGGCTCTCTCTTTTGCACTCCAAGCGGATTGAGAGGAAGCGCGCTTCTGAGTATAGAGCGGTCAGGCTCCCGCATAGGAGTCCATCCACAGAAAGCCTGCCAGCGCATCCGCGCCGGAGGTGGCACCGTGGGCCAGCACCTCCAGGATGGACGATGCGAGGACATCTTCCGTTCCCACCATCGCGGCGAGCGCCCTGTGCCAGGACACGTTGCACTCCCCCTCCGCTGCGGCCCGGAGGAAAGCGGCGGAGAGGGTCGTAGTGCGCGGGATGGCTGCTGCCGCCAGGGTACGGCAAAACACACGGGGGTTGGAGTGGGCCAGCCATGCCCAGAGCATCACGCCCGTGAGAAAGTCATCGCCAGCGGGGGTCAAGCCGCTCCCCAGCCCCGCCAGTTGGGCCGCGCCCTCCCGCAACCGACCGGGGTCCCCCCCCCACCCCGCCCATAGTGCCTCGGCGGCATCTCGCGCCACGAGGGCAAAGGCCCTGGACACGCAGCCAGCCTCTACTGCCTCTATTGAATGATCCGGCCCGCCTGCCCACTCCCACGCAAGCGGTAGGAGACTGCCAGCGGGAGCGTTACGCAGAGCAAAGGCCCAGAGAAAGGGGAGGCGCGCTGTGATACCATCCCGGCCAGCCCGCAGACTGTCCCAATCGGGGCACGGCTCCCAAACGACCGCCCCCTCCAGAACGATCTCCAACCCGCCAACCCGCAGACGTCTCCCTTCCAGCCGGGCCGACATTCCGGGCTCGACGGCCGCAAAGTCGCCGGGCCTTCCGTGCACCACGACGTTGAGCGGCCCGTCGCCGACCTGCGGGAGCACTAAGGCTACCACGTGGCCGTCGAGGGTTACCAGGTTGCAGGCGTGCTTGAAAACGGCCAGTACCCGCGCGGCGAACGGTCCCTTACAGAGTCGCTCCCACACCGGCTGGCTGATGGAACGAGCGACGATGTGCATGCTCACCCGCGCATCTCCGTGCCGTTAATACAACTATGGGACACGCTTCCACAGGCATCCAATCAACGCAAGCAGTGCCCCTACGAGCGTCACATAAATGCCAATATCTGTGGCTGCGTAGAAACCTGCTTCGGGGGCTATCTCCAGAATCCGCCGAAAGTCAAGAAACACAACTGATGCCGCTAGTGCCGCTAGAACGACCCCTGTGAGCGTAAACCACCTACGAGCCACTCCCCTGAACAATAGCTCGCCAAGTACGAGTATCAGACCGACGCCGGTCGTCAGAACTCCGTCTCCTTCCCAGCCAGCTTCTATGCCCTCGTAGGAGGACCCACTAAGGCCAAATAGGTTAGGCACAGATATCCACGGAAGAAACCCTCCGATGATCAAAAGAAGTGAGCCAACGAGTACCAGTATTCTGCCCTTGTTAATTTGACACTCCTTCCCATGAGGTCATATCGCCCCCGACCAGGAAAACTCCAGGCAGCCTAACACAGCGAATAGCACGCTTGGAAAGGCTCAAGGCTGCGGTGGAGGGCCAGAGCCAGGCGGGATCGTCTCCCCATTGGGAAGGTCACGCAAGTAGTTACACCCGACGAGCCGCACGTCTTCCCACACGTGCCCCTCCGCATCGAAGGTCGCGATGTCACGGATCCAGCGCTTCTCCCCCCTCTCCAGCCGGTAGATGTGAGGACTCTGCGGGCATTTGAGCAGCACGTGCAAAGGCATCCCTATCTCGAACTGGTCCAGGAAGCCATCCTCCACGACATGCACGTCCCCCCAGGTGAAACCAAAGTGCTCAAAGGCGTCCAGGCTGCTGATCCAACGGAATTGGCCACTCTGATAGACATAGATCTCCTCGTCGTCCCCCTCCTTCACCACCAGCCCTTCCCGGATCACGACGGCGGCGCTATCGGGCATAGCGGTGGCCAGGGTGGTGCCGTGCCGGTTGAAGGGAATGTTGATTAACACGATGGCGACGAGCAACCCCAGCGCCAGCCGGCGCATCAAACGAACGGTGTTAGGGGACACGGCCGGCTCCCTCGGCTGCCACTTCGCCTCACCCCCTGGCAGTGCGTTTGCCTCCACCGGTTCGGCCGGTTCGGCTTGAGATTCTACAGGAGGGATAGGAGCCTCAAACGGTGGGGGCTCGGCACCGAGTGAAGAGGCTTCCACTGGCTCCACCGGTTCAGTCAAGGGTTCGACAGAAGGAATGGGCGCTTCAGGCAGAGGGGGCTCGACAGTGGCAGAAAGCCCCATCCGCGCCCGCATCCGCTCCTCAATCTCCCCCACCAGCAGGTCAAACATCTGATCCATACGTGATGGTTGCTGATCATTCATATTTATTCTACCTCACGGTTAAGAAACCCAAAATCTCGCCAATACTGGCAAAGATGTTGGCATAGAAATTACCGCCCAGTTGGCGGAACAACTCAAACTGCAAACCAGGTGCGCCGATGAACGGGCGCAGCGTCCAGGCCATCTGGCTGCCGACGAAAGCATAGACCAGAATCCACAACCGCAAGATATTCCGTCTGGCTCCTACTCCCTCCTTGCCGGACATTGAGACGACTCGCATCCCCTGGCTGAGGAAGGTCACCCCTATGATGCCGGCAATAGTAAAGACTCCCACGTTTAGCAGTTTGAAGAACTGGTACTGGCTGGTCGTGAGGAGAAAGAAGAGCACAATGGGAGCGAAACTGAGGAGCAACACCGCCGTCACCGTGAGCGCCGTCAAAATGAGCGCAAAGTTCTGCGTCAGGCTCTGGTTGGAGCCAAAGATGAGGTTGAAAAAGTAGAGCGTCGGCGAGCAGACAACCAGCGTAGCCAGGAACAGCAGTGGCAACTTGGCGCCAGAACTGAGCGCCTGCCACAGGCTATGAGTCGAGCCCATCACTGCCCCATAGAGAGCCAGAAAGGCTATGCTGGAAACGAGCATAGCCCGCATCTTCTGGCCCAGTTCCACACCATCCCGGATCTCGGTGAAGAACCGGCGTCGGTTGCGCAATACCGTCTCGATGACTGCCAGATTGTTCATTCGATATACCTCCTGTTTCGAATATCCTATTATCCGAACTCGCTGAAACCATCCAGTCGTCTACAACGAAAAAAGTGTCCGTTTCCACATTTGAAAATATCTCGCGTTCAAAGAAGACCTGTTTTCCACGGCTCACAGCCCCCGTCTCGGGGGCGTCCTGGGCCAGCAAACCACCTTGAAACGACCGATTTCGCCGCATGTGCCGCCCCCGGGACGGGGGCTTGGAGCGTTTTGTGCTGTACTTCCACGGCTCACAGCCCCCGTCTCGGGGGCGTCCTGGGCCAGCAAACCGCCTTGAAACGACCGATTTCGCCGCATGTGCCGCCCCCGGGACGGAGGCTTGGAGCGTTTTGTGCTGTACTTCCACGGCTCACAGCCCCCGTCCCTTACACGCAGTTCGGCTGACTTGGTGTATAATATGAGATACCAGGAGGCAGCCGATGAAGGGGGCAATCCAAGAATTCGAGCGATACCTGAACCGTCGGTGTCCAGGT
>JAXHUO010000008.1:0-100337 GCA_034189605.1 Chloroflexota bacterium
GTATACTCTATATCGGTCAGTCATGGGGTCCTCCTGTTCGTGGTTTTGGGTGAACAGAAGTTTACTCCATGGCTGGCTTTTCGCCATTCTGTCAATTAATCATTTTGTACGGTAGAGAATCCCGAATTAAAGATACGATTGAGGGATTGGCCGGGGTTACAGCAGGTCCAATTCTCGCGCCCGTGCGACCGCCTGGGTGCGGTTCTTGACGCCCAGTTTGCCGTAGATGTGGTTGGTGTGGGACTTGACGGTGCTAACGGCGATGACCAACTCTTCTGCGATCTCTGGATTGGATAGGCCGGCGGCGATCAAGCGCAGCACCTCCAGTTCGCGCTCGCTGAGAGGTTCAATCAGTGATTCCATCGCGGGAGATGTCAGTTCAACCTCTTCGCCAAAGGCAGCCAGCAGCCGGGCCACATAGTTGGGCGCAATACCTTGAGATAGAGCCCGGCGCAACAGCCTGACCATCGGTTCCCCCAAGTCCAAGAAGATGCGCACGAACCCCTCCGGCTCGGCGAGGGAGAGCGCCTGCTCCAACGCGGACAGCGCCCGCTCCAAATCGGACTGGGCCTGGAACGCCAGCGCCTGGAGCGCCAGGATCTCAATCACGCTCCCCGTCCGCCCCGCCGTTTGCGCTGCTTCCAACAGCCGCGCCAGCAAGCGCAGCGCTTCGCCAGGCATGCCCTGGGCGATGAGCACCTGCGCCAGCGTGAGGTGACCGATCTCGCCGGTGTAACTAAGATCATCGTCCGCGCTCAACCCGCTTTCCTGCGCCCAACGGGATGCCGCTGCGATAGCTTGCCCTGAGATTGTCGAAGGGTCTCCCTGCGCCAACCACAGCCGCGCCCGGAACGCGGCTACCAGGCCAATCACGTGGATCAGGTCGTGTTTTCGCGCCAGGCTCTCTGCCTGGTGGAGCGCCTCCAGCGCGCCATCCATATCTCCCCGCGCCTGGCACACCTGGGCCAGAGTGGTGTAACTGCCTTGCAGAGTGCTCACGCTCCCGCCCCGCTCGCCCAGTTCGATAGCCCTCATCACCTGACGCATCGCGCCGTCAAGGTCGTTCCACTCGTACAACGGCCCGGCCAGCCCCAGGTGGGCCAGGCCAGCAAACAGCACCGGTCGGCTACCCCTACCCTCCCCCTGTGAGGGAGTTGCCAGTTGAAGCGCCTGCCGGTAGGTCTCTACCGCCTGGTGAAGCTGACCCGCCATCTCCTGCGCCTGCCCCAGTAGACTGGTGGCAATCATAGCCAGGTAGATATCGCCGGCAGCCTGCCCAAGTGCAGCGGCTTTGGTCAAGGCCTGGCCCGCCGCCGCCGGGTTGCCGCTCAACCAGTATGCGTTCCCCAGATTCAGAGCCATGAGAGAACGTAAGAACAGCCCCTCCTCAGGCAAGTGTTCGAGCGCCTGCCGGGAAAGTTCGATGGCGCGAGTGACATCTCCCCGGAAGCAGGCGGCATAGGCGCGCACGGCGGCCACTTCACCTTCCAGTCCCTGCGTGTCGGTCTCCTGCAGACGCAGTTCGGCATGATCCAGTTGACTGGTCAGCGTCAGCGCCCAGGCCCGAAAAACGTCGAGCCGTGGCCGGGCGCGCACCACCTCATCGGGCAGCGCCCCCAGCCAGTTCAACAGCGTGGTCATCTCGCCGCGCGTCAACATCTTCCACGCTGTCTGCTCAATCAGGCGCGCCGCTCGTTCAAAGTCATCTGCCGCCAGGGCATGGGACGCCGCTTCGCCAATCAACCCGTACTGCTCGTACCACTCGCTGGCCCGGCGGCGCAACGTTGGCACAAGGTCGGCTTGCGCTTGCTGCAAGCGTTGGCGCAACAAGTCGGCGAAGAGCCGATGGTAGCGATACCAGCGCCGCTCATCGTCCAGGGGAACGACGAACAGGTTGTTGTGTTCCAGATATTCCAGGGTCTTTTGACTATCGGCAGAGGTGCGGAGGGGCAGGGCAGGGGAGAAAACACCATCGCCTCCGCTACCCTGCTCCTCTGCTCCCTTGCTCAGGACGGCATCACACAGGGAACCGGTCATCCGTTCAAGGATCGAAGTCTTTAGCAGGAATTCTTGGATGGCAGGGGATTGTTGATCGAGCACCTCCTCCACCAGGTAGTCCAGGATAAAGCGGTGGCTACCTGTAAAGGCCCTGATGAACGCAGTCACGTCTTTTCTTCCTCGCATCGAGATCGCCGCCATCTGCAAGCCTGCGATCCAGCCTTCGGTGCGCGTTTCTAGCGCAGCGACATCCTCCGCCAAGAGGTCTAGCTCCATCACCTGGTTCAAGAAAGCGGCTGCTTCGTCGGGAGTAAAGCGCAGGTCGGCGGCGTGCAGTTCGGTCAGTTGGTTGCGCCCCCGCAGGCGGGCCAGCGGCAGGGGCGGGTCGGCGCGGGTAGCAATCACCAGGTGCATCTGCGGCGGCAGGTGTTCGATCAGGAAGGTGAGGGCGTCGTGGATTGGCCGGGCGGCGATGAGGTGGTAATCGTCGAGCATGAGGACGTAGGGGCGACCCTTTCGGTCGCCCTGGGGAACAGCGACGATGTCGTTGATCAGCGCCGTCAGCGCCGCTTCCACCGACGGCGGCTGCGGAGATTGGAGCGCGGTCAGCACGTCCGCCCCGACATCCGGTTCCACCGTTTGCAAAGCGGCGACCAGGTAGGCCAGGAAGCGTGCCGGGTCGTTGTCGCCTTCGTCCAATGAGAGCCAGGCGACAGGCCTGGGCGAGCCAGAAACCAGGTTTTTTCCGAAAAACCTGGTTTCTAAATGGTATATCCACTCGCTCAACAGCGTGGTCTTGCCAAAGCCGGCCGGGGCGGAGACGAGAGTCATCTTGCGATCCAGCCCCGCGTTCAGCCGTTCGATCAGGCGCGGGCGCGGCACCAGCCTTGCCCTGAGCCCAATCGAAGGGTCAGGCTGGGCGGGGGGGATATAGAGCTTGGTTTGCAAGAGGGTCGTTTTCATACGGCCGAGTATACCACAGCCGACCACAAAAAGAAACCCGCTCCGACAAAGAGGCTTTCGGTCTCTCTCCTGAGAGGCTGGAGCAATCTACGGCTTGGACGGTGCCTTTTTGGGGTAATATCCATCCGCCGCCATCTCGTCATTCCTTCTGGCGTACATCAACAAAAAAGGGAACCCAATCTTGGGCTCCCTTGTCGTCTTGTACCTTTGTTGTTTCTACGAATTACGCTACTGCTCCCTTCGCCACCTCCACCAGCCGGGAGAACGTTTCCGCGTCCCGCACGGCGATGTCGGCCAGGACCTTGCGGTTCAACTCTACCCCGGCCACATTCAACCCGTGGATAAAGCGGTTGTACGAAAGGCCATTCTGCCGCGCCGCCGCGTTGATGCGCGTGATCCACAGCCGCCGCAGGTCCCGACGACGCTGCCGCCGGTCACGGTAGGCATACCACTGCGCCTTCATCCAGGCCTCATTGGCCCGACGGAAGAGGCTATGGCGCGTGCCATAGTACCCCTTGGTCTGGCGAAGTATCTTCTTATGACGATAGCGTGTCCTGGTTCCTCCCTTAACTCTCACAGTACTATTTCCCCTTTTCCCTCAAATACGGCGCTAGGCGACTCACACGCTGCTGCACACCCTTTGAATCCACCGCGATCATTTCGTCGTAGAGACGCTTGGCGCGTTTGCTCTTTTTGCGCCGCAAATGGGACTTGCCCAACTTGGTACGCATCAATTTGCCTTTGCCGCCTTTCGTCCGGCGGAAACGTTTGGACGTGGACTTGTGCGTCTTGATTTTTGGCATTCTCCTACCCCTTTGCGCCTTTTTTCTTCTCCGGCGCCAAAACCATCAACATCGTGCGTCCCTCCCGATTCGGCCTCTGTTCGATCACTGCCACGTCAGATAATTCATCGGCAATCTGCACCAATTGCTCGATGGCAATCTCTGGATAAGTGACCTCCCGGCCTCGGAAGCGGATGCGTACTTTGACCTTCATCCCCTCTTCCAGCCAGCGCCGGGCGTCGCGAATCTTGAAAGACCTGTGATGATCGGTCGTCTTGGGACGCAGGCGAATCTCTTTGACCTCGACCTGTTTCTGGGCCTTGCGCGCCTCTCGTTCCCGCTTGGCCTCCTGGTACAGAAACTTGCCATAGTCCATCACCCGGGCGACAGGAGGATCCGCCGCTGGTGACACTTCCACCAGATCCGACTCGCGATCGTGAGCAACTGTCAAAGCCTCAGATAACGGCACTACACCCAAGTGGGCACCATCTGCATCAATGAGACGAACGTGAGAAGCCCGGATCTGATGGTTAATGCGATACTTTACTCGCTTGCTGGTGTTGTACTTCTTTTTGCTAATTCAGCCTACCTCCCTTACTTACAAGCCAGATGTGCACAGGAGAGATAATAACACAATTGCAGAAAGGTGTCAAATCGCCCGGATGGCCGCTCGTCAGAGCAACCGCTTCTCCGCCACCGCTTCCTGTGCCAGCGCGGAAAAATCGTCCACCGGCATCGCGCCGGGCACATTGCCGTCACGCATGCGCAGATTCACCTGCCCGGCCTTTATCTCTCGATCGCCGATGATGAGCATATAGGGAACCTTGTGCGTCTGCGCGTCGCGAATCTTGGCCTGCATGCGTTCGCCCGAGTCATCCACTTCTACCCGCAGCCCTGCCGCCTGCAGTTGCCTGGCCACGGAAAGGGCGTACTCTACGTGCCGGTCGGCGATGGGGATGAGTACCACCTGCACCGGACTGAGCCAGACAGGAAAAGCCCCGGCATAGTGCTCTACAAGGACACCAAAGAACCGCTCCAGGCTGCCCAATAAAGCCCGGTGCACCATGTAAGGCCGGTGTTCCTTGCCATCCTCGCCTACGTAGGCCATGTCGAACCGCTCTGGCAGGTTAAAGTCAAACTGGATCGTCGTGCATTGCCAGGCCCGCCCCAATGCATCTTTGATCTTGATGTCAATCTTGGGGCCATAAAACACTGCCTCACCCTCCATCCGCTCGTAGGGTAAGGCCCGCGCATCCAACGCTTTGACCAGCGATGCCTCGGCCTGTTCCCACATCGCATCGGCGCCGGCATATTTCTCCGGTTCTCTGGGGTCGCGCACGCTCAGTTCGATCTTGAACTCCTCAAAACCAAAGCCACGCAGCAGGTCCAGGCTGAAATCCAAGACGCGCAGGATTTCGTCCTCGATCTGTTCTGGCGTGCAAAAGATGTGGGCATCATCCTGCGTGAAACCGCGCACGCGCAGCAAGCCGTGCAACACGCCGCTGCGCTCGTAGCGATAGACCGTACCCAACTCGGCCCAGCGCAAGGGCAGTTCACGGTAGGAATGCATCCGCGATTTGTAGATCAGGATGTGGAACGGGCAATTCATCGGTTTGATATAGTATTCCTGCCCGTCAATATCCATAGGAGCATACATACCATCTTTATAGAAATCGAGGTGCCCTGACGTCTCCCACAGTTGCGCGCGACCGATGTGCGGTGAGAAAACAATGTCATACCCACCCTCATAGTGCCGCTTGCGCCAGTAATCCTCGATCAAGACGCGTATCTGTCCACCCTTGGGGTGCCAGTAGGCCAGACCCGCCCCACCCTCCTCGTGGAAACTGAGCAGATCCAACTCCTTGATCAGCCGCCGGTGGTCCCGCTGTTCCACCTCTTCCCGCCAGGCCAGGAACTCCTCCAGGTCATGGGCCGCCTCCCAGGCTGTGCCGTAGATGCGTTGCAGCATGGGGCGGCGCTCGTCGCCGCGCCAGTAGGCCCCGGCCACGCTGAGCAACTTGATCGCGTCGGGGTTGATCTCCTGCGTGTTGTCCACGTGCGGCCCCCGGCACAGATCTATAAATGGCCCGTCCTTGTAGATCGAGAGTTTGGGTGCTTCCTCCAGCGGCTCGCCGTATTCGTCCATCCCGGCAGAGAGGATGCCGTCAATCAACTCTAACTTGTAGGGTTGATCGGCAAAGACCTGGCGTGCTTCCTCCTCGTCTATCTCCTGGTAGACAAAATCGTGCCCCTCAGCGATAATCTCTTGCATGCGGGCTTCGATCTCCTCCAGGTCTTCCGGCGTCAGCGGCCGGGGCAGATCAAAGTCATAGTAAAAGCCGTTTTCGATGGGCGGGCCGATGGCGACCTGGCCTTCGGGAAACTTTTCCAGCACCGCCTGGGCCATCACATGTGACGCCGAGTGGCGCAGTTTGTAAAGGTAACTTTGCTCGTATTTCGTTTTCTCAGCCATTGTTTTTCTCCTCATAGGTGATCGGATAGGTTGCATACCAAAACGTGCATAGTTCCAGTGTCGTCGTCGGTCATTTCGATCACCTCCTCATCTATGCAAAAACCCCCACGCCCTGGGGCGCGGGGGTCTCCCACGTGGTTCCACCCAAGTTCCGCAACGCGGCGCGCTGCGACACTCTGCGGCGATAACGGGCCATCCCGGAATCCCATACTCTCGCGCGACGACGGTTTGAGGGACTCACTCCCGGGGGGTTTTCCCGCCTGTCCGGTCAAGGGGGCTTGCAGCCTACGACCCCCTCTCTCTTGGGCCTTCACTGGACGGTACTCGTCCCGGTCAACGCTTTCACAATGTCCGATTGTGGCTATATTATAAACTGCTTTCGTCTGCTGTCAACTCTGACTTGACTCGCGCACCCACACCTCCTGCCGGGGATAGGGCAAGGTGATGTTCTCCCGTTCGCAGACAGCGAGGATGCGTTTCTGGAGTTCGCGGGCGATCTCCCACTGCTTCCCCGGCTGCGTCTTTACCATCACTCGCACCGTGATGGCCCAATCCCCCAGGCTGATGGGGCCCATCACCTGAGGCGGCTCCAGCAACTGTGACTCAAAAGCCGGGATCTGCGCGAATTCTTCCGCAGTCATCTCCAGGACATAAAGGACACGGTCCAGGTCCTCATCGTAGGCCACGACCAAGTCTACCAGCGCGCGCGACCAATCCTTGGTCAGGTTAGAGACAACACGTACCTCCCCGTTGGGAATGATATGCAGACGCCCGTTTGTATCCCGCAAGTAGGTGGCACGCAGAGTGAGCCGCTCCACCTCTCCCGACACATCCCCCACCTGGATGACATCTTCGAGAGTATACTGGTTCTCCACCAGAATAAGGAAACCACCGATGAGATCCCGGATGAGAGTCTGCGCACCCAAGCTCACTGCCAGCCCTGCCACGCCCGCACCCGCCAGCAGCGGAGTGATGTCTATGAATTTGCTCAGCAGCATCAGCAGGGCAGCAACCACGATCACGACGTCGGCTACCCATCGGAGGTTCTGGGTGAGAGTGACCAATTGCTGCTGTCGTTCCTCGTGGAGGTGCTCCGCGGAACGGGCAATGCGAAGGAATCGCTGGCTGAGCAAGTGCACCACTACCAGCCCCAGGGCTGCCAGTACGACGATTGGCACGTTTGAAATCAGAAGTGACTCTAATTCTTCCAAATCCATCTCCCCTGCTCCACTACAGTGAAAACGAGAACCGGCCAGCGAGGCTGCTAGCCGGTCTGCGATGGGCGGTACAAGACTTGAACTTGTGACCTCCACGATGTCAACGTGGCGCTCTGGCCAACTGAGCTAACCGCCCATGATGCTCAGATTATACCATTATCCCCACCGCTTTGCAAGTGACGGTCATTGTGCTACAATTCGCCTTGATGAAAACGAACGACACCTGGGGCATCGTGGGACACGAATGGGCAGTGGCACTGCTGCGACGGGCGGTGGCAAGGGGCGACGTCTCGCACGCCTATCTGTTCACCGGGCCGCCCGGCGTGGGCAAGACGACGCTGGCGCGGGCACTGGCGGCCGCCCTGCTGTGCCAGGCTGAAGGAGACGGGGAGGGGATCCCCTGTGGCACGTGTCGCGCCTGCCGCCTGGTGGCCAGCGGAAACCACCTTGACCTGCACATCGTTGAATCTGAGCGGGTTGGGGCCAATCTCAAGATTGACCAGGTGCGCGGGCTGCAGCGCCAACTGGCGCTCACCCCCAACGAAGGGCGCTGGCGGGTGGCCATCCTGCGCCGCTTTGAGGAAGCCACTACCTCCGCCGCTAACGCTCTGCTCAAGACGCTGGAGGAACCCCCGCCCTACGTCGTGCTCGCAGTGCTGGCGAGCGATACCGACCGCCTCCTGCCCACGATCGTCTCCCGCTGCCAGCAGGTTCCCCTGCGCCCGCTGCCCGTACCGGCGGTACAGCAGGCCCTCGTCGAGCGCTGGAACGCGGAGCCGGAGCAGGCTGAACTCCTGGCCCACCTTTCTGGCGGACGGCTGGGCTGGGCGGTGCACACGCTCACAGACAGGAAAGCGCTCCAACGTCGCGCGCAGCGGTTGGATGACCTGGATCACCTCCTGGGTGTTTCTATCACCGAGCGCTTCCGCTACGCCGAGAAACTGGCCCGCGACCCGGTGGCCACGCAGGAGACGCTCGATCTGTGGATCGGCTGGTGGCGGGACGTGTTGCTGCTGGCGGCCGGGGCGGATGCGCCGCTGACGAACGTGGATCGCCAGGGGGGCGCGGTGGCCGCGCCCCTACGCGACCAGGCCCGCCGCTTTGGCGTGGAGCGGAGCGCCAGTGTGGTGAAAGCACTGCGCAGCGCGGCCGAGCGGCTAAAGCGCAACGCCAATGCGCGTCTCACGCTTGAGGTGTTGATGCTGGATCTGCCGCGTCCGTGAGTACAAGGGGGCGGATCTAATGGACACCCTCATCAAATCCCCTTATACACAACGGCGTCCACTCCCAGGAAGCGTCAAAGCCCCAGGGCAAAGAAACCTGGTTTCTGAGATCTACTCCCTGAAAGCGCGGCGCGCGCGACCAAAGGGGGGCTCTGCCGCATGCGCGTCAACTCAAGACAGACGGCCCCGCCGGGGCATAAAGTGCCCCGGCTACGGAGTTACCACCCCGTAAACGGGGTTCCTGAGCCCAATTTATCGGGCGGATGCTCCCTAGCCCGGCGACTTTATCGCCGGGCGGTCTACTTTATCACTGGGCGGTCTATGGTAAGCGCAACATGATCATCAAGTTGACACACATGGGCTCTGCCCCCCCCTAAACGCACTCCTAGAGCCTACCCTGAACGAAGCCAAAGGGCCCAGGATTCCAGAGTGCCAGAGCACAGAGTATCAGAGAGCAGAGGCAAGAGAGATGGGGGAGACCACCACCCGAAACCCGAAGTCGCGCCAGACGTCGCTCGGGACGCCCCCGGACGCGGAACGCGCAGCGGGCGAGGTGCCGATCGAGGACGAACGACCCGCCCCGCAACACCCGGAGGACTTCAGCCTTGAGGTTCTCCCGACCGTCCGTCGGATTATAGGGATAGCCAAAGTCAGGCTTTGCCCAGTCCTTCCCCCACAGACTCCGCGTCCACTCCCACACATTGCCAGCCATATCGGCACAGCCGTAGGGACTATCCCCCTGGGGTGAGTACTGGCCCACCGGCGTGGTACGACCGATGTTATTGCCAAAGTTGCACAACTCGGCCGTGGGTTGCCCATTCCCCCAGGGATAAATCCGGCCACCGGTCCCCCGGGCGGCCTTTTCCCACTCGGCCTCCGTCGGCAGGCAAAAGTCCTTGCCGGTCTCCCGGCTCAGCCACTCACAGAAGGCAAGAGCATCATACCACGCAACGTAGACCACCGGGTGGTTTCCCTTGCCCGAAGGTATCTTGCCTTTCTTCCAGTGTCTCGGCACTTGCTGTTTCGTCGCCCTCACGAAAGCAGCATACTGGGCGTTCGTCACCGGGTATTTGCCGATGTAGAATTCGGAGACGTGGAGACGGTGCTGGGGTTGTTCATAGTCATAGGCTTTTTTGTCTTTCGACTTGTCGCCGCCCATGAGGAACTCGCCGGCCGGGACGCGGACGAGTTCGAGATGGATGGGGGAGGTGATGGTGAGAACGTCGGGTTTGCGTTCGGGCTGCTTGACTTGTACTGGAGGTGACGGTGTGGTCACAGCCAGCCCAAGCACTTGCCTTATCGAAACCAGCAGTTCGACCAGGTTGGTCTCATAGTCCCCGCGTGAAAAATCCGCTCGCTGCACGTTGCCAAAGCGCAGTTCAAACGCTGCCGACAGTTTGCATGGCCTGTAGAGTAGCGGCAGTAGCCGCTTACTCTTTGTATCAGCAAACGCCAGTTCACGCCGTACCCACCTTGAGGCCATTGAGTCCGGCGAGAGAATGACCAGCATGGCCTTGCAACCCTCTATGGCGGTAGCGATCCGGTTCGGCCAGTCTTCCCCACTGCGGATACCCAATTCATCTATCCAGGTAATCACCCCATGGCGCTGCAAGTCGGCGTTGAGTCTCTGGGCAAATTCCACATCTTTGCGGGCGTAACTGATGAAAAGCGTGCCGGCGTCCGCGTCGGCGCCGATCAGATCAAGTTGGACTTTGGTCGGGGTCATACGTCATTCCGTTACTGTCCTGTCATCCGCGTTCTAAAAGCCGTTTCCCGCAACCACTCGGCGCACTCTAGCGGCACGTAGACCGAGCCCAACGGAGCGCCCTCGCTGCTGTCCGGCCCGTGAAAATCGGTGCCGCCCGTGACGAGTAGCCCGTGCTCCTGGCACAGTCCCAGCAGCATCTCAATCTGCTCGGGCGAGTGGTGGGGGTAATACACCTCCAGCCCGCGCAGCCCGTAGCCCACCATCTCCGGTATGAGCGCAAGGGCTTGCTTCCCAGAGTGAGCCGCGTGGGCCAGTACCGGCACGCCGCCAGCGCCCACAATAGTTTGGATTACCTCAGACGGGGAAAGCCTCATCCGGGGAACGTAAGCCGGGCCATCATTGGCAATGAACCGGTCAAAGGCTTCTTTCGTCGTCCTGACATAGCCCCGATTGACCAGCGCTCGCGCCACGTGGGGCCGCCCGACACTGGCATCACCAGCCAATGCCCGCACATCCTCCCAAGTCAACGCCATGCCCATCTCGGTCAATCGCTCGATCATCCTGCGGGCCCGGCCCACCCGCACGTCCCGCACCGCCTCCAACTGCTCCTGCAGCGGGCCGTTCTCCAGGTCCACGTAATATCCCAGAATATGCAGGTCTCCCCAATCGCCCTCGGAGTTGACTTCTACACCGGCGATGACCTCTAAGCCGGTGCCAACTGCCGCCTGCTGGGCCTCCGCCACCCCGCCCAGCGTATCGTGGTCCGTAAGTGCGATCACGGTCAGCCCACGCTCCAGCGCCATACAAACAAGTTCCGACGGCGTGTACACGCCGTCGGAGGCTGTGCTATGGAAATGCAGGTCTATTCGGTTGTGATGTTGATGCATCGTTTTTCGACTCCTAGCCGCACCGCCGTCCTCTCCTGACCGTCAATCAACACCTCGACAAACGAGGGAATGCAGACGATGTCAATCCCGTCCAGTTCCAGGTAACTGCGGGCGATAGCCACTGCCTTTACCGCCTGGTTGACCGCTCCGGCACCAATAGCCTGCACATCCACCTGTCCCTGCTCTCGAATGACACCTGCGATGGCACCAGCCACCGCCGTTGATCGAGAGGTGGCCGCAACTTTGATGATGTCCATTGCTTTCCTCCTTGCGCTTCATCGGCTCTCGAATCTACCCAAACCCGCCCTGGCTCGGCAGAGTCCCGTCGGTGCAGTTTAATCTAGTGCTATCATACACCAAAACAGACTGTTGTGCAAGCGGCCATATTCTGGAGGGTGCATTTCAGCCCTGGGGCAAGTTGACCCTCCCGCAGGCTTCCGAAGGTGTTTCCTACACTTTTCCGATCTGTCGAGTGGCTTGGGCAAGCGTTTGCTGTGCTTGCGGAGCCTGCGGGAGGGTTCGCCCCCAAATTGAAATGCACCCTATTCCGGTAATTACCCAAGTTCACTGACACCGCAGACCTCCGAAGTTTTGGGCAAGTGACGTGTCAAAGCACCGCGTGTCGATGGCAAAATGCAGGCTGTTTTATTGGAGTGAAACCTCGGAGGTCTTTCGGGCCAGATCAAGAACCCTTGAAAATGAACCGCTTTTGTGTTATCATAGGCACACTCTTGTTAATTCGCCAGACCGCAATCTACCTGGAACCTGATTAACTATATATCTCAAGGGGCATATAAATGTATCCTGAAAGCGAAATTCTCTTTCCATCCCGTTGCATCCCACAACTGCGCGACTTGCGCGGCCCAGAGTGGGCCGCGGTGGTTGACCATATCGCCGCACTCCCCGACGGCCACGAGGACGTGTTGGGCTTTTCATTGATGGCGATCAGACTGGCGAGTTGCCTCACCTGCGACCTGGACAGTTACCGCGCATCGTTGGGCTGTTGTACGTGCGCCCGGCGCACTATCTCCGGCTTCAAGGGCTCTGATAAAGAAATCATCCGCCTGTTTGAGCAAGCCCGTGAGGAAGTACGGGCCTATCTGGCCTCCGACGAACTCACCGAGCCTGTAGCCGCACTGATCGAGCCAAAGGCCTGATATGAGTCATCTATCTCCAGATGACTCCCCTTCTGCGAGGGAGGGGAAGGCTCAACCTGTGAGGTCTGGCGCAGTGCCGGGCCTCTTGCATCTCAGAAGAAGCAGGGTATAATCGCGGCGCGATGCGCAAACCGATCATTATCACCCTGACTATCCTGGCACTACTGACTCTACCCACCTGCCAGTCCGCCCCCATTTCGGAGATGGAAGGGAAAGAATGGATGTTCACCTGGACGGGGGAGGAGAACCTGCCACACCAGGTGCGCGGGATGGCCCAACTGGCGGCTAACCTGCTCCACCCTCAGCCACGCACAGCGGCCGACGTGCCGGTAACATACGCTGGTCTCAACCCCTTTGGCATCAACGTCTTCCTGGAGCAGGAGGTAGAAGAGCAGAAACGGGAAAAAGCGCTGCAGATGATCGCCGCCGCCGGATTCCACTGGATCCGCCAGGGGTTCACCTGGGAAGATATCGAAATTCACGGCAATGGTGATTTCGAAGACCGGCGGAACGAACCTCACCGCTCCGCCTGGGAAAAATATGATCACATCGTAGGCCTGGCCGAACAGTACGACCTGGAGATCATCGCGCGCCTGAGCAACCCTCCCGCCTGGACCCGCGCCGACGGCGACACTCGGGGTCACAATGCCCCCCCCGACGACCTGGCCGACTGGGGCGATTACATCTACGCCGTCGCCTCGCGCTACCGGGGTCGCGTGCGCTACTACCAACTGTGGAACGAACCCAACATCTACCCTGAGTGGGGCGAGCAGCCGGTAGACCCGGAGGGCTACACCCGCTTGTTATGCGAAGGATACCGCCGCGCCAAGGAGGCAGACCCGGACGTGGTGATCATCAGCGGAGCGCTGGCTCCCACCGTCTCGCTCCACCCTGGACCTGGGCCAGGGACAGGCTTGAGCGATTTCATCTTCCTTCAGCGCATGTACGATGCCGGCGCTGGCGCTTGTTTCGACGTCCTCTCCGTCAACGACTATATGCTGTGGTCGGGGCCTACGGACCACCGTATGCAGCCACTCAACATCAACTTTGCCCGTCCGGTCTACATCCGCGACATCATGGTCGCCAACGGCGATGCGGCCAAACCGGTATGGATCAGCGAGATGAACTCTAACGCTGTGCCTAACGACCCAGGTATCCAGGATTGGATCCGCTACGGGCAGGTGACGCCAGAGCAGCAGGCGCATTACGCAGTATTGGCCTATCAGCGCGCGATGGAAGAGTGGCCGTGGGTGGGCGTGGTCAACTTTTGGTTCTTCAAGCGCGCCGACGACACCGAGCAAGGCCAGTCGTGGTACTACTTTCGCATGGTCGAACCGGATTTTACCCCTATGCCGGTCTACGAGACGATGCGAGAGTACACGGCGGGCCTCACGCCGACCCTCTACCCCGGAACCCACCAGGAAGACCACTGGGCGCTGGAATACGAAGGAGATTGGGAGACGGTACGTGAAACGGTGGCGAATCAGGAAGCATACCGGCAGACGATCACGCCTGGTGCAACGCTGCGTTTTACGTTTGAAGGCGCTTCCCTGACGCTGGTACCCGGCCCTGGCACAGGTGAGATCGAGGTGAGCGTGAATGGCGCAGAGCCCAGACGGGTGGCATTAGCGGGGGAACCCGTGCGCCTGGCCGGACGCGGCCGCCATGCAGTAACTCTCGCTGCTCTATCTGGCGTGGTGGCAGTAGATGGCCTGATCGTGCGCGCGGCCTGGCACCCCTCCCCGCGCCTCATCCTAGGCATAGCCGGCCTGCTCCTCATCATTGCACTGTGGACCCGGCCTCGCTTACTACGCCGACGATGAAGACATCAAAACAGCCCACTCTCCGCTCTCTGCTCTCTACTCCCTACTCCCTACTTTTCCTCATCCTGCTCCTCGCGGCGGGCCTGCGCTTCTATCGCCTCGACGCTCAGTCCTTCTGGAACGACGAGGGTAACTCGGCCCGCATCGCCGAGCGGACGATTGATCTGATCCTGGAGGGGTCAGCCGGCGACATTCACCCGCCCGGCTACTATCTGCTGCTCCACTGCTGGCGGGCGCTGTTCGGACAGAGTGAGTTCGCGCTGCGCTCCCTTTCCGTCGTGGCGGGGCTGGTGCTGATCGTCTTTACCTACCTGCTGGGCCACCACCTCTTTGGCCAGACCACCGGCCTGATGGCGGCCTTCCTGGGGGCGACTTCTCCCTTTGCCGTCTACTACTCACAGGAGGCGCGCATGTACGCTCTCCTGGCCGCCGTGTCCGCTGCCTCTACCTACATGCTCCTCCGCCTGCTCGCCAATGACACGGGACAGAAACCAGGTTTTGCGGAAAAAACCTGGTTTCTTGCGTACGTCCTCACCGCCGCCGCCGGCCTTTACATCCAGTATGCCTTCTCCTTTGTCCTGCTCGTTCACAATGGCATCTTTGGCCTGTGGTGGCTGGCCGTGGCGCGCCGGTCGGTTTACCGTGGACGGTGGCTGGTGACCTGGGCCGGGACACAGGCTGCGGTCGTCGCCCTCTACCTGCCGTGGCTGCCTGGCGCACTCAGCAGTGTCACCGGTTGGTCGGCCGCCGGGCGGGCCTACGAACTGGGACATGCGCTTTGGGACATACTGCGCGTGCTCAGCGTCGGCACCACGTTGCCGATTGGAGAAGCCACGATTGCACTCCTTGGTGCAGGGGGCCTGTTGCTCGTGGGATTATGGCCTGTCCCGCCCGCATTGAGCAAGGTCAAAGAAAACCTCACCGGATGGCCCCAGCAAGGCACCCGCACAGGCTGGCTCGGTGTCGCCAGTATGGCTCTCTACCTCCTGCTCACCATCGCCCTCATCTTTGCCTTCGACCTCTACAAACCAGCCTGGCTCAAATTCCTGGTCGTCGCTCTCCCGCCATTCCATCTCCTCCTCGCCCACGGCATTGAAACCTTGGCCCAAATCGTAGGAGGCAGGAAACAAAAGGTAATTCGGCCTGCATCCCGCAACCTGTATCATGCATCCTTTGTCCTTATGACCGTGCTCGCCACCATAACCGTCTACCCCTCTCTCCACAATCTCTACTTTGACCCCACCTATGCCCGAGACGACTACCGCCAAATTGCCGCCGACGTTGCCGCCACCCGGCGTCCTGGCGATGCGATCATCCTCAACGCCCCCAACCAATGGGAGGTCTTTACCTACTATTACCCCGGTCAGGATGTCTATCCGGCCCCCTACCGGCCTGGAGCGGAGGGAGGCACAGCGTTCCTGACCCCACTCGTCGAACAGTACCGGCGGCTATTCGTGCTCTACTGGGGCGACGCCGAATCCGACCCCCGGCGGCTCATTGAGACGTGGCTGGCGGCCCACACCTACAAGGCCGGCGACGCCTGGTATGGCCGCGTGCGCCTGGCGACCTATGGCGTGGCCCCGTTGCCAGAGGAACCTGCCGTCGCGCTGGATATCCACTTCGGCGAGGCCATCCGGCTGAGCGGCTATGCGCTGGTGGGTGATCTGTTCGCTCCCGGCGACGTCCTGCCCGTGACACTGTTCTGGGAGACCCAGGCCCCTATCCCCGAACGGTACAAAATCACTGTCCAGTTGCTCGACAGCGCAGGGCGACTCGTCGCCCAGGTTGATACGGAGCCAGGCGACGGCCTGGCTCCGACCAGCACCTGGCAGACGGGCCAGATAATGGCCGACCGGTGCGGCGTCCTCCTCCCGGCGGACCTGTCGCCTGGCCACTATAAACTCATCGCCAGCCTGTATCACATCACCACAGGCGAACGGTTGCCCGTAGACACCGGCGGCGACTATGTTGTTCTAGGCGACGTTACAATCGCGCCCCCGCAATAGGCATTCACGCTTGCTCTGTCTTACCGCTCATGGTACACTCATAAGATGCAACGCACTTGTCTCTTGTCATTTCAGCGATTTTGTCCAGCAGCCTGCCACGAGCCCCGCCACGAGCCCCGCCACGAGTACTCGCGGTGGTACTCGCAGTGGATTGCATTGTAGAACAGGCAGATTTGTGGCAAAAGTGCGTTGCACCTGAGTGCTAACTCAAAATCTAACAACTTGACGGAGGAATAACCTGGTGGAACAAACATACGATGTCACCATCATCGGCGCGGGGCCGGGAGGTTATGTAGCCGCTATCCGCTCCGCCCAATTAGGGCTAAAGGTCGCCCTGGTCGAGAAGGAACACCTGGGTGGGGTGTGCCTCAACTGGGGATGCATTCCGACCAAGGCACTTTTGCGCAACGCCGAGGTCGTCTCCTTGCTGGGGCGGGGCAAAGAGTTCGGTTTCACCGTCACAGGGTTCGAGGCCGACTATGGCGCGGCAGTGGATCGCAGCCGCAAAGTAGCGAGGCGGCTGGTCAAGGGTATCGGCGCACTGATGCGCAAGAACGGCGTCCAGGTGATCGAAGGACACGGGACGCTAAAGTCACCGCATGCGGTCGAAGTGACGTTGAATGCGGGCGGCACACACACGTTGCAGACGCGCAACATCATTGTTGCTACTGGCGGACAGGCGCGAACCATCCCCGGCATCACCCCCGACGGCGAGCGAGTGCTGACCTACCGGGAGGCCATCGTGCTGCGCGAGTTGCCCCGTTCGGCGGTCATCGTCGGAGCCGGGCCGATTGGGATGGAGTTCGCCCACGTCTGGCGCACCTACGGCGCTGAGGTCACCGTCGTCGAGATGCTGCCCCACGCCCTGCCGCTGGAGGATGAGCAAGTCAGCGCTGAGATGGAGCGCGCCTTCAAACGACGCCAGGTGCGACTGCTGACCTCCACGCGGGTGCAAGGCGTGGAGACGACCGCCGGCGGTGTGCGGGTGAGTGTGGTGGGCGACCAGGGCGACCAGATTCTGGAAGCCGAACGGGTGCTCGTCGCCATCGGCGCGCGACCCAACACTGAGAGTCTGGGATTGGCGGAGATGGGCGTGCGAGTAGAGCGGGGACACATCATCGTAGACGACCACCTGCGCACGGACGTACCCGGCATCTATGGTATCGGCGACGTGACCGGAAAGTTGGCGCTGGCTCACGTCGCTTCGGCCCAAGGATGCGTCGCGGCGGAGACCATCGCCGGAGTAGAGACTGTGAAACTGGACTATGAAGCAATGCCCCGTTGCACCTACTGTCAGCCCCAGGTGGCCAGTTTCGGACTCACCGAAGCGCAGGCAGTCGAACGCAGGCACAAGGTCAAGGTGGGCCGCTTTCCCTTCCGGGCCAACGGAAAAGCGTTAGGACTGGGCGACTATGACGGCTTTGTCAAGATCGTAACCGACGCGACCAGCGGTGAGATACTGGGCGCTCACCTGGTCGGCCCAGAGGTAACAGAGTTGCTGCCCGAATTGGTGCTGGCCCACAACTGGGAACTGACACCGGAAGAGATCGCGCGCAGCGTGCACGCTCACCCTACTTTGAGCGAGGTGTTGATGGAGGCTGCGCACGGCGTGTTTGGGAAAGCAGTACACATATAGTGAAAAACCACCAAGATTACCACATCCACACTCGCTTCTCTTGCGACAGCAAAGCGGAGATGGCAGCGGCCTGCGAGGCCGCCATCGCCCGTGGAATGAGTGAGATCGCCTTTACCGATCACGCCGATTTTGAGCCTCTTGACACCTGCTGTGGGTATCTGCGCCCAGCCCCGTACCTGGCCGAAATTGAACGCTGCCGGCGTGAATATGGCGACCGTCTGACCATCCGGGCCGGGGTCGAGATAGGTGAGGGGCACGTTTACCAGGACCAGGTCAGGGCACTGCTGAGGGGCTATGACTTTGACGTCGTGCTAGGTTCTCTGCACTGGGTAGATGGCCGGCTCCATTGCGACGGACGTTACTTTGCCGGTCGCACCCTCGACGAGGGGCTACGCGCCTACTTTGAGGAACTGGCGCGTTTGGCAGCCGAGGCAGACTATGACGTCCTGACCCACCTCGACACTGTGCGCCGGGCGGTCTACCGCGCTTTCGGGCTAAAGGCGCTGGACTATGGACCATACGAGGAAACGATCCGCCGCACACTGCGCATCCTGATCGAGCGAGGCAAGGGATTGGAAATCAACACAGTCACCTACCGGCGCGGGATGGGCGATCCTAGCCCACCGTTGCAGGTGTTACGCTGGTACCGCGAACTGGGCGGCGAGATCATCACCTTCGGCTCCGACGCCCACACCCCCGACGCTATTGGGTCGTGTTTCGACGTCGCGCTGGAAATGGCGCAAGCGGCAGGATTCACACGCCTGGCAAAGTTTGAGCGGCGTCAGGCTTGTTGAACGAGAACCGGTTGACCAAATGATCGTAACGTTTGCAGAACTACTCACGCCGGAACAAGTTGCGCGCGTTCACGAGGCAGCGCTCGAGATCCTGGAAAACGTCGGCCTACTGGTGCGTAACGAAAAAGCCCGCGCACTCCTGGCCACACATGGCTGCCACGTTGACAGAGACCCAGGTGGTCAAGTTCCCACACCTGGTCGTCGAGCACTTTCGCGCCGCCTTTCCCCCGACTTTTACCTTTCGCGGGCGCGAGCCGTTATACGATCGCACCATCCCCGACGAAGGGCCGGTGGTGGTTACGGCCAGTTCTGCGCCGAACATCATTGATCCAGTGACAGGCGAGGAGCGACGGGCGCGTTCAGACGATACCGCGCGCATTGCACGCCTCATCAACGAATTGCCAGGCTATGACGTTTTCTCCATCTCGACCCTGGCCGACGACGCGCCGCCTGGACAGTTCAGCCTGGCCCGCTTTTACCCGGCGCTGAAAAATTGCCTCAAACCGGTACGGAGCAACACCCCCAGTGTGGATGAGATCAAAAAGGTCTTGCGCCTCGGGGCTCTGATCGCCGGAAGTGAGGAGGCCTACCGGGCGCACCCGTTTATCACCTTCCATTGGTGCCCTGTCGTCTCGCCACTGACGATGGACGTAGATTCAACCGAGATGATCATGTGTGCCGTCGAGGAGGGGTGGGCCTGTTACGGTAGTATCGTGCCCAACGCGGGTATCTCCGCGCCACTGACCCTGATGGGAACGCTGGCGCAGGGCAACGCCGAGTTCCTGGCGTTGGCCGTGTTGATGCAGATGGTACGTCCCGGCGCACCGCTCATCTACGCCACCCTGCCGACGGTGGCCGACATGCGCACGGGGGCTTACACGGCGGGCGCGATCGAGACCGGCATACTGCACATAGGATACGCACAGATGGCACGTTACTATAATGTGCCCTACGGTGGCTACATCGGACTGACCAGTGCCAAGGTCAACGATGCGCAGTCCGGTTTCGAGACCGGGATGTCCACGCTGGCGGGCGTGCTCGCCGGAGCGGACATGCTGAACATGAGTGGCTTGCTCGACACACTGATGGCGTTCGACTTTGCCAAGGCTGTGATTGACAACGAAATTGCGTTGATGCTCAAGCGCGTCAAACGCGGTATGGAGTTCAGTGAGGGTAATATAGGGGTCGAGGTGACCGTCACGGGGAAGGTAAACTGCCCCCATAGAGGCTTTCGCCACTCAACTGTGGCATAATGCACAACACTTCAGAGGGTGAGATGATCTCAACGTCCAGGCCAAGCGCTTTGGCTCTGCTGACACTATGCTGCAGATTCTTGAGCCGCTCCTTGATTGAGGCCAGGCGCAGGCTACCAACGTGGTTAAAGAGACCTAGATCGCTGTACAGGTCAATACTGTACTTTCTGAACTGTAGAAAGGTCGGCGAGGTGTGGAATTGCGTAACTAAACCAGCAGCGTGCGTTGTGGCCCCACTGGCGATCTCGCCTTTTTCGAGGAGCATAACATCCGTCCAGCCCAATTTTGCCAGGTGATAGGCAACACTGACCCCAACGATACCACCGCCAACGACAACGACTCTAGATTGATCTTTCACGTTTACCTCCATTGTGACAAACTGAATATACGTTTATCCGTATCGCGTGCAACTTGTTGCGGTTGCCCTCCAGCAGGTAGGGAATTGGAACAATTCGACACAATCCGGGCAGAACAAAGATAGAAAAGGGAATTGAATAGGTGGTTGCGTGCTCTGTTGTAGCCTGGCATGAAGCCGGAGGTCTAGAGGATCCTCCGGCTTCATATTTACTGTGCCACCGCCTATTCTGGCGGGATCTCCTTGAAAGCGTACTCTACGTCAATGCCACGTGACGCCTGCGCGCGTTTGGTCAGAAGGTACCAGATAGCCGAAACGGCGATGACGGTGAAAATCCTAGATAGGACAGCAACCAACCGGAAAGGGCTACCCCAACTCGGCGCTGGCGATGAGAATCTCCACAGAGCGGGCCTCCAGTTCGGCGCGAGCGGCCGGGGCAAGCCCATCATCTGTGACCAATCTGCGAATTTGATCAAGCGTGGCTACTTCAAAGTTGGAGACCACTCCCCACTTGCTGTGGTCAGCCACCATAACGATGGGGCCACAGGTTCGCTTCAGCATCAGGTGGACTACCTCTGCTTCGGCGTTGGCGGGCATAGTGCAGCCATACTTGAGACTGATCCCATCCACGCCGATAAAAGCCTTGTCGGCGTACACCTGATTCAGGTTATCAATAGCAAAACGGCCCGCCACCGAGTTCGACCGCGGTTGAAACGACCCGCCCAGCAAGATAAGTTCGAATCCGGTCTCACCAATCTCTAGTGCAGCGCTCATGTTGTTGGTGATCACCGTGGCGTCCACATCGCTACAAATGTGGCTGATCAGTTGCGTGGTAGTCGTACCACTGTTGATGAAAACAACATCCCCATCTTCAATCAAGGTAGCAGCCAACGCGCCAATACGCCGTTTCTCCTCAGAGTGAATCTGGGCTCTGTGGGCATACTCCGGCTCAAACCGCATCCACTGACTGCGGATCGCGCCGCCGTGAGTACGTTCAAGTACCCCCTCATTTTCCAACCACTCGAGATCGCGTCTGATCGTGGCTTCGGAAACCCCCAATGTGTTGCATAGATCAACACTACGGACAACCTGGAAAACTTCCAGATATTCCCGTATTCGCTCGCGCCGTTGGGCGGGGATAAGAGGTCTATTCATTACACAATGCTTGAATACAAGCGATTTATGAGCGAATTTGAGCGATTTCAAATTATATTATAACAGATTTTGAAGAGATTTGCAAGTTTTGTTCTTTTCAGTTATAATAAAGGCTGGGTCTACCAACTGAACAAGGTGCAACGCACTTGAATGCCAAGTGCGTTGCACTGACGGAAATGCCACTCTCATCCTTACAGGAGTGTGCTATGTCAAACAGTCCAATCGGAATGGGGAAACAGGGTAGAGCGGAACGGGAAAAGTTTGAGAGCGAACTAGGACGGATTATCAAAGCCAGCAACGGGGCTGGGCTGATGTTACGTGTGATAGGGTCGTTGGCTTTCCAGATGCACTGCCCCAAATACGGTTATCTGCAGGAAGCCTTGGGGCGCGCATACACCGACATTGACTTTGCAGCCCAAGCCAATAGCCTGGCGGCTGCGAGCACGAGTGGGTGATCGGGTAAAATGGTACAAAGACGTAGATGAGGTGTAGAACTATATGCAGGGAGGAACTCGCTATCTGTAAGGAGGAGATAGCCAATGCCTAATCTTCCCTCGCAAGCGCAAATCGTCATCGTCGGTGGCGGTGTCGGCGGGTGCAGCATCGCCTACCATCTCACCAAGATGGGATGGACCGATGTAATAGTCCTTGAGCGCCATGAACTGACCAGTGGCTCCACCTGGCATTCAGCCGGGCTGGTTGGCCAGCTCCGCTCGGACGTCAATCTCACCAAGATGATGTGCTACAGCACCGATCTCTACAAACGACTGAAAGACGAGACCGACCACGATCCTGGCTGGTACCAGTGTGGCAGCCTGCGGCTGGCATCGTCGCCGGAACGTCTGGAGGCACTCAAACGGCTGGTGGGACTCTCTCGTTCGTTCGGTATGCCCCTCGAACTGATCGGTCCCCAGGAAGCACAGGAACTTTTCCCGTTGATGACCCTCGACGGCGTGCTCGGGGCGGCCTATATGCCGACCGACGGGCGCATTGACCCAACCGGGCTGACGATGGCCCTGGCTACAGGGGCCAGGGCGCGAGGGGCAAAGTTCTGCACCGACACTAACGTGACAGGGGTCACGTTGCGGGGAGGACGCGTTCATCAGATCATCACCGACCAGGGAACGATTGAGACCGAGGTCGTGGTCAATGCCGCTGGACAGTGGGCGAATGAGATTGCCCAAATGGTGGGGCTGACCTTGCCTGTGATCCCTATCGCTCACCAGTATCTGATCACCGAGCCCATTGAAGGGCTTCATCGTAACATTCCCAGTATGCGCGATCCGGATCTGCTGGTCTATTTTCGCGAGGAGGTCGGCGGGTTCGTTATGGGGGGCTATGAACGTAATCCTCTTCCCTGGGGGCTGGACGGGATACCACTCGATTTCAAATATCAGTTGCTCGCTCCTGACTGGGATCATTTCACGCCGCTGATGGAAAACGCGATCCGACGTGTACCGGCGATAGAGACGGCGGGAATTGTGCAGTTGCTCAATGGCCCCGAGGCCTTTACTCCCGATAGTGAATTTCTGCTCGGCCCGACGTCTGTCAAGGGTTTCTGGGTGGCGGCCGCGTTCTGCGCGCACGGGCTGGCGGGCGCAGGTGGTGTCGGGAAGGTAATGGCAGAGTGGATCATTGAGGGACAGCCAGAGTGGAACGTGTGGCGGCTGGACGTGCGACGTTTCGGCTCGAACTATGCGAGCCAGGACTATACCCTGGCGCGGACGCTCGAGGCCGGCTCCAGGCATTACGACGTTCACTACCCGCACTATGAACACAAGTCCGCCCGCATGCTGCGCCTCTCCCCAACCTATCATCGCCTGAAGGAACTGGGGGCCGTTTTCGGTGAGAAATCCGGTTGGGAACGCCCGAACTGGTATGCACCCCACGAGGAGAAAGCAAGCCACGGCTACGAACCCCAGGGTTGGGCCAGCCGCTATTGGTCGCCCGCGATCGGATTTGAACATCTCAGCACTCGGGAACAGGCCGGGTTGTTCGACGAGACATCCTTCAGCAAGGCCCAAGTCCGAGGTCCTGGCGCGGCATCTTTTATGCAGCGTATGTGTGCCAACGATATGGAACAGCCCAGCAGCACCGTGATCTACACTCAGATGCTCAACCCGCGTGGGGGCATCGAATGTGACATCACCGCGACGCGCCTCGCGGACGACCATTTCCTCATCATCAGCGGCACCGCGTTTGGCGGGCACGATCTCTCGTGGCTCCAGTTGCACATGCCTGAGGATGGCTCGGTCATCGTGGAAGACGTGACATCTTCTCGCGCCTGTATAGGATTGTGGGGGCCGCGGGCGCGGGCGATCCTGGAGCGCGTCACCAAGGCTGACGTGTCCAACGAAGGACACCCCTACATGACGGCGAAAAGGATCACCGTCGGCCACGTGCCTGTGCTGGCCCTCCGGGTGACCTACGTGGGCGAACTCGGATGGGAATTCTACTGCCCGATGGAGTACGGCCAGTGTCTGTGGGACACACTGTGGAAAGCCGGGGAGCCAGATGGTCTGGTACCAGTGGGCTATCGGGCGATTGACTCCCTCCGGCTGGAGAAAGGCTACCGTTACTGGGGTGCGGATATCAGCCCTGACTATACCCCATTCGAGGCCGGCCTCGGCTTCTTTGTGAAACTGGATCAGGGAGATTTTATCGGCCGGGAAGCCCTGCTGAAGCAAAAGGAAAAGGGGCTGCGCCAAAGGCTGCGCTGCATCACGTTGGCCGATCCCACACAGATTCCCATTGGCAAAGAGCCCATCCGTGCCAGGGGCGAGGACCATATCGTTGGTTGGGTGACGTCCGGGGGGTATGGTTACTCAGTAGGCAAGAGCATCGCCTACGGCTACCTGCCGCTGGAGTACGCGGAGGTAGGCACACTGCTAGATGTCGAGATCCTGGGCGAGCGAGTTGATGCCGTGGTGGAGTGCGAGCCGCTGTGGGATCCGCGGGGAGAAAGGATCAAGACGTAACCTGGTTCTGGCAGTCTCCTGGCCAAGTGTTGTTGGAGGGGGACTGCCAAGAAACCGAGTGATGAAGAAAGGTCGGGTTGGCTGTGTCTCCAGACAACAGTATGACCAATGATCTGACACACGAGCGTTGCGTTGAACTCGTGCCAGAATGGCAGGGGCTAGACCTTGAGATTAGTGTCCTGACCGGAGGCATCACCAACAGACTCTACCGGGTTCAACTGGCCGATGGGGGGGATTACGTCATCCGTGTTTATGGACCAAACACAGAGTTGTTCATCAATCGTGACGTCGAAATGGAGAGCATCCGGCGGATGGAACCAACGGAGGTCACGCCGAGGCTAGTCAAATATTTGCCTGAGAAAAACGTGACCATCGTGGAATTCATCCCCGGCACTCCCTTGAAAAACGGTGATTTCTTGAAGGATGAACTCTTGGAAGCGGCGGTGCGGCCCATCAAAATCATCCACAGCTCGGGAGTGCAATTGCCCAGGCTGTTCGAGCCTCTTTATGAAGTAAAGCATCTCTTCAAAGTACTCACACAGGTTGGGCCGGATTATCCAGAGTTTGACATCTATGGAACGATCAGTATCTTGGATCAGATCTCTGCGATAGCCAACATCCCGCACTCGGAGTATTTGCCCTGCCATAACGACCTTTTGGCCGATAACTTTATCCTGGTCCAAGATCAAAATAGGTGCCGGGAATCTGTTTGTCTGATTGATTGGGAATACGCGGGGATGAACACCCCCTACTATGAGATCAGCGATATGTTCCAGGAAATCCTCGTGCCCAGAGAAATCGAGGAAAAGATTCTCAGGCTCTATTGGGAAGATCACAACATGGATGAGCATGTGTTCAAAACAGACATGTTCAAGCCTTTCCCTGACATATATTGGTTCCTCTGGAGCCTGATACAGCTAGGCATATCCAGCATCGAATTTGATTACTATGACTATGGCAAGGTCAAGTACGAGAACGCCCAGAAGAATATCCAGGTGTTAAGGGAGCAATATGAACTCGATATCTAGCATAGAGGCAGTCAATCCGTTACTGCGCAGGCCAGACCTGACAGGTTCCCAGTTGCAAAAACCTGCCAGGTCTAAAAGTATAAAGGAGAGACCAAAATGTCAATAGCAAATGCAAAGGAAATCCTGTTAAAGGCGACAGAGGGAGGATACGCTGTTGGTGCGTTCAACGTGACCAACATCGTCCAGATGGAGGCCGTCGTAGAGGCGGCTGTGGACAAAATGGCCCCTCTCATTATCCAGACCTCTGTGACGCCGTCCAAGTTCCTGGGTCGTCACGTCCTCGTGGCTGTATACCAGACCCTGGCCGAATCGGCCCCGATCCCGGTGGCCATCCATCTGGATCACTGTAGAGACGTGGATTACTGTAAACAATGCGCCGATGCAGACTATACAAGCATCATGATGGATGCCTCGAGACAGGTCTTTGAGGAGAACGTGAGGCAGACCAAAGCAGTCTGCGACTACTGCCACGCAGTGGGGAACATCTCCGTCGAGGGAGAACTGGGCACGGTCTCGGGTGTCGAAGACCAAATCAAAGTGGCAGAGGATGAAGCCGCTCTCTGTAACCCAGATCAGGCTGTAGAGTTCGTCGAGAGAACCGGTACAGACCTGTTGGCTCCGGCGATCGGTACAGCTCACGGGATCTATAAGACAAAGAATCCAAAAGTTGATGTCGAACGGCTCCACAGGATAAACGAGTTGCTCAACGGAAAAGGGCCAAGGGTTCCCCTGGTGATCCACGGGGGGACCGGCCTCCCACCCGACACGGTGAAAAGTCTAATTGCCGCCGGCGGCGCCAAGTTTAACGTGTCCACGGATCTAAAACATACTCTCCTGGATGCCACGTTCAACTACATCTCGGAGCATAGGGATGAATATAATCCGGGGAAGGTTGACATTGCCGTGAAGGACGCGATCAGGGAAAAGATTGGATATTGGATCAATCTGCTGGGCTCAGCCGGTAAAGCCGGGTGAGCGAAAAAGATAACGTGAAAACAAAACGGAGGAGGCCCTGATTCGTCGGTGGTTTGTCGGCTACGCCTCACATCAAAAACTATCTTGGAGGTAATGTGAAAAAGGTAAAAGATTACTTTGTCCCGTGGCTCAGCGGGCAAAAAATGTATATTTCCCCCCACATTGAGTTGGCATGGCGGGAACCAGATCTACACAGGATGATGTCAAACGAGAATCCATGGCAGCCTTCTCACAAAGTTCTCGAGGCCGTCAACAAATACGCAAAGATGGCGAACAGGTATCCAGACCAGGGGCTGATCGTCCGCTCAAAGATTGCCGAAATCAACAGGTTGGACGGCCCCGAGTGTGTGATGATTGGCAACGGGTCGAGCGAGATCTTTGACATGATCTTTCGCAGTTTCCTTCAGCCCGGTGAGGAGGTGATCCAGCACACGCCGTGCTTTGGCATCTACAAACTGCGGTGTGCTGCTCTAGGTGGCAAACTCGTGTCCGTGCCGATGGTCTATGATAAGGACAAAGGGCAACTTTTGTTCGACCCCGACGCCATACTCGATGCCATCACACCGAAAACGAAAATCGTCGTGATCGCCAACCCGAACAATCCAACTGGAAACTTTATGGACAAAAAAGACTTTGGCAGGATCGCCGAGACCGGAATCCCCTTTATCATTGACGAAGCCTACATCGAGTTTTCCGGGCTAGAGAGATCTCACGTGGAACTGACCAAAAAGTACAAGAACGTCATAATCACCCGTACACTCTCCAAGGCTTATGGGTTGGCCGGCCTGCGGTTCGGATATGCGCTTGGCGATGAGGATGTCATTATGCAGATCGCCGCTATGCTCCTACCCTGGAACGTCGGGACGATACCGATGTGGACAGCCCTGGCGGCCCTGGAAGACACGGATGCACGGGAAAAGAGAGTAGAGTTTAACAACCGCGCGGTGAGGTACATCGAAGAGGGATTGGAAGACATCCCAGGGCTCACGATATTCCACTCTCATGGTAACTATATTCTCTTCGACGGCGCAGGTGCCGGAAAGAAAGGAAAGGATATGGTGGAATACGCGCGGAAGAAGGGGGTGATCTTTAGACCTCAACCTGAGATGTACGGCAGTGTTGGTTTCTTCCGCGTCACTGTAGGATCAGAGGAGGAGAACCGGCTGGCCGTTCAGGCTATCAAGGAGTTCTTCTCCGACTAAACAGGCAAGAACCACGTGTGGGGCAGTCTTTCCGGGCTGCTGATAGGCTTTCGTGATAACCAAACGGCCTGAAAGTCTGTCCCACTTTTCGAAACTTTGTAAGGAGGAACAAAATGGCAGAGAAAGGCTTGAAAATCAAGGCGCTCATATTCGACCAAGATGGGGTCATCATTGACACAGAGAGAGACGGCCATCGAGTGGCCTTTAACCAGACGTTCAAAGAGTTTGGATACGAGTTTGAGTGGGACGTGGAGGAATACCACGAACTGCTTCAGGTATCCGGAGGTAAGGAGAGGATGAGACACTATCTCCATACCAAAGGCTTTGGCGTCGAGGTGAACCCAGAGGAAGAGGATGATCTCATAAAGAGAATGCATAAGAAAAAGACTGCGACCTTCATCGAACTCATCGAAAGCGGCAAACTTCCTCTCCGGCCAGGAGTCAAGCGGTTGATGCAGGAGGCTATGGATGCCGGCCTGACGCTGGGTGTATGCACCACGTCTAACGAGAGGGCCGCTCACGCCGTGGCCCACAATATCTTGCAGGACATCAAGTTCGACTTTGTCCTTGCCGGGGACGTGGTGAGCAAAAAAAAGCCAGACCCCGAGATTTACAACCTGGCGCTGCAGAAGACAGGCTTGCAGCCCGAGGAATGTATCGTCATTGAGGATTCAAGAAACGGCGTCCTGGCAGCCAGGGCTGCCGGAATGAACATCGTGGCGACGACAAACGTCTACACTGAGAGAGAGAACCTCAGCGAGGCAGATATCATCGTCACCTGTCTTGGAGATCCCGACGGCGAGAAAGGCAAACTAAAACAGGGAGGGGAGGACCTCGATTATGATGGCGTTCTCCAAATTGATCAGTTGATCGAATACTTTGCGAAATGATCAATATCTGAGAAACCAGGGTTCTTGTAGAACCCTGGTTTCTTGGTTATAATGATCCCGCTCGCAACCGAGATTTGACACATAGATATTTCGACACTATACTAACCTGCGAACGTGACAAGATTGATGGCCAAGAGGTACGGGCAATGCTAAATTCTCATAGAGATATTTTCAAAAAAGGAGGTTACCCTATGTCGTCCTACCGATCCAGGCAGCGCCTCGTAGTCGTGGTGGTGCTCGCCGTGTTGCTAGTCCCAATGCTTAGTGCGTGTGGGGGAAAACAGGAGATAAAAAAACTCGTCATTTACACAGCAAAGGAGAATGAGGAGATCGAAGAATATCTCCCCGTGGCCGAGGCAGCACTGCCGGACCTCGAATTGGAAGTCTTGCGCCTTTCCACGGGCGATCTCACCGCCAGGCTACTGGCCGAGAAGGACAACCCTCAGGCAGACGTGATCTGGGGCACGGCAGCGACGAGCATGATCATTTTCAATAACGAGGGCATGCTTGAGCCTTATGCACCCGAGGGAGTGGAAAGCATACTACCGCAGTTCAAAGACACAGAGAGCCCACCCGCCTGGGTTGGCGTGGATGCCTACCTGACGGCTTTCTGCTTCAACACGGTGGTGGCGGAGGAGCACGGCCTACCTATGCCCACCTCCTGGGAAGACCTGCTCGATCCGGTCTACGAGGGCCACATCGTGATGCCCAACCCGGCTTCGTCGGGCACAGGCTTTATGTTTGTGTCAAGCGTGCTCCAGGGCTTGGGTGAGGAGGCGGGATGGGAGTATCTCAGCGAACTCGACAACAACATGGCCATCTACACCAAATCCGGCTCCAAACCATGCAAACTGGCAGGGGCTGGCGAGTATGCCATTGGCGTTTCCTTCGCCTTCGTGGGGGCCAGACTCAAGAAGGATGGCGCTCCCATTGAGTTCATATTGCCGGCTGAGGGCTCTGGCTATGAGATAGAAGCCAATGCTTTGCTGAAAGGTGCCAACAACCCAGAGGGCGGTAAGCGCTTCCTGGACTGGGCGGCCAGCGACGAGGCATTGGATATGTACGCCAAGTACTTTGCCGTCGTGGCCAAGCCCGGATTCCCTGCGCCGGAGGGTATGCCAGCGGATACTGCGGACAGACTGTTCCCCATGAGTTTCCAGTGGTCCTCCGATAATCGGGATGCAGTCCTGGAAAAGTGGACGGGAATGTTCGCCGAAAAGACCGAGAGCGACTGAGAGACGTTTCCTGCCCCTGGGCAGGCTATCCTTGCCCCCCGACCATCCTGAGCACCCTTACCTCTGGCCATCCCTAACACGCCGGGGTGATCGGGGGGCGGCAAACCACCTGAGGCACCGCCAAATGAATCATCCTGAAAAAACTAGGCCCCAATCCTATTTGCGTATCGTCCACGTGACCAAAACGTTCGGTGATCTGGTCGCCGTGGACGATTTTTCGCTCGACGTCAAAGAGGGAGAATTCGTCTGCCTCCTCGGCCCCAGTGGTTGCGGAAAGACCACACTGTTACGGATCATCGCCGGATTGGAACAGCAGAACGCTGGCGAGGTCCATCAAGGTGATACAGACATCTCGCGCCTACCACCACGTCGGCGCGATTTCGGCATTGTTTTTCAATCGTATGCCTTATTTCCCAATCTGACAGCGGCGCGGAACATCGCCTATGGGCTGGAGAGTCGCAGGCTTCCCAAGCAAGAAATTGACGTCCGGGTGACAGAACTGTTGGAACTGGTCGGCCTGCCTGGTGTGGGGCCCAAGTATCCCTCCCAACTCTCGGGCGGTCAGCAGCAGCGTATCGCTTTGGCACGCGCCCTGGCCCCCTCGCCGGGCCTGCTGCTGCTGGACGAGCCGCTGTCGGCGTTGGACGCACGAGTGCGGGTCTCCCTGCGCATGGAGATCAAACACTTGCAGCGCCGGGTTGGCGTCACGACCATCTTTGTGACCCACGACCAGGAAGAGGCTCTGGTGATGGCCGATCGTATCGTGGTCATGAACGGCGGTCACACCGAGCAGGTAGACACGCCGGAGGAGATTTATGTCTCACCAGCCACGCCCTTCGTGGCCGATTTCATAGGCGTCATGAACTTTCTGCCCGGGGTCGCCGGTACCGACCCTGATCAGGTGCGCTGCGGCGAGATTAAACTGAGATGCACCGCAACCCATCCCCATAACCTGGCCCCCCACACACCCATCGTGCTCGCCATCCGGCCCGAAGATGTGCGACTGGGCGGCGCAGATCTGTCCGCTCCCAACATTGCCACAGGGTACGTCGAGGAAATAGAGTTCCTAGGCTCGTTCTACCGACTGACGTTCCACCTCGACGGGCTCGAAGAAGCGCACCTGGTGGCTGAGGTCTCTATTAATAGGATGCGCGATCTGAACATTGAGGCCGGTAACTCGTTGCCGGTTCGCCTGCCGCCGAGCCTGGTGCGCGTCTATCCAGCCAGCATGATGAGTGCAATATCATGACCGCCACCAATCCCCCATCAGTTTCAACGGCCGTCGTAGACAAACGGTTGCGTCAGCAGCGCGTGCGCCAGCGGATTGGCGCTGAAGGCATCCTGAAACGGGCCATGTTCGCGCTGATTGCGGCGTGGCTATTCATATTTATGGTATGGCCGCTGTATAGGGCATTGGCGCGCAGCCTGTATAATAAAGCCGGTGACGAATTCGTCGGACTGGCGAATTACGCTGCTTACTTCTCCTCGGCATCGTCGTCGGCGTCGCTCAAGCATAGTTTAACCATCTCAATCATCAGCATGGTCATCACCGTGGTGCTCGCTTTCATCTACGCTTATGCCCTGACTCGCACCACGATCGCGGGACGGAGTTTTCTGCGCACAGTGGCGAGGTTGCCGATGTTTGTCCCATCATTGGTGCAGGCGCTGGCGTTCATCTACATGTTCGGCAACAACGGTCTCTTTACCCGCACTGTCGGCATCAACATCCACCTGTACGGCCCGGTGGGCATCGTCATGTCCGAAGTGTTCTACGCCTTTCCACACGCGCTCACCATCCTGGTCGCAGCCCTGGCGATGGCCGACGCGCGTCTGTACGAGGCCGCCGAGTCCCTGCGGGCGTCAGGCAGGCGGATTTTCTTCACCATCACCCTGCCTGCGGTCAAATACGGTTTGCTCAGCGCCACATTCGTGGTTTTTACGCTGGCGATGACCGACTTTGGCGCACCGAAGGTGGTTGGCGGTAACTATGACGTGTTGGCGACTGACATTTACAACCAGGTGGTGGGCCAGCAGGACTTTGCGATGGGGGCCACTATCAGCACTCTGCTGCTGATTCCGGCAGTGGCGTCCTTTGTGCTTGACCGTATCGTGCAACGACAACAGATGGCTCAGGTGACTGCCGACATCACGCCGCTGGGCCCTAAGCCCCACTCCCCCCTGGTGCAGGTGTCAATCTTCATCTTCTGCTTGCTGGTGGCTGGTTTCATCCTCAGCACCTATGGAGTTATGATCTTGGGTGCATTCACAAAGTATTGGCCCTACGATCTATCCCCGACCATCAAGCATTTCACCAGATTCTACGTGGCTGGCGCCCACCACAAGGCGGGTGGCTTCCTGATGTTATGGCACAGTGTCAAGATGGCAATGGGCACAACCATCGTGGGCACCATCATCGTTTTCTCCAGTGCCTACCTGATCGAGAAGACCAGGAAAATGAAATGGACACGTTCCATCCTCTATCTGCTCTCCATTATGCCGCTGGCGGTGCCTGGTATGGTGCTGGGCCTGTCCTACATATTTGCCTTTAACGATCCCAACACACCATTCAATTTCCTGTACGGGACTATGGCGATTATGGTCATATCCACCGTCTTCCATTACTACACCGTCCCTTTCCTCACGGCCACGACGGCGCTCAAACAGTTGGATCCTGAATTCGAGGCGATTGGGGAATCCCTCGACGCACCTTTCTATCGCACCTTCTGGCGAGTCACGGTGCCGATGGCATTGCCAGCCATCATCTCGGTCGCTATGTATTTCTTCCTCAACGCCATGGTCACTATCTCCGCGCTCGTCTTCTTGTTCGTCCCGGGCAATGAGGTGGCCTCCCTGGCAGCGATGTTGCTGGACGACGCCGGCGAGAGTGCGCAGGCCATGGCTCTGTCGCTGCTGATCTTTGTCACCGGGCTGGTGGCGCGAGGTCTCTTCTCCTTGCTGATCCGCGGCGTCGAGCAGCGCACGCAGGCATGGACTCAGCGCTAGCACAATCCAAGGTCATTCAACTGATATGAACGCTACCACTGCAAGGACAGAGACTGACCAAGAGCCCTGCCCACGTCCTAAACGTCGTCCCCCCTGGCTGCGGGTGCGCGGCCCCGCGGGCGACACTTACCATTGGCTCAAGCGGTTAATGCGGGCCAAGGAATTGCACACCGTCTGCGAGGAAGCCCACTGCCCCAACATCGGCGAGTGTTGGGGACACCGCACCGCCACCTTTCTCATCCTCGGCGATACCTGCACCCGCAACTGCCGTTTCTGCAACGTCAAAACAGGCCGCCCGGCCCCGCTCAGTCCCCACTCGAAAGAGCCGGAGCGCGTGGCCCAGGCAGTGCAGGCGATGGAACTCGAACACGTCGTCATCACCTCGGTGGACCGGGACGACCTGCCCGACGGCGGCGCTTCCGTCTTCGCCGCCGTCATCCGTCGCATCCGCGCCCTTCGACAGGCTCAGGGCAGGCTCGTCCAACCAGGCTGCACAATAGAGGTACTGATCCCCGACTTTCGCGGGCAGATCGAGCCGCTCAAGACAGTGATGGACGAGCGACCGGACATCCTCAACCATAACATTGAAACGGTGCCGCGCCTCTTCCGCGCGGTGCAGCCCCAGTGCCGCTACGAGTGGTCGCTGGCCGTATTGCGCAACGCCAAGGCACTATGGCCGGAGGCGGTCACCAAAAGCGGGCTGATGGTTGGACTGGGGGAAACGGTGGACGAGGTGCTGGGGGTGATGCAAGACCTGCGCGAACTGGACGTGGATATTCTCACCATCGGGCAGTACCTGCAGCCCACCAAACAGCACGTCCCCATCTCTCGTTATTACACACCGGAGGAGTTCGAGATGTTCCGAGGGCGAGGTTACGAGATGGGATTCCGCTGGGTCGAAAGCGGCCCGCTGGTGCGCAGTTCCTACAACGCCGAGGCGCAGGCGCGGGCGTTGTCCACGCCGCCTCGGGCTTGAGATGTAACGATTCTAAGAAACTTTTAAGACATTTATAGTTGATGCATTGCCGTTGCCATGGTATGATATATATGTACTGCCGGGGGCGGTAAATGACGCCGAAAAAGCAATTGCCGCTCCTGATTCTGTCGTCGGACTCAGACATGCCCGTTTGAGGCCCAGTCCTGACAGCAAGGAGCGTCTACATATTGGAGCCATGCCTGAAGGATTGCAGAGAGATAGTTGTCTGCAGTCCTTCTGCATCTTGTGGGCTGAGGCGGCTGCGAGTAGAGTACGGAGGTGCCCAAATGAAAAGTGAAAAGTTGACGAGATTCCTAGGTGTTATCCTGTTCGTTGCTCTCTTACCGGGACTGACACTGGCCCAAGCACCAGGAGGTCCACAAAGAAGTATCAGAGAACCGGACATCATCCTGAAGTTGGAGTTGCCCTCCTACGAGATTGTGCAGGATGAGGAAGGGTTCGACATCATCCAGGTTGAGGGCTTTAGCCTCTCTGGCCTGCCCGGAGACCCATGGCTGCCACGCAAGGTCTATAACGTGGCCGTGCCTCCAGACGCGGCGCTTGACAGTCTGAGCCTGGAAATCGTGGATGCGCAAGTAGTGAGACTGCCCGGCGACTATCATCTCAGGCTGGCTACCCCCGATCTCCCGGCAATTGAGGGAGATACCGCCGAGTATCACTCGGGGTACACACCTGCCTCTGATGCCGCGTCCACCGATCCTGTAAGGTTACTTGCCCCCGGACAAAAACGAAAGTACCGTTTTGCCCGCCTGGAATTCACACCTTTCCAGTATGACGATGCCAGCGGTGAACTGAGTCTGGTCAGCGAGTTGACGATACGGATCAACTATGATGTGAGCCTGGCAGCGAAAGATGAGGTATTGATGAGGGACAGGGTGATGGACGACGTTGCCAAACAGTTGCTCGTCAATTATGAGACTGCGCAAGCGTGGTATCAGGTGGCCAACGGACATGATGAACCCAGTGACGTGTACGACTATGTGATCATCACCACCAACGCGATAGAAACAGGCAGCAGCGAGTTGGCCGATTTCATCACCCACAAGCAGGGCCAGGGGTACAGTGTCCTGACCATCACTGAGGATGAGTACGGCAGCCTGGTTGGTCAGTCTCCTAACGGGACGGCGGAAAAGATCAGAAAATGGCTGCAGGACAATTACGTTGCCTATAGCATCGAGTACGTTCTTCTCATCGGCAACCCCGACCCAGATGACCCCAGCAGCGGCAGTGACTCTGTCGGTGATGTCCCAATGAAAATGTGTTGGCCGCGCCGCACGGAATCCTCCTACAGAGAGTCGCCAACCGATTACTTTTTCGCGGATCTGACCGGGAACTGGGACCTGGATGGCGACCTGTATTTCGGGGAGTGGTCAGGTGACACTGGCACAGGCGGCGTTGATTTTGCCAACGAGGTGTACGTGGGACGTATCCCGGTCTACAGCGGTGCCTACTCAACCTTGGACGATATCTTGCAGAAGATCATAGACTATGAAAACGAGGCCAACCCAGAAGTTTGGCGGGAAAGCGCCCTGTTGCCGATGAGTTTTTCCACCACGACGTACGACGGCGCGCCCCTGGCCGAGCAGATGATGGACGACTACTTGGACGCGGCTGGCTTTTCCTCCTGGACACAATATCAACAGGGTAATGGCGCCTGTAGCCTGGACTCCACCTACGCCAGCGACGAGGAGTTGCGCGGTGGCACAGTCGTCAGGGACCGTTGGGCAGCCAACGACTACGGCCTGGTCCTGTGGTGGGGACACGGCTCCCAGACCAGCGCGTCGGTCGGCTGCGACGGTTGCTGGGACGGCACTCTCTTTAATAGTACTCAAACCTCCTCGCTGGACGACGATCATCCCTCCCACGTTTATCAGAACTCTTGTACCAATGGCTACCCGGAGAACACCAACAACCTACAATACGCCCTTCTGAAACAGGGTGCCGTCAGCGCAGTAGGCGCTACCAGGGTCTCCTGGTTCAATACAGGGGTCGGTTATGGGCAATTTGATGGCAGCACAACCAACTCCGGGATCGGTTACGAGTATGCCGAGCGACTGGTCCAGGGACAGGCAGCCGGCGATGCCCTTTATAATGCCAAGGTGAGCATGACGCCGGGATCCAGCACCCGCTTGATGAACTATTACGATTTCAACCTGTACGGCGACCCGTCAACCAAGATAATGACTACACCTACGTCCACGCACAGCATCAGCGGCTACGTGCGCAACTCGTCGAGCAGTGGCATCAGCGGGGTGACGGTGGATTTTGGCGGGGCACAGCCAGCGGTCACCACCAACGGCAGCGGCTACTACTCCCAGTCCGGCTTCAACAACGGCGACTATACGGTCACTTTCAACCGCAGTGGGTACGCCTTCAGCCCAGTGGAGGATCAGGTGACGGTCAGTGGTGCCAACGTGACCCACGACGCCACTGGCTACCCCTTCACCCCTGCCAGCCTGCCATTCAACGACGGTTTTGAAAGCGGCGTTCTGGGGAGTGCCTGGGCAGCGGAGACCGATTACGAGGGGCGGGTCAGGGTTGACAGTACCTATCCGCACGCGGGCAGTTACAGCTTGCTACTCGACGACGACACCGACGACGGGTTTATCTCCCACGCCTCCGCAATCCTCGCCCTGGATCTGAGCGGCCAATCTCAGGTAGATATGAGCTTCTGGTGGCGAGAGTTCTGGGACGAAGACGACGCCGATGACGGAGTGTTCATCAGTGACGACTATGGCGCCACCTGGTACCAGGTATTCTCGTTCAACGGTGGCTCATCCACCTTTACCCAGGCCACCATTGACCTGGACGCCCAGGCCAGCGCCGCCGGGATGGACCTGAACGACCATTTTCTGGTCAAGTTCCAGTTCTACGATGACTACCCAATCAACTCAGACGGATATGCGATTGATCAAGTATCTGTGACCAGTGGTGGCCCAGCGCAGTGGACTTTCTTAGTCTACCTCGATGGTGATAACAACCTGGAAGGTGCCGGTATTGATGATTTCCTGGAGATGTCGAGCGTTGGTTCCGACAGTGGTGTGAACATCGTGGTTCAGTTTGACCGCATCCCTGGCTACGACACCGACTATGGTGATTGGACGACGACCAAGCGTTTCCTGGTGACCCCTGGAATGACACCTACCTCTGGTAATGCCCTTCAGGACATCGGTGAGGCCAACATGGGTGACCCGCAGACCTTGGTAGATTTCGTCCAGTGGGGCATGGCTAACTATCCGGCCGATCACTACGCCGTCATTCTCTGGAACCACGGGAGTGGCTGGCGATTGACACCTGACGAGATACCGATCATCAAGGGTGTTATCTACGATGATACCGACGAGGATCACATTGACATGCCCGAGTTGCGCAGCGCCATGGACACCCTGAGCAACGACGGCTCGGATCCCCTCGACCTCGTCGGCTTCGATGCCTGTCTCATGGCGATGATCGAAGTTGACAATCAGATCATCCCCTACGTTGATGTACGCGTCGGCTCCGAGGAGACCGAGCCCTGGGACGGCTGGCCCTACGACTCCATCCTCTCATCGTTGAGCGGCAATCCGGCCATGTCGGCCAGCCAACTGGGCACGGTGATCGTGGACGATTACTATGCCTCGTATGGCAACGACGAGACCCAATCCGCCGTGGATCTGGGCAGTCCCTACAGCGACCTGAACAGCGCCGTGAACGACTTGGCGGTGGCTCTCATCAACGGGGTGGGCAGCCACTATACTGATATCGCCACCGCCCGTAGCAGTACCCAGGAGTTCTTCTACCCGACCTACATTGACCTCTACGACTTTGCCTACCAGGTCAACCAGTACGTGAGCGACGCTACGATCAACGCTGCCGCCACCGCTGTGATGGACGCGGTCAACAGTGCCGTCATCCAGGAACAGCACGGGGCGGGGTGGCCCGGCGCTCACGGCATCAGCATCTATTTCCCAGAATCGGAGGCGGCCTATGATAGCACTTATGACGGCAGCCAAGGCTTGCTTGAGTTCACTGCCGACACCCAGTGGGACGAGTGGCTCCACGCTTTCTACTCCGGTGGCACGTGCAACGATCCGCACGAACCCAACGAGACACCAGGGCAGGCAACAGCCATTGGATACGGTGCCACACTGACCGATCCTGACATCTGCCCAGCGGGTGACGTGGACTATTACGCCTTCGCCGGCAGCGCTGGGGACACAATCATCGCGGATATAGATGCCCAGGCAATCGGCTCTTCTCTCGATTCTTACCTCTACCTCTACGACACCGACGGGATCACCGAACTGACCCATAACGATGACTACGATGGTCTCGATTCCCACATCGAATATGTGCTTCCTACTAACGGTACCTACTATCTGATGGTGCGGGAATACAATCATCCCAGCGAAGGGGGGCCGGACTATCTCTATACCATCTCGCTGCAGGGGACTCCTCCGCTTTATCCCGACATCGGGACCTCCCCTACCTCCTTCGAGGAGACGGTACTCCAGGGCGAGATGGTCAGCCAAATCCTGACTATCAACAACACTGGTGACTCCGATCTCACGTTCTCCATTAGTGAGGTGGCAGGGACATTCACTCCCGCAGTGGCCGCGCTTTCAGCGGTGGAGGACACAGGCGGCGTGCTTCCTGAGCCAGCTCTGACCACTGTCATATCACCGACGTCCTTCCCTCCGGGTTGGGATGACCCGGACGTGGGCCCGACCGCCCCTGTGATGGCTGCGGGTGTTTCCAGTCTGGATCACCTGGCCTGGGTAGGCGCAGCCCCCATGCCCACCGCTCGGGCCCGGCTGGCTGGCGCCACAGACCAGGGCTGCTTGCTATATGCTATCGGCGGTATGCTGATAGGGGGTAGTGGTTATTTCAGCGATACTGAAGTGTACGATCTCCAATCCAATAGCTGGGCCACTTTGGCCCCTATGCCGACTGTTCGCTCTAACATAGGGGCGGCCGTGGTGGACGGGGTTGTCTATGTGCCAGGTGGCTACAACAGTGGATATCTGAGTGCGCATGAAGCCTACGACATTGCCAACGATTCCTGGTCTAGCAAGGCCCCGTTGCCTACGACTTCTTCGGGTGGATCTGTGGCTGCTGTCAACGGCAAGATATATCACATCGGTGGCAACACTGGTAGTGGCTACGTCGCTACCACTTATGAGTATGATCCGACTACCGATTCTTGGAGTACCAAGACGCCCGCACCAGAAGCCTTCGGCTATGCCGGAAGCACAGTGCTAAATGGTTACATCTACATCGCCGGTGGGTGGCTTTCAGGTAACTCTGCCAGTACTCGGTTTTGGCGCTATGACCCGGTTGGCGATGGCTGGACAGTGCTGCCCTCTATGAATCAGGGGCGGCAATCGCCAGGGGTGGTCGCTGCCGGAGGTCACATATACGCCTTCGGCGGCGGAGCGGGATGGACGCCTCTCAACAGCACAGAGCAATATGACCCTTCTACAGATACATGGACACCCCGTCCCGACAGTTCATTGGCTGTAGGACGCATCGGAATGGCCACGGGATGGGTGCGCGGCATGATTTGGGGTGCTGGCGGTTCCACTGGCGGCGGCGCTGAGGGTGATAACGAATATCTGTACGAAGGTTATGCTGACAATTGTAGCAGGGATGATGTCTCCTGGCTTTCCGAGGAACCAATCACTGGCACGGTGTCAGCCGGTGGTTCGCTGCCCGTGGATGTGATCTTCGACGCCACCGGACTGGCCCTGGGGGACTATACTGCTGACCTCGTCATCTACAACAACGACCCCGACGAGAACCCCGTGACCGTGCCTGTCATAATGCATGTGACAGCCAATAACCCACCCAACACACCCAGCAGTCCTTCGCCGACAGATGGCGCTACCGATCAGGGTATCAACGTAGACCTGGGCTGGACGGGAGGAGACCCCGACGCCGGTGACACGGTGACCTACGATATCTACTTTGAGGCCGATGACAACAATCCGGACAATCTCATCTGCAACGACGTGTCCACTCCCGCGTGTGACCCGGGCCCGTTGAACTACAGCACCCACTACTACTGGTACGTCGTCGCTACTGACAGCCACGCCGCTTCCACCACGGGTGATATCTGGGACTTTACCACAGCACCAGCGCCAGCCCCACCAGCGATAATCAGCATTACTGCTAACAGCGGTAACAACAACAAGGTGGTACACATCACCAACCTGGCAGGTAGTGGTTTCCAATCCAGCGCTACAGTCAATCTGATCAAAACGGGGCAAGCGAACATCGTGGCCACTAACGTCGTGGTGGTGAGTGCTTCCCAGATTGCCTGCGACTTTGACCTGAGGGGAGCGTATCCTGGGCAGTGGACCGTGAGGGTGACCAACCCTGATACTCAATACGCGGAACTGTACAATGGCTTTACTGTGAAGGGACTTGTTTGCCTGCCCACCGTCCTGCGCAACCATTGAAGGGCCATGCCCGGTGTAACGGGCGGGGGCAGGCTTGAGATAGTCGGGGGTATGGGGGAGGGACAGACCTCGGAGGTTCAGGTGGTGTCTTGTCTGGCCAGATACGCCAGGATGACCCTATGGAAACCTCCGAGGTCTTTACTTCTGCGTGCGCCAGCGGGCAAGATCGCCGGGCCAAACGTTAGAGACGACGCGGCGCTTGGATGCTGATCGGTGCGCCTACGTCGTAGGTGTCGTACACCAGGTGCAGCGTGCCGCTTCCCTGGAAGTAATCCTCAAAGGTGCCGCTTCCATCCAGCGTGTAACGCACCACATAGCCGCCCTCAAGAGCCACGTACACATCCCCGTGGCCACTCACGCTGCCATATTGGGTCGGCAGGTCCTGGGCATCGTAGGTGTAGTGGACTGAGGAAATGCCACTGACCATTTCTTCGCCCACCCTCTGAAAGTACTGCACGTAGGGCAAAAAGTCACTCACCGACAAAAGTTGCTCGTCGAACTGGATCTCTGCCACGCTCTCCGGAACCGGCAACCAGGGTTGGTTGCCCAACTTGAGCCACAACTGGGGCCCGATCCAGATAGCCTGCACCTGGTTCGCGGGAAGTTCCTGCGCCGCAGGCCCCTCGGCACTGATAGTGATGTGCATCGCCTGCTCGGCAGTATTGACATCTGCATCATAGTGATAGACGCCAGCGTAGCCCGTGTCCTGAGCGGTAAAGTTCACCGTCATTCGTTGCCGGAAGGTATTCAGGTGGCCTAGCCCCTCTCCGCTCGGATCGAGGGTGGTAACCTCCAGTTCCGGTATCTCGGCCACCTCCAGCGGTTCCTGACCAGCAGGCATCTCAGCCGGCGGCGCTGGTGGTGGCGGCACCGTCGGCACAGGCGTATCGGCGGTGGCAGGTGCTTCCGTGGGTTGGGGGGTAGTTGTCTCTGGCGGGGGCGTCACCTCTGCTGGATGGGGAGTATCTGCTTCCGGCGGAGCCGTCGGCTCGGCCGGCAACATGGTTGGGACTGCGGGCTCCTCTTCGCTGGCCGATGGTGTATCCAGAGGAGCATCCACGTTGACCTCACCACTGATAGAACATGCCAGGCTGTTCAGCACCAACAGCAATAACACGCCCACGCCGATAACTGATCGCGTCCTACGCATCATTGTCCTTTTGCCTCCTAGAGTGTTGTGACCATTATAGCCCAAAAGCAAGGAAGCAGGGAGACAGAATCATTACAAATGCGTTAACGTGCCAAGTTCTATTTCTCCTCAGTCACCGGCAGCCGGATGGTAAGGGTAGTGCCCACCCCAAGTTCACTTTCCACTTTAATCTCGCCATTGTGCAGGCGGACCAATTCCCAGGCAATGGCCAGTCCCAGACCGACTCCCTGTTGCTCCATCTTGTCACGGTCTATCTGCCGGAACCGTTCGAAGAGATGAGGTATTTCTTCAGGAGAGACACCCACCCCTTTGTCTTCCACAGCCACTTCCACCGAGGCAGCCGTGGATCGGGCCCTCACCGTCACCTGCTTACCATTGTCTCGGGAGAACTTGATGCCATTTTCTATCAGCCGCCCCAGAGCATCCACGAAGAGGGGCTCGCACAGCAGCACCGGAGGCAGGTCGGGTTCCGCTATTGCCTCTAACGTCACACCATGGGCTCTGGCCCGCTCCTCGTGCTGTCGCACCGTGCGCTCCAGGATCGCATCCAGGTTGTGGTGCACATCAGCCAGAATATGGAACTCTTCCGCCGCCTGGCCGGTATCAAGCCGGATCAGGAGTAAAAAGTCCTCTACCAGCAGAGTCAGCCGGTCGGCGCCTCGTTTAATCCCGGACAGGAACTCCTGGAGAGCGTCAGGGGCAAGGGTCGAGACGTCATCCAATGCCAGTTCAGTGTAACCTCGAACGTAGGTGAGGGGAGTACGCATTTCGTGACTCAGGGCGGTGACGATCTGCTGCTTGAGTTGGTCGAATTCTGCTTCCGTGGCTTTCCGAATCTCCCGGGCACGCCCAAGCCGGGCGCGGACCACGATCAGCAGTTCCTGAGGCTCAAATGGCTTGGTGATATAGTCCTCGGCTCCCAGGTTCTTCCCCTTCAACACATCTTCCTTCTCCGCCTTGGCAGTCAGGAAGATAAAGGGGATGGGCACCCACTCCGGTCGGGCACGCACTGCCTCGTAGAGAGCGTATCCGTCCATCCGAGGCATCATGATATCCGCCACAATCAAGTCAGGGCGCTTCTCTTCCATAGCCTGCAATGCTTTCATCCCATCGGTAGCGGCGATGACAGTGTAGTCCTCCGCCTCCAGAACATCCTTAATGCCTGCCAGGAGAGAAACGTGATCTTCGACGACCAGGATGCATTGTCCACTCATCCGTCTACCTCCTATCATTTACTCTTTTACTCACCCGCCCCCTTGATCAGGCCAGAGGCAACCAAGCGGTGAAGGTGGTGCCCTCGCCCACCCTACTCTCCACAGTCACTCGTCCTCCGTGCATTTCTACAACATCCTTAACGATCGCCAACCCTAGACCGGTTCCCGGCACCTGCATCAGGCGTGGTTCCTCCCCCCGGAAGAACCGGTCAAAGATGTGGGGCAATTCATCTTCTGGGATACCGATCCCAGTGTCGGTCACCGTCACCGTGCTCCAGATTCGTCCATCTGCTTCCTGTTTGCCGGTGGACACCACGATCCGCCCGCCGTCCAGTGTGTACCGAATCGCGTTCAGCACCAGATTGTTCAACACCTGCATCGTCTGTTCCGGATCCACCAACGCCACCGGCCCCGGTTCTGCCGGCTGGTACTCTAGTATCAGACTCCGATCCCGGGCTAGTGCATAGTAACGCCCGACAGATACCCTGGTCAACTCGTTCATGGAGGTTAGTTGGGGCTTTACTTCTATCCATCCGGCGTCAACGTGAGAAATCTGCAGAATATCCTCCACCAGACACACCAGTTGATCTGCCTCCAGTTCCAATGCCTCCAGATATCGCCCCCGTTTCTCCGGCGCCGTCTGCCGCAAAAGTGTCGCATACAACTTGATCGTCGTGATGGGAGTGCGTAATTCGTGGGAGACATTGGAGATGAAACGGGACTTCATCCGGTTCAGAGCCTTGAGATGACTGACGTCGTGGATGGCCACAACCATCGCCGCTTTGCCCGTCCTTGGCTCTGAGATGGGCGCGGCGCTCAGTTCCAGGTCCAGCCCTGCCAGTTCCAGAACTGTCTCTGGGTGAGCCTCGGGTCGTTGCGCCACACCCCGCACCGCTTCCCGCAATCGGGTCGCGTCATCCGGGGAGAGAGTCTGGGCCAACCAGGCCTGGGCGACAGGATTTGTCTGGATGATGGCTCCTCTATCATCGGTGACAATAATGCCATCAGACGTACTACGGAGAATTGCCTGTGAGCGGGCGTACTGAGCCTGAATCTGTGCGGTCCGCTCCCGCACCCGCTGCTCCAGTTCCTCGGCGTGGTTGCGCAATTCCCGGTACAGTCCGGCGTTCTCCAGGGCTACCGCCACCTGATCGGCCAGCGTGCGCAAGGTGAAAAGATCCTCTTCGTCGAGGGCTTCCAGCCCGGTGCTCTGTACGTCCAGCACACCAACGACCTGGCCCTTGACCTGGATCGGCACGGTCAGTTCCGAGCGGGTGTCGGACAGTACTTCCAGCAAGTAGTAATCGGGATCCCGAGAGACATCGCCCACCAAGCGTGGCTCGCCACTGGCCACAACTTGACCACAGATGCCATCCTCACCCACCTTGAGGCGCAGCGACTTTGCTGCCTCCACATCATAACCCGCACCCGCCCTGAGCGCCAACTCCCCGGTGGTCGAATCAATCAGGAGGATGGAAACATAGTGATAGGCGAAGGCCTCGCGGATGAGGTTCACAATGTGATCCAGCAGCGGATCCAGTTCGAGCAGGGAGGTGATCTGCCGCCCGACCTCGCCCAGCGTGGCCAATTGGGTCGCCCGCCGTTTTAACGCCTCCTCAGCCCGCTGGCGCTCTGCGATTTCCTGTCGTGCCTGCTCGTACAGGCGGGCGTTCTCGACGGCGATGGCGGCCTGCGCGGCAAAGGCGAGGGCTAATTGAGCGTGCTCCTCTGCGTAGAAACCCGGCTCCTGCTTGTCCAGCGCGATCAGCCCCACCAATTGCTCGCCGACCAGCATGGGCACCCCCAGCCAGGAGCGGACGTGCCGGGCGCGGGGTATACGACGGAATGTCTCACAGGTGGCGGGGGCGTCATCCACGATGAAGGGGAATCGGGTGCGGACCACCTCGCTGTTTGGGTTGTCCTCGTCCACGGAGAAGGAAACACCCAGCACACCCTGCAGGTCGGAAAAGCCATACCCACCCACGATCTCCAGCCGGTCGCTCTGGCCGGTCTCCGACCGAACCAGTAACTGAATCGAGGCGGTGTCATAGGGCACAACCTGTTGCAGTTGGATCAGGATGCGCTGGACGACCTGGTTGCGGTCCAGGCTGGTGGTCAGAGCCAGGGCCATCTCCCGCAGTGTCTCGGCCTCTTGCCGTTGGCCTTGTTCGGCTTCGAAGAGACGGGCGTTCTCAATGGCCACAGCGGCCTGGTTGGCGAAAGCGAAGACCAACTGCCCATCCTCCTCGTTGTAGTCGCCCGGCCGGCGACTGTCTACGGTGAGGACGCCGATGACCCTGTCACGCGCAATGAGGGGCGCTCCGATCCAACCGTGAATGTGGGTAATCCCCGGATCCGGCTGCCAGCGTGGGTCGGCCTGAACGTCATCAATAATCAACGGTCGCCGGGCATGCATCACGGCTGAGGGCAGGTTATCCTCCGCCATGCTGTATGAGAGACGCAGTGCCGCTTCCAGGTCCGGAAAGCCCCGGCCAGCCGTCACTTTGAACCGGCCGTCTTCTAACAACAACACAGCACTGCTGTCGTATCGGATCACCTGCGCCAGTTGCTCCAGGATGAGGGGCAGGACTTGTTCCAGATTGAGGCTGGCGTTGACGACGCGCGCCGTCTCCTGCAATGCCTCGGCCACCTCCCGGCCGCGATGCTCTGCCTGGTACAGCCGTGCATTCTCGACGGCCACGGCGACCTGATGGGCCAGGGCCTGGGCGATGGCAACGTCCGCCTCGGTGTATGACCCTGGCCGCGCACTGTCAACCATCAGGGCGCCGACCATCTCGTCACGCACCAGCAACGGCACCCCGATCCAGGCACGAATCCCCTCAGCCCCGGGCACCCAGATCCAGCGTTCATCTTCCCGCACGTCGGCGATGACGACGGGGCGATGGTCGTGGGCCATAGCCTGTAGGATAGGGCTGTCGTCCAGACGTGGAGAAACCTCAGCCTTTACCAGCTCCTCGTCCTCGTAGCCAGCCACAGCCACCATAGCGGGCTCTCCATTAGCAAAGAGCATGATGGAGGCGGTGTCGTAGGTCAACACGCGCTTCGCCTGGCGCAGGACGAGGGATAGAACCTCGTCCAATTCCAGTGTAGAGCCCACAGCGCGGGAGATTTCGCGCAGGGTGTCGGCGCTCTCGCGCTCGACCTGCTCGGCCTGGTACAGCCGCGCGTTCTCGACGGCGACAGCCGCCTGGTTAGCAAAAACGGTCGCCAACCAGACATCGTGCCCGTCAAACCCATCGGCCCGGCTACTCTCGGCGAATTCCAGGACACCGATGACCTGCTCACCATGCTTGAGGGGCACGCCGAGGACGGCAGTGAGCGATTCGACCTCCCAATCTGACGCCCGGCCCTCCCAATGGCTATAGTCATCCACAACCAGCGGTTCGCCGCTTTGCAGCACCCGGCCGCAGAGCCCCTCGCCAGGCACAAAACGTGTGCCGACATAGTCCCTCGTGTAGCCATGGCTGACGACGAACTCGAGTTCGCCCCTTGCCTCGTCAAACAGGTAGACACCTCCTGCTCCGGTGCCTAGCAGGCGGCAGCCCCGCTCCACGATGTTTTGCAAGAGTTTATCGGGTTCCAGTTGAGCGGTGATCTCCAGGGACATCCCCCGCAGGGCCTCCAGTTCTTCGCCCCGGCGGCGCAGTGCCTCGCTGAAACGGGCCCTCTCCTCAGCCATCACCCGCTTGTGGCTCAATCGGGCGTTCAGGATTGCCCCGGCCAGAATAACGATGGTGATGCCTCCCGCCATAAAAAACAACGTCCTGCGGGTTTGGCGGTGTGCCGCCAGAACACTGTCTTGGGGTACCGAGGTGCCCACCGACCAGAGGTGACCCTCAGCCGGGTAGACAGGGGCATAGGCCGTCAATCTTTTCACCACCGGCTGACCACCCTCGCCCCCCGGCCAGAGGTAGGTCTCTGTCCCCCGGCCGCCGGTCAGCATATCCTCGGCCAGTGCCACCAGAGTCTCGGCACCACTCTGGCAAAAGTACTCGTAGGCATTGCTGCCCTCCCGTTCGGGATAGGTGACGTTGATAATCTCCACGCCTGTCTCATCCAGCACCCAGATGTTCACTCCTTCCTCAATAGCCAACCGGGCGACGTGCGCCCGGATGTCATCAGCCAGCAGGTTGAGAACGACGATACCTGCCCGCCGGCCCTGGCTATCAAAGACGGGCGTGGACAAGCGTACCGTCAGCCTGCCGCCCCCCACCCCGCCGTGGCCCAATGCTGGCTCCGGCAAGGACACGTGGACCTCTCCCGCATCGAGTTGTCTCGTGGCGGCGAAGAACTCGCGTTCCGCCTGCGACTGCAGTTGTTCCCGAGGGATGGTGCGCACGGCCTCGCCGTCGCTGTCCGCACCAGCGATCTCTTGTCCGCTGGCGTCAATGTAGCGGATCTGTGTGTAGATGGGGTATCTTTGGAGATAAGTGGAAAAACCCTGCTCGCACGCCTCCCGCTGGGAGGCGGTTTCCCTTTCGTCCTTCGCCCCCAGAGCGTCGGGCAGGCAGATTGGAACGTGGGCCTCTTTAACGTGCAGCAGGCTCCGCCGCGCCTCGTCAAAGATGGATTGAATACCGTCTGCCGCCTGATCAGCCAGCAACAATTGTTGCTGGCTGAAGCGGATCACGACCTGCTCCTGAGCAATCCGATCCAGGCGCACCCCCAACGCACTCACCAGGCCAATAGCCAGGACAGAAAGCGCCAGGATCAGTAAAGTAGATCGCGTCGTCCTCATGCCTCGTGATCCTCACTCCGCCCCTCATTGCAGCAGGTGCCAGGCAAAAACCAGGCTGGGCACCGGCCCGTCAGGCCAATGCCAACTGCTATGCCCCGTTCCGCTCAAGCAATGCCAGGAATTACTACTCACCTTCCCGCAGGTTTGGGAGGGTTTTCAACACAAAAGTACGTCCCAACGGCTATGCAGGTCTGCGGGTACAGCAAATCGTAACCTGCAGGAGAATAGCCTGAGCAGTTACCTCCAGGATATAAAAAACAGTCACTCTGAAACTAGTATAGTCCCAATAGGCCCAGGTGTCAATCGCACCAGGTTGTCCGGTTACCCGATCAGTCGGTGAGAGGCAGCCAGATGGTGAAAGTAGTGCCCTTCCCCACCTGGCTCTCCACTGTTACCCGCCCCTCGTGCAATTCCATGATTTCCTTGACGATCGCCAACCCCATGCCAGTCCCCGGCACTTGCATCAGCCGTGGTTCCTCACCCCGGAAGAACCGCTCAAAGATGTGGGGCAATTCCTCCTCCGGGATGCCGATCCCTGTGTCGGCTACCGTCACCGTCGCCCGCACCCACTTCTCCGCCTCCTCCTTGCCGGTGGAGACCACCACCCTCCCTCCATCTGGAGTGTACAGGATGGCGTTCTCCACCAACTTGTCCAACACCTGCATCATGTACTCTGGGGCTACCAGCACCACCGGTCCTGGCTCCGCTGGCCGGTGCTCCAGGACCAGCCCCCGGCTTTTTGCCAGCATCTGATGACTGACGGCTGCCACCTTGGTCAACTCATTGAGAGAAGTTGGCCGGAGGCTCATTTCCAAACGCCCGGCGTCAATGCGGGAAATCTGCAAGATGGCGTCCACCAGCCGCACCAGCCGCTCCGCCTCTCGCCCCAGCACATCCACGTACTTTCCCCACGTCTCCGGCGACGTCTGCCGCATCAGTTCTGTGTACAACTTGATCGTCGTGACAGGGGTGCGCAGTTCGTGGGAGATGTTGGTGATGAAGCGGGACCTCATCCGGTCCAGTGCCTTGAGGTGGCTGATGTCGTGGGCCGCCACCACTGTCGCCGCCCCTCCTGCACCGGGCTCCGAGATAGGTGCTGCATTCAACTGTAGATCCAGCCCCGTCAGTTCCAGTATCATCTCTGGCCGTTCCTCGGCCCGCCCGGCCAGGTCTTGCACCGCCTCCTGCAGCCGAGTCACATCCGTCGGTATGAGCGTTCGGGTAAGCCAGGTATCGGCGACGGGGTTGGTCTGGACAATTTCACCCTCTTTGTCAGTGACAATAATACCGTCGGAGGTGCTGCGCAGGACGGCCCCCAGACGGGCGTACTGAGCCTGGAGTTCAGCGATGTGCTCCTGCCCCCGCTCCTCCAGTCGCTCGGTGTAATTCAGCAGTTCCCGGTAGAGTTGGGCGTTCTCAACAGCGGCGGCAGCGTGGTTGGCAAAGACCTCCAGTCGCCGGGCATCGGCCGGGCCGAACTGGCCCGGATGGGCACCGTTCACGTTCAGGAATCCCACGGTCACACCACCTACCTGGATGGGTGCGCCAACGTAGGAGCTCAGCCACTCCCAGCCCTCGGTCGGCATCCAATCGGGAGCGGCGGTCGTGTCCGGGATTAGTACCGGCTCACCGGTTTGCACCATTTTCATCAGACGGGGGTACTCAGGGATAGGCCGGGGGGTACGGATGATCTGTTCCTCCACACCCAGGTGCTCGTATCCCTGCCAGCGGACCATCCGGGCAGTGTCGTTCTCCAGTAACATGACATTAAAGGCATCTCCTGAAAGCACCCGCCGTACCTGCTCCAGGATGCTGTCCAGCACATGGTCGAGATTCAGGGTGCTGCTGATGGCAGCGGCGGCCTCCTCCAGCGCTTCAGCCAGGTCTCGCTGCTGCCGCTCGGCCTCGAACAACCGTGCGTTCTCCAGGGCCACTGCCACCTGGTCGGCCAGCGTGTGCAGCGTGAAGAGGTCTTCCTCGTCGAAGGCATCCCGTTCGATACTCTGCACGTCCAGCACACCGATGACCTGCCCCTTGACCTGAATAGGCACGGCCAGTTCCGAACGAGTATCTGCCAGCGCCTCCATACGGTAGTAACGCAGATCCTGAGAAACATCACCCACCAGCAGCGGTTCGCCGCTGGCCGCGACCCAACTGCAGATGGACTTTTCCCCCACTCCGAGGCATAGGTCTTTCACAGCCTCCATTTCTAAGCCGGCGCTCGCTCTGAACATCAACTTTTTCGTTCCTTCGTCCGCCCCGGTGGCTGAGTCAACCAGGAGGATGATGACGTAACGATAGTCAAAAGCCTCGCGGATGAGGGTCACGATGCGATCCAGCAGCGGGTCCGGTTCGAGCAGAGAATTGATCTGCCGCCCGACCTCACCCAACGTGGCCAACTGGGTTGCCCTCCGCCTCGACGCATCCTCCGCCCGCTTGCGCTCGACCAGTTCCCGCCGGGCTGCCTCGTACAGCCTCCGGTTCTCCATGATCAGGCGCTGTTTCCCAAGCACCTCCTCCACGGCAGCCAACACCTCATCCACGTTCAAGGGTTTGGTAGTGTAGGCCGCTGCCCCCGCGTTCAGGGCCTCCACCGCCGTTTCCAGAGAGGCGTAGCCAGTTACCATGATCACCGCCATGTCGGGGTGCAACCCCTTCAAAGACACTAATAGCCCTACCCCTTCCACGTCGGGCAGCCGGATGTCCAGGAGAGCCAGGTTAAAAAACCTCTCTTGCGTCTTCTCTATGGCCTCGCGCCCTGTCCCCACCGCATCCGTCTCATACCCCTTCTTTTCAAATATGAGGCTCAGGCTTTTACGAGTGCTCTCGTCATCATCAACGATCAGGATGCGCTCTTTCTCGCCCATCTTTTCCTTCCCTCAATCATCCTGCTGGCCGCTTGCTGTTTCCGGCATCCCATTTCCTCTCACAGATTTCGTGAATCAACATGAGCACCTCTTTCATCTCCAGGGGCTTGTAGAGACAAGTGTAGGCAGTATTGTGCAGGGCTTCCTCCACCAGGCCAGTCACCTCCTGGCGGTAGGCCGTCATCATAATGACCACCGCTTCCGGGCTGACATTCTTGATGGCCAGATAAGTCTCCAAGCCATTGATGGTCGGCAGCCTTATATCAATAAAAGTGACGTCGTATGCCCTCTCCTGGACCATAACAATGGCTTCCTCGCCGGTATGAGCGACGCCCACCTCGTATCCCTTCTTGACCAGTATGTTCTTGAAAGTGATACAGGTCCCCGGATCGTCGTCAACCACCAGGACGAGCGCTCCCTGCCTGGCATTCCTTACTTGCTCAACGAGCGCGAGCACCTTTTCGATGTCCAGGGGCTTGTAGATGATCCCGTAAGCCCCCTCCTGCAGTGCATCCTGAATCAGGTTCTCGACCGCGTAGGCGGTCATCATTATCACCGTGGATTCGGGCCTGATTTTCTTGATCTTCTTGTACGTCTCCACCCCATCCATGGGGAGCATCTTGATGTCCAGGAAGATCACGTCAAATGATCTCTCCTTGACTCTTTCGATGGCCTCCTGCCCGTCCCTGGCAGTGGCGACAGCGTACCCCTTGTGCCCCAGGATCAAAGATATCGTCCTGCACAGACTTTTGTTGTCGTCCACGATCAGGATGTGAGATTTATCCATTATGCGCCATCTCTTTCCCCTGTCCCTGGTCACCAGCCCCTGGCCCGGCCAGCGGCAGGCTTATCGTGAAGGTACTCCCCTGCCCCACATCACTCTCCACCCCGATGGTACCCTCGTGCCCCTCTACCAACGTCTTGACGACCGGCAGCCCTAGCCCAATCCCTTTCGCCTTGGTAGTGAAAAGCGGTTCAAAGAGTTTCCCCAGGTTCTCCTCGGGGATCCCCACCCCTGTGTCAGTAAAAGAGACGGCCACCCAACCAGACTGGGGAAGTTTACCGGAGATTTCCAAAGTCTCAATTATTAACCGCCCGCCCTCCGGCATGGCCTGGATGCCGTTGAGGATGACGTTGCCAAAGATTTGACCGAGTTGATCGGGATCGGCCAGGATGGCAGGCAAGGTCTCGTCCAGTTGGGCCACCACTTGAACATTCTGCGGCACAGGGGCGCGAGATAGCGCCTTCTGGAGAACGGCGTTAACGTCCACCTTCCTTCTGGTGGGAGGTCTGGTGCGGGCAAAGTCGAGCAGGCTGCTGATGATCCTTTCGGACGTCCCCACTTCCTGCGTCAAAATCTCTAGCGTCTCCTTCACCTCAGGCTCAGGTTCTTCTATGACCATATTGAGAAAGTAGGCGGCGTTCTTGATCGCCCCCAGCGGGTTGCGCAGTTCGTGGCCCACGCCACCGGCCAATTGGCCCAACACCGCCAGCTTCTCCCGGCGGACCAATTGCTCATGGGCATCTTGGAGTTCCCTGGTGCGCTGCTCCACCATCCCCTCCAGCCGTTCCGAGTACTCTTTCAGACCCTCCTCCGCCTGCTTGAGATCGGTGATATCAATGGCCATCTCGTAACGGGCCATCCGTCCGTCCGGCCAGCGTATCGCTCTATCTATGCAGCGATACCAACGGCGATTGATAGTGTTCTGGAACTCCCAGATATACGGCTGGCCTGCATTCTCGCCAAAGATACGTTCATTAGTACAAAAAGGGCAGGGAGAATCCAGATGTTGGAAAGCCCAATGACACTTTTGCCCTATCACATCGCCAAACAAGTTTCTAGTTGCTCTATTGACATATAATACCTCGTAGGTGTCCGGGTCGCTAACGTAAACAGCCTCATCAATGCTGTCAAATATAGACAAGAGTTGCCGTCGCTCAAAGTCCAGAGCCTTCTCCGCCTGCTTTTGCCCTTTCTCTAGTTCTATGCCGTGCAAAGCAAAGGCAATGTCTCCGGCGACCTCTTCAAACAAGGATTGCTCCTCCTTGTTGGCGATGAACTCTCTGGATACGGAGACAGACATCAGGCCGTAGACCTGGCCTTGGTATTCCAAACGGACGGTCACCCCCCCTCTGCCAGCGCAATGCGGCGACAGCGAGCAGTCAGCGCAGACGGAAAACGGGTCCTCTACGATCAGCATGCCAGGTTGCGCCAGCGCCATCCGCCCGCACTCGGGCAACTCACCGCGCTTCATCTGCTCGACCAGGGGCAAAAACTCTGCGCCCACCCCGGCTTCGACAGCCGCCACAAGCCCTCCGGCTTCATCCAACAGAGCGATCCAGGCGTTATAGTAGCCGCGAGTCTCAATGAGAATGTCGCAAACGCCTTGGAGCAGATGGTCACGGTCTCTTTCCCTGACGATCAGTTGGTTAACGTTGCGGATGGCACGCAGCACGCGGTTTAGGTGATCTATTTCCTCCTCTACCCACTTGTCGGCCTCCAGTACACTCAACTCTGTCACCTTCTGGCGCAATTCTGCCACTTCACGCACGAGTTGCTCTCTTGTTTTGTCTTCGTCTTTCATCTTGGGTACCCTCTCATATTAGCAGGCGTCGGGATTCTCTCACGGACTGCGGCACGTCTGGTAGTCGGTGCCGATGATGAGACGGTATTGCACCGGAATGTTGGGATCGGGCGCGGAGATGACGTTCCCAGCCGGGACGTTGAACATCCACTGCAGGTAGGATACAGCGCCTCCCTTGGGCGTGGACGTAAAGTCAATCAATTGCGTCTGGGGATAATCCCGCCGGTCGGGCTGGCCAATGACGGCGACAAAGCCTTGGCGAAAGAGCCGGTCAGTGGCCAGTTGGTCCCAGTCCGCGTTGGGTGTCCCGTTCCACACCTCCACTGTCTGAAGTGTGCGCCACAGCCGGCCCTCCGGCACCGGCCCCAGCGCCTCGCTCACCACCGGCTCAATCTCCTCCCAGTTAGGCAGGAACACCGAACCCCCCTTGGGCGTCGTCCAGGGAATGACATGTTGGTAACCGATGTTACGGAAGCGCACGTTCTGCTCGTCGAGCCGGAAGGCTACCTCGGCCAGCGGAAGCATATCACCGAACTCTACGTCAGTGACGATCATACTGCGGGACTGCTCCCACAGTTCAGGAATGCGCGGCAGGAGGTCCAGGCTGCGGGCTCTGCGCCAGATCGCTTGCAGCACCTGTTGCTGGCGCCGTTCGCGGGCAAAGACGCTAGAAGTCATACGCGAGCGGGCATACCAGAGCGCCGTGTCCCCGTCCACGTGATGCACCCCCGGCTCCAAAGTTTTGATGGGATACTCGCCGTTCTCGTCAGGATAGGGCCAGTGGTCCTGCAACCGGCAGTGCACGGGGATATCCAAGCCACCCAGTGCATCCACGATGCCAACAAAGCCATCAAAGTCTGTGCGCACATAGTGATCCACCGGGATACCCAGGTTGTAGAGCAGTGTCTGTTGTAGCAAGGCCGGCCCCCCACCCTCGTAGCCGTACAGTTCGCCGTACATATCGGCAAAATTGATGCGGCTCATCCAAAAGTCGGGGACGTAGACATAGAGATCACGGGGTATAGAGAGCACGGTCACAGCCGGCAGCACAGGCTGGATGGAGACAATCTGGATGACGTCGGTGTGCCAGTCATCCCAATCCGGGCGGCGATCACTGCCCAGCACGACAATATTGATGGTGTCGGGGGCCACCTCCGCTATCGGCACAGGGGTAGGGATGGCAGTCGTGTCGGAGAGAGTGGGTGTCACCCCGATCAACACCGGCTCGGAGAGTGAAAAGGGGGTCGGTGTGAGCGTGGGAGTGGGAGTCTCGGTGGGAGTAGGGGTTTCGGTGGGGGTAGAGGTGGGACTGGGTGTGAATGTGACCGTTGGGTCAGGCGTCGGTACCGGAGTAAGGGTAGGGAGGTCCGGTGTGAGCACAAGCGTGGGCGTGGCAGGAGACGGTGTGGGGAGCAGGATGGTAGGGGCCAGTGTAGGCAGCGCAAAGATAGATGATGGGGCCCCGGTGATCAGCAAGGCGACCAACATCGTCCCACAGGCCACAAACGCCAGAGCAAGGGTTATCCGTTTACCGCGTGCCATAGATTAGCAGTTAGTAGTCAACAAGTCGGCGGCTTAACGGATATATTGTACTGCCATTTGGTAAAAGCGTCAACGCTTGAGCCACGCGGCGACCTGCTCCGCCATTCTCTCTCGATTGAAAGTGTCCCCTGCATCACTGCAGCACAGATCGGGCCGTTGCCCAAACCCACGAGCGGGTGTAAAATGGCTTCTCAACCATTTGGTATCCAATAACAAGTACTCAGCATCGAGCAACGAATATGAACCGTGATACCCGCCTGGTGACATTGGCGCTCCTGCTGTGGGGTTTTGGTGAGGGGTTGTTCCTATATGTTCAGCCGCTCTACATGGAACAACTGGGAGCCACCCCCGTTCAGATCGGCGGGCTGCTCTCGGCCATGTCGGTCGTGAGTGCGGTGACTTTTTTGCCAGCCGGCGCGCTGGCCGACCGTCTGCCACGCAAGTTGGTGATGTGGGGAGGATGGGCGCTGGGGCTGATGGCCGTGCTCATGATCGGGTTGGCTCGCACCTGGCAGGGGCTCATCCCTGGCCTGCTGCTTTACTCCCTCTCCGCTTACTGCATGCCGGTGATCAATGCCTATCTGGCTCACGTGGTAGGCGGGTATAACATGGAACGAACCTTTACCACTGTCTTCGCTGGTTACGCCGCTGGCGGGTTGATCTCGCCCACAGTGGGCGGCTGGCTGGCCGGGGCGACGACGATGCGCACGGTCTACTTTGCGGCTGCCGCTCTCTTTGCCATCTCAATGCTAGTCGTCATGTGGGTCTCACCGCAGCCTGTGTCACCGCGTGTTAAGCAGGGGCCGGGCTGGCGGTCATTGCTGAACCGGCGCTTTCTGCACTTTGCGGCGTTGACCTGGTTGGCGTTCGTGGCGATGTACTCAGGATTTCCATTGACTCCCAACTTTCTGGCCGATGTGCGAGGTTGGGGCGTGGCCCAAATCGGGACGCTGGGCTCGTTCCAGGCGCTGGGGACGATGCTGCTGACCCTGCTGCTAGGGCGTCTGGCCGATGGTCAACGCACCAGGGGCCTGCTAGTTGGGCAGATGCTGGTATGGGGATCTGCTCTACTCTTGCTTCTGACCGGCGTCTTTCCCGCGTTGGCGTTGGCCTATCTGCTGCGCGGCGCTTATCAGGGCTGCCGGTCGCTGATCCAGGCTCGAGCGACTACGCTAGGGGGTGAGACCGAGCGTGGGCTATTGCTGGGGGCCGCCGAGGTGGTCATCGCAGCCGCTCAGATCGTCGCCCCCTACCTGGCGGGCTGGCTGTACGCCGATGATCCGGCGTACCCTTTCGTGGCCTCGCTGGCGCTGATCCCGGTCGCGTTGCTGCTGGCTGTTATTGGGATGCCCCGCTGAGAGCCAACCGACGAAGACAGGCACAGCCAAAATGCAGACATCAATCCGGTTCTTCCACTGCTGGGAGCAGCACCAATGCCCTTGGGTTCAGTGAGAGGGTAATGGTTTCACCAGGGGCAGGCAGGATGGCGCCGGCTGGAAAGTTAAAGGTCACTTGAATCCCGCCGGCGTGGCGCACGCCCAGCCGGTAGTATCCGCCACGGAAGGAGCGTTCCGTAACGACTCCAGACATTACGTTGGGGCCCGCCCCGCCCAGCCGTGCCGCCTCAGGTCGTATCAGCAACTGTGTCGATTCCCAATCTCGAATCCCGAAACCCGAAACCCGAATCTGAAGGACACCCAGCGCTGTCTCGGCCAGCCCGGACCTCACGATACGGGCATCAAGTAAATTGGTCAGTCCCAGGAAACGCGCGGCCCAGGCTGAGGCCGGCTGCCGGTATACCTCCTCCGGCGTTCCTACCTGCACCACTTGCCCGGCCCGCATCAGCACCACCCGGCCAGCGATGGCAAAAACCTCCTCCTGGTCGTGGGTGACGTAGATAACAGTCACGCCGGCCAGCCGGAGGATACCGGGCAGTTCATCCATCAGCCGCTCACGCAGCGCCCGATCCAGCGCCCCCAGCGGCTCGTCAAGCATCAACAAACGTGGTTGGGGAGCCAGACTGCGGGCCAACGCGATCCGCTGTCGCTCGCCACCCGAGAGTTGATTCACATCGCGGCGCTCGAAACCCGCCAGCCCGACTAACTCTAGCACCTCGGCCACTCGCGCTGCCACCGGCTCACGGCTCAGCCCCTGCATCCGCAGCCCGAAGGCGACGTTGCCAAAGACATCCTTGTGCGGAAAGAGGGCATATTCCTGGAACATCAAACCAATTCCGCGCAGGTGAGGGGGCATCTGGGTCACATCTTCCCCATTCACCAGCACCCGGCCGCTATCGAGCATCTCCAGGCCGGCGATGAGCCGCAGGAGCGTCGTCTTGCCACAGCCGGAGGGGCCAAGGAGGCAGAGTATCTCGCCTTCTTCGATGGAGAAACTGGCGTCGGCCAGTGTCCAGCCATCGGGGTAGGACTTGCACACAGTGTGGAGTTCAAGCAAGGTCATCCAGGCTCTCCAAAAAATTCAGAACTCCCCCACCTCCCCCACCCGGAACCGCTCGATTGCCAGGAAACCCAGCGTGCAGACGAGCATCAGCAAGGTAGACATCGCCAACGCCTGGCCATAGTTGGCCACGCCGGGGCGGCTCAGGAAACGGTAGATAACGATGGGCATGGTGGGGCGCTCCGGCCGGGCGATCAGGCTCGTGGCCCCGAACTCGCCCATAGAGACGGTAAAGGCAAACACAGCCCCCACCAACACTGCCCGCGCCACGATGGGCAGGTCCACCTCACGCCACACACACCAGGGCGAGGCTCCAAGAAGCGCCGCCGCCTCGCGCAGATGCGGATGGATGGAGCGCAAGACCGGCAGCACACTGCGCACGACAAAGGGCAGCGCGACGAGCGTGTGGGCAATAACGACCAACAGCGGCGAGGTGCGCAGGTTAAGCGGGGGCTCATCCAACGCGACAATGTAACCCAATCCCAGCGTGACCGCCGAGGTTCCCAACGGCAACATAAAGATCGGGTCTAGCAAGCGCCTCAACCACCGCCCCCGGGTACGAGGGCTGCGAGCGGAAGGGGCGGAACCCCAATTGTCCAGCACCGCCGCTGCCATCAGCCCCAACACCACTGAGAGCCCCACCGTCACCAACGCGAACCCTACCGAGTAACGTACCGCCGTTACCGGCGGCACGTAAAAAGCCGAGCCCCGAGGATCATGGAACAATTGACGGTAGAAAGTTAGAGACATCCCTCCCGTAGCAGAAAGCGTCAGAGAACGCTCGACCAGCGCGATCAACGGCGCGGCCAGCAGCGCCAGCATCAGCCCCACGTTGATTCCGACAATCAACCACTCGCGCCAGCCGTGTGGTCGCCGCTGCGTGACCTGGCGCGGCCGCAACTCTAGCATTCCTCGTCTACGCACCTGGAGCCGCGTGTAGACTGCCATCAGCGTGAAGGTAAAGAGAATCTGGACAATGGAGAGCACCGCCGCCAGCGGCAGGTTGAGATAGTGAACTGTCTGACGGTAGATCTCTACCTCCAGGGTAGCAAAGCGCGGCCCGCCGAGTACGAGGACGACGCCAAAACTGGTGAAGCAGAATATAAAGACCAGGAGAGCCGCTGCGCCGATGGCCGGAGCCAGCAAGGGCAACATCACCTCGCGGAAGGCCCGCCATCGGTTGGCTCCCAGCAAACGGGCGGCCTCCCCCAGTCGGGGGTCAAGGTTGGCCCAGTAGGTGCCTACGATACGCAACACGAGTGTGTAGTTGTAGAACACGTGCGCCAGCAGGATAATAGTAAGCGTGTGCTGGAGATTCAGTGGCGGTCGGTCGAGCCCCAGGAGCCTGATCAGGGCCAGATTAAGCAGACCGTTAGGCCCCAACAGCGCAGTGAAGGCCAGCGCCACAACGATGGTGGGCAGGACAAACGGGATGGTCGTCAGCGCCTGTACAAGCGACTTGCCAGGAAAGTCATAGCGCGCAAAGACATAGGCCCCAGGCAGGGCCAACCCCACCGTCAGCAAGGTCGAGAGTGCCGCCTGCCAGGTGGTGAACCAGAGCGTCTGTAGATAATATGGCGTGCCGAACAGTTTTCCCAGCGCCGCCGGATCGAAATGGCCATCTGGCGCGAAGGAAAGGGCCAGAATGGAGACGAGGGGATAAAAGTAGAAAATAAACAGAAAGGCAAGAGGCAAGAAAGCAAAAAGCCAGGAAACATATGGCAAATTGCGAACGGCGAATTGCGAATTACGAATTACGATCTGTTTTTTGCCCCTCAGACTCCTTGCTCCTTCTTCCCTTGTCCTCTTCACCGCAGCACTATCTCGGTCCAGACCTCAATCCAGGCTTCACGGTTGGCCTCTATGGCCGCACAGTCCACCTCGGCCGGGTGTTCGGGTATGGCGGCGAACCTGGCAAAGGCCTCAGGCAAGACCGCGTTCTGGTTGGCGGGGAACACGAACATGTGCAGCGGGATGTCCTCCTGGAAAGTGGGGCCGAGCATATAGTCCACCCACGCCTCCGCCAGGTCGCGATTCTGCGCGTCCTTGGAGATAAGGATGCCGACGAACTCGATCTGCCGGAAGCAACTGCCGGCGCCGACGACCGCCGCCGTCGGCGCCTCCTCGAAGGGGCCCTCGGCAAAGTACACTTCTACCGGTGGGCTGCTGGCGTAACTGACGACGATGGGCCGGTCGCCTCCGCCGTAGAACGTAAAATTGTCATAGTAGGCCTCCCTCCAACCCTCGACCACCAACACATCATTGTCCCGCAGGTCGGCCCAATAGTCCAGATAGGTATAGTCGCCCGTCTCGCCAAAGTGGCCCACCGTTGCCAGCAAGAAGGCCAGCCCCGGCGACGACGTGGCGGGGTTCTCCACCACTGTCAACCCCTGATACTCGGGCATCGCCAGGTCTTCCAATCTAGCAGGCGGCGTCAGATCCTGCCCGGCAAACCAGGCCTTGTCGTAGTTAAGACACACATCGCCATAGTCCACCGGCAACGCCCTGTGCTGGGAGTCGAGTTCCAGGTAGTCGGGAATCTCTGCCAGGAGCGGCGAAACGTAGGGGTCGAGAATATCAGCCTCCAGCGCCCGGCTGAGGAGGGTATTGTCCACGCCATAGAGGACGTCGGCCAGGGGATTATCGCGGCTGAGAATGGCCTGGTTGAGGACCACACCCGCATCCCCGGCCTGGAGGATCATGACCCGGGCGTTGTACTGCGCCTCGAACGCAGCCATGGTCTCCTCGCTGATATCAAAACTATCGTGGGTCATCACCCGTAATGTGCGGGGCTGGGACGCTGTTACCGGCTTTGGAACCTCCGTTGGAAGAGCCGGTCCAGGCCAACAGGCCGCCAACACAAGCACCCCCACCAACGCAAACACAATCACACACTTCATCTCTCACCTCCTTGCTCACCTGAGATTCCCCGACAAGTCGGGCAGGTATGAGACTGGTAACAGGCAAATCGTTTGGGCCGTCTTGGGCCAAACAGCGCCCAACACGGTTGGGCTACTACCCTTTCCGAGAAAACTCACCTGCAAACTCTTCCACTTGCCCACTTGCCTACTTGCCCACTTGCTCACTTGCATGCGTCACCACACACAGGAGCAAGCCCCGCTGCACGCGCACGTGGGCGCTCTGGACCGTCAGCACGTTACTCACTCCCCGCGCCGGCCCAAAGCGCAGGGTGTCCGCGCGCAGCGGCCACTCCAGCCCCTCGGCTGTCACTCCCACCGCGTCTCCCCCCAGCGGGATGAAGGAGACGGTATCGCCAGGCTGGCCTTCGACGAGTTCGCCACGCCCGCCACGGATGAGAAAGGCTGTCTGAGGCCCCGCGACAATACGCACGTCGAGCCCGCTCAACTCAGGCAACGCCAACAGCAGCAGGTTGGCGATGGTCTGATCCAACCGTCCCCCCAGCGCCGCCAGGATGATGATCTCGGTCGCGCCCTCACGCGCGGCATGAAGGAGCGCCAGTTCCAGGTCGGTTTCATCCTTGCGGGGCGAAAAGCGGATGACCTGCGAACCAGCCATTTCCACGCGAGACCGCTCGTCAGGGAGCAACGAATCGAGGTCACCGATGATGACATGAGGTATCACGCCAGCCGCCAGGGCATGACTGGTCCCCCCATCAGCGGCGATGATGAGGTCATCGGGGCACAGCAAACCCCGCACACCCTGCGGATCGGCGAACTCTCCATTGGCAAAGATGATGGCGCGCATAGTTAGAACACGGATTTCAGGACATCAATAGATCATCAACGGATACAAAAAAACCGCCCCGGCCAGCGGGGCGGCTGTATTGCACACCTAAACAGTCTCCCTCCGCTGGCATTACCCAGATCAGGTTCCAAGGGTCGGTACCGGCGGCCTGCGACCGGGGCACCCTCTCAGCCTGGCTCCCCAGGCTCCCCTGAACGTGTATATCAGTGAGTATTCAAGTGCAATAGAATTATACTACATCCTTACCTACCTGGCAAAGGCCGTAGAACTGGTGATTATCCAGCCGCTACTCCTCCGGCACAGGTGCGGTAGGGCTGACGCGGCGAATCTTGGCGATCAACTGCCGGCGCGCGGCAGGATTAGTCGTCTCCGCCAATCTCCCACGCAAATAACGCAATTTGCGCTTACGGGTCTGCTTTCGGACTCGCCTTCGATCTCTTTCTGTTCGCATTAACTCCTCCTATACAATAAGGTTTTTCTACGGATAAACACGCTTCAGCATACGCGGGAACGGAATCGTTCCTCGCAAATGCTCCAGGCCACAGATCCAGGTCACGGTGCGCTCAATCCCCAACCCAAAGCCGGAGTGAGGAACCGAGCCGTATTGCCGCAGGTCAATGTACCACTCAAACGCTTCGCGGGGCAGGTTCCAATCCTTGAGCCGCTCAAGCAACAGGTCGGGATCAGAGATGCGCTCCGAGCCACCAATGATCTCCCCATACCCCTCCGGAGCCAGCAGGTCCGCGCTCTTGGAGACATCCGGGCGTCCGGGCCAGGGTTCCATATAAAACGCTTTGGCTCGCGTCGGGTAGCCATAGACAAAGACTGGCCTTTCGAAGCGCTTTGTCAGTTCTGTCTCGTGAGGCGAACCAAAGTCATCCCCCCACTCAATCGCCAGGAGGTCTTTGAGTTCCTCGTCGTCCGCCTGTTCTCGGATCTGTGCCAGTATCTCCAGCGCCTCGTCGTAGGAGACGCGGGGGAAGGGAGGCGCTACCTTCTCCAGGTGGCTGGTGTCCCGTCCCAGCAACGCCAGTTCCTGCGCCCGCTCGCGCAGGCAGGTCTGGACAATGTAGGAGATGAACTGCTCTTCAATCTCCATCAACTGATCGAGGTCGCAGAAAGCGGCTTCCGGCTCCACCATCCAGAACTCGGTCAAGTGGCGGCGGGTCTTGGACTTTTCGGCACGGAAGGTGGGGCCGAAGCAGTAGACACGGCCAAAGGCATAGATATCGGCCTCGTTGTAGAGTTGGCCGGATTGAGCCAGATAGGCCGGCTCGCCGAAATAGTCGGTCTCAAAAAGGGTGCTCGTGCCCTCGCAGGCAGCCGGGGTCAAGATGGGCGTGTCCATGTTGGCAAAACCGTGGTCGTCGAGCCAATCGCGGATGGCGCGGATGACGGTGGCTCGCACCCGCAGCACGGCCCATTGCCGCTGCGAGCGAATCCACAGATGGCGATTGTCCATCAGGAACTCGACCCCGTGCTCTTTCGGCTGAATGGGATAGTCCTGGGCCACCTGGAGCACCTGTAGGTCAGTGACACCCAGTTCGCAGCCACCGGGGACACCGGGGGCACGGTCGTCCTGGCGAATAGTACCGGTGACGACGAAGGATGATTCCTGGGTCAGGCTCTGGGCCGCCGCGAAGACTTCCGGGCTGACCTCCTTCTTGAAAACGACGCACTGGGTAAAGCCGGTGCCATCCCGCACCTGGAGGAACTGGAGCCTCCCCTTGTCGGTGCGGTTGTGGAGCCAGCCCTGCAGAGTGACCTCTTCCCCCACGTGCTGAGCCATGTCCTGGATGCGGATTGTCTTGGGCATAGTGGCGTCTCCTCTCGTGGTGCCTGAGGGAGATTGTACCGCAGAATGGGCAAGGTGACAAGGAACGGGAGGAAGGAGGCAAGATGTGTGCTAGCCCGGCACCATTCTACGCAGTGGAGCCGGCAGCAGTGGCGCCAACATTGCCCACTCCTCCGGGGTGAGGGCACGCAGGAGAACCAGCGAGGCCAGGTAGACGGCGGGACCGGCCAGGAGCGCCAGCGGGCGGCTTACAGCCGCCACTGCCCAGGTTGTCGCCCCCATCGCCAGCCCGGCTAGCACAGGCCGGCCCAACGTCTGCACCCACCCCACAGGCCCTAGATAACGGCGCAGGTCGGCGTAGAATAACAGCGCCAGCAGTAATTCCCCGCCAGTGATGATCCACGCGGACGCGATGTAACTGAACGTCTGCACAAAAAGCAAGTTCGCCACTATGGTGAAGACCACCCGCGCGCCGGAGGCCAGGAGTACGTACCGCTGGCGGTTGAGGGCGATGAGTACATAGTTGGTCAGGCTGTTAATCCAGCCAAAGAGGATAGACCAAATTAAGAGTTGCAGAACCACCGCGCCGTCGGGCAGGAACTTTCCCCCGCCGAGCAGACCCACCAGCACCGCTGCCAGCATTGTGACGAGCACTGCCGCCGGCAGCGCAACCAGCGTCAGTAACTTGACGGACGACCGGTACGACCGGCGCAGCCCGGACCGGTCTTGAGAAGCCTGGCGCGACATCACCGGGAAGACAGCGAAGGTGAAAAACGCAGGAATGATATTGAGAGCGTCCACCCACTTGCGCGCAGCGCCGTACCAGCCCACCACTTTGTCGCCCTGCAAGTGCTGTAGGAGCACCCCGTTGACGCCGGTGAAAAGTGTCTGTAACAGCAGCGAGGCCATCAGCGGCCAACTCTCGGCCAGCATCGTGCGCTGCAAGGACCACACAATGCGCCCCTCCGCGCGCGGCAGATCGGCCCAGACCAGCCGCCGCGCCAGCAGCGCCAGGATGGTCAGCGTCGCCACATTGGTCAGAACAGAGGCCCCCGCCAGCCCAACGATCCCTATCCCGCCTACCAACACTGGCACCCAGAGCATAACCTTGATGATGGTGGTCACGGTCTGGATGGCAGCAGGGTACTCGTGTTTCTCGCAGGCACGGAAGAGCGCCGCCAAACCGTTGGCTATGCTGCCCGGCAGTAGCCCGACGTAGAGCAGCACAACCGCCCACACCGTCTCAGACGCCAGCGGTTCGCCCAGCGCCTGCCGCCCGGCCAGAAAGCCCCCCAGTGCCGGTATCACCGCCACGAAGAGCAACAAACGCAACACCATCGTATTGACAAGGATCTGCCGGGCACGGTCACGGTCACGGGCTATCTCGCGTATCAGGTACATATCCAGGCCAAAGTTGGCGATAGTGTCGAACCAGAGGTAGATGTAAATCGCGGTATCGTAGCGACCGATGCCCGTTGGCCCCAGGATGCGGGCCGTCAGTGCGGCGAGGGCCAGGTCAATGACCCGATTGAAGAGATTGATGACAATGGGAGCGATAGAGTTCTTCGCCACCCGCCGGACGGTGCTGGCGTCGTCCTCCTCGCGGTAGAAAAAGCGCCATAGATAGAGGCCCATCAGGAACAGGACCATCATCCCGGCGACGAAGGTGATGAAAGCGCCGATCTTGACACTATCTGGGCTGTACTTGAAGCGCACCGTCCACGCGCCCTGTTCCAGCCGCACGCCCCGGAAGTTTCCGTCCACGCGATAGATCTCGATCTGCTGCTCGGCATCTTGGCCGGTCCCCTGTGGTCTCACGAACGCCCTCCAGCCAGGGAAAAAAGATTCCGCCAACACGAGCCAACTTGCCTCAGTCACGGTCGCGTCTACAGACACCTCATTGATAGTATAACTGGATACCGGTTGCTGGACGCTGGATGCCGGTTGTAGAGTTTGAGCATGCGGTATCGAGTGTCTAGCATCAAGTATCACGTATTGGCGCGGGTCGTATGTCTGCACGGCAGCGGCAAAGTTTTCGGTCTCCACTGTCGCCGAAATCGGGAGAGTAAAGGCCCGGGGCATCGCCGCCAGATTCTCGTACACCCGCACTGCTTCATCCTGGTAGACCAGACGGTACTTGGGGCTGGGTATCTCGACCTCGGTGATGACGTACTTGACGTTGAGCAGATCGGTGAGGGGGCTATCGAGACTCGACCACTCACTGAAGGAGGCAATGAGATTATACTGGAGTCCGTCCTGCTCTTCGATGAGCGCCATATAGTCAGCATATTGGCGGGGGAAGATCGAGTCGTAGCCGGCTACGTAATGGAGGCCGTAGAACATCCCTACATTGGCGTTCATCGTCTTGGTGGTGCTGGGCGGGGTGAAAACGGCATAGCGCCAGAGAAAAGTATCCTGCCGCAGGAACTCGACCACCGGAGGGATATAGTCGAGCAACGCCGGGTCCACGGCCGGGTTGAAGCCCGCACCGAATGTGACGAAATCCAGCACCAACAAACCCACCGCCAGAAACTCCCACACCGGCCGGCGGCGCAGGTAGATGGGGCAACGGCTCACGCGCAGGACAATGCCAGTCCCCATGAGTAACAGTCCAAAGAGTGCCACCCACTTGAACTCGTAGGAGTAGAAAGCACGATGATCGAGGAAGGCAGTAGGAGCCAGCGCCAACGACTGAAATACCCGCTCCACCAGAGGCTCAATCTGGGCGAAGAAGACCCGGCTGAGGGCCAATCCCGCCAGTGCGCCCCCCCCCCCCCAGAAAGCCAGCGCAGCGAACAAGGCTACCAATGAGAAGGGAGTGTTGAGCAGGAGGATTTTGGAGATTGGAGACTGGAGATTGGAAGTTGGAGATTGGGAATTGGGAATTGCGAATTGCGAATTGCGCCCTGCTCCCTCACCCCTCCCCCCCTCCTCTCCTTGTCCCCTCGTCTCCTTGTTCCTTTGTTCCCTTACTCCCCTGCTCCTCTGCACCGCCTCTACCCCAAACCCAGATAGGATGGCAACCGAGAGCGTGAGCGGAAAAACCCAGCGAAAGGGAGAGTGAGACTGCTCAAAACCCGGCAAAACGTACACGAGAGCATAGAGTGGCGTGCCAAAGATACAGCCGAGGGAAAAGAGAGAGAGCAAAGTGAAGAAAGGGATGTGCTGGTGGCGGAACCAGGCAAACAATCTGTTCGCTCGTTTGTTCGTCTGTTGGCTGGTCAGCACTGCGATGGCCGCCAGGAACAGCGGCAATAGCCCCAGGTATGCTCCACCCTCGACATAGTTCTTGATGCCCCAGTAAATGTACTGCCCATCGGGGAACGTCAACGCGGGCGTCCAGCGCCAGGTGAACAGGTCAAAATAGTCGTGATGCGCCGGGTTGCCGAAAAAGTTAGGAATGCCAAAGGTGATCAGTCGCCGCCAGGGGTAGGCCCAACCCAATACCTGTTGGAGACTCGCCGCCGCCCCACCGCCACGGAAACTGCCGGCGACCACTTCGACCAATGGCACGAACTGTACCGCGCCCAGCGCCAGGCCCAGGGTCAGCATCACGGCGATCCAGGAGACTGGACGACGGCATCTAACCAGCCAACTAACTAACCGTCGCTTGTTGGTTGGTCTGTTAGTTGGTTGAGTAACAAGACGCCACAGCGCATACGCTCCTGTGACCAACAGCACAAAGTAGGTATTCTCAGCGTGCCCCGCCAGCATCTGGCAGCCCAGGCCCAAAGCGCCCAGCAATGCCCAGGGCAACGTCGCCGGCCGCCGCCCCAACGCCGGCCGCTGCTGCACGACCAACTCGACCATCGCCAGGATGAACGGCAGCCACGACGCACCGGCAACGATCATCGGATGCACGACTGAGACAACCAAAAAGCCGCTGAACTGGAAGGTGATACCGGCGACCAGACCGCCCAGCCGGTGGATTCCCAACACGCGGGCAAAGAGGTACGCGAATATCCCCGCCAACCCTAGTTGCAGCCAGGCGAACACGCCGTAGGCTCGCCACAATGGGAGGACGTAAAAAACGATGCTGAGAGGATAAAACGCCGAGTGTTGCCCGTTGGCTAGAAATGGGTGCCCGGTGAAGATGTAGGGATCCCAGAGCGGAAGTTCCTGATCACTGACCGCTTTGACCAGGAATTGCTTCCAGGCATAGTTCTCCAGAATCAGGTCGTCGAGCAGGTGATTGTGGGGAAAGGCCACACCCAGTTCGGTGGCTGCCGCCCGGTAGGGCTCAAACAAAAAGAGGTTGTCGGCTGGCAAGAGCGTTTTGGGCCCCAGGGCTACTGGCGCGAACAGCAGGAGGGGCAACAAGAGCAGCAGGACGAGGATGCCCAGGTCGGGTAATACTCGGCGGATCATACGGCCAACCGATCGCCTGGCCGCAGATGGCGGTGATGCCAGCGCACCTCCCACGCCCGTAGCGCCGCCTCAATCTTGACCAGCATTGTCATCTTGGACTGGCCGACACGCCGGTCCTCAAAGTAGATGGGAGTCTCCAGCACGCGATAACCCAATCGCTCGGTCACGTAAGCCATCTCAACCTGAAAGATGTAACCCTGTGAGCGAATACGGCCCAAGTCAATGCCACGCAGCGTCTCCGCCCGCCAACACTTGAACCCGGCAGTAACATCTTTGACCTCGCATCCCAGGATCAGCCGGGTATAGACACTGTTGGCCCACCAGGAAAGCAGCCAGCGGCCCCATCCCCAGCGCTCATCCGTCTTGCCGCCCTGGATGTAACGGGAACCAACGACCACATCATAGTCTCGGATGTGCTCCAGAAACTGCGGGATATACCTGGGAGAATGGGAAAAGTCACAGTCCATCTGGATGATGGGATCAGCACCGTGCTCCAAAGCCCAAAGGAATCCATCCACATAGGCTCTGCCCAAACCACGAGTACCTGCGCGGTGCAGCACGTATAACCGACCCGGATACTCGGCGGCTAATTCGTCGGCGACGTGACCGGTGCCATCGGGTGACTCATCATCCACGATCAAGAGACCTAGAGCGGGGATACCCAGGCCAAACAGCGCCTCGGCCATAGACCTGACGTTATCGGCCTCATTGTAGGTGGGGATGACGACGGTCGGTTTCACGGATGTCCCTACCTGTAATCAAAGGCCACTATTAGACACACCGGGGCTACGCTGTGTGCCTAATTTGCGCGTTGAACCTCGACGAGGGCATGTCTCAAGCCTTCCAGGCTGGAAAAAGAGTGCACCGGTGACCTGAGCACGCCTATTGTGATATTCAGGCCATGCAGATTCGCTTCGGAGTCCGCCTTCTCGGTCTCCCAATCCACGCGGGGATAGAAAAAAGCCATCGCTTCGTTCAGTCGTACTGTGAGAGCCTGCTGCACCTGTTCCACTATGTCCGGCGCGACCGTGGCGAAAAAGTTGGTGTCGTCCAGGTGCCCCACAAAAGCGTCGGGGTCATGGCTTTCACTCACAACGCGGTTCAGCATAAGAGCCACGGCACGTACCACATCGTCCCGTGCTACAAAGCCGTAGGTTTCGGCGAATTCATCCAGGCCCTGCAGTCCAACTGAGAGCACTGCCCAGCCAGAGCAGGTCAGCAATTCACGCAGACGCTCATTCGACAATGGCGCGGCTGACAAGCCGGTGATAGGATGAGAGAGTTGCCCCATGCCGGAGCGGTACAGCACATTACGCACTCTCAAGCGCAGTTCCTGGACATCGAACGGCTTGGTGATATAGTCTACAGCGCCTAGTTCCAATCCCATCAGTTTATCCCCACGCTCACGCCTTTCGGTGAGAAAGATGATCGGGACGTGTTGGGCACGCCGATGAGTGCGTAGGCAGCGACACACTTCATAACCATCAATGTCCGGCAGGTGGATGTCCAACATGACAAGATCAGGAATGCTCCTATCTACGAAAGCCAAAGCGTCTTTTCCCCAACCTACCGCAGTAACATCGTAGCCTTGCGCCTCAAAGTACGCTGTCAGCATCTCAGCCGTGTTTACCTGATCCTCCACCACAAGGATATGAGGAACCTCTGCCACGCTTTTACCCCCCATCCTCACACGTGTAAACGATAGCCTCGTTCAACATGCTTAATCTATCGGCTCCTTGTAGATAGCATACGTGCAGGTCGGCTGGCCCATAGCCACACATTCGATCTCCTCCACCCGGAACTTGCGCCCACCGCTGAGCCAGCCCAACCCCTCTTCTAGCAACCCTTTTCCCGCGAAGCAGATCGGTCGGTCAGCCTTACGGCCCCAGCAGACCGGGCATGGGGTCATAATATAAGCATAATAGTCACCACGGTTCTCGACGCTGCTCTTCTGGTCGCTGAACTGGGTAAAGATCTTTGCCATGGCCGGAATCCCAGCCTTGAGTTTGGCACTCAGCGGCAACACTTTGAAAGCAAGGTCACTTGCGCCGGCAAGAGCACCAAAACCCTGCAACCCACGGGCAAAGGCAGCCCGTCCGGCTCGCAGTTCCAAACCACGCCCCCCGCGCGGCCCATACATCTCCTCTAAAGCGCCGTTCAGAGCTGAGTAATCCGCAAATTCGAACTCTTTCTTCAGGTCGGGGGGCGGATAGTTGTCAATCAGGTGCGCAAGACCGGCCAGTCGCAGCACGGCGTTCAGTCCGTTCCTGCCCATAATTTCTTCCATCGCTTCGATGTAGATACGGCCGATACGATTAGGATAGTAGTAACCACTTGGCTCAATCCGGGGCACTTTGCTCTCCTTCCGACGTTTCGTCTACTCGTCTCGTCTGCTAGGCTTCCAGGACGGCAATCAGGGCTTCAGATGCACGGCGCATATCCAGGAAGAGTAATCCCAATTTGGTCTGCTGGCGGGCCAGCACAGTCAGGACAGCCTCTTCGCCAACAGCACGGAGAACGACGTAACCATTCTCACCCTTCACGTACACCTCATCCAACACACCACGCCCTAACTCGCTGGCTATGCGCTCACCCAACGAGAGCATCGCGGCGGACATCGCAGAGACACGATCCTCCTCAACACCTGCCGGTAGGGAGGAGGCTATCGTTAACCCATCCACACTCACGATGGCTGCCGCTTCGACGTCAAGCGTGCTCATCTGCAATTCTTGCAGTCGCCTAACCAGGCGATCGGTGCGTGATCTCTCTGCCATTGCTACCTCCTTGACATTTAACTTTACGCTGAGGCCCTGCTACCCATACGACATGTGAGAGTACCACACATAGTATACATTGTCAAGCATCTGTTATCATTTTCGTTCCTCGATCAGAATCGTCTCAATGACGTCACCGGGCGGTAGACCAAAACCCTGGCTGGGGTCACGAGGCGTGATGCTCTCGACCACATCCATGCCCTCAATGACTCGTCCGATGATAGTGTAACTACCATCGAGTTGCGGCAGAGCATCGTAGGTGATAAAGAACTGGCTGCCGATGCTGCTGGTACCTGGCCCACCGCTGGCCATACCCACTACTCCTGCTCCGTCGTAGGTGAGTGTGGGCACGATTTCGTCATCGCAGCGGTAACCTGGGGAGCCCACACCACTGCCGGTGGGATCACCGGCCTGGGCCACGAAACCGGGGATGACGCGATGGAAAGTCACGCCATCGTACCAGCCCTCCTGTGCCAGGAAGATGAAACTGTTGACATTGACAGGAACCTGGTCGGCGTACAACTCAATGACGATGTCGCCGTGCTCAGTTTGGAGCGTGGCTATATAATCCTGGCCCGGGTCTATGACCTGCGGTGGTGGCACGGTGTACATACGGTCTTTCAGGTCGAGCAGGCTGATGAAAGCATCAACCATGCCAAACCCTCCGAATGCCTGGGTTGGGTAAAAGACATTGTTAACCACGTAAGTCGGTGTAGCCATCTGGCCATATTGACTGTAATCCTCATAGTCGGCCATGATATTCTCCCGATAGACGTGGTCACTCAACTCTTGCGCGAAGCGGTCGGTATCAAGATCCAGTTCCTCAGCGTACTCGACCAATTGTGTTTCCAGTTCGGCTTCAGAGAGGCTGTTCCATTCCCCCTGGCGTTCATACAGCAGATCGTGCATCTCCCAGAATTTGCCCTGAGCACCAGCGGCCTCGGCGGCCTCGGCGGTGATGACTGCCTTATCGTGGATGCTGATCAGCGGCAGATGGCGATAAACGAAACGAATATTCTCACCGTGCGCATCTTCCAGATACGCCCGCAGCGTCGCCAACGCTGCACAGGCCGGTCACTGAAAATCGGCATATTCCATAAACGTGATCGGAGCGTCAGCAGGCCCGTGAACGTGATCATCCTCCGTCACCGGCGGAATGCGGGACTCGACCGGAAAGTCGAATGATTCCGCCACACATGAAGCCGGGCCAGAGGGAGTAGCGCTCACTAGCGGCACAGCCGTAGGCACCTCCGGCACGGGCGTAGGTGATGGTGGTGGAGTTGGCGTTGGGCTCGCCGTTCCCTGGCTACACCCGACAACCAGCCCCAGTAACACAACAGTAAATGACAACGCGAGTTTGCGCATCGTGCCTCCTTACATCAGAAAGATAGGCGGTATTGTACCACAAAGAGGCAAACTAGGCTACTGGGTATAGCAGACAATGGGCCATTTGGCAATTAGCGATGTTTGGAGTACAATGCTGTGGTCAGGGTATGCATGAGGGGGCATCCGATGGCCAAGAAACGCAAGCCGCGCGCGGTGGTGGAAGATCGTATTGAGGTAGCCGCTTCGCCAGAGGTGCTGTGGACCTGTTTCGCTGACTTTGGCAAGTGGCTCCACTGGTTTCCAGCACTGGTTGAGGCAGAATGGATCGCTGGTACCCCCTGGACTGTAGGGGCACAGTTTCGCCAGACCGTGAGGGTTGGCTTTCCCCTCGGCAGAGTGACAGGAGTTGCCACAGTCATCGAAGTCAGCGCTGCGCCCTACGTGGCCTGGGAGGGGAAGGTAGCCGGAATGGAAGTGATTCACGGGTTTCGTTTCGACGCCACCATTGGAGGCACCGAGGTGCTCAGCCGCCACGAGTTATATGGCTCGCTGGCACTACTGGCCCGTCTCCTATTCTTTACCCGCCGCGTACACAAGATCTATCAGGCGGCGTTAAAAGGACTCAAGGCTTACATCGAGACAGGAGCCGTGCAACTGAGGATGACAATATAGGTTCATCGCGGTCGTGCCCAAAGCCAGAAAATGCTAAAACGTCCACATTTGAGAATGCTCACCCCCTCAAGCAAAGTACTGTACAATGAGAGAGCACTGGAAAGGGGGGCAGCAATGCACGGGGCCAGAACTGTTCTGAGTCTGGCGCTCGTACTACTCACCGCGTGCGCGGCGGTCGTGACATCCGCGCCGGGCACGACGTCGTCGCCCGCCGTCGTCCCTACACCTACCCCGTTGGCCCCGGACGACGAGGCAGCCTGTGCACAACAAAGGGAGCGAATGGTGATTGAGACGATTGAAAAACGCGGTATCACCGATAAAGATGTGCTACACGCTATGCGCAGTGTCCCCCGTCATCTCTTTGTACCCGAGGAAGAACAAAACTATGCCTACGGCGACTTTCCATTACCCATCGGCTATGGTCAGACTATCTCCCAGCCCTACATCGTCGCCCTGATGACCGAGTTATTGGAACTGAAGGAAGGGGATAGGGTGCTGGAGATCGGTACAGGCTCTGGCTACCAGGCCGCCATTCTTGCCGAGATCCCCGGCGTCGAGGTTTACACCATTGAGATCATCCCCGCACTGGCCGAGAGCGCTCGCCAGCGACTGGAGAGCCTGGGCATCAACGTCCACTGTAAACAGAAAGATGGCTACTACGGTTGGCCCGAAAACAGCCCATTCGACGCCATCATCGTCACTGCCGCCCCTGATCACGTGCCACAGCCACTGGTGGATCAACTAGCCCGGGGGGGACGGATGGTGATCCCGGTCGGGCCGCCAGGCGGCTACCAGACGCTGTGGAAGTTTGTGAAGCAACCAGATGGAGAACTGCAGGCCCTTAATATGGGAGGCGTCGCCTTCGTCCCGTTCACCGGTGAGGGGACGAAAGAGAGCGAGGAACACGGATGGCCACCGCCGTAACCCAGGCCCCTGTGTAGCAGGCCGCCCCTACCGTCAGGACTGCCAGGAAACCAAACGAGAGTGACAACAACGCAGCCAGAATAGAGGCTACGACCGATACCGCCCCGTTGACCCCCCAGGCCCAGGTGACGAGGGCTGGAGATCTCCGCTCCAGCAGCACCAACCCCTTTGGGAAGGGCATACCCATCAGTAATCCTGGCGGGGCCAACGCCACCACCGTGACGATCAACCGGCACCAAAGCGGTGTGGCTAACGTCGTCTCAAAGAGGACCGGCAAGCCCAGCGCGTAGGCCACGATGAGCACCGGCAGCAGAGTCAATACCAGCCATAGTGACACGCGGGGCGAGAGCAGACTTCCCAGCCCAGAACACAGGAGCAGGGCAAAGATCACCGTCGCCATCGCATAGGCCGGATGCCCGAGGAAGAGAATGAACCGCTGCATGAGAGGGATCTCCACGCACAGGTACCCCAGCCCTAACAGTGCAAAGTATCCTAGCGTCGCGCCCACCGGTTCCCCGCGCACTTTTTCTCGCCCGCGTACCACCAGTGGCAACACGATCAGCGTTCCGGCCGCGACCACAGCCAACGCCAGCAGAGCTAAAAGCACAAAATAACCTGCGCCACCAAAGGGTTGCCAGGTATGACCGGCCATCGCCAGCACTTCCGGCGCTTGTCGCCACTTGAAAAAGTGGCCAAAGAAAGGCTGGTCATCGTCGGGAGGCTCGACGTTGAAGGGATAAGCCCTATACCAGGCATCCCTGTCCTCCGTCTCCAGCAACCCGACGCAGGCACGATAATAGTCCGGTTCCGGCAGCACGTTGTAACGGTTTGCCTCGTCAGGACGCACGCCAGGTAGATAGACGAGGTCAAAAGCACGCGGGGCAGCAAAAGCACGGATGGCTTCCAGTTCCTCCCCTGTGAACGCACCACGCCGTGCCAGAATGAGCATCTGTTGGTAACTACGCAGCGCGGCGAGGCTGACCTTCGGGTTGTCACCGCTCCGCTCTACCGCCTCCACCACCAACGCAAAGGCGCGGATCGCTTCGGAAGGAGGCACCTGCAGCCAGCGTGTCACCACTACCAGACCGCCCTCGTCCAGCCGCGCCAGGTAATCGGCAAAGGCCTGGACGGTGTAACGATAGTCCTCGGCCAGGCTGTATGCACCGGAGGTGACGGTACGCTGCGGCGTGGTCAGCGAGAGCACCACCACGTCATACTGCTCTTGTACTCGCCGCGCGTATGCTCGCCCCTCCTCCAACACGACCGTCACGCGGGGGTCGTCGTACAGACTGCCGGCCCACTCTCCCTGTGCCCGCACCGCCTCGACGATGAGTGGGTTCGCCTCCACCGCCGTGACCGCCTGCGCTCCCTCCGCCAGCGCGATCAGCACGTCAAAGCCACCACGGGGCTCCAGCACCAGCGTGCGAGCGTTGGGCCGGAGGCGGTACGGGAGCGCGGTCAGCAAGCAATCGGTAAAGGGAAGGTTACCCCGCCCCTCAAAAGTCGCAAAGCCAGGCGGGACGTGACTGATGGGACTCAGGTCATCGCCGTCCACTGTGAGACCCAGTTGAGACGGCGGCAGACCAGGACATACGAATCCGCGGCCGGGCAGGCTACGGATGCTCCTAGAACCCACAACGTCCACCCGCGAAAAGCCGTTCCAGCGTCGGGAGATCAACTCTGCATCGGGGTAGAGGAGGGCATAACTGAGGCTCTTGTAGGGAGACAGTCTAATCTCAAGGAAGGAAGGGAGATGCAACGCAGCAAAAATGAGAATTAAGGCGAGGGCTGCTTGCGTGAAATATGAAAAGCGAGATGTGATGCCGGATGCCGAGTACTGGAAGATGATGGCGGCCAGGATTGACAGGGCGGCGGCGAGAAGGACTGTGCCCTCGCCGCCCACCAATAACGGGGCGGCGACGGCCAAAAGGCAACCAGCGGCCGAGCCGGTCAAATTGGCCGCGTAGGTGCGGTTGGCTATTTCGGGCCGTGCCGCCAGCAGCATGCCGACGGCCGTGCCGCTGCAAAAGAAAGGGATCGCCAGCGCAACATAGTGCAGCGCCAGCACGGCCCCTTGTTGCCAGTCGTGCGCGACGCGAAAAGAATCGAAAGGGACGTAAAGAGTAAGCGTGTATGAGCCAACGACCGTGAGTGCAAAGCCCCAACTCAACAAGTTCAACGTGCGGGCACAGTCCCGCTCCTTCAGGTTGGGGAAAAGAGCGAGGAAGGTACCACTGGCTCCCAAACCTAACAGCGCCAGGCTAACAATCATAAAGGCAAAATGGTAGAACTGGGCGACGGAGAAGATGCGTGTGAGGTTGATCTCAAAGGTGAGTGTAGCCGCCGAAAGGAGGAAAAGCCCCGCGTATGTTATCATCCCTTTGCTCCCGGCCATATTGTACCCGAGAGTGACGGTCCAGGCCAGCGTGGTGGGGAGCGATCCGCTAGGGGCTCCTGGCTAGATCATCGCCTGTGGGCGCAGAGCGACCCGGATCTCGCGCAATAACTGAGGTGTGTCAATATCCTTGAGAATGTAGCGCACAGCGCCCATACGGCGGGCCTCCGCCTGCTCCTCAGCATCGGGGTAAGAGGTGAGCACAACAACGCTGGTAGAAGGGCACTGTTCGGCCAAGCATTGCAGTGCATCCAACCCATGCCCATCAGTACGCTTGGTCTCCAACAGCACGATGTCGGGCTTTAATCTCACTGCATCCTGCAGGCCAGTCTCCCAACAGTCGGTGCAGCCGACAACCTCGACTCCAGCTACGGCGCGCAGTCGTGCCTCAAGCGCCTCTCGCACGGTGTCGTGGTCGTCAATGATAAGCAGTCGCGTCGGTACCATCTTCTATCAATCCGATTCTGTCCTCGCCGATTGCCACCAGTATAGCGAAACCAGCATACAGGCGTTAGTGTCATCCATCCCCGATTTCCCCTGACGTTTGTACCGAACCACAGCGCGGGTTGACGACCTCCCTGCCATGTGGTATCCTTCCCACCGATGGACAATAAAAAACCGATCAAAGCAGTGGGCCTGCTTTCGGGTGGGCTAGATAGCACTTTGGCTGCCCAGATCATGGTTGAGCAGGGGGTCAAAGTCACCGCATTACACTTCCGCACCGGCTTCTCATTCATTGAGCGGAAACGTATGACCAGACGCGGGTTGGCCGAACCTTCCGACATTGAGCGAGCAGTTGCGATGCTCGGCGTGAGTCTGGAAGTGATTGACATCTCCGACGAGTATCTTCCATTGGTGCTCCACCCTCGCTACGGGTATGGGTCGGGAATGAATCCCTGCGTTGACTGCCGCATCTTCCTGCTGCGCCAGGCAAAGGCATGGATGGAAACCCACGATTACCACTTTGTCTTCACCGGCGAGGTGGTCGGGCAACGGCCCAAAAGCCAGATGCGGCCCACGCTCAAAACCGTCGAGCGCGAAAGCGGCTTGCAGGGCTACCTGCTCCGGCCGCTCTCGGCCAAACTCCTCAAACCGACTGTGCCAGAACAGGAAGGCTGGGTGGATCGGGAAAGAATGTACGCTATCAGCGGGAGGGGGCGCAAGGAACAGATACACCTGGCGGAGCGGTTCGGCATCACCGATTACCCGCAGCCCTCCGGTGGCTGCTGCTACCTGATTGACCAGACCTATTCCCGGCGACTGCGCAACTTCCTGGCCCACGAGGGATCAGAGGTGCTGACGACCAGTGTGGTGCAACTTTTGGCGGTGGGACGGCATCTGCGCCTCTCGTCTGGCCGCAAGGTAATCGTCGGGCGTCACGAACGGGAGAACGAGCACCTGGCAACCCGCGGCGCTGAGGGGGTACTGCTGACGACGGTGGATCACCCCGGCCCGACGACACTGATACCGGGCAGGCCGGTGCGGGAGGAGATCGAACTGGCAGCACGGATCACCGCCGGCTATTCTGATGGCAGGCAGGAGCCCGCAGTGCGCGTCGAGGTGCACTACAATGGCGGGCAGGGTGCAGGAGGAAGGGTGCAGGAAGCAAAATACGAGGTACTGACGGTCAAGCCGATGGCACGGGGGGAAATACAATCGCTGATGGTATAGGACAGGGTGCCCCGTTTTACACACTCTTTACTCTGTGTTAAACTCCACATAACCAACCTAAAGTATCATCATACCAGCATCAGAGAACATCCCACCACATCTGAATCGAGGTGAGAGAAATGGTTCGCCGCTACTGGCCCGACATTCTGACCGCATGTTTCATCTTCGCCTTATGCCTGGCGGTCTACAACAGTACACTGACCCCCAGCCTTTCCTACAAGAGCCCTGACGGCAATGAATTGGCGACCGTGTGCTACGTCCTCGGTCTGGCTCATTCCACCGGCTACCCACTCTACACCTGGATAGGCAAACTGTTCACATTCATCCCCATCGGCGACGTGGCCCATCGCGTGAACCTGATGAGTGCCACGCTCGGCGCTGCGGGCGTGGTCCTACTCTACGCCATCCTGCGCCTCCTGACTCCGAAGGCAGCAGGCCTCAGACATCGGACTTGCTCCCGTCTGGCCTCCGCCTTTGCCGCACTCCTCTTCGCCTTCTCCCTCACCTTCTGGTCCCAGACTGGCATCGCCGAGGTCTATGCGCCCAACATCCTCACGATCACGCTGACAGTGCTCATCCTCCTCTGGTGGGCACGGATTGAGGAGCAGGATCGGGCCAGCCGGTCAGCCGATGAAACCTGGTGGCGCGCCTTTCTACCGTCGTGGAAATCGCTGCTGCTACTCTTTGGTTTTGGCATATGTTTTGGTCTCAGCCTGGGCACACATATGTCGAATCTGGGTTTTGGGCCGGCCTTTGCCCTCTTCATCCTGCTGGTCAGTTGGCACACCGCACTCAGCCCACTCAGTCTGGTGAGCGCGGGGAGCGGCTTCTTCATCGGTCTACTCCAGTTCCTATGGCTGCCTTACAAAGCCAACACTCTCACCGATCGCATGATGCGCGCCAACGCGCCCACCACCCTGCGCGGTATCTACACCTACACGCTGGGCGCCTTTCCTCAGTTCAAGTTCGCTTTTCCTCTCACCGCTATCCCCGACCGCATCGTCATCTACCTGGACCTCTTGCGCCAGCAGTTCGGCCTGTGGGGAATCGGACTGGGGGTGCTGGGAATGTGGATACTGCTGTTCCGCAAGCCCAAGCGTTTTTTCCTCGCCATAGGGATGTATCTGATCCACGTCTGGTTCTTTATCCAGTACAGAGTCTTTGACCTGGACGTTTTTTTCATCCCGGCGCATCTGCTGTATGCGGTCTTTATCGGGTACGGGGTGTACTGGGTAATTGAGCGACTGTTTGCACTCGTGGGAAGAGGAAACGAGGAGACCAGGAATACCTGGCGCGTGGTACTCACGGCGGCGATTGTGGTGGTGCTGGGACTGCCAGTCGGAGTAGAAGTGCGGGCCAATTGGGAAACCAACGATTACTCTGACGACACCGCAATCAATGACTTTTACGAGAACGTCTTCGATCTGCTCCCGGAAGGAGCGGCGCTTCTTGGCCGCAGCGGTGTATTTGGCTACGATATGTTCTACTATCGGCTGGTCTACGACATGCGGCCCGACGTAACAATGCCCCACTTACCCCACGCCAACCCCTATCCTGAGAAACTGGCCGGCCGCGAGGTCTACACCACCATCCGGCTCGATGGCCAAGAGGCGGTGCGTGGTCCCTGGGCTCTGCCTCACGACCTGGTCAGCCCTGATGCCTGGCACGTGCCGGTACTCTTTGGCAGCCCAGGGCGGTCGGGTTCTGGCCCGGGGACCCACCCGCTCGTCCTGTACCAGGTCACCGACCAAGCACCCGAACTCGTCGTTGCCGACATCGCTCCTCAGATTGATGTAGGGGAGGAATCCGCAGGGTGGATGCTGATGGGGTACGACCTGGAAAACGCAGAGGTCAGGGCCGGCGACACTTTGCACCTGACTCTATACTGGCAAGCCACCGGAGCGGTCCAACAGGTGTTAGTGAGCACCTTGCTGGACGATGCCCCGCTCGAAATCCACGAGCCGGGGATGGGCAATCTGCACCGCTACGTTCAGGAATTCCAACCGCCCCGTGATGGCGTGTTGGTCGAGGATTACCGGGTGGTCGTGCCGCGCACCACGGAGGCGGGCAGCGCCTCGCTGGCAGTAGGTCTCGGCTTCCCCTTCCATCTGCCGGATGGCGAGGCCAAGTGGGATGCAGTGCTGGATTTAGGCGAAATCGCCATCTTGTCAATGGAGTGAGGATATGACGACGGGATACAAAATACTGATTGCCACGGGCGCGATTGTCATCGTGAGCATGTTGCTCATCGCCGCCTTCGCCCTGGGGGTCTATGTGGGAGAACACGGCTGGACACAGGATGGGCTCACGTTGCAGGGGCCGGGCGGCCCGCAACGACCACCGGACGGTGCAGGTGCCCAGATACCTACTGATAGAGGGTTCCCCCAACCCGACAAGCCGCCGCTCCCTGGTGGCGGACGCCCTCCAGATATATTGGGACGCATTCGGGACATCTTCGAGGATACACTGGTGCTGGCAACTCCCGATGGCCCACGCCCCATCGAACTGGACGAGCATACGCGGTTCGAGACGACTGAGGGAGAAACACTCCCGTTGGATGCCCTGGAGCGCGGCCAATATGCGGCCGTCTTTGGCCGCCGTAATGGCGATGGACAGGTGCTGATCGCCGAACTGATCGTGCTGCTGCCGCCACCTGAGCAACCGCCTGGTAACATGCCCGACCAGCCCTCTCCCAGGCAACCATAACCACAGCAAGAAGCGCCTGCCATATTCTCCTGTGCATGTTTCAACCCGAAAGCACCGACCTGCCAAGCCAGTCTCCCGCTCCCTGGTTTTGTCATTCTGCCGACTTGCTATCAATGATGGGATGGAGTATAATCTAGCCTGTTCCGTTGTATAGCGCAGGTGACAAGAAAAGGAAGAATGCAGCAGGTGACGCCAATCTACACCATTCTCCTCGTGGAGGGTAGGAAACCTACGGCAGAGCATCTGGCCCCGATCATCAATGACCAGGGATATAATGTTGTTACGGCCCGCACGCGAAGGGAGGCATGGGCCAAGGTACAGGGGACGCGCCCAGCAGCGATTGTGCTGGACTCTCCCTCGCTGCGTTTTAGTAGTCGTCGTTTCTGCGATGCTTTGCGGGATGCTGCTCTCGAAATCCCGGTGCTGATGTTACTGCCGGAGGGGGAGAAGATAAACCGCAGCATGGGCGCAAGTGTATATCTGCGATACCCTTTTTCCGCCAAAAAACTGATCAACCGGGTGACCCGGCTGCTGCCTGCACCCGATGGCGAGATACTCCAGGTCGGCGACGTGATCCTCAACGTCGAACAACGCCGCGTCACCTGCGGCAGGCGTGAGAGCAGGCTTACCCCCAAGCAGGCCAGGCTTCTTCAAGTCTTTATGCGTCACCCAGGCGAGATACTGACCCGCGCCTTCTTGATGAAGCAAGTGTGGGACACCGACTATATGGGGGACACCCGCACCCTAGATGTCCACATCCACTGGGTGCGCAAAGCAATTGAGGAAAATGCCAAGTCACCGGTCTATCTACGCACAGTCCGCCGGGTGGGCTACCGTTTCCAGCCACCGGAAAAGAAATAGCGACGGACCTGCGGATTTGCTCAAATCCTACTTTATGGTACAATCATAGCAGCAATCCCAATACACACGTCTCCTGACCGACGAGGGTGTGCCGGGCGGACAGCCAAGCCTGGTTCCTCAACGGAATGATGGAGGCGGAGGAAAATAACAAGAGTAATAAAGGAGGTTCCTCTATGGCTGTCGTTTCTATGAAGGCACTCTTGGAAACTGGAGTACACTTTGGTCATCGCACCCGGCGCTGGAATCCGAAGATGAAACCTTACATCTTCACCGAGCGTAACAAGGTGCACATCATAGACTTGCAACAAACTATCATCGCGCTTAGTACAGCCTACGAACTGGTCCGGGACACCGTTGCCGCCGGGGGGGTAATGCTTTTCGTGGGCACGAAGCGGCAGGCTCAGGAGACTATCGCTTATGAGGCGCAACGTTGTGGAATGCCATACGTCAATCTGCGCTGGCTGGGCGGTACGTTGACCAACTGGCGCACTATTCGGCAGCGCATTGACTACTTACTTAATCTAGAGGCCCGCCGCGACCGGGGTGACTTTGAGCGCCTGACGAAGAAAGAGGCCCTGGGCCTACAACGCCAGATTGAGAAACACAACAACCGGCTGGGGGGTATCAAAGAAATGCGCGATATCCCCGATTTGCTCTACATAGTGGACGTGCGACGAGAGGTCACTGCGGTGAAAGAAGCCAATAAACTGGATATTCCCATCGTCGCCATAGTGGACACCAACTGCGATCCTGATCCAATTGATCACGTAATACCAGCCAACGACGACGCTATCCGCGCCATCAAGTTGATCACCTCAAAAATGGCCGACGCTGTGCTGGAGGGAGTTGCACAACAGAAAGCCTACGAAGCAGAAACACCTGAAGTTGAGGAATTCCAAGTCAAGGATGAAAAGTATCTTAGCGCCGCTACCCTGGCTCGCTTGAAGGAATTGACATTCGCGGAGGAAGAGGAAACGCACGCAGAGCCTATTGTGGAGGCACCGCAGACTGAGGAGCCAGTGGCAGAGAGCGCGATGGTTGAAGAGCCAGTGGCAGAGAGCGCGATGGTTGAAGAGCCAGTGGCAGAGAGCGTGATGGTTAAAGATCCCAAGGAGAAACTGGAAGCCTGAGGCTTCTTTGCGCCGATGCTCGTAGGTGTGAGATAACGAGGAGAATTAAACTTGGAAGTCACCACTGCAATGATTAAGGAATTACGACAGACGACTGGTGCTGGCATACTGGACTGCCGGAAAGCCCTGGAATCTTCCGCTGGCGACTTTGAGAGCGCTGCTACTTATCTGCGTGAAAAAGGGCTGGCTGCAGCCGCCAAGCGAACAGGGCGCTCTGCCTCCGACGGGGTTGTGGAAGCGTATGTTCACCCCGGTAGCCGGATTGCCGTGCTGTTGGAACTGAACTGCGAGACCGACTTTGTCGCCCGTACCGACGAATTTAAGGCTCTGGCTCACGACTTAGCGCTCCACATCGCCTTTGCCGCCCCACACTACTCCACTCGCGAAGACGTACTTGAGGAAGCAATTGAGTGCGAACGGGCTATCTACCGCACCCAGGCGTTGGAAGAGGGCAAGCCTGAACGCATCGTAGACCGCATCATCGAAGGACGGCTGGAAAAGTTCTACCGGCAGGTGTGTTTGATGGAGCAACCCTTTGTCAAAGATGAGGACATACCCGTGCAGGATCTGATCACCAACGCAATCGCTAAATTTGGCGAAAACATTGTCCTGCGCCGCTTTGTGCGCTACGAGTTGGGAGAGGAACTGGAGTGATCCGTTGAGGCGGAACCATATGGCCGTGGCAAAATACAAACGGATATTGCTCAAACTAGGCGGTGAGGCACTGGCCGACTCGGGGGGCTCTGGCATCAGCCCGCATATGGCAGAGGATGTCGCGGCCAAGGTGTTGGCCATACGCAACCTGGAGGTGGAGGTCGCCATCGTCCTGGGAGCGGGGAACATCTGGCGTGGCCGAGATGGGCTAGCGCATGGGATGGACCGTGCCACCGCAGACCACATGGGTATGCTAGCGACGGTGATGAATGCCCTCGCTCAGGCCGATGCATTGGAGCGTGTGGGGATCGTCACCCGCGTGCAGACCGCGATCGAGATGCGAGCCATCGCCGAGCCCTACATCCGCCGGCGAGCGATCCGCCACCTGGAAAAAGGGCGCGTCGTCATCATCGGTGGTGGTACAGGCAATCCGTACTTTACCACTGACACAGCGGCAGCACTCAGGGCGATGGAGATTGACGCCGACCTGCTGATCAAGGCCACGAAGGTGGACGGCGTCTACGCCGAGGACCCACACGAGAACCCCAACGCCGAGCGTTTCGATCACCTGACCTACATGCAGGCACTCGAAATGCGAGTGGGCGTGATGGATGCCACAGCGATCTCACTGTGCATGGAAAACGATCTCCCTATCATCGTACTCAACCTGTGGCAGCCCCATGGCCTGGAACGGGCCGTGCTGGGGGAGGCCATGGGGACGTTGATTTCTCAATAGCCGTGATCCAAGATGATCAAAGACCTACTCCACGAGACAGAAACCCAGATGCGCAAATCTATTGATGCGCTGGAGGCCGATCTGCGCACCATCCGCACCGGACGAGCCTCCCCGGCATTGGTGGACCGGGTGATGGTGGAATATTATGGTACGTCTACCCCCCTCAACCAGTTGGCTGTTATCTCCGTTCCAGAACCACAATTGCTCACAATCCGGCCATACGACCCGGGATCACTAGGCGACATTGAGCGAGCCATTCTAAAATCCGAACTGGGCCTTACCCCTAACAATGATGGCAGGATCATCCGTCTTCCGATCCCACGCCTGACCGAGGAACGGCGGCGAGAACTGGCAAAACTGGTGCGCCATCGTATTGAGGAAGGAAAAGTAGCACTGCGCAACATTCGCCGCGAGGCACTGGATGACCTGCGCGAATTCGAGAAAGAGAAACTCGTTTCCGAGGATGACTTTTACTGTGGCAAGGATGACCTTCAGGACCTCACCAGCCGCTACTCCAAGCAAATGGACGAGATTAGCGCCCGTAAGCAGCGAGAGATTCTGGAAGGCTAGCACATTCTCGAACTCTTGCGAATGTTAGGCAGCAGACTTAGACCAGAAGCACCTTGGCCAATCAGAAATCCTCCTACCGCCATGGCTGTTCGCAATCTTCGCAAGGGTGGTAACAGATAACTTACGACTATGTCCCCTCAACCACGGGATCACCGTCAATATCCACCTCCGGAACAGTTACCTCGGCACATTGGTATCATTATGGACGGCAACGGCCGCTGGGCTCGGGCGAAAGGTCTACCACGGCTGGCCGGGCATCGTGCAGGGACAGAAACGTTGCGTCGCGTGTTGCGAGCAGCAGACGAGTTTGGCATCCAGGTTATGACCATCTATGCCTTCTCGACCGAGAATTGGAACCGCCCAAGGGGCGAAGTTAAGGGCCTGTTGTCTATCATGGAACAGGTGATTGACAGCGAGTTGCCAGAACTAGACAAGGAAGGCGTCCAACTACGTCATATTGGTCGGCTGGATCGTGCTTCACCCAGGTTGCAGCAAAAGATTCGCGATGCCATCGAACTGACCAAGAACAACCAGCGGTTGATTCTCAACGTCGCCTTCGACTACGGGGGGCGGACTGAACTGGTGTATGCAATGCGCCGCATTGCCGCCGACGGTATACCTGTGGAGCAGATAGATGAAGCGCTCATCAGTCGCTATACATACACTGCAGGATTGCCTGATCCTGACCTGATCATTCGCACCAGCGGGGAGATGCGAGTTAGCAATTTTCTCATCTGGCAGGGAGCTTATGCCGAGTTTTATGTCACCCCCACTCTGTGGCCCGATTTTGACAAGGACGAACTCTATAAGGCTTTGCAGAACTTTAGTCAGCGCGAACGCCGTTTTGGCCTGGTACCTACCTAGATAGGCTTGCCTCATGCACCGCTCTGAATCATTTGTTTACCTGTGCTACGTACACGCTTACTCACTGCCGCTATCCTGATCCCAATCGTTGTCTACTTTATCTACCTGGGCAGATTGCCATTCGTGGCTCTGGTGGCACTGCTGCTGACGCTAGCCGAGATTGAATTCTGCCACCTGGTAGCCCGCGATGGCTTTCGACCTGCTCTCATCTTCGGGGTTGGGTTAGTATGGCTTTTCCTACTAGACGCTCAGTTCCCGGCGTCGGGGTTGCTGCAACCTGGCATGACACTGATCTTGCTGAGTTCCCTGGCCTGGCAACTATTTCACCGCCAGGGTTCCCCGGTGGCCGACTGGTCCCTAACCGTGACGGGGGGCCTGTATCTGGGCTTGTGTGGAGCCTGCCTGATCGGACTACGGGGTATGCAACCCGACGGCCGCTGGTGGACGCTGATTGTCATATCGGCCGTCATACTCGCCGATAGCGGTGCTTACTGCATCGGACGGGTGTGGGGGCGGCACAAATTGGCCCCCACGCTGAGCCCCGGCAAGACGTGGGAAGGATACTTGGCGGGCGTGGTCATCAGCGGACTGACAACAGCACTCCTGACCTCACTCTTGCACACCGGAGCAGGCCCGGGGACCGCTGTCTCCAGGGTGCATGGCCTGAGCCTGGGGTTGCTGATTGCCACCTTCGCCCCGCTGGGCGACCTGGCCATCTCAATGATCAAACGACAAGCAGGCGTGAAGGATACCGGCAATATCATCCCCGGTCACGGCGGTGCCCTAGACCGGGTGGACAGTATTCTGTGGGCGGCTGTAATCGGCCACTATTACGTGCTGTGGTTCGCCTCTGGTGCATAGCGATAAGAACAAAGGAGCAGTGTTGATGGACAAAGAGCGGCTGGTGCGCGATATTTACCACAAGGGCGTCATCTTCTGCAAGCCGGATACTCCCCTTCAGGAAGTAGTACGAGTGATGGCCGATACGGAGATTCATGCCATCATGGTCGCTGAGCACGAGGGAGAACCGCCGGTGGGTGTGGTGTCTCACACTGACGCCATCGCCCATTATGGAGAGGATCTGACGGTCATTCAAGCCCACGAAACGATGACGGCCAACGTCATCAGCATCTCCGAGGGGGCTACCGTGGAGGAAGCGGCCAGGAAATTGCTGGAGAGCCACGTTCATCGCCTGCTGGTGGTGAGCAAGGATAACGAGCCGCTGGGCATCCTTTCGACTACCGACATTATCCGAGAGCTGCGCGGCACCCGCTGGGTATGGTATCTGGATTGACGCACACAGTGAATGGTTGAGATGGACGAACAGATTATCACCATCGAACGACACATCGTTGAACGGCAACGGCGATATCCGCAGGCGACCGGTGTCTTTTCCAGCCTGCTGTACGACATCGCCCTGGTGGCCAAGATCATCGCCCGTGAGACCACCCGTGCCGGCCTAGTCGAGATTCTGGGGTTAGCCGGCAAGATGAACATCCAGGGCGAGCAGCAGATGAAACTGGATGTCTTTGCCAATGAGACAATGGTTCGGATGAACAGTTACACCGGCAGGCTGGCGGCGATGGCCTCGGAAGAGGAGAAGGGCATCATCCCCATCCCGGAAGGATATAACGTTGGCAAGTACGTGTTGGTTTTCGACCCACTGGACGGTTCGTCGAACGTGGATGTCAACGTGAGTATCGGCACCATCTTTGGCGTCTACCAGCGCAAGAGCCAGCATGGCCCTGGCACGGTGGAGGATTGCTTGCAGAAAGGGCACGATCTCATTGCTGCCGGCTACATCATCTACGGATCAAGCACGATGATGGTCTACTCAACTGGTCAGGGAGTGCATGGCTTTACGCTTGATCCCGGCGTGGGCGAGTTCCTGCTTTCCCATCCCGACATCTGTGTGCCGGAGAGGGCAAAGTACTATAGCGTCAATCAGGGGCACGAACGGTATTGGAGCAAAGAGGTGAGACAGTTCACTCGCTGGTTGCAGGGAGCAGATCAAGAAAACCCGCGCGAGCCGCTTTCGGGCCGCTACATCGGCTCGCTGGTGGCCGACTTCCATCGCAATTTGTTGGAGGGAGGGATCTACTACTACCCTGCCGACACCAAGAATCCCGGAGGTAAGTTGCGCCTGGTTTACGAAGCCATCCCGTTGGCCTTTATCATTGAGCAGGCAGGTGGCTATGCTTCGGATGGACACTGCAACATCCTCGATGTGCAGCCAGAAAGTTTGCACCAGCGTATTCCGCTCTTTATCGGCAATCGGGAGTTGGTTGAGCAGGCGGAGAAATTCGTCTCCGACCACCACAACGGACAATAAATGGAGAAAACATCGTGAGCGAAATAGATATTGCTAATTTGGAAACCCAGACACTGGCCGAGTTGCGTGAGTTGGCCAAGGAATGGGAGATTTCTCGCTACAGCCGGCTCAAGAAGGAAGACCTCATCCTGCGATTACTGCAGACTAAGGCGGAGCGAGATGGACTACAATTCGGCGGCGGTGTGCTGGACATTGCGGATGAAAGTAAGGGCCACCTGCGCCGTGATCACTACAAGCCTGGGCCAAAGGACGTATACGTCTCTCAGTCCCAGATCCGCCGCTTCGGGCTGCGCACTGGCGATATGGTGGTCGGGCAGGTGCGACCGCCAAAGGAGAATGAAAAGTATTTCAGCCTTCTGCGCGTGGAGGCTGTGAACGGGATGGACCCAGAGGCGGCCAAGCAACGGCCGAACTTTGTGTCACTGACACCCATCTTCCCTGACGAACGTTTCATCCTGGAAACCTCTCCGGGCAACCTGACGACACGGCTGTTGAGCATGATTACACCAATTGGGAAGGGACAACGTGGGCTCATCGTATCCCCGCCCAAGGCAGGCAAGACCACCGTGCTCAAGCACATCGCCAACGGTATCACAGCCAGCCACCCCGAGGCACACCTGATGGTCGCACTCATCGGCGAGCGCCCCGAGGAAGTTACCGACATGGACCGCTCGGTGGATGCCGAGGTCATCAGTTCGACCTTTGACGAACCGGTGCGAAGCCATGCCAAGGTGGCGGAGATGGCGCTGGCGCGGGCCAAGCGGCTGGTGGAGGCTGGGAGGGACGTCGTCATTCTCCTTGATAGCATCACGCGCCTCTCGCGTGCCTACAACCTGGTCGTGCAACCCAGTGGCCGTACCCTCTCCGGCGGTCTTGACCCGGCGGCGCTCTATCCGCCCAAGCACTTTTTCGGCGCGGCTCGCAACATTGAAGAGGGTGGCAGCCTCACTATCATCGCCACCTGCCTGATTGACACCGGCAGCCGGATGGACGATATGATCTACGAAGAGTTCAAAGGCACCGGCAACATGGAACTCCACCTGAGCCGCAAACTGCAGGAACGGCGTATCTTTCCCGCCTTTGACATTGAGCGCTCCAGCACGCGGCGGGAAGAACTGCTGCTCGACGAAGACACACTGTCAAAAGTATGGCTGATGCGGCAACGCTTCCTAGACTCCCATTCATCCGGCTATAGCGTCGCCCAGGCAATGCAGGAACTGCTGCGCGTCCTAAAAGGCACCAAGAGTAACGACGAGTTCCTCAACCTGTTTGCGAGAATGGCAGAGATAGAAAGCCGCTAGGGCATGGGCCTCCAGGTTACCAGACCGAACGGGTTGGAGACCGGCGTCAACATCAAGTCTTGATCAGCAAAAACTCTCGTACCGCCCGTGCTGCCTCCTGCGGGCGCTCCAACATCACCATATGTCCAGCCCCCTCAATCAGCACCAGTTGTGCCTCGGGGATCTGTTCAGCCAAAAAACGGGCATACTTTGGCGGGGTGAGTTGGTCTGCCGTACCTACAATGACCAGCGTGGGAGTCTTGACTTCCCCCAATCGCTCCATCATGTCGAAACGGTTACAGGCAGCAAAGTCACCCAAGAGCACGTCTGGACCAGCCTCCAGGAGTGCTCGTCGTCCCAGTTCGCTCAACGCCGACGGGGCTTCTGGCGACCAGGCGAAGCGAGTGACAAGTTCTACGCTTCCCTCAAAATTACTATACATTCCATCCAAGATAGCGGGGGCCACGCGCAGCCGCGCCCCTGTCGCCATCAGTACCAACCCGGCCACACGGGTAGGGAAATAAAGTGCCAGAGTCAGGGCAATAGCGCCGCCCATCGAGTGTCCGACGATAACTGGTTGCTCAACCCCTACTGTGTTGAGGAACTCGACTATCGCCTGTGCATAATCTTCGATGGTGGCACATCCCTGTCCCCCCGAACGCCCATGGCCCGGCAGGTCGAGCGCGTAAACCGTGGCCTCGGGCAGGCGACGCAGTTCAGCCGGCCAGTGCAGGTGATTTCCTCCGGCTCCATGCACCAATACCAGCGCGGTGCTGTCTGCCGACTCCCGGCTCACGGTACAAAAGAGTGTCCCCCTAGCAGTTTCCGCGTAGGCCATAATTCAGCCCATTCCCTGTTCTCTATTCTCCGACCCCCGTCCTGCCGTCGGAAGCGTGCCCAACGTCTCGCCGCGCAACGCCTGCCGCATCGCCTCTCGGTCATCCCAGGGGTACTCGGTCGTGCCAAAGCACATACTCTGCTCATGTCCCTTGCCACAGGCAATCACCACATCTCCCTTCCGCGCCATCTGGCAGGCGAAGAGCAGCGCATCCCCTCTGTCGGGTACGCGCCACAGGTCTATCCTCTCCCGTTTGCCCTCCCCCATGGCAACAGTGGCGATCTGGGCCATTATCTCCTCCAGGCTCTCGGTACGGGGGTCCTCGGCAGTGATGACTACCAGGTCAGCCAGCCGGCCCGCCACTTGTCCCATCATTCCGCGCTTGGCCCGGTCGCGCAGGCCCGCACAGCCAAAGACGACGATCACGCGCCCACCCTCGCCAGTCAGCGTGCGCGCTGTCTCCAATGCCCGCTGAAGCGCGTTGGGAGTATGGGCAAAATCTACGATGGCCATAAAGTCCTGCCCCTCATCAAGCCGTTCCATCCGCCCCGGCACCTCCCGCGCCGCTTTTATCCCCTTGGCTATGGTCTCCAGGGGCAAGCCTAACGCCACACCGACAGCAGCCGCCGCCAAAACGTTGTTCACGTTGAATGTCCCCACCAGCGACGTCTCAATGGGTATCTCACCGGCTGAGGTGTGCGGGGCTTGTCCTGAGCACAGTCGAAGGATAAAACGAGTCCGGTCCGGCCCAAAGCGCACGTCGCGGGCGGTCACGTCGGCCTCATCCGCCACCCCGTAGACTATTTGCCGATCAGCAGGGATGGGGCTCAGGTAGCGGAATGAATCGTCGTCCCGGTTGAGAATCGCCACCTTGGGCACTGTTCCAAGTGCTGGCTGCTGACTGCCGACTGCTGATTTATGGAACGAGCGCGCCAAGCCCTCAAAGAGACGAGATTTGGCCTGCTGATAATCTGCAAGCGTGCCGTGGAAGTCGAGGTGCTCGTGGGTAACGTTGGTCACAGCGGCCACGTCAAAGTCGCAGCCGGCCACGCGGTGCTGGGCCAGCCCATGGGAGGTGACCTCCAGCACGGCGTGGGTGATCCCGGTCTCGACCATGCGGGCCAGGTATTGCTGGACGGCGGGCGGGTCGGGGGTGGTAGTGTGAAGGCCAGTGTCAATCTCCTCCTCGCCAATGCGGGCGTTCACCGTGCTGACCATCCCGGCGTTGAACCCGGCAGCGCGCAGGATGGCGTGGATGAGGTTGACAGTGGTGGTCTTGCCGTCGGTGCCGGTGACGCCGATGAGGGTCATCTTGCGGGAGGGAAAGTCGTGCCAGGCGGCGCATAGCCAACCCCAGGCCTCCCGCGTGTCGGGCACGCGCACGTAGGTGAAGACCCCCCAGGGCAGGCTGGGCAACTCCTGCGGGGTTTGCTCACCTACGACAGCCACCGCACCCTCCATCACCGCCTGGGCGATGAAGTGATGACCGTCCACGTTGACGCCAGGGATAGCAACGAAGAGATCGCCGGGGCGCACGCGGCGCGAATCAACGGCTATACCATGTATCTCGACATCGCCACCAATCCGACCCAAGACGGTGGGTAATGCGTCAAGCAGATCGCTCAGCATTACGCTTCTCTAACTTTATCACCCGCCTCAAGATTATCCAGCCCAGCATCCCCCCTAGCACAAACGGCAAAGCCAACTGAACCCCCATCAATTCATAGGGCAGCAGAAAAACCGGCGCAGGATGTTGCGGATTGCTCGGCAGCGTGCGCAAGTAGTATGATACCGCAGCAGTCAGCCAAGTATAGCTCCACGCCAGAAACATCGCTATTCCCAACCATTTCTTCTTTCCATACATCCTCTTCTTCCTAAAGTATGACAGGTACGTCTTCCATATCACAACGACGAGCACCGGAAATGATCCCCACGTATGGATGTTGAACGAAGGGCTGGCCAACTCCAGCGGCGGTTCATTCCGGACTATTGCTCCAATGAGTCCATTGATCCCTGCAAATAGACCAAGAATGTATAGAACGGTCGCGAAACTTCCAAACACGCGATGAGTCTCAGATAACGTGCTATTCGTCTTGAGCAGCGCGGTTCGCTTCTTGTAATAGGCAGCATAGTAGCCTGTAACCATCTGTACTGTTGCACATAACATTCCCAAGAAAGTTATTATCGTGTTGAATTCGACTTGTTCTATTGGCATATACCTTACTCCTATCTCAAACTAAGGTTGAGAGCGCGATTGACAAACCCACAGTTTTATCTGCGAGAATATGCGTGAAATTGCGTTCTATCACTTGTCTGGGACGAGGCTTTGCCAGATGATTACCTCTCCTCATGTTGACTCTTTATCAGCAGACTCCAAGTGCCCCGCTGGACGACCTTGTCATCTTGGTTCAGAATCTCCACCTTGAAAGTGACCAGGCCCCCGCTCAGGCGGCGCATCGGCTTGGTCTCGCTCACAGTGGCCCGCACGCGGATGGTATCGCCCAGGTAAATCGGCAGACTGAACTTCCACTCGCCAATCTCGCGGAAAGCCAGGACCGTTTCTTCCATAAAACCCAACCGCGCCGCCAAAGCACTGGCGATGGACAACCCCAACAGCCCATGGGCCACCCGCTGCCCAAAAGGATGCTGAGCAGCGTATACGGCGTCGGTGTGGATGGTAGTCCAGTCGCCGGTGAGGGCGGCGAAGGCCACTACGTCTGCCTCTGTCACTGTCCGCCCGACGCTGGTGACGGACTGCCCCACTTTGAATTCCTCAAAGTAGAGACCCTGCCGGGCCACCAGTGTTCTTTTTTCTGTCATCCAACTAATCCTTTCGCTGGGAAAAACGCTCGGCAAAACCTCCAAGGTTTACAAAGCGGGGCTCTTTTGAAGGGCTTTAATAACTCTGTACATCCCGCTTCCGCAGTACGCCGCTGACGCGGCGTCTATGCTATTCCTCCACCCCCACCAATGCTTTGCCGCCCGCCAGCGCTTTCAACAGGTCGCGCCGCTTGAGCGCCCGCTTGCTGTCTATCTCGACCGCGCCCGCCTTGTCGTCGGCCATCTTGGTCAGTGCCTCAACCCACGCCGCGCTCTGCACCGGCATGTGGCGAATACGCCACCGCTCGACCCATACGGGCAGTTCGCCAGCGTTGGTGATCCGCGCGCGGACTACGGTCTTGGCCACACCCTGCGACTCAAACGTAGACTCGTACTCCTCGTACTCGGGCTTGACCGGGCAGACCTGCATACACGCGCCGCACTTGATGCAGTAGTAATCAGCCAATACCAACTCGCCCTCATCATCAACGTGCAACGCGCGGGTGGGGCAGATGTCGGCGCAGGCCAGGCAGCCCTCCACGCACTTCTCGCGGTGCAGTTCCACCTTACCCTGCCAGGGCTGTACCACCTGGAACGCGCCATCGCTGGCGATCTCGCACTGGCGGCAACGAATACAATACTCGTCGTCCACCACCAGCGTGTCCTGCTCCTCGTCGTAACTGATGACCTCCGTCGGGCAGTTGTTTATCACGAATTCCTTCCTGCTCCAGTCAAACCTCTTTTTGTCGAACGTCGTAGACTGAATCAGGTCTGGGAAGGCCTCATAAGTCAGCACGGGATTCTCGCGCTCACCGTTGATGGTCATAGTGATGGCGTTCTTGGGACACATCACTTCACACATCCCACATAGCACACACTTTTCCGCATCTATATCCACGGATGACTTTTGCACCAGTCGCCCGTCCGCGATCTCGCCCTCCACGTGGATGACGGCGTCCTTGGGGCAGACTAACGGCCCGATCTGGCACCCTACGCAACGGTCGAGGTCCCAGGTCATTATATAGTGGCGCGTCACCATGGCGCGTTCGAGTGTGATCTCGCAGTCAGTTTGAGTCTTTTGCGTCAATCCTCGTCCAGGCATAGCTTACTCCTAAAGATCCAGCGGCAGTTCTTGCAACTGCGCAAAAGTAAAGATTGGTCCATCCTTACAGACGTACTTGGGGCCGACGTTACAGCGCCCACATTTGCCGATGCCGCACTTCATCCGCTTTTCCAGCGAAGTGTAGATGCGTTTGGGGGGAAAACCGAGTTCGCTGAGCACCGGCAGCGTGAACTTGATCATCACCGGCGGCCCGCAGACAAAGGCCACGGTATTCTCCGCCGCAGGGGCGATTTCTTTGGTGACGGTCGGCACGTAGCCGACGAGATGGCCCCACCCCTCCCGCGGGTTGTCAATCGCCTGATAAGAGTTGATGTCTTCCCGTTCATACCAGGTTTCGATCACTTTCTTATAGAGAAAGAGGCCTGGTTCACGCGCTCCATAGATCACGGTCAAGTCGCCATACCGGGAGCGGATTTCGGGAGCCAGCAGGTGTTGGGCCAGGGCAAACAGGGTGGTGAAAGCATACCCACCGCCAATAATGACAATGTTTGAGCCTTTCCAGTCCTCGATGGGATACCAGTTGCCCAGCGGGCCACGCATACCAATGGTGTCGCCTGGTTTCATCTCGTGGATGGCGCGCGTAAAGACGCCGATCTTGTTGATGGTAAAGCGCACAAAGTCGCCTTCCCACGCGGCCGAAGCCACACCAAAAGGCGCTTCTCCCTTGCCAAAGATGGAGAGCTGGCAGAATTGGCCGGGCCGGTATTTGGAGAAGAATTCCTCCTGGTCCGCCTTACTCTCGAAAGTTAGATCGAAGGATTTCAGGCTTTGGTCGTCGGTTTCGATAACCGTGCGCGCAATGCGCATCGGAATAGGTTCATACGGATTGTGCATTTTGATCTCCCCTGCCTATGATTCTTCCCACGCTTGCGCGCTGCGGATAATCTGACGAATGTCCAGGTCCACCGGGCAGTAGCGCACACAACGCCCACAGCCGGTGCAGCCGATTTCGTCGTAGAGTTCCATGAAATAGGCATACTTGTGCATGATGCGCTGGCGTGTCCGTTCCATGTTCGTAGGGCGGGGATTGTGCCCCGACGCCTCCTGAGAATAGATGCGGAACATACAAGTATCCCAGTTGCGCACCCGCTCACTGCATTGTGCTTCATCAACGATGTCAAAGCAGTGGCACGTGGGACAGAGAAAAGTGCATACCCCACATCCCAGGCAGGACTGCTGGACCTTGGGCCAGAAGCCGCTAGCAAAGAGGCTGTACAGATTGTCCTTGATGCCCTCTCTCTCAAAAGGCTTTCTCATCTTGGCCGCCGCTGCCGCCTGCACCTGACGTGAAATGTCCACCTGCTCCTGGGATGCGTCCGGCAGATGGTCAAAGAGAGCCTGCCCTTTCTCATTTCGCACGTCAGCCACGTACTCGTTGCCAATGTCAATCAGCATCACGTCGGCGCCGCGTTTATCGAATGGCCCTGATCCTACCGAGGTACAAAAGCAAGTCTCGCATGGATCGGCGCAGCCCAGGACGACGAGGGTCGTTTGTTCGCGCTTCTTAGCCCAGTAGGGATCCTGATAGTCTCCTGTCAGAAAGACACCATCAAGCAGTTGGAGGGCGCGAGTATCACAAGAATGGATGCCCAGGATCACCCGCGAGGACACCTCATCCTCGGTGGACTCGAGATCGCCGTTTTTGGCGCGGAACATGACCTCCGACTGGGGCAAAAAGAGAGCCTTGGGCGGGTAGCGCGTGTTGGCCGCGTAATAGAGATCTGCCTGCGCCGGATCGTTGAGAGGTTCGAACTTGGTAAAATCGCCCTGGCGCACCGGGGCATACACCGTAGCCTGTGTCATCCATTTTTCAATCAGCCTGGGCAGGTCTGCTTTAGGTAAAACTTTGTACATTGTTTCCTGCCTCCTAGCGGACGAACCGGTTTTTATCGTCCAGGGTAAAGGCAGCAAAGGGCGGTTGGGCCTCGTCACTGGCTCCGACCTCGAACCCGTATTGCTGCACCACGTCATAGTTCAGTTTGTCCGTCAGATACGTCATCTTGATGTCCATCGGGCAGGCGCGCTCGCATGCGCCACAACTCACGCAACGTCCCGTCTGGTGAAAAGCGCGGATAATGTGCCATGCCTGCGTGCCACTGGGCGTGATCATGCTTTCGGCCCAGCGCGGGGTGGTATAGTCCACAAAACACTCGGTGCAATAACACATCGGGCACGCTTCCCGGCAGGCGTAACAGCGAATGCAGCGCTCGGCCTCCTGAACGAAATAGGCGTAGCGCTCCTCGGGCGGCAGGGCCTCAAACTTGAGTACCGGGGCCCATACCTGTTCGGGATCGCCTTCGGGCAGCGGATCGCCCAGCACGATGTCTGCGCCGACCGGATTGGGGTGCAGGCACCGTTTGCAGGAATCGTGCAGCACGTCGGTGCGCTGAAAACGATGCTCCCCATCGCGGGCGGTGACGATCACCTCATCGCCTTCTTCGACTGCCTGGAGCGTGTTCTCGCCTACCTGGCGTTCGATTTTGCGCCAGTCTATGATGCCCGTACAGGGAACGCCGATCAAGTACAGCTTGTCGCGGTCGTGCTGGTGCTCGATGACCAGGGCACGGACGGCGCGGCTCTCGCAGCCCCGGCAGATGATGCCGATGCGCTCTTCCCTGGGGCGACGGGTCAGGTAGATTGCCAGGTTGTTTTGGCAAAAGCCGTTAAAGACCAGTTTCTCGGATTCTTCCTTCTGGGTGATAAAGGCCGGCTGTGCTTTGAGGGGCAGAGTGCCCGCCTCGAACCCGATTACTACGTCCACGATGTCTTCTTCCAGGATGCGGGCTGCTTCCTGGCGCATTGCAAGAGTGAGTTGGCTCATGGCTGTTCTCCAGTCGTGATCGCTCGTGTGACCAGCCGCTTGATCGGGCCTACGGCCCGAATGGTCTCCTCCAGGTCGGCTAATTCCTGCTGGATGCGCCCGCGCTCGCTGACATCAATCCAGGCAAAGCGCATCCGTTCTTCTCCCATTCCCAGATGGGTCAGAAAGCGCCGGAACTCTTCCAACTGGCGATGAGCGCCCAGGTTGCCTTCTTTGAAGTGGCATTCTTCCGGCTGGCAACCGCTGATCAGGATTCCATCGGCCCCACCCTGTATGGCGTTCAACACAAAGAGCGGGCTGATCCGGCCGGTGCAGGGCACCTTGATCAACTTGATGTGTGGCGGCAACTGTGTGTCCACCCACATCTGGTCGGCTTCACAGTAAAGGCTGTATTGACATTGAAAGACGACGATGCGGGGTGTCCATGTGTTGTTCATTCCGTCACCTCCACAACTGGGCTGCGCATCCATTCCCACAGACTTTCTATCAACGCTTCATTCGAGAACTCGTCCGGCAGCCCGATAGAGGCCGAGCGGCAACTGGCTGCGCACAGCCCACAGGCCATGCAGTGGTTCGGGTCAACGCGGGCCACGGTGCGGGTTTGGCCCATGATACGGGTCTCTACCAGGGTAATCGCCTCGTAGGGACACACCTCGACGCACAGGCCACAGGCCACGCAGGTCAGTTCGTCCACCACCGCCGTCTTGAGGGGAGCGGTATATCCGGCTTGGAGGGCCAGTTCCTTGACGGCCAGGAGAACGCCCGAAATGTGAATCTTTTGGGGACAAGCCGGGTAGCACAGGTCACAGGCCGAGCAGAGCCAGGTGGTCTTGTCCTCGAAAGATTCCTGATCCATGCCCATCATTGCTTTGTAGATCAGGCGACGGGGGTTATACGTTGGCTCCATTTTCTGCTGGATCATACACCTGCTGACGCACGTTCCGCAGGAATAACACATCTCCAGGTATTCACCACCAGGGATGGCGCGCACATGGTCGGCAAAGGTTTCGGGTGACTGCTGATTCATCTTACGTCTCCTCCCCTGTCAGGGTCGCGTTGAGTTTGTCCGCATACGCCAACGCTTCCTCGACCCGTGGCGCCTCGCGCATCCGGCGCGCGCGTTTCTCCATCGTCGGTCGCAGCCGTTCGATCTCCTCCAGCAATTGCTCCTTGGGGATCGAGTCCAGCACCTCTTGCATCTCGTTGATCACCTGGGCATACTTGTCGCCTTCAGCCGCGCTCAGCCACTCAATGCGGAACCGCCCCGGTGTCATGCCCATTTTGCCAAATGCTTTTAGCAGCCGCTCGGCACGTCTGGCCCCAACTGGCTGCCCGGTGATATAGTGGCAGTCCTGTGAGTGACAGCCGGAAAAAAGTACCGCGCCCGCGCCCAGGCGGAAGGCCTCGTAGATAAAGTCGTTGTCCACGCGGGCTGCACACATCACACGCAGCCCACGCTCGTTGGACGAGTACTCAAAGTGGCTGGTTCCGGCCAGGTCGGCGCCGGGGTAGGAACACCAGTTGCAGCGAAAAGCCAGGATCTTTTCCTCCGGCTTGTCGGCCAACAGAGCCCTGATCTGGGCCAGAATTTGCGCATCGGTAAAGTGCAACTGAGTGATGGCATTGTGGGGACACTCTGCCACGCAGCCGCCGCAGCCGTGGCACTTGGCGGTGATCACTTTAGCCGGCTGGCCCTGTTCAACCTCAATAGCGCCATAGGGGCAGGCCTTGGCACAGAGGCCGCACTTTTTACCCTGGGCACTGATGCAGCGATCTTCCCACACACTGGCCACGACCGGCTCAATCTCCCACTCGTCCGAGTGGAGCACTCGCCCGGCCCGTGACGCCGCCGCAGACCCTTGTGCCACGCTGGCGGGAATGTCCTTGACCCCCTGGCACGCGCCGGCCAGGAAAAGCCCGTCGGTGGGGCTGTCCATCGGGCGTAGTTTAGGGTGATACTCCATGAACCACCCGCCAGGACTCTGGCTGATGTTGAGCAGTGAACTCATCGTGTCGGCGTCGGGCTGCGGGATCGCCGCCTGATTGAGCATCACCATATCATACTCACGCTCAATGACGTGACCCAAATCCTTGTTCTCCGAGTGGATGAAAAGGTTGCCCGTTTCAGGGTCTTCGGCGACCAGGCTGGGACGGCCCTGGGTAAAGTGTATACCCATCCCGCGCGCCCGGTCGTAGAACTCCTCGTACCCTTTGGAGGGAGCGCGGATGTCCATGTAATAGACGGTGATCTCCATGTCGGGATGGGCTTGCTTCAAGAGAATGGCATTTTTGATGGCGTACATGCAGCAGAAGTTTGAACACCAGGGATTGAAACGTTTGTCGCGTGAACCGACGCAGTTGATGATGGCCATCCGCCTGGGAGGGAGGCCATCACTGGGCCGAACCAGGTTCCCGGCGGTTGGCCCAGCCGAGTTATTGAGCCGTTCTATCTCCATCGCCGTGATCACGTTGGGGAAGCGCCCATAGCCGTATTCGGGCATCACGCTGGGGTCAAAGTGGCTGTAGCCGGTAGCGACGACGATTGAGCCAATGTCCTCCCAGACCAGGTTATCCTCAATGCCAAAGTCAATCGCCTCCAGTTTGCCGCACGCCTCAACACACTTGTAACAGTGGATGCAGGCATCAGGGTCAATGCTGTAGACGAGGGGCACCGACTGGCTCATCGGCACGTCTATTGCCTTGCGGGGAGCCAGGTTCATCTCAAAGTAGTTGGGGAGTTCGATGGGACAGACTGGCGCACATTCGCCGCACCCGTTGCAGCGGTCCGCGTGCACATACCTGGACTTTTCGCGCAACTGCACTTTGAAGTTACCGACGAAACCATCCACGCGCTCGACTTCAGTATATGTTCTCACATCCACCTTGGGGTGACGCGCCGCGTCAACCATTTTGGGGGCCAGAATTCATATACTACAGTCCATGGTGGGGAAGGTTTTGTTCAGTTGCGCCATCACCCCGCCAATCGTCGGTTGTTTTTCCACCAGGATGGTCTCGACCCCCTGGTCGCCCAGGTCCAGCGCAGCGCTGATGCCAGCCACGCCTGCGCCGATGACCATCGCCCGCTTGGTGACGGGCACCTTGATCATATCCAGTGGCGTGAGAAAACTGGCCTTGGCGACTGCCGCCGCTGTCAGGGCTTTGGCCTTTGCCAACGCCCCTTCAGGATCATGACCATGTGCCCAGGTGCATTGCTCACGGATATTGGCCATCTCCATCAGGAATGGGTTGAGTCCCGCCTCGGCTACAACGGCGCGGAAAGTCGGCTCGTGCATCTTTGGCGAACAGGCCGAAACCACCACCCGATTCAGGTTGTAATTTTCGATGTCCTCTTTGATGAGGGACTGGCCACTATCGGCACAGGCATACAGCGTATTGGTCGCGTGGACCACGCCGGGCAGTCTCGCCGCGTATTCGGCCACGCCCGTTGGATCAATGACCCCGGCGATGTTGGATCCGCAATGGCAAATGTACACGCCAATGCGCAGTTCCTCGTTTTCGTTGTTTCCTGCCATATTCTCTCCTCTTTCAAAAGTTCTCCACTAACAATCTGGGCGAACACGTGGGTTCGCCCTCCCGAACAGTCTCCGCGTGAACACCATCGTCGTGACCGGTGGCTCCCCAATCGTCAACCTCACCGCTCTCTGCCAATACAGGATCGCCCTGTGTGGCTCCCTGAACTCGGACCACGGGATCATCAAAGGCCGATTCCCATTCTACTACACTCCTAACATCACGTTGTTTGGGCGAGTGGGTGCCTCTTGGCCCGAAACGCACCAAACACCACGCACCCCTCAAAATGAATCTCGGCAGCCTGGTTGGCTCCAGTGACTTGTTGTTAGGTTGGTGCAGTTTGATGCGTTCAATTTCGTGCTGAGTTAGTTCTACAATCATATTATACCAGAATAGGCCGCTTTATGGCAACAAGTGTTGAGATGAAAGGAACAGTTACAAGCAGAATCAGGAATGGAATCCCCACGACCAGTGATTGTCGTTTTTCCTTTTCCGTTTTCGGAGGGACTTGTCTTTGGATATCTTCTGGGTAGTCCTGTAGGAACAGGCGAGGGTTGAAACGCAACAAGGCAATCAAGATGAGTGAAGCAATGGCCGATAGGATTGCTCCATCAAGGACAATCCTGCCAAATTTCAACATCATAGACTCAGAAGTGTGATGCTGCCGTTTCTGCCCATCACATCACCGAACTGCCGGCTCAAACGCCGCCTAACGTCCCCGAGATAAGCCGCCCGCTCCAGGACATTCAACCAAAATCAACGAGCCCACGCCAAGCGACTCACACAAACTCGCTCGGTACTCGGGGGCGGCTTCATTGAGTGGTTATGTAGGAATTGCGGGTTTCCACCTCGACCGCCGCTCGCCAATCCCCGCCACATTTACCCAGGCTCACCGCTCCAGATCCCTCGCCGATTGCTCAACGCCTGCCGGAACTCTACGGCACGATGGATGGCAAGTCGCCTCTGTCACAGATACCCCCACCAGCAATTCCACATAACGGCCAGGGTTGAGCCGCCGACAGGTTTCCCGTAGAGCCTCCACCAGAAGGCACTTGACATCACTAGTCTGGACTTGGACAGACCGAATGCATAGTAACAAGGAACTTGAATTCTTACAACTCAGCCTACCTTCTCCACGATGAGAAGAAAGTCCACATAGGTGGCAGGAAAAGGAGTAACGTTCGGGATTATTGCCACGATTTCGCCCTCCAAGCTATTCAGGAATTGCTCTAATCTATTCTGGTCCCTCGTCATCTTGATATCGAATCGGTGAACTCTGTATTTCATTTTCTTACCCCCTATATCGAGTTTAGAAAGTGTAAAACTCTCGGCAAGAGCCGAAAGGGATGAGGCGCGTGGTAGATCTGCAGTGGCAAACGTACACGCCAATGCGCAGTTCCTCGTCTTCGTTGCCTCTTGCCATATATCACTCCTTGTTCGAGTATCTCTTTAACACCCACCACAAATGCAGCGAGTTGTTAGCCTGCCTTGTCTTCCACTTACTATGTCCACAGAAAGAGCCGAATTTCTGTCAATCGGTGCAGATTCGTTACTACTCAGGCTGCCTCTCCAGTGGTGCACGGAATGAAGGGGGAGCCAGTCAAAGCATCATAAATGGCACCAATCACGTTCAGGCCGTGTTTGCGGACGGTCGAGATGTAACTGCGA
>JAXHUO010000080.1:0-16119 GCA_034189605.1 Chloroflexota bacterium
GTCTTATGTCTATTGTACACCCATTTCCCCCGAGTGGGCCAGCCGCCTTTGTTTGCGCTCAAGCAGGTTGCCGAGCCTGTCAGGATGCGCTGGTGCGCCAGCACGAAGGACTGGTGCACTTCATCCTGCGGCAGAGAGTTCGTGGTGATGTACCCTACGAAGACCTGCTCCAAGAGGGGCGTATTGCCTTGTGGCAAGCCATTCTGCATTTCGATCCCCAGCGTGGCGTTACCTTTTCTACCTATGCGGGAACTGCGATTCGCAACCAAATGTGGCGAGCGGTGAAGCGGGACAATCGTCCCCAAGGCAGACTTTCTACTCTCGTCCTGGTCAATCCCTTGGCAATAGCTGAGGAGGGCATCTGGCAAGACGAGATACACACAGCTTTGAAGCCGTCTCGCGTCTTCCTGAACGTTTGAAGTCATCACAGATGCTTATGGTCTGGCTGGGAAGCCGCCACGTACACTGGCAGCTATTGGTGATCACTTTGGCGCGTCTTGGCACACGTGGCGGAATTGAGTATAATCAAGGGCAACCCACAGATAGGGAGCAGTTATGGAGAAGAAGAGGGATAGGCCCAGCCCCGCCACTTACACAGAGGCCAGGAGCGAGATCGAACACCTGGTGGGACGTTTCGCCCGCAACCTGGACGCCTACAAACGCACCGAATACAAAGAGGCCCACGTGCAGGTCGAGTTCATTGCCCCCTTCTTTGAGGCCCTCGGTTGGGACGTGCGCAACGTGCGGGGATACGCCGAGCAGTATAAGGAGGCGAAGGACACGAAAGGGAGTTTCGCGGTTTTCGCGCCCTTTCGTTACTTTCGTGTTTCAGAACCCCTACAAACAGAAAGCATCGCGACACCAATGATGATCAATTGTCAGGAAGGAGAACTATGCACCGCTACTTGCAATCTCAAGATGACGATCTACCCATGCGCTCATCTGGCTCCTGGGTGGCTGATAAGTTGCACTACCTGGAACACTAGATCAACATGTTTGAAACCTCAATGCGTGATAAACCATGGCGCAAGAGGCATTACATAGACCTGTTCGCTGGGCCAGGAAAGTGCCTCGTGCCTGAAACTGGGGCCGTGTATCTCGGTTCTCCTCTTCTTTCCCTGACGACCCCACATCCGTTCACCGACTACCTCTTTGTTGATATGGATCCCGGCAATATTGCCGCTCTGCGACAACGATGCAGCGTTTCTTCGTTGCATGACCACGTTCAATGCTTTGTCGGTGACAGCAACCTCATCGTACAGGAAATTGTGGAACGTATTCTGGCTGTAGACCGCGAACGCATTCCTGGCAGGTGGTCATCACTCAATCTGGCTTTCCTCGACCCAGAGGGACTGGAACTCCGATGGGAAACTGTGGCCATCCTTGCCCAGCCCTATACGATGGACTTGATCATTCACTATCCCCAGGGTGGGTTAAATCGATACATGGGACAGGCTTCCCAGGCGAAGGAGCAGACCGTGGTTGACCTCTTCTTTGGAGGAACAGAGTGGCGCAATATCTACGAGAAGTGGCGGAACAAACGAACGCGCTTCGGAATCCACCGGCTGCTTATGGATCATTACAAAGAAAGGCTACAAGACCTGGGCTACAAAGAGGTCTTCCGAGACGATGAGGCCGGGGATGAACCACTTATCCGCAACACAAGAAGGAAAGCCCCTCTCTACCGATTATTGTTTGCCAGCAAGAATCCGCTTGGTCAAGATTTTTGGCATAAGGTGACTGGCAGGGACGCACATGGGCAGATGCGCCTTCTTTGATATTTGCAAAATGGAACATTTGTGCTATTATACTCTTAAACGGAGCATATCTGTACGAGTGAGATGTAGATAAAATATCCGCTGGGAGACTAAACTTATGGCATCCCGTTCGAGCATTGAGTGGACCGAGTCTACCTGGAATCCCCTTACAGGTTGCACCAAGGTCAGCCCAGGATGTGCACATTGCTATGCCGAACGCATGGCACTGCGACTACAGGCAATGGGTCAACCTAAATACGCCAACGGTTTCAAACTGACCATGCACGAGCACGTGCTTGAGGCTCCGCTGCTTATGAAAAAGCCGCAGATGATTTTTGTCAACTCTATGAGCGATCTTTTCCACCGGGATGTATCGCTAGAATTCACTCAGCAGGTCTTTGATGTCATGCGCCGCGCTTCGTGGCATACATTCCAGGTGCTTACCAAACGCTCCAAGAGATTGCTTGAACTAGATCAGAAAATCAATTGGCCTCCAAACGTGTGGATGGTCGTCAGTGTAGAGAACCAGGACTATACGTTCCGTATTGACCATCTCAGACGAACAAGAGCCTTGGTCAAGTTTCTCTCGCTAGAGCCTTTGCTTGGGCCGCTGCCGAATCTCGACCTGCACGACATTGATTGGGTCATCGTAGGCGGCGAGTCAGGTCCCGGGGCTAGACCCATCGCGGAGGAGTGGGCGATTGACATCCGGGATCAATGCCTGGCGTCCCGCGTTCCCTTCTTTTTCAAGCAATGGGGTGGTGTCAGGAAGAAACGCGCCGGACGTCTGCTCAAAGGCCGTACGTGGGATGAAGTGCCGATTCCAGAGCCTACGCACCAGCCAGTTATGTGCCAGGCAGCGGTGATCTAAAGGTTACCTGGGTCACACAAGTCATCAGCGGCGGTTATACGCTCGCTGTCCGCCACGACAAAATGGTGACGCTGGTGGAGCGTATCCTGGCGCTGCATCGCAAACTGGCCGCCGCCACCATCCCCGCCGACAAGAAACTCTACCAGCGCCAGATTGAGACCACCGACCGGCAGATTGACGCACTGGTGTATGAGTTGTATGGGTTGACAGAGGAGGAGATTGGGATCGTTGAATCACTGAGCCACTGAATGGGATGAAAACACTGAAGGAAGACGATCAGTGGCCTCAGTGTGTTCAGTGGTTCAATGGGTTGACGGAGGAGGAGACTGGGATTGTGGAGGGGATATGAACAAACGAATTCGCAGTCGTGTTGCTATTCCGGTGATTGCCGTCATCCTATTCTCGTCACTGGCGTTTGCTCCTTCTTCCAACAGGCAGGTGCAGATTACCATCCAGGTCGTGGATGCAGATAACAACCCGGTGCCGGGGGCCACTATTTCTTATCGGCAAACCAGTCAGGACTTTATGTTCAGTACGGGCTGGCGTTGGGGTGGAGAGTCCACGCCCCCAGAATTGACCGAGAGAATAGATGAGATTGGTTTCAATACAGGACATATCCTGGCATTTTACGAATGGGAGGGAGTTCAGCCTGAGGAAGATGTATTCCACTGGCAAGGTCTAGATCACGCATTTGACACCTTCGGAACAACACGGCCGGTGGATGAAGAATTACCCAATTTCCGGCACCGTTATGTCAGCCTGGGGCCGTCGTTTGGAGAACTATCGGCTGCCCCGGGCTGGGTGAACACAGATGACCTGGACACGTTCCAGCGCCAGTACGGTGAATACTTGCGCCAGTTCCTTACGCGGTACAGAGGTCGAGTCAATGCCTATTCTGTTCTTGGGGAATTGGAAGGCAGCGCCCATGGTCTGTCTGTGGAGGAAACGATCTCGTGGGCGAAATGGCAGACTGGCCTGATCCGGGAAATAGATCCAGAAGCGGTGATCTTGATCCAGGTTGGAGATACGCACTGGTACTTCCCTGACGCAACGGAAATCCAGATAGAGCAGGCTACTTTTATGCCCAAATGGTGCATCATGGAGACGCTGACAGATGGTGGGGTGGACTTTGACGGCTTTGCAGTAGAGACGCATTATAGTATGGCTGCGCCGGGAGACTGGCGGCAACTCAAGGAAGCCGTGGAAACACTGACGGCTTACGACAAATACATATACATCTGGGAGTCATTCTATCCATCAGGTTACAACCCTTGTGTGTACTTCAATTGGCAGGAACTTGCTCTCACCCCAAAGCAAGTACCCGCCGAGTGGCCCTATTCCCCAGAAACGTACACTGAGTCGTGGCAACAAGATCAACTCGTGAACACATTGCGAACACTTGTTGAGAATGGTAGAGTATTGGGGTACAACTATGGCACGCTGGCCGGCGCGAGTTTTGTGGATGGCCCGACAAGTGCGCCGGACGTCGGCTTCGGCGAAGACTTGTGCGACCAGCCATCTACAATCAACCTCGGCCTGGTGCATTCTGACCTTTCCCCCAAGCCAGGCTTCACAGCGCTTCGGGATTATTGGCAGTCCCTATTTGCCAGCGGGGAGATGGTAACAGATGCGGGCGGCGAGGTGGTTCTCTCTGGGATGGCCGGAGAGTACGAGATCGCGGTCTTTGCGGATGGTTGCGAACAGCAGGCAATACGAATCCACGTTGACGAATCTGGCGGGAATACGATTCAACTGGTAGTTCAACCACAAGCCATTGCAGCCGGGGAAGAAGTGGAGGAAGGCACAGCGCAAGAATTCAACACTCCTGTGATTTCATCTCCAACTGTAGAGCCTACGGCGGGGTTACCGGAAAAGGGCACAGGTGAAGCCGATGATTATGGGTATTTCCTGTTTCTCCTCATAATTCCCGTCTTCATTTGCGGAGCAGTACTGTTTGTGGTGGCGTTATGGAAAAAAAGGGGGGCGAAATAGAAAGAGAGGCGGAACCCGCAGACAGTTTCTTGCGTAATGGAGGGTGGCAGTGTTTGCCGTGCCGTACGTACATGGTGCGCCGCCCAAAGTGTAATGGTCCACGTGGAGGTGACGATGAACGACGATAAAACGATTCAACTGCAGGATTTGCACAAGGACTTTGGGGACGTTTACGCCGTGCGGGGCGTCAGTTTTGACGTGCACGCGGGCGAGATATTCAGCCTGCTGGGGCCAAATGGCGCGGGCAAGACTACGATCATCTCGATGCTCTCCTGCCTCCTGGAGCCAACTAAAGGGGACGCATTGGTGATGAACCACTCAATCCTGCGCGAGCCGCAAGCGGTCAAGGCAGTCATCGGCGTCGTCCCGCAGGAGGTCGCCCTTTACCCTGATCTCTCTGCCCGCGAGAACCTGAGCTTTTGGGGCAAGATGTACGGCCTGCGCGGCGGGGCGCTGCGCCAGCGGGTGGACGAGGTGCTGGAGGTCACCGGTCTGACCAAACGCCAAAAGGGGCGCGTGGACAAGTTCTCCGGCGGGATGAAGCGCCGGCTGAACATCGGCATCGCTTTGCTGAACAGGCCACAGGTCATCATCATGGACGAGCCGACGGTGGGCATTGACCCCCAGAGCCGGCGCAACATCCTCGATAACGTCAAGGAACTGAACCGGCAAGGCGCGACCATCCTCTACACCACCCACTATATGGAGGAGGCCCAGGAACTCTCCGACCACATCGCCATTATGGACCAGGGCAAAGTGATCGGGTACGGCACGCACGACGAGTTGGTCGAAATCGTCGGCGAACTAGATCGGATTGACCTGACGATCAACACCGAGTCGGCGCGCGTGATCGAGCAATGGCAAGTAACCGAGGGTGTGCACCAGGTTTCGGCCGAGGACGGCGACCTCACACTCCTGGTGGACGATAGCAACGTCGTCCTACCGCGCCTGTTCGAGTCGGCCACACAGGTGGGTGCGCGCATCACGTCGGTAGAGATACAGGAGCCGAACCTGGAGGCGGTCTTTTTGCACCTGACAGGCCGCGCCCTGCGGGACTAGACGTGTTGCGTGTTGCGTGCCCTGTTTGTACAGAATACGCAACCCACAATACGCCGGGGAGAAAACAACCCATGAAGATTCTAGACATTGCCCTGAAAGATATGCTCCGCTCCTTCCGCAGCGCGTTCGCCCTGGTGATGATGTTCGCCGTGCCGCTGCTGTTTCCCGCCGTCATGCGCTTTGCTTTTGGCAGCCTGGGGAGCGACGATGGCGGCTTTGACCTGCCGGTGACGCAGGTACAGATTGTCAACCTGGACCAGCCCGACCCACAGAGCGGTTTTTCGGCCGGGCAAGTGCTGGTCGAGTTCTTGCAAGGCGAGAGCCTGGCGGGCATCCTGCGGGTGACAGAAACGGCCAACGAGGTCAGCGCCCGCGCAGCGGTGGACAACCAGGAAGCAGGGGTGGCGATTTTCATCCCCTCCGATTTTACTGCCGCCATGATCACACCAGGGGGAAGCAGCGCTGTCACACTGGTTCAAGACCCCACCCTGACGCTAGGGCCAGACATCGTCAAGAATCTGGTCAGCCAGTTTGTGGACGGCTTTGCCGGCACCAAGATCACGGCTTCTGTCGTTGCCGGCCAACTGGACAAGCGGGGGATAGAGGCGGACGCCGGCCTGATGCAGGACGTCGCCCTGCAATACGCGGCCTGGGCCGAAGCGATGGGCCAAAATCGGGGCGAGAGAGCACATCCAGCGCTCGATATCCAGCCTCCGTCAAGTGAGACTGAACCGACCAACCAGGGAGCAGGCATGATCGGAGGGATCATGACCGGCATGATGATATTTTTTGTCTTCTTCACCGGTGCCAATGTGGCCGAGTCCATCATCCGCGAGGACGAAGAAGGGACTCTGGCGCGGCTCTTTACCACCCCCACCCCGCGAGCGACTATCCTGGGCGGCAAGTTCACCGCTGTATTCATCACGATCGTTGTCCAGTTAGGCGTGCTGTTGTTCGCCTCGGCGCTCATCTTTGACATTCACTGGGGAGAGCCACTGACCGTGATCCTGGTTGCACTGGGACTGATCGTGGCCGCGGCTGGCTTTGGCATAATGGTGATGTCCTTTGCCAAAACCACGCGACAGACCGGCCCAATGATTGGAGGAGTGTTGACCATAACCGGCATGCTGGGGGGACTGTTCACGACCGGCGTACAGAATCTGCCAACCGCTTACGACACCATTACCCTGTTCACTCCCCATGGTTGGGCATTACGCGGCTGGGAGGCAGCACTGGCGGGCGGTGGCATAGGCGACGTACTCCTGCCGGTGGCTGTTATGTTGGGAATGGGCATCGTTTTTTTTGCCGTCGGCACAGCCCTATTCCGCAAGCGGTTCGCGTAGGAGGTATCCATGCGCGTGATAAACCTGGCACTCAAAGACCTGCTGCAAATAGTTCGGGATTGGAAGTCAGCCCTCTTTCTGGTGATGATGCCGATCCTCTTTACCGTCTTTTTCGGTTTTGTCTTTGGCCCCGACACAGCGGAGGATCCACGCTTGCAGGTGGGATTCGTAGACCACGACCAGGGCAGTGCTCTCAGCGCCAGCCTGCAGAGCCTGTTGGAAACATCGGATACCATCCACCTGGTCATCCTGGAAGGAGATAAGGTGAACAGGGCGGGCGACCTTGTCCGTGACGAGGATCTGGCGGCGGTGGTAATCGTACCGGCCGGCTTTAGCGAGCAGGCACTCGCGGGCGGTTCAGGGGCAGACCTCGTACCTGCCCCACCCCTGGCAATCATCGTTGACCAAAACACACCAGCCGGACAGGCGGCCAGTAACGTGGTTCAAACGGCCGTGACGCGCCTGCTGGGCGCAGCCGAGACCGCCCGACTCAGCATCGAGACGTTCGAGGCCCAGGAGGGATTCGAGGACGAAACGACGCGCCGGGCTTACCTGGACGAGGCGCTGGCGCTGGCAAACGAGGCCTGGAGCCAGCCGCCGCTCACCGTTGCAGTCGAGCAGGCGGCGCTGGCCGAGGATGGGGCGGAGGTAACACCAAACCCCTATGCCCAGTCGTCGCCGGGGATGCTCGTCCAGTTTGTCATTTTCGGGCTGAACACGTCGGCGATGGTGCTGGTGTTGGAGCGCCAGTCCAGGACGATGCAGCGGCTGCTGACGACCCCCATCACCCGGGTGGAGGTAATCGCCGGTCACGTGCTGGCAATGTTCCTCGTCGTCTTGCTCCAGCAAGTTTTGCTCATCGCCGTCGGCCAACTGGCCTTTGGTGTGGACTATATGCGTGAACCTGTAGCCATTCTCCTGATGATGGTGACACTGGCGCTCTGGGTCGCCAGCCTGGGGTTGCTCATCGGTGCGATCTCGAAAGGCGATGAGCAGGTCATTATGTGGTCCCTCATCGCCATGTTCGCCTTTTCGGCTATGGGCGGCGCCTGGTTCCCGCTGGACATCACGGGCCAAACCTTTGCGACCATCGGGCACTTGACGCCGGCCGCCTGGGCGATGGACGGCTTTCAGAACATCGTGTTACGCGGCCTGGGGTTGAGTTCGGTGCTGCTTCCAGCGGGCATCCTGCTGGCCTACGCCGGCTTGTTCTTTGGACTGGCAGTGTGGCGTTTCAAGTTCGAGTAAAGGAGGGTTCAAAATGAGACGGTTTGAATTACATATTGTTGGTGGCATCCTGTTGATCGCCGCAGGGGTCTTGTTCCTGCTTCAGAACTTTGGTGTCTTTGTGGTCGGTGATTACCTCTGGCCATTCCTCTTTGGCGCTGGTGGCCTGCTCTTCATGTACGTGTTCCTGACCAATCGCGCCAACTGGTGGGCGGTCATCCCGGGGTTCGTCCTGCTCAGCCTGGCGGCGCTAATCGCCCTGGAGCAATTCGCCCCAGAGGTGGGGGGAAACTGGGGTGGAGCGCTCTTCCTGGGCGGGATCGGGCTGGCCTTTTGGGTAGTCTACTTTACCAAGCGCGAACATTGGTGGGCCGTCATCCCTGGCGGCGTGCTCCTCACACTGGCCCTGGTCGCTGGCCTCTCTTCCACCTTCGAGGGCGCTGAGATAGGCGGGATCTTTTTTCTGGGCCTGGGGCTGACCTTTGGCCTGCTCTCCCTCTTGCCAACTCCAGAGGGGCGGATGAAGTGGGCTCTCATCCCTGCCGGTGTGCTCCTGGGGATGGGACTGCTGGTCACAGCCGCCGCCACAGCGATTTTCAACTACCTCTGGCCAGCAGCCTTGATCCTGGTCGGGCTGTATCTGCTCTTGCGCACCTTTGGCTCCCGGCAGAGTCTGTGAAAGGCTGATGCGCCTGGCGAGATGTGAAAGGAGAATAATATGAACGAGCGAAAACGAAGGAGCAGTCTGATTGGTCCCACGATCCTGATCGGTTTGGGCATCGTGTTTCTGCTGAACAACATGGGCATCCTGGATTGGAACGTCTGGGAGGTGATCTTCCGCCTGTGGCCGGTCTTGCTCATCGCCGCGGGCCTGGACTTTCTCCTGGGCCGGCGCTCGGTCTGGGGCTCCCTGCTAGCCCTGGTGCTGACGTTGGCCGTCCTGGCAGGCGCGCTGTGGCTGTTCGGGGAGGGCTTGGGAATCGGGCAGGCATTGACCACCGAAGAGATTGTGCAGGACATAGACGGGGCAACCCATGCCAAGATCACCCTCGAACCTGGCATTGGGACGCTGCACGTCCACGCTCTCCTGGGATCAACTAATCTGGTGGAGGGCACGATCCACCTGGATAACAAAGGAAAAGTGATACGCGACTTTGCGGTTGAGGACGGGGTGGCCTCGTTCGTCCTGGAAAGCAGTGGCGATACGGTGGGCCCCATAGTCGGCGGGCCAGAGATCGAACGGGTGTGGGACCTGGGCCTCAACGTCACAGTGCCACTGGACCTAGAGATTGGCCTGGGCGTGGGCAAATCCAACCTTGACCTGACAGGCTTGACGCTGAGCGACCTGGCGGTGGATACGGCTATTGGTCAGACCACAGTCACGCTGCCATCGGCGGGTGACTTTCAGGCCAAAATTGAGGGCGCTATCGGCCAGACGACCATCATCATCCCGACTGGACTGGATGCGCGCATCCGCGTGGACACCGGGCTAGCCGCCAGCCAATTGCCGGACAACTACCAATGCCAGGATGACATCTGCACCTCGCCCGGTTATGGGAGCGCCGAGAACCGCGTTGACCTGGAAGTGAGCCAGGCTATCGGCAATATCATGATACGCCACGCCGGGGGAAGGTAGGTAGGCCAAGTGCACAGGCGACAATCAGTTGCACCATCCCAGCGCGTCCTCCTGGTCGCTATCGTTGCCACCTACATCACGATTGGCGTTCTCTATGCGGCTCTCACCCCCACCTGGCAGGTACCCGACGAGCCCGCCCACTATAACTATATCCGCGCGCTGGCCGATGACCGGGACCTCCCGATACTGGAGCCCGGCGACTATGACCAGGCATACCTGGAGCGCCTCAAATCAGAGCGCTTTCCGCCGGAACTCTCCATCGCACCAATAGAATACGAGGATCACCAGCCACCACTCTACTACCTGCTGGCGACTCCGGTCTACCGTCTCTTTGGCAGCGCGGTACTGCCGTTGCGGTTGATCTCTGTGGCACTGGGCGCACTGCTGCTGCTGGTTGCCTGGGGGACGGTGCGGGCGACCTTTCCTGCGCGGCCCGAGTTGGCCCTGGTCGCCACCGCTTTTATCGCTTTCATCCCCCAGCACGTGGCTATGACCGCCGGGGTAAACAACGACGCGCTGGCAGAGTTGGTGGTGGGCGGTACGCTGTGGGCACTGGTGGTCTACGTAGGCGGGGGCCACGACCGCCCGTGGCCAGTCGGGCTACTGCTGGCAGTGGCGCTGTTGACCAAGACGACAGCCTACATCGTCGTGGGAGTGGCTGTGGTCGCAGTACTGATCCGCTGGCGGCGTGAGCGCCAGACGTGGGGGTGGGCCACGGGACAACTGGCATGGATGCTCATTCCGGCGTTGCTGATATCCGCGCCCTGGTTCATCCGCAACGGCCTGGTCTACGGCTGGAACGACCCCTTGGGGCTGGCGCGACACAACCAGGTCGTCGAAGGACAACTGCGTACCTCTGAATATCTGGCGCTCGACGGCTGGGCAGCCTACTGGGAACGGGCCTGGCGCTTTACCTTCCAAAGTTTTTGGGGGCAATTTGGCTGGCTGGGGGTAGTGCTCCCGGCCCGCATCTACAAGGGATTGGCCCTGTTCTCCGCCTTGTTATGCGCTGGTTTCATCGCCTGGCTCCTCCAACAGCGCCATCCCTCTCAATCCGCCAACCCTCCAATCCCTTCCCTTCTTCTCTTTGCTCTCTCCGCCACTCTCACCTTTTTCTCCTTCGCCTGGCTCAACCTGAGCTTCGTCCAGCATCAGGGGCGTTATTTCTTCCCGGCTCTCATCCCCATCGGAACGGCGGCCGCGTTAGGATTGAGTACACTGGCGAGAATCTTACCACAGCGATTACGCCCCTGGGCGATAGCCGCCCTCTTCGCCGGATTGGCGGCACTGGACGTGTACTGTCTGTTCAGGTTCATTATCCCGCTCCTGGCAAGGTGACCGATGGACAAACTTGCACCCGGATTGATAGGCAAAGTAGAGACAGTCGTGACCGAGGCGGATACGGCTGCCCATTGGGGCAGCGGGCTGGTGCCTGTTTTCGGCACGCCCGCGCTGGTGGGACTGATGGAGAGCGCGGCGGTGCAGGCACTGGAAGGCCATCTCCCACCGGGCCAGACCTCCGTAGGCGGACAGATAAACGTTCGCCACCTGGCCCCCACGCCAGTGGGGATGCACATCCACGCCCGCGCTGAACTGCTGGAAGTAGAGGGACGCCGATTGGTGTTCGGTATCAAGGCATGGGACGAGGTAGAGCCAATTGGGGAAGCCACTCACGAGCGGTTCATCATTGACAAAGGGCGCTTTGTCGCGAAAGCAAAAGCAAAAACCGAATCGACATCGTCACCACTCATCACAACTTGACGACCAGTATCGCCCCTCGTAGTATAATGTGGAATCGTTGCCCATCAGTCTCATACCTGAGCACTGGCCAAGCGACCCAAGCGAGTTTGTTAGGGCAATCGCATTTATCCCGCTCACTCGTCCTGGATCGCTAGATCCAGGCCCTAGCCACTGGGTTTGGCAATCCAGCGGGAGCAAAAAGGGCTTTTCGGTGTCCCACAGTCTGCCCGACATTAAAATGCGATTGCCCTGGCGAGGTTTGTGCTTGCACAAGCAACTCGTCTGCGGTATAATGTATCACTGGCAAAATCCGGTGGGAGGTCGGTAAAGTATGCCATTGTACGAGTACCAGTGTCAAACTTGCGGTGTGCGATTCGAACGCCGGCAGCACATGAACGACGAGCCGGTGAAAGTCTGCCCAGAGTGCGGAGGGGAGGTGCACCGCCTGATCCAGCCTGTAGGCATCGTCTTCAAAGGTTCCGGTTTCTACGTCACCGACAACCGGGCCAAGTCTTCTACCTCGGGGCCAGCGAGCGCCAAAAAGTCATCAAAACCGTCCGGGGAGAGTAAACCCACTGATGAGAGCAAGACCGCTGGCGAGAGCAAGACCACTGGCGAGAGCAACACAAAGAGAGAATAACAGACTGGGCACAGATAAGCGGGCGTGGCCCCTATGGCCACGCCCGCTTCTTTCTTTCCGCCTGGACTCACTACAACTGAAAGCCTCCGCTGGCGCGGATGACCTTTTGGTTATAATCGGTCACATAGGTGAGCAGTTTCTCTTTTAACCTGCGCCATTCATCTGACACGAGGACACCTTGCAGACTTTCCAGTTCCTCTGCCACGCCGCCCATGAGAATCTGCGGACGATTGCCGTAGACAGTGTACCAGGCGTCGGTGGGCCGCACTCCCATTTTGGCCAGTTCTGGCCCGAACTCTTGCACGAGGAACTCAAAGTACTCGTGTTTGTAACCAGGCCGGATATTCCAGGACATCAAGAGTTTAAACATCAGTTGACACCCTATCTGGACCTGGACCCGTTCACGGGCACCCCAGGCTGGCCATCGCCTGTTCTCCCTGGGCGCGCCAATTTGGCGGCGGGTCCAGAGTCAGGAAACTAGTATACGCTTCGCAGGCTCCCGTCGTATCACCGCTCCTGGCATAAGCCTCCCCCAACGCATAGTAACCCTCTGGCGAATCCGGCATCTGCTCAGTAGCACGTTGCAGCGTATCAATGGCTGCCGCATAGTCTCCCTGCTGGATGTAGACGTTACCCATGCCAATGAGCGCTTCGGGCATATTCTCCCTCAACTCCAGCGCAGTCTCAAACTCTGCGATCGCCTGCTCCAAAAGTTGTGGGTCTGGTGGAGTCGTAAGGTCTGCCCCCGAGAGCGCCAGGACAAGGTAGGCCGCACCGAGTTGGTAATGCGAGTCAGGGTCATCAGGGTCCAACTCCAAGGCGGCCTGGAACTCGGCGACAGCAGCACCAGGCTCTTGCAACTGAAAGTAGGTCACACCCAGGTTGTGGTGTGCGGCGGCGGCCTTGTCGGGGTCGAGCGCGATCACCGTGCGGAACTCATCGGCCGCCTTCATCAAGTCACCGGTCTGGTTGTAAGCCTGCCCCAACAAAAAATAGGCCTCGCTGTTGTCTGGGTCTGCCTCGATCGCGGCTTCCAGGTCGGCGATGGCTTCCGCGTACTCGCCTGCCTCCAGGTGAGCACGCCCTGACTCCAGCAGGTCATCCATGCCTGTAGCCTCTCCCTGGCAGGCGACCAGCACCAGCACGCACAGTGCAGCGACAAACAGATGGAATCTCCGCATCTTACCCCCCATTTCGTTGCTTTGGTTTCAGGACAACAACCTGTGTTTCTTCCGCCAGGCTGGTCCGGCTGACCTTGAGCATCTCCTGGCTACTAACCTTCTCCAGCCCCATCTCTTTCAAAAAGCGGCCCAGTGTACCAAGGCTGCTCTTCACTCCCCGCACCTTGTAGTACATTGGGATAACCAGACCCGGCTCGAAGAGGCTGATGACCTCAGAGGCTCGAGATGGGGTCAGGCTTCCACCGCCTCCAACGGGCACCAGCAGGATATTCACGGCTCCCAGACCCTCCACCTGGGACTGAGTGGGCACGTGTCCCATTCTCCCCAGGTGACACACGGTCAAGCCATCAAAGTCAAAGGTAAAGACAGTGTTCAGGCCACGTAATGCCCCGCGCTTGCCATCGGCGAAGGTAGCAATGCCGGTGATAAAAACGCCACCGATTTCGTACTCGCCCGGGCCATCGAGGAGTTTGAAAGGACCCCGTACGCCCTTTGTGTAGCGACACTGATGATCGTCGTGGCTGGCGGTGACGACATTGGCCCGAGGCCGGGGAAAAGTGAGACCGACGTCAGGCGGGTAGGGGTCGGTTACGATAGTAGCCAGACCCCGCTCGTTCAGCCGGAAGCAAGTCTGTCCATACCAGGTGATTTCCATGCGCGATGTCTCCCCACAATGCAATGTTGAGTTCAGCCAGACTGCGTTAGTGGCACTGGCTGCGACGGAATGGATTATACTGTGAAATTGGCTTCAGGGCAACATCCGCCACTGTTGGGTGAGAGCAACCTGCGCGGCATAGTCGGCCACCTGGCGCTCGGCCTCTACTTTGTCCCAACCCAGGCGTGGGGCCATCAGGTCGGCCACAGCACGGGCCTGCCTCAGTCCACCATCCCGCGTCTCGTAGATGACGTGGGTGCGGCGGATGAGCACGTCACACAGCGTCAGTGCCATCTCGTGCTGCACGGCGTAGAGCACCTCCGCCATCAGATATGGCAGTCCCGACACCAGACGCTGCCCCAGGTTGGGGTTCTCTTCCGCGTAGGCCAACACCCACGCGACATCGTCGCCATAAGCCTCTACCAGATGCTTGCCCACCGGCCCATCCACACCGCTCGCTTGCACACGCCCAACCTGCGCCCCTTCCAATGGCTCCTTGGTGCGACATTCGGATTGAGCAAATACGCCAAACTCCTGCGCCAGTCTTTTTTCGATGTAGTCGGCCAGTTGCTCGCCCATCAAACGGTGTATGGTCAGTTTGCCACCGGCGATGGTGATGAGGCCGGACTTGTGCTCTACAATCTTGTGCCCACGGGAGAGTGCGGAGGGGTTGCCCGGGGCGGATACGAGCGGGCGCAGGCCAGCAAAGGTGCTGATGATGTCGTCAGGTTTGATCTGAGCACCGGGAAAAGTGCGCTGTACCGCCTCAAGTAGATATTCAACGTCGTCGAGCGTGGTAGCGGGGTTTTCCAGTTCGCCCTGGTAATCGGTGTCGGTGGTGCCGATGAGGGCAAAATCGCCCCATGGGATGAGAAAGATGTGGCGACCGTCACAAGGGACGGTAAAGATGACAGCGTGTTGGCTACTCAACCGCGCACGGGGGATGACCAGATGAATCCCCTTGGTCGGACGGATCATCGGCCCTGCGTCCTGTCCATCCAGTTCGCGCACACTGTCCGTCCAGATGCCCGTGGCATTGACGACCAGCCTGGCTCGCGCTTCCACTTCCCGCCCACTTGCCTCATCCACAATGTGAGCGCCAACGACACGCCCCTCAGATTTCATCAACCCGGCCATGCGGGCGTGGTTGATCATCACTGCGTCGTGGAGGTGGGCAGCCTTGGCGGTCATCAGCGTCAGGCGGGCATCGTCCACCTGAGCGTCATAGTAACGGGCGACGCCCAGCAGACCCCGCCCGGCGACCAGCGGCTCGCGTCGCTGCACCTCTGACAGACGCAGCCAACGATGGCGTTGGACGTTACGAAAGAGGCTCAGAGCATCATACGCTATCATCCCGGCACGGAGTTTCCAGGAAGCCGGTTTCTGCCCCCGATAGAGAGGGTAGAGGAAAGGCAACGGGCGCACCAACCGGGGAGCAATCTGGCGCAGCACGCGCCGCTCGCTGCAGGCATCGAACACCAACTTGAATTCGCCATACTCCAGGTAACGGAAGCCGCCGTGGATGAGCCGCGTGGAGCGACTGCTGGTACCACTGCCAAAGTCGTCTTTCTCGACCAGGGCGGTGCGGAAACCACGCAGCGCGGCGTCGCGGGCCACCGCCACGCCGGTGATGCCGCCACCCACAATCAGCACGTCAAAGTCCTCCTGAGCCAGGCGCTCTACGTTCTCCCGGCGGATAGCAGCAGAGAAAGGGCGGACAGTAAAAGTCTCATCCATTCGCGTCTCCTCCTTCACGAGAGGTAACTGTCATCTGGGGCAAAGAAACCCGGTTTTTCCTGCCAGAAGAACCACTCCGACCCTCGAAAAGCACCCGCAGCCAGTACTACTTGCCTTTCGAGCGCCAAAAACCGGGTTTCTGACCTACCCTACGAGAGCAGCAGGATGCCAGGGTTCATAATACCGGTGGGATCGAAAGTTTGTTTGAGTGTCTGCAGCACCTGCATACCTACCGGGCCAACTTCTTCCTCGAGCCATAGGGCATGGTCGCGACCTATGCC
>JAXHUO010000080.1:16219-18628 GCA_034189605.1 Chloroflexota bacterium
GCAGGATGCCAGGGTTCATAATACCGGTGGGATCGAAAGTTTGTTTGAGTGTCTGCAGCACCTGCATACCTACCGGGCCAACTTCTTCCTCGAGCCATAGGGCATGGTCGCGACCTATGCCATGGTGATGGGTCAGCGTACCGCCAGCAGCCAGGATGGCCTCGGTGGTAGCCCGCTTGACCGCCCGCCACTGAGCCTGTCTCACTAGCGGATCAGGGTCGGGTATCTGGCGGCCCAGAAAGGTCGAATAGAGCGATGCGCCATGCTCATAGGCGTGAGAGATGTGGGTCATCACATAACCCGGGCCGCCGTCGGTGGCAGCGATACTCCCTCTCATCGCACTGACCATAGCCTCGTAGAGATGCATCAGGTTCGACCAGGTAGTGGCCGTCTCCAGCGTGTCCACCATCACAGAGTGACCGAGAAGCGTATCGCGCAGGTAGGGCTGGGCGTAACGGTCGCGTTTCCACGACTTTCCCACAGATCGCCCCAGCGAGAGGCCCCGATGGTCGCCGCATATCTCCAGCGCCAGGCTCCACTGCTGAGCGGTCCATTCGGCGTCCCCGTCGAAGCCGAGCAGCATCAGAGTGGCGCCTGCAATCAGGTCATATCCCCGCATCTTTAGATACCGCTCGGTCAGGTTGTCGGCCAGGCGGCGCAGTCCATGATGCTCGTGGCTCAGCACGACAGAGGTGGCCGTCTCGGGCGCGTCGGAGAGACGTATGATGGCCGGATGCAGTTGGGGGTTCTGCATCAGGGCGCGGAAAGCAGCGACACCATCCTCCATGCTGTGAAAAAGGATGCCGCGATAATCCTGCAATGCCGGCAAAGGATGGATACGCATCATGGCCTCGGTGATGACGCCATAGGTGCCCTCGGAGCCGACGAGCATCCGCAGAAGACTGGGGCCAGCAGCGGTGGCGGGCGTGTCCCGCGTCTCAATGATACCGGCCGGGGTGACGACGCGCACGGCCTGGGCCAGGTGCTCGATCTTGCCATAGCCGATAGAGTTCTGACCAGCCGCGCGGGTGGCGAGCCAGCCGCCGAGGGTGGAAAACTCAAAGGACTGGGGAAAGTGGCCCAATGTAAAGCCTTGCGCGTTCAGTTGGGCCTCCACCTCTGGGCCAGTCGCGCCGGCCTGGACACGGGCCGTACGCGAGGTTGAATCCACCGCCAGCACACGATCCAGCCGGGCCAGGTCGAGGGTGATCGTAGGCTGATCACCAGGTTCCGGCTCGACGCCACCCAGGACAGAACTGCCGCCGCCAAAGGGAACGACGGCGACGTCGCGGTCGGCGGCCCAGGCCAGCAAGGAGACAACCTGTCCCTGGTCGGTGGGGTAGACGACGACGTCGGGTGGATTGGGGATGTGACCCGCCCGGATGCGGATCAGGTCGCGGTAGGACTTGCCATAGGCATGCTCGACGCGAGACAGTTTGTCGGTGCGCACCTGCCCATCGCCCAGCAGTCTGCGCAGGGATGAGAGCATTGGGTCGTCCAGGCGGGGCGGACGCAATGAAATCTCTTCCAGGGAGACGGGCGGTCTCTCGTGTTCAATCGCCTCGTCGGGCACTTTGAGCCACTCCTGGAGCATAGGCCAGAAGGCAGGGCGACCCTCCAGCGAGTAATCCTGATCCATCGTGCCCCAGCCCCACCAGCGTAGATTCTGGATGTCCATAGATCATCAGTCTCCTTCGTTTGGTTCCACGCGCTGTGCCCGTGCTCCCTCAACAATCACACAGACCCGTCATCCATGGCCTTGAAGGCATCGTATGCCTGTCGCCTTCGCAGACCCTCGCGGTTCAATTGCAGGGACTGGTATTTCTCCACTGCTGGTGAATGCGGTTGGCACAGGCCCACGCCAGAGTAATCGGCTTTCAGCCTGCTGGTCAGCGCAAGGTGTCAAGGTCTTTTATCACTGACGGCCCACGTACATACTGACCACTGGGACGTGCTGCCGATGTTAAGGTCGCCCCGTAACTACACCAAAATTCCAGGACAACCTCACCTGCAGCAAAGTCATCTGTCCACGTGCCCGATCCGCACGGGGCCCAGGCTTTGTACGTATACCGCCCCGCTGGAACACTGCGCCAGTAATGAACCCCAGTCGAGAAACTCTTCTTCTCGACTCCAACGATTTCAACAGTCAGGTTCCCTCCGGTGTCGTTGTCTATCCACACATGAGCATAGTTACCTACTGTTACGCTCTGGACATTGCTCCATTCACTCCATCCTGTGCCGGAGAGATTGGCACGGACACGCCAGTAATAGGTCCCTGATGCTGGACTGATGGTTGTAGAGGAAAGCAGCGAATGACCAGGGGCAAATAAACCGTGTGCTCTCCTATGGTTTTGCTGCTGGTGCCATTGGAGGGTGTGTTATCCTCAGGGTCCGAAATGGTGGCTGTGT
>JAXHUO010000081.1:0-18198 GCA_034189605.1 Chloroflexota bacterium
GAGTAACTTTTACCTGGAATTGGGTTTGTATATAATGTGAGGTCAAGTGTTATGCACAACGCTATTACCGATGTGGCAGGCATCAAAGTAGGCCATTATACCGATCGTGAAGGCGTCACTGGTTGCACAGTGGTGCTTTGCGAGGGTGGGGCCGTGGGTGGTGTGGACGTGCGCGGCTCTGCGCCTGGCACCCGCGAGACCGACCTGATGCGTCCGGTGAAACTGGTGCAGGAGGTTCACGCCGTGTTGCTCACTGGCGGCAGTGCCTACGGCCTGGACGCAGCGGGTGGTGTCATGCGCTACCTGGAGGAGCGCACTATTGGCTTCGACGTCGGCGTGGGGGTAGTGCCCATCGTGCCAGCGGCGGTGTTGTTCGACCTGACCGCCGGCAACCCCAAGGCTCGTCCTGATGCCGAGGCAGGTTACCAGGCCTGCCAGGCAGCAACCGACGGCCCGGTGGCCGAAGGCTGCGTTGGCGCGGGGACAGGTGCCACGGCAGGCAAGTTGCTGGGGCCAAAGTTGGCCACCAAGACTGGCCTGGGCACGGCTAGCGTCAAGATCGGGAAAGGCATCGTTGTGGGAGCCATCGTCGCTGTCAACGGTTTTGGCGATGTGGTGGATCCGGACAGCGGTACTATTATCGCCGGCACGCGCAAGCCGGTAGTCGGCGGGTTCGTGAATACTGTAAAACGAATGCAGGGAGACCTGGGGCAGACACTGCTTGGCTTTGCTAACACCACGTTGGCCGTCGTCGCCACCAACACCTATCTGACGAAGGAGGGAGCGAACAAGGTGGCCCAGATGGCGCACGACGGTCTGGCGCGAAGTATCCGGCCGGTGCATACGATGTTCGACGGTGATACAATTTTTGCCTTGGCGACTGGCAAGCCACCGAAGAAGGGAAAGGGGGGCGATCCCAGTGTGGTGGGCGCGGCTGCCGCCGAGGTGCTGGCTCAGGCTGTGGTGCGGGCAGCGCGACAGGCAGAGTCGTTGGGTGGCATTCCGGCAGCCCGTGATTTAAAGTCGTGAAACGTGATATGTAGGGCGTGAGGCGCAAACTGCTTCGCGTTCTACGTTTTATGCATCACGTCGAAGGGATGTGTGGATGGATCAAGACCTGGCAGAAGCGTTGTGTCGTGTGGTTGAAACATTTATCGTTCGTCTCATCCATCCAGGGCTGGGGACAAGTTTCCTGGCCTAGGAACTGGTCAAGCCATTTATTTAAGGAGGAGTAACCCATGGAAGAAAAAGTTCTTTCTGTACGCAAAATCGTCATCGCTGGTGTGCTCTCGGCCGTTGCCATTCTGCTGGGATGGACACGCCTGGGTTTCATCCCAGTGCCCACGGCAGCGGGCAACGCCACCATCATGCATGTGCCAGCCATCATCGGCGGGATTATGGAAGGGTGGCTTGTTGGAGGGATCATCGGCACCATCTTCGGCCTGTTCAGTTTCCTCCAGGCGACGACACCGTTGTTCAAAGACCCGCTTGTGGCAATCCTTCCGCGCATTTTCATCGGCATCACTTCGTACTTTGTCTACGTAGGCTTGAAGAAGGTCAATGAGTATGTGGCTCTCATCGTCGCCGCAGTGGTGGGCACGCTGACCAATACCATACTGGTGTTGGGCATGGCTGTGATTCGCGGCTATATGGCGGCTGGCGTGGCCTGGACAGTCGGGGTGACCCATGGCCTCCCCGAGGCTGTTGTAGCAGCCATCATCACCGTCGCCGTCGTCGTGGCCTGGAAGCGCATTGAGACCGGTCGCGGCGAAGCCAAGATGTAGTTTTCCCCCGATGAATTGATCTGCCAGGTAAGAACGATAGACAGGAAGCCGGCGCCTTCATTCTGAGGTCGCCGGCTTTCATCGTAATCCAAACTCGATTATTTTAACCGGCAGAGAACCAAAAGGGTCAGGTCGTCGGAGGGGGGAAGGTCGCCGACGAAGGTAAGCACCGAGCCGTCAATGTCGTTTAGCATCGCCTGGGCTGAACCACTGTCAGCGGTCTGGATGGTAGACCGCAGACGTTCTTCACCGTAGATATCGTTCTGGGGAGAAAAAGCCTCGGTAACGCCGTCGGTGTATAGGATCAAGTGATCGCCTGGTTTCAGGGAGACTACCCGCTCCTCCAGGCGAACCCCTTCCAGCACACCAAGCGCAATTCCTCCTGTGCCGAATCTTTCCAGTTCTCGTGGGTGATGCCGCAATAACAGCGGTGGATTGTGCCCGGCGTTGGCGTAGGTCAACTCACCTGTCTCTAACGACAGAACCGCGTAAACAGCGGTGACAAACATGCCGTGCTGTGCGTCGGGCACCAGCAGGTCGTTGACGCGAGCCAGAGCAGCGGCGGGTGACATCTCTTCCAGCGCCGCCGCCCGCACCAGGGCGCGCGTGAGTGCCATAAAGAGAGCGGCCGGCATCCCCTTGTCGGCCACATCGGCGATGACCAACCCTAGTCGCCCACCGGGCAACTCAAAAAAATCGTAAAAGTCGCCTGCTACCTGGCGCGCTGCTCGCCAGATGACGGCCAGTTCCCACCCAGGCAGGTGAGGCAATTGGCTGGGTATAAAGGTTTGCTGGATCTCGCGGGCGAGCTGCAACTCGCGCTCCAGCCGTTCGCGCTCGGCCATTTCCTGCTGCAGTAGGTCGTTTTGCACAGCCAGGGCTGCCTGGTGTGCGATTCCTGTGATGATCTCCTGTCTTCTTTCGCTGGGGCCGCGTGGTATGTCGGTTTCCTCTACCAGCATCACGCCAAGCACGTCCCCCTTCACCGAGAGGGGGACAGCCAGCAGCGCACAGGTCTCACCCTGCGGGCGATCTGTAAAATCGGCCATAAAGTCAAGTGGGGTCAGGCCGTCTTCCCCGGAGTGGGCGATCGGGCTATTGCGCTCGCGGACAGCATCAAGGAGGGGAAAATCGCCCGGCGCGTAGCGCCGGGCCAGGAGCGATGTTTCTATGTCACGGAGAATGCCGTAGGTCTGCGCTGGCCAGAAGATAGATCGCTCGTCGTCCCACAAGAATATGATACACCGCTCCACACCAACCAGGATGGGTGTGATGCGGACGATGGTTCTCAGAACCTCGTCCAGATCACTGAAACTGACTATCGCTTGCGCCACTTGAAGCAGGGCCGCAGACACGTAGGCTTCTTCCTGCTGTGCTTCCAGCAATTGAGCGTTTTCGACGGCGGATGCTGCCTGATAGGCAATGCCCCGGATGATTGCCAGCCGTTCATCGGTGGGTTCCCATGGAGGGCTGAAACCAGACTGCTGGCCCCGATAGTCAATCAGCATCGCTCCCAGTATTGCACTGTGGGCGAGCAACGGCAGCAACAGCAACGACTTGAAACCGAGAACGGAAATGCCAGCCCCCGCCAGCCGGGGATCAGAAACCGTATCGTGGATGACAGCAGGAGTCTTACTGAGGTACAGGTGGTCAAAGGCTGGCACGTCGCCTGGCGCGATGCGCCAGCGGTCGAAGGCGGCCTGCTGCGTTGGGTTGAGTCCATAAGCAGCAGATGGCACAAATGCTGCGGTTGGTTCGTTCCACAAGAGGATCGCGCACTGGTCCACGCCGACCAACATCGGTGTAAGGCGGACTATGGTCTCAAGTACCTGGTCGAGGGTGGTCAACGATTGAGTGGCTTCGGCTACCTGGAGCAGCACCGTCGAGACATAAGCCTGTTCCTGAGCTGCCTGGTAGAGGCGGGTGTTTTCGATAGCAACGGCGGCATAACTGGCGAAGGCAGCTGTCATCGCCCGGGACTCGGCTCCGTAGCGTCCGGGGGTGCGGTGGGCCAGGGTCAGCAACCCCAACCGCCGGTCGCCGATGTGCAACGGCGCGGCGATGGTGGAGTAGTCGGGCGGGAATTCCAGAGTAGTGCCCAGTGGCTCAGGAGGGGATTGAGGAGTGCGGATGGTGGGCTGGTCAGCGTGCAGCACCTGGTTGAGCCAGGGCCCGGCGATGGGTGAAAAGTCGCCAATGCACACCTCTGCTTCGTAGCCACGCACAGCGGCCATGCACAGGTCGTCGCCTTGCAAGAGCCAGATGGCGGCTGCATCGCAGGGGAGGGTGCGTTCCAACTCGGTCAGGATGGCGTCAAGCACGTGGTCGAGGGCCACGCCAGCAGAGAGGAGACCGGCCACTTCTCGCATGCTGTCGGCAACCTGGCGTCGCCATTGCTCCGAGCGGTATAGGTTCGCGTTGCGAATGGCAATGGCCACGTTGTCGGCCAGTGCCTCAAACAGGAAGCGGTCATCGTCGCCAAAGGCGTTTCGGCGGTCGCTTTGCACGTCGAGCACGCCTAACACTTGGCCACCAAAGACAAGGGGCACGGCCAGTTCAGCCTGTGTGTTAGCCGGCGGTAATCTCGACGGGCGATAGCGGGGATCGTGGCTCACATCGTTGGCCAGCACTGTCTCCCCATAGCGGGCCACCCAGGGGGTGATGCCCTCAGGATCATCCAGGCCATAGGCCAGCCTTTCTCTCTCCGGTTCTCCTTTGGGAGAGGGGAGAGGTGAACCGGCCCGATAGACGACCTGCCGGTGGGCAGGATCTACGGTGAAGAGATGCACAAAGGGATAACTAAACTGCTCGTGAATGAGCGTCACCACCTCATTGAGAAGAACATCCAGGTCAAGGACGTTGGCAACCTGAGCACTGACTGTGCGTACCAGCGAGAGTTGTTTGACCCGCCAGCGTTCAACCTCCACCTGGTGGGTGGACTGCAAGGCGATGGCCGATTGGGTGGTCAGGCCATCAAGAAGTTCGATCTCAGCATCGCTGAAAGGCAATCTTCCAGGACGTTTCACCTCCAACGCACCCAGGATTGTGTCGTGGGTGCGTAGCGGCACGGCAATGGCCGGCGTGGAATCCTTTTCGACCCCCCCGCTGTCGAGGACGCGGCGCAGCAGGTCGGACGGGGGCTCGACGGGAAATAATGTTGACTCCTCAAAGCCCGGCAAATGGTGAAACGGTTCGATCAGCCAGAGGTCGGCCTGACCTCTCACCAGCCGGGCGGCAGTCTCTATGATGAATTCCCGTTGGGCAGCGGCTGTCGGCAGGATTGCCAGTTGCGCGCCCAGATTGATAAATTGTCGCCACCCCAAGTGCTCGGCTAGTTGTGATGGATTACTTGATGATGATGCCTCTTTGCGCTTCACCAGCGTTAACACGTTGCCCGAATCCGGCGTGAACTCAAAATGAACATTGTCCATTAGTTGACGTATAAAGTAGAGCCCCAGGCCGCCGCTTTTGCGTTTCTTGAGATTAGCATGAAGGTCTGGTTCGGGCACGCTGGTGGGATCAAAGGGGTGGCCTTGGTCACAGAGTGTCACAGTCAGTTCGCCATCTCTGATGCGACAGGTGCACTCGATGGGACCGCGCCCTTCGCCGCCATAGGCGTGTTCGATGATGTTGGAGCAGGCCTCGTCCACCGCCATCTGCACCTCATAGATGGCATGTGCGTCGAGCCCGGCGGCCTCGGCGGCGCGAGCGACGAACTCACTGATGTCAGCCAGACTATCGAACCGGCCGGGAAAGGTGAGCGTTTGCAAGGTGTCCATACTGAAACGTAAAACGTGAAGCGTGATCCGGCCCCCAAGTGGAGTCGTCCTTACGCCTCACGTTTTGTACCAGGAGGGTTGTTGACGCCTGTCAGCAGATTCTAGCGCCAGCGCATATGAGCAACTATTAGCGCCAGTGCTAAAAACTCCCGACTGCCTCGACGACGTCAGGGGAGAGTTTGAAGAGCGGCACAAAGCCTGCCAGATCCATGGCCTCATAGATCCGCTGGGGCACCCTGGTCAGAACCATCTCCCCTCGATTCCAGCGCTTGCATGTCTTCTGCACATCAATCATCACCCGCAGACCGGCACTAGAAATGTAATCTACGTCGCCCATATCGAACACGATTTTGAAGTGATCTGCTTCATTGATTGCGCTGAATGCCTCTGCCAACTGCGGCGCGGTTTGGCTGTCAATGCGACCAGTCGCTTTGACCAGATCGCAGCGCTTGAACTGGGTAGTGGTGATTTCCATAATTGACCTCCCGTCTACTCCGATATTCGATCTCTGCCCGAGGCTTGATAAAAACAATTATATCACAATCTCTGTCATAGCAAAGTAGGGAGAATCGGGAGCGTAACATGTTTGGGACAAGCAGAAAACAGCGTGATCTTGCCAGAGCTGCCAAATCCCCCTGCATATTGAGCTTTGTCCGTAAAAACACTCCATATATAGGGGGCTGGTTCCAGCGACAAAATGATGTTTGATTGTAATACCGCCTGAACGTCGAAAAAGACCGGATAACGAACCTCGCAATCCCATCCCAGACTGCCTCCAGACTCGCCATAAGGCGACAGTGTTCAACAGATACCCCTATATCTGCCGGAAATACTTGTGCCAAACCCAGATATGGGGGTCGAGAGCGATTTTTCACCCTTTGATCCCAATGAGGCAGCCACCTGCACCCTTGCTCATTCTTGTCCCCAACGTAGTACGCTCACGCTGGCTGCCCCACCGCTGGCGAATCACTGCCGCAGGCAGGGGGTGAGATCATAGCATGCCATTGAGTTTTCCGCTTACTCGGTGTATAATACGTAGGCGATATTGAATACGCCCCCACCTAGCAGCGACGTTGCCAGGCATAGCGTTTGGGGAAACCAAGATTATTCAGGGTCTCTTTATGCATTCAACCTAGCGTTCCCTTACAGGAACAAACTCGGGTATATTGATTGACGATGACACTCACCCCAGGACAGGTGATTCACGACCGCTACCGTGTCATCGCCCTGTTGAGCCAGGGCGGTATGGGCGCTGTATACGAGGCGATGGACCTCAACCTCAACGTCCGCTGCGCGCTCAAGGAGATGATGCCCTATCCGGGTACCCCGGGTACTGTGCTGCCCCAACTTCGCGAGCAGTTCCAGCAAGAGGCACAGTTGTTGGCGGATCTCCGTTACCCCAATCTGCCCCGTGTCACCGATCACTTCGAAGAGGACGGCAATGCCTACCTGACCATGGATTTTGTCTACGGCAAGCGATTAGATGAGATTATCAACCAGGAGGGAATGCTGGCCGAAGATGAAGTGCTTGAGTGGTCACGACAACTGATAGGTGCCCTCGCCTATTGTCACGAACAAGGCGTGATCCACCGCGACGTCAAGCCACAGAATGTAGTCATTACGCCGCAGGGGCAAGCAATGCTAGTAGATTTCGGATTGGCAAAGCTGGTAGATCCCGACGAGCCCCGCACACGCACGGTGATGCGAGGCATAGGTACGCCAGAATATGCCCCGCCAGAGCAGTACGACGCCAAGAAAGGATACACTGACGCTCGCACCGATATCTACTCCCTGGCCGCAACAATGTACCACGCGCTGACCGGGGAGTCACCGCCGACGGTAACAGAGCAGGTTGTGAATCCGAATATTCTAAAGCCACCGAGCCAACATAGGGACGACTTGAGCAAGGTAACTGAGCAGGTTCTCATAAAGGCCATGGCTTTGCAACCGGACCAGCGATTCCAAAGCATCGCGGAGATGCACGAGGCACTGTTCGGCTCACCTCTACCCAAAGCGAAAGCAGAGAGCATCGTGTTTCCGTCAGACAGCACCGATATGCTAGTGAAGCCACCGAGCGCGACCGTACTGCTGCCCTGGATAGACACTGCCAAGCGCCGATTTGACTGGCGAATTGGGACCGCTGCGGCCATTGTCATCGCATCCCTGGCAACAGTCATCTGGGTGGTGGGTGGAACCAGTGCAGGGAACATCTCAACATCTACAGCGACATCCACAGTCACCGTCACGCCGACATCCACCCATACCCCAACGGTCATGCCTTCCTCAACCATAACCCCCACGGCAAGCCCCACATTGAGGCCAACTATGCGTCGGCCTACAGAGACACCTGATGCATTTATTGATGATGAGCCTTACTCGCCCACTCCGGCATCGCCGACCCCGACGCAGGTGTATATACCATCGCCTACACACACGCCAACCCCAATACCTACGGACACCCCGCGGCCAGCACCGGCGCGGACACACACGCCCAAACCCAGTCTCGTGCCGTCCGACACACCCACGCCGGAACCTACGTCCACGCTGGAACCTACGTTCACGCTGGAACCTACGGTGAAACCCACGCTTGGGTCTATTTCTACAGAGAGTCCACTCAACCTGGAGGAGAAAGGCAAATAACACTGCTAACTGGCCTATCCAATTGCCTTTTCGCCCGTTTCCGGTATAATCCGAGCATACTGTCCCAGCGAGGTCAATGGAGTTGATATATCAAGTCTGGAGATTATACACGTACATCTATTCTCGCGGATTGTAGCGCGGCGATCAGTCGCCTGCGCCGCTTTGTGCTGCAATCCGCCTCCCCCAGACCCACGCCAAGTGGGTTTTTTGCTACCCCCTATCCGAATCTACGAGAAGGAGAGACATTTGATGAACAGACCTACAATTGACGAACAGGTTGCCATTTTGATGCGCGGTGCAGAATTCGGCGATGAACAGATCAAAGAGCACATGCAGGCAGAACTGCGCGAACGGTTGATCGAAGCGGACAAGACCGGACACCCACTGCGCGTCTACTGTGGCTATGACCCTACCGCCGTTGACCTCACCCTGGGCCACACGATCACGATGCGGAGGCTGCGACAGTTCCAAGATCTCGGCCACCAGGCAATCTTTGTTATCGGCACCTTCACCGCCCTCATCGGCGACCCCTCCGACCGAGACAAGTCCCGTCCGCGCCCCTCACTGGAGCAGGTGGAGGCAAACGCCCACACCTACGTCCAACAAGCATTCAGGATTCTCGATCCCGAGCGGACAGAGGTGCGGTACAACGGGGAGTGGCTTTCCAAACTCAATTTCCAGGAGATCATCAATCTGGCTGCAAACTTTACCGTCCAGCAGTTCCTGGTGCGGGACAACTTTGCCAAGAGATACAAGCAGGGGGATCCAATCTGGCTGCACGAGTTCCTCTATGCATTGATGCAGGGGTATGATGCGGTAATGCTCCACACCGATGTCCAACTGGGGGGCAGCGAGCAACTCTTTAATCTGTTGGCGGGCCGCAAACTACAAGAGGCTTTCGGACAAAAGCCCCAAACCTGCATCACTTTTCCCATCTTGGTCGGCACCGATGGGGAGTTGCGCATGTCCAAGAGTATGGGCAACTATGTCGGTGTAGACGAATCTCCTGAGAATAAATACGGCAAGACTATGTCTACCCCCGACTCAGCCCTGCGCAACTGGTTTGAACTGGTCACCCGCTGGACGCCAGACCAGATCAACGAACTGCTGAAGGCAGTGGAGCAGGGAAAAGTTCACCCGATGGAGGCAAAGAAGAAACTGGCATGGGAGATTGTGTCCATCTTCGACGGAGACAAAGCCGCCGACAAAGCCGCCGCTCACTTTGAGCGGGTACACCAGCAGCGGCAGTTGCCAGAGGAGATGCCAACCTATGCGTTGACCAACCCGACCAACGTCGTAGATATCATCCACGACGCGGGATTCGCTCGCAGCAAGAGCGAGGCCCGCCGACTGGTGCAGCAAGGAGCGGTCAAACTGGACGGCGAACGGATGACCAGCATTGAAACCGAGATTGAGGTTGAAGGGGATAAAATCTTGCAAGTGGGAAAGCGACGTTTCTTGCGACTGGTGCAGGAGATGTAACACGCAGCACATTATTGTGTTGCGTGATGCGTAAGTTATGACGTGAGATATGAAAGGGGGAACAAATGAAAGATCGTGCGATCCTATGGGTATTCCTGGCGTTCGTCCTGGGCTTTGCACTGCCAGTGTGCGCTTGCGTTGGGACAGGATTCCTCACATTGGGCGCGCTAAGCCGTATGGCCGGGGGGGAGCCAACACCGACGACAGTCGGCTTTGGTGATGCTGTGGCCGTGATCCGTCTAGACGGGACTATCACCAGTGGCCCCGAAGACTACTTCACCACACAGCGCATCATCCCTGAGCGCGTGACCCGCCTGCTGGAACAGGCGGCCGGCAATCCTGACGTCAAAGCCATTGTAGTGCGTGTCAACAGCCCCGGCGGCAGCGCGGTCGCTTCCGACGAAATCTATCACGCGCTGCTGGGGTTCGAGAAACCAGTCGTCATCTGGATGGGTGAGATGGCTGCCTCAGGTGGCTACTATATTGCCTGCGGCGGCGACTATGTCCTCGCTCACCCGGACACGTTGACTGGCTCCATCGGCGTGATCAGCCAGTTCATCAATGCCGAGGAACTGATGGATGAGATTGGCGTGGATGTGGTGGTCATCACCTCTGGCCCACACAAGGACATCGGCAGTCTCTTCCGCGAGATGACAGAGGAGGAACAGGCGCTGTGGAAAACGATCACCGACGAGATTTACGAGAGATTCGTGGAGGTCGTGGCCCAGGCGCGGGGACTGTCGTTGGAGGACGTGCGCGAGTTCGCCGACGGCAGCATCTACACCGGCCGGCAGGCGCTGGAACTGGGACTGGTAGACGAGGTGGGCACGCTGAACGACGCGATAGCAAAAGCGGGCGAACTGGGCAGCATTGAGGGAGAGCCCCGCGTGATCGAACTCAAGTCAATGCCTACCTTTTTCGATATGCTCTACGGCTTCCAGGGCCGCTCGACGCTGTCAACGATGGAAGAGATTATGAGTTGGGCTGGCGCGCCATCGCTGCAGTTCCAGTCCATCAGACCGCACCGCTGACGGCAGGTCGCGAGGCTACCCAAGTAGGGGTGCGGTGGCCGCGCCCCTACGTCGGTGTCATTGAGATGTACCAGGCCGCCACCCACCCCCGCCGGCCCTCCGCCGTCTCCACGTAGAGCCATTCGTCGTACCTGCCCACCAATGCCCGCACGCGATCCGGGTCGTCGTGCACCGTGAGCGGCGCATTGTGTGCGAGCCGCCAGACAAGCCTGGCCCTGACTGTGGGCCGCTCGCGCATGTTCATATCCTCGGTGGGATAGACAGTCAGCAGCGCTGGCGGCACCGGGCCGGGGCTAGTCCGCACGTACCAGGCAGCAACAAACCCCTTGCATCCATCTGGGAGACGCACCCGTAACCACTCGCCCCGGTCGCCCAGCCTAGCCAGTGCAGCCTCCCGGTCGCCGGTAACCGCCAACGGTTCGTGGGGCAAGGCAATGGCGATGCGACCAGCGCCTGTGGAAGAGCCCTTGCGCACGTTCAGCGGTTCGGTCGCGTAGACAATCAACGGACCAGCCGGTGCTGGTTCGGGCACGGGCTCAGGCGGCGCCGGGGGCTGAAGTTGGAGGTACCAGGCAGCCACAAAGCCGTCCATTTCATCTGCACGTTGCACCTGTATCCACTTCCCATACTGCCCCACCCTGGCGCGGGCGGCGCTAGCGTCGCCCAGCACAACGAGTGATTCTCCCTTGCTCAGCCACGCGAGTTGTGTGGAAGCGGTCGTGGGGCTGGCGCGTAACCGTACATGGTCGGTGGTGTAGACGGTGAGGCCGCTAGGCACAGGAATCTCGCCCCCCCGCAGGTAGGGGAGCGGGTCCACAATCCCACCCGGGTAGCCGGGCGTCTTGGCGCCGATCAGTTTGAGGGTGAGATGCAGGTGGGGGCCGAAGGAGTGGCCTGTATTACCACCCAGTCCAATCCGTTCGCCGGCCCTCACATGCTGGCCCCTGGAGACCAGCACCCTAGACAGATGGGCGTAGATGGTGTGATACTCACGACCATCAGCCTGGTGCCGAATGCGCACGTGGAGACCATAGGCATTGCCGTCGTTGGGCCGGAGGTCGAACACTTGGCCGTCTGCGCAGGCATAGATGTTGGCCCCGATGGGCGCCCGAAAATCAAGCCCTTCGTGGCCGGCCTGGTTATACTTGGCATAGATGTGCGGGTTCTCGCCAAAGTACTGTGTGATGACGTGATCATCCACAGGCCACCGCAGCCTGAATGTGCTGGTCATAATTCCTCCCTTCCTTGTTCCCCTCTACAGACCTGCCTCTGCAGTGATTATACTTGCCTCACACGGCATGTCAAACAAGAGACGATTCTGGTCAAGACTCTAATATACCGCTCAACCAAACATCAGCCGCTGTTCCATCGGTTCCATCTTTTCCGTCACATCTCCTCCTGCACACTAAACATCCCGCCGCGCCGGCCATGCCGCACGGCGACGATCTCCGCCAAAATCGCCAGCGCGATCTCAGCCGGCTCCCGCCCGCCCAGGTCGAGCCCTACCGGGCCGTGAATGTGCGCCAACTCCGCCTCGCTAAAGCCCGCTTCTCGCAGTGCCGCCTTGCGCTTGGCCTGCGTGGTGCGCGAACCGATGAGCCCAACGTAGGCCGCCCGGCTGCGCAGCGCGATCTGGAGCGCGGGCAGGTCGAACTTGGGATCGTGGGAGAGAATCACGATATAGTGCTGCGGCCCCAGTTCCTCCGACTTTAGTGTGTCCTGCGGCCAGGCGACAATCAGTTCATCCACCGTGGGGAAACGCTCACGGGTGGCAAAGGCCCGGCGCGCGTCCACCACTCGCACGTGAAAGCCCAAGGCCTGCGCCAGGCCGACCAGGGGCATCGCCACGTGTACCGCGCCGATGATGATCAGCGCCGGCGGCGGAGTAAAGACCTCGAAGAACAAGTCACCCTCGGAATGGCGGCGCAACTCGGCGGCCGGGCCAGGGAACAGCGCGATCAACTCGGGCGACAGGGTACGATCGCCCTCCAGCCGGCCATCTGGCCAGGCCAGCAGGCGACCAGCGCTGTCCAGGCAAGTCGCCAGCGCGATCGTCTCCTCCGCCTCCAGCGCCGCTAGCAGATGGCGGTGGATATCCACCAGCGGTTCGACGTAGACCTCAATGGTGCCCCCGCAGGCCAGCCCCACCTCCCAGCCGGTCTCGTCCACGACACTGTAGCGGAGCCGCTTCGGCGGCCCACCAGAAAGCACGCTCTGGGCCTCCTCAAAGACCGCCCCCTCCACGCAGCCGCCGCTGACGGAGCCGGTCATCTGCCCGGAACCGGTCACCGCCAAACGCGAGCCTGGCGGCCGGGGGGAGGAACCTGCGGCCCATACCACCGTAGCCAGCGCGATCTTTTCGCCGGCCGCCAGCCAGCGGTTCAGATCATCCAGGATTTCTCTCATTTTACTAAACTCTCAACCACCAGATGCCCGTACACTCGGGCAAGATGACCAGACCTTCACTGACCACTTTATCGGCCATAGACTGGCCAAAGAAAAAGCGGGTCAGTGCTTCTGCCTCTGCCAGAGACTCAAACCGAAGGTCGGTCCGTATCCAGGTGGAGGAAAAGCCCTCTTCTCCCTCCAGGAACGCGTAATACGCCGTCAGGTTATCCGGCGGGTGCGGCGTTTCGTACCCCGTGCCTAGCGTCTCCAGGATGATGATGGTTCCACCAGGGCGCAACACCCGCTTCATCTCTGCCAGGGCCTGGCCCAGTTCGTATCGCCACGTTTCCTCATACCCGACGACAGTGTAACAAATGCTCCAACCTGAGATGGCGACGTCTGCCACCTGGTCGGCGACCGGCAGGTTTCGATGGTCTGCGACTTCCACCCGCCAGTTTTGCAGCCCGCTTTGCGCCAGTTTGGCGATGGCGACGTCAAGCATGTGCTGCGAGGCATCGAACGCCCGGATGCTCTTGACCAGTAGCGCTAGCATACAGGTCAACCGGCCCGTGCCGGCCCCCAGTTCGACCACGTCCAGCCCGTCAAGCGGTCTGATCTTATTGAGCGCCGGGAGGATGTTCCGCTGATAATCCTCGCGCGATACCAGGAGTTCGTACTGGTCGGCGTGCTGGTTGTAGATCTTCTCGTGATCCGGCATTTTGTGCTTTCTGTCCGGTTCCGGCTCTCAGCCGTTGAGCCGTGAAGTACCCGGGAGCCCAGTGGCGCGCGGACGATGCCGGCGGCCTAGTGTAGCCAGAGTGTTCCGGATTCCTGCTCTCTATCACCCGCTCTTGAATGCCTTCAACGCAATGCTCTCAATCAGATAGTTCAACGTTTTCAGGGTAAACACTTTGCCCTGGGTTGCCTCAAGCGGTAGTCACCCTGTAGAGTGTTGTTGGACCACTGTGTCCTACCTGTGCTGTTCTGCTCGCGCCGGATAGCCATATCCGGCGCTTGGGGCGGGATCTGGCGATCCCTCGAGAGCAACAACACCCAAGGGGGGGACTACCCCTCAAGCAACTTGCGCATGTCTTCGCGGCGCACGCCAAAACCGCGCCCGTCTATGCAGGCGATGACCTGAAAACCAGGCTGGCCTAGCATGTGACTCTATCTAGCTGATCGACCTGGATCGGTTCAAAGTCCGCCGCCGCGATCTGATCGCCGTGATCGAGGCCACCCGAAAAGACCTGCGTGACCAGAAGATGGAGCAGGGCGACGATCCTATTCGACTGGTGGATAGTGCACCAGTCGTGGTCGCTGAAAAAGCGATTCGCCAGCGGCTGATCGTCGGCAAATTCGGCCAGCAGCAAGGCGCTAAAAAGCGTACCTGGCCGGCGGACAAACCACTTGTGTACGCCAATGACAGGGCGATAGTGTTGCTGTAATTGCTTCTCTCGCCGGGCCAGTTGGGCCACGAAGGGTACGTCAAAGTCTTTCTCAATCATCCGTCTTCAGTCAGCGGTACAGTTATCTGGCGTCCGCCTTGGCATGTCAACCTTCTCCACTCGCCGTGCACTTGATTGTATCCCAGGTCAAGTTTGCAGTCAACCCGGCGCAGCCACAAGCCACAGAACAAAGCACACACGACAATCCAAGCCAACTAAACAATCCTGCCTCGACAAATGCAACTCAGGACACCCCATCTGCGTATATGAAAGTGAGGTTAATCGAAAGGAGAGATAGACACGATGTTGGATTTGCTGATCTGGCTGATCAAGTTGCCGTTTGTGGTGGTGGCGGTAGTGCTGATGATTGCGCTGGGACTGGTGGGAGTGATCACCTTGCTACTCGGTCTGATCCTGATCCCAGTGCTGGGGATAGGGCTGCTGATCCTGCCCATCGGCCTGGTTTTCCTTCTGATAGCCTGGCTGATCGCGAGGTTGCTATAAGCCAACGTACATCTCATCCTGGCGAAGGTTAGTTTGTAACCTTCGCCAGGGTCACCCTCTCACCTCCTCAAGCCACGCGGGAACTTTCGGGCATCAGCCCCTTCCACTCGCCGCTGCAACTCGTACAATTTATTGATCGCCTCTAGTGGTGTCATCGTCGAGACGTCCAATTCCCGCAACTCCTCCACCACCGGGTGCTCGTCGGCAAAAAGCACCGGCTGGCTGGGCTTTAGCGCGGGGGTGCCGGGGCGGAACTCGCCACTCTCCAGTTGAGCCAGCAACTCCTCGGCCCGATGGACGACCGGGCGCGGCACGCCCGCTAACTGCGCTACGTGAATACCATAGGAGCGATCCGCGCCGCCGGACACGACTTTGTGCAGGAAAACGACGTGCCCGCCCTCCTCCACCACCTCCAGGTTATAGTTACGCACCATCGGCAGATGTCCGGTCAGTTCGGTCAACTCGTGATAGTGGGTGGCGAAAAGCACCCGCGCTCGCCGCTCGGGGTGGTTGTGCAGGTATTCGACCACCGCCCAGGCGATGGAGAGGCCATCATAGGTGCTGGTGCCGCGCCCGATTTCGTCGAGAACGAGCAGGCTGCGTACCGTGGCGTGGTTGAGGATATTGGCCGTCTCGACCATCTCGACCATAAAGGTGGACTGACCAGAGGATACCTCGTCCAACGCACCGATGCGGGTAAAGATGCGGTCCACAATGCCGATCCGCGCCCGTTCGGCGGGCACAAAACTGCCCATTTGCGCCATCAGTACGATGAGGGCGTTCTGCCGCAAGTATACGGATTTGCCGGCCATATTAGGCCCAGTGATGACCAAGATACGCTCGTCAGTGTTCAGGTGCAGGTCGTTGGGGGTGAAGGGCTCATCCGGCAGCGCCTGCTCGACGACGGGATGGCGTCCGGCAACGATCTCCAGCACGTCATCGTCGCTCAGTTCAGGCCGCACGTATCGGCAACGCACGGCGACCTCGGCCAGGGCCGCCGCTACGTCCAGCCGCGCCAGCGCCCGCGCTGTCTTAAGCAGCGACTCCGCCAGCGCCCCCACCTGCTGGCAGATCTCGCGGAACAGCCGCGTCTCAACCTCAACCTGCCGCTCCTCAGCGCTCAAGATCAGCGCCTCGTACTCTTTCAACTCCGGCGTGATAAACCGCTCGGCGTTGACCAGCGTCTGCTTGCGGATATACTCGTCAGGCACAGCGTCCAGGTTGGCCTTGGTGACCTCAATGTAGTAGCCAAAAACTTTATTGTAGCCCACCTTGAGGTTCTTGATGCCGGTGCGCTTGCGCTCTTCCTTTTCCAGGTTAGCGACCCAGGCCTTGGCGTCCCGCGCCGCCGTGGCGATGCTGTCCAGTTCGGCGGAGAAACCAGACCGGATAACCCCGCCAGCAGAGATATTGGCAGGTGGATCATCCACGACAGCGGATGTCACCAGCGCGGATACATCCCCACAGGGGTCAAGAGAGGAAGCGAATAACGAATTGCGCATAACGAGTTGCCCCAGCGCCTCTGTGAGTTCGGGCACAGTCTCCAGAGTATTGCGTATGCCGATGAGATCACGAGGTCTGGCTATCCCTGCCAGTACTCGATTGGTCAGCCGCTCCAGGTCGGACGCACCCTTGAGAGACTTGCGCACCTGCCCGCGGGCGATGGCGTCGTCGTAAAATGCCTGCACCTGGTCGAGCCTGGCTTCTAGTTCCATCCGGTCGAGCACGGGTTGGGCCAGGCGTGACCGGAGCAACCTTCCGCCCATCGGAGTGAGCGTCAGGTCGAGAACACCCAAGAGCGAGCCACGCGTCTTGCGCTCGCGGATCGTCTCAGTCAACTCCAGGTTACGGCGCGTGGCCGCGTCGAGCATCATAAAGCAGGCAGTCGAGTAGGTGCTGAACTCCACGATCTGCGCCAGCGCCCCTTTTTGTGTCTCGCGCAAGTAGTGGATGATAACACCGGCGGCCCGGATGGCCAGCGGCTTGCCCGCACAGCCAAAGCCATCCAGCGTCGCCACGTCAAAGTGGTCGAGCAGTGCTTGCTGGGCCACTCCCAGTTCGAAGCGGTGGGCAGGCAGCGGGGTGACATGGATGTCCAAAGGCAGGGTCTCGGGTCTCAGATTTAAGGTTTCAGGATCTTGGACACCGGACACTGAAATGAGGCACTCGCGAGGCTGCAAGCGGGCCAACTCCTGCTTTACCTCGCCCGCGTCCAATTGTGCCGTGGCGAACTCGCCGGTGGTGATGTCGGTGTAGGCCAGGCCAGCCCGGCCTGGCCCAAGTGTAGCCGAGGTAAACGGAGCCGAAGAGTCACCCTCGACGACGACGGCCACCAGGTAGTTGGGCCGCTTCTCGTCCAGGAGCGCCGGCTCGACGACGGTACCGGGGGTCACGACGCGTGTCACCTCGCGGGCGACCAGTCCCCTGCCGGTGACCTGGCCTACCTGCTCGGCAATGGCGACGCGGTAGCCCTTTTCGATAAGGCGAGCGATGTACCCCTCGACGGCGTGGTGAGGGACGCCGGCCATCGGCACCCGCACTCCTTTGGCCATCGGGCGCGAGGTCAAGACGAGATCAAGCTCGCGGGCTGCGGTCTCTGCATCCTCGTCAAAAGTCTCGTAAAAGTCGCCCAGCCGGAAAAAGACGATGGCGTCCGGATGCTGGGCCTTGATCTGGAGATATTGCTTGCGGACAGGAGTTATTTTAACCATTGCTTCGTACCCCGTGCAGCGGACAATCGCTTTTGGCGTCACATCCTCGTGGGCACTGGGATCCGTCTTTCGTATTCATCAACCCCAATTAGTACGGCCATTGGTGTACCACTGCGTTCAACAGCGAGAGGCTCGCTCCCACCCAGGAACGAACCTCTCTTGCCTCTCGCCTCATGCCTCCTGCTTCCTACTCCCTTTCCTCTCGTCACCTGGTCACTTTGTCTCCTTCTCCCGCTGGTGCGCCTCAATAATCGCCTGCGCCAGGTGCGCTGGCACATTCTCGTAATGATCCAACTCCATCGAGAAGACACCGCGGCCCTGAGTCAGGCTGCGCAGGTCGGTGGCATACTGCTGCATCTCCGCCAGTGGCGCCAACGCCGTGATAATACTCTTGCCGCCGCGTTGGCTCATCCCCTGCACCCGCGCCCGCTTTG
>JAXHUO010000082.1:0-17758 GCA_034189605.1 Chloroflexota bacterium
GTTCACGCTGTGGAGCCCACCGTCGAGGTGCTTACTGGTCAGACGTTGAAGGAGGACGTGGTGCATCCCGAGAGCGGCGAGGTAGTAGCCAAGGCCGGGACAGAGGTGACACCTGATCTGGCCGAGAGAGTCGCTGCACTGGGCCTCAGGGATGAAATTCCCATCGTACCAGTAGTGAGTGGTGAGGTGGTGTATCTCTCGGCTGATAAGGAAGACCGTAGCACGATTGCACAGGCTAATGCCAAGTTGGATGAGCATGCCCATTTTGTACGGCCGCGCGTGTCAGCCCGCCACGGTGATAGTTTCCCGTTCGTCGCACCGGAAAGGATTGATTACATTGATGTCGCACCCTGTCAGATTGTGGGTATTTCGGCATCGCTGATTCCCTTTCTGGAGCACGATGATGCCAACCGGGCGTTGATGGGTTCCAATATGCAGCGTCAGGCGGTACCGCTTATTCGGCCCGAAGCACCCATAGTGGCCACCGGGATGGAGTGGCGGGCAGCCCTTGACTCAGGGCATATTGTGTTAGCGGAGGATGATGGGGAGGTTGTTGGCGTCGCGGGCGATAGAATTGTGGTTCGTCATGCCGATGGATTACGCACTTATTCTCTGCACAAGTATCAGCGTTCAAATCAGAGTACCTGTATTGATCAACGGCCTGTCGTCTATAAAGGGCAGCGAGTGCACAAAGGCCAGGTGCTTGCGGACAGTTCCTCGACCGAGAGCGGCGAATTGGCGTTGGGGCAAAATGTGTTGTGTGCCTTTACCTCTTGGGAGGGCGGGAACTTTGAGGATGCCATTCTCATCAGCGAGCGACTGGTGCGTGAGGACAGGTTTACCTCCATCCACATTGAGAAGCACGAAGTTCAGGCTCGCGACACCAAACTTGGGCCGGAAGAGATCACCCGTGATATCCCCAATGTGGGTGACGAAGCGTTAAAGGACTTGGACGAGGGAGGTGTCATCCGCGTTGGTGCGGAGGTGGGACCTCTGGACATTCTGGTGGGCAAGATCACACCTAAAGGCGAGAAGGATCTTAGTCCGGAGGAGAAGCTACTGCGTGCTATCTTTGGCGAGAAGGCCCGTGAGGTGAAAGATTCCAGCCTGCGCCTGCCCCACGGAGAACAGGGCAAGGTAGTGGACGTCAATGTCTTTGACCGTGAGGAGCATCGGGACCTCAAGGCTGGTGTAGAAACGATGGTGCGAGTCGGAGTGGCTCAGGGGCGAAAGATCACCGAGGGTGACAAGATGGCGGGCCGGCACGGCAATAAGGGCGTCATCTCCCAGATCGTGCCTGTTGAGGACATGCCTTTTCTGGCTGACGGCACCCCGATTGACTTGATACTGAACCCGCTGGGTGTCCCAGGGCGGATGAACATCGGCCAGATTCTGGAGACGCATCTGGGGTGGGCTGCTTCTCGATTGGGTTTTCGTGCTATCACGCCAGTTTTCGACGGGGCTGATGAATCCCAGGTTGAGGCAGAACTGGCGCGATCATGGCTCATTGATCGTGCATGGGATGAGATTACCGAGCGCGCGTGGGCCTGGCTGAAGGCACAGGACTATCCTTTGGATACGTTGAGGGATGACGATGAGGCACGCTTGCTGTACGTTGTGGCCTGGTTGGCGGAACGTGGTTACGACGCCAACCGGTTGACCCTGGAGCATGTCTATGCTCGGCGCGGGGTGCTGTGCGAATGGCTGCGAGAGAGAGGGTATGAACCGGATGAAATGCTCTCCTTCGAGGATGACACGCGCACGTTAGCCGAACGGGCCACAGTGAACCGGTGTGCGAGAATAGCCTGCTTGCGTATTTGGTTGGAGGATCGTGGTCAAGAGGTGGCCGGTCTGGATGACGAATCCGTGGAGGTGCTGGCCACACAGGTGAGTGTGGAGACCTCTGACCCACTGCCCATTCTAGGTAAGATGATCCTCTACGATGGTAAGACGGGTGAGCAATTTGACTGGCCAGTGACGGTGGGTGTGATCTATATGATGAAATTGGCTCACTTGGTTGAGGACAAGGTGCATGCGCGCTCTACGGGACCTTATAGCCTGGTGACGCAGCAGCCACTAGGCGGCAAGGCCCAGTTTGGAGGTCAGCGTTTTGGTGAGATGGAGGTGTGGGCGTTAGAGGCTTATGGTGCCGCTCACGTGCTCCAAGAGATGCTCACTATCAAGTCGGATGATGTGCAGGGGCGTGTCAAGACTTACGAAGCCATCGTCAAAGGGGAATCTGTCCAGAAGGCAGGGGTTCCGGCTTCGTTCAAGGTGTTGGTGAAGGAGCTGCAAAGTTTGGGTTTAGCGGTCGAAGCGATCACTCAGGAGGGTGAGGTGTTGCACTTTGGCAGGGATGAGGAGAAGGACAAAGTCCCCAAGTTAGGTATGGGGCTCTTGGGTCTGAGGGGACGAGGGCGCTAGACGTGGTTTGACTTCTGGCAATTTCGTGGTAGAATGTGTTTTCACTGAAATGGGAGCAGCCAAAGTCCCTGCTCTCGATTGACAAGCGGAGAAGATGATTGTTGAGAGTTTACAGGGGAGGCCATCGGTGTAGGTGGATGGCCTTCTTCGCTGAGTTCGCGGGGAGGTAGATGTGCCCACTATCAACCAGTTGGTTCGCAAGGGTAGAAAGCCCAAGCCGTGCAAGTCCAAGTCGCCGGCGTTGCTGTATACTTTTAATTCTTTCAAGCAGCGGCGTACGCGGCGTTCCAAGGGGTCGCCGCAGAAACGCGGCGTGTGTACGCAGGTGCGGACGATGACGCCTAAGAAACCCAACTCTGCACTGCGGAAGATTGCTCGCGTGCGGCTGACCAACGGTATTGAAGTGACTGCCTACGTACCGGGCGAGGGGCATATGTTGCAAGAGCACTCGGTCGTGCTGGTGCGAGGAGGGCGCGTCAAAGATCTGCCTGGCGTGCGCTATCATATAGTTCGTGGTGCCTTTGATGCAACTGGTGTGGAAGGTCGTGAGCAACAACGTTCCAAGTATGGGGCCAAGCGCCCCAAGAGATAGAGGTTTATAAGGCAGGTGAATTATGCCCCGACGGAATCGTCCGCCAAAGCGAAAGGTTGAACCCGACGTCCGCTACAACAGTGTGCTAGTGGCTCAGTTCATCAATGGTATTATGAAGCAGGGGAGGAAGAGCACAGCGGCGCGGGTTATGTACGATGCATTGGACATCGTGCAGGATCGGATGAAGCGGCCCTCATTGGAAGTTATGGAAGAGGCAGTGAGGAATGTCTCGCCGGTGCTGGAGGTCAAACCGCGTCGCGTGGGAGGGTCCACGTATCAGATTCCTGTAGAGGTATCGCCAGACCGCCAGACCAGTCTGGCGATGCGTTGGCTATTGGCATCAGCGCGCAACCGTCCTGGTAAGTCTATGGCCGACAAATTGGCTAGCGAGTTGATGGACGCGGCGCGCGGGACCGGGGCGGCGGTCAAAAAGAGGGAAGATACTTACAAGATGGCTGAAGCCAACCGTGCCTTTGCCCACTATCGGTGGTAGGACTACGTAATGCGTAAAACGTGACCTTGCGTATTACGTTTTACGAATGATGGAAAGTGACTGTTCTCTGGAACGTTTTCGAAATATAGGCATCATTGCCCACATTGACGCGGGTAAAACGACGACGACCGAGCGTATTCTGTTTTATACTGGTCGTACCCACCGTATGGGCAATGTGGATGAGGGGACAACAGTCACTGACTGGATGGCCCAGGAACGGGAGCGGGGTATCACGATCACTGCTGCGGCAGTGACATGCTTCTGGCGGGGTTATCAGATTAACATCGTAGATACACCTGGACATATTGACTTTACTGCTGAGGTACAACGTAGCCTGCGTGTTCTCGACGGTGGGATTGTTGTCTTCGATGCGGTGGCTGGAGTTGAGCCGCAGTCGGAGACGGTGTGGCGACAGGCACAAAAGTTCGGTGTGCCATTGATCGCCTTCATTAACAAAATGGACAAGTTGGGCGCTGACTTTTCTCACGCGGTCGAGACGATCCGCGAGCGATTGGTCGCCAATCCGGTCGCCATTCAATGGCCCATTGGCAGCGAGGGGGGCTTTCGCGGGGAAGTTGACCTTTTGGAAATGCAGGCTATTGTCTGGCCAGATGAATTGGGGATGTCGCCTGAGGTCATGGCGATACCGCCTGAGATAGAAAGCGTGGTGCTGGAGGCGCGAGAGCGGGCCATAGAGCAAATCGTCGAAACTGACGATGAGTTGATGGCACGCTATTTGGACGATCGGGAGATCCCGGCCTCTCAACTGCGTCAGGCGTTGCGGCGGGCGACCTTGGCAGGTCGGTTGAACCCAGTCTTGTGTGGCTCAGCGTTGCGCAACAAGGGCATTCAGCCCCTGCTTGACGCGGTGGTGGATTACCTGCCATCACCACTGGATGTTCCGCCAGTAGAGGGGCTCAATCCCTACACTCAGAAAGTGGAAACCCGTCCTGCGGACCCAAGCGCACCGCTGGCGGCATTGGTCTTTAAAATCGCAAGTGATCCATACGTGGGCCGACTGGCCTATCTGCGGGTCTATTCCGGTAAGGTGAAGGTGGGGGCGAGAATCACCAACGTCACTAAGCGGCGGAGGGAGCGCATTGGCAAGTTACTCCACATGTTCGCCGATCACCGGGAGGAAATTCGGGAATTGGGCGCGGGAGACATCGGGGCAACGTTGGGGCTGAAGGACACCTTCACCGGAGAGACACTGTGCGCGCCCAGCGGGCCAATCATCCTGGAGGCAATATCTTTCCCGGAGCCGGTCATCTCGGTGGCCATTGAGCCAAGGACGGCGGCCGATCAGGCCCGGCTGGCCGAAGGATTGCGGAGGCTGGCCGAGGAAGACCCCACTTTTGTGGTCCGGGTCGACGAGAATACTGGGCAGACACTTATCTCAGGAATGGGTGAGTTGCACCTGGAGATTCTGACCGACCGGCTGATGCGGGAGTTTGGCGTGAGTGGGCGGGTGAGCCGCCCGAGAGTCAGTTACCGTGAGACGATCACGCAACGGGCTGAGGGTGAGGGATTGTTCGAGCGGCAGGCCGGAGGCCGAATCCATTTTGGCCACGTGTGGCTGGAGGTGGAGCCACCACATTCCTCTGGGGGAGATGTGTGGGAAGGGGGATTCCACTTTGAGGACACCTTGCGGGGCCGGGCCTTGCCTGAGGAGTTCCTCGGAGCGGTCGAGCGGGGCTGTCGCGAGGCGATGGAGAGCGGCGTGTTGGCCGGCTATCCATTGGTGGGTGTGAAGGTCAGATTGCTCGACGCCGAGTGGGATAGGGAGACGTCCTCAGAGTTGGCTTTCAAAGTGGCTGGTTCGATGGCCTTCAATCAGGGAGTGGAGGAGGCCGGTCCAGTCTTGTTGGAGCCAGTGATGGATCTGGAGGCAGTTGTACCGGAGGTACACACTGGCGAGGTGATGGGGGATATGAACGCCCGGGGGGCCGAGATCAGGGAGGTGGCGTCTCGGGTAGGAGGGATGCAGGTTGTACATGCCTTTGTCCCACTGGCGAAAATGTTTGGGTATGCAACCGACTTGCGCAGTCTAACGCAAGGACGGGGCACGTTTACGATGGAATTTCATCATTACGCGGAGGTAGATCAACAGCGGATGGACGCCATCGTGTATGGCGGAGGCTGGTAAGCGCGACAGTTAGATCATCCGAAAGGAGCGAGAAATGGCAAAGCAAAAATATGAACGTGTAAAACCACATGTCAACGTGGGCACCATTGGCCACATTGATCACGGCAAGACGACTCTCACTGCCGCCATAACGAATGTACTTTCTCTGAAAGGGTGGGCTGAGAGGCAGGCGTATGAGGAAGTGGCCAAGGCGGATGTGAAAATGTTCCGCCGTGACGCAACCAAGATACTGACCGTGGCTATCGCGCACGTCGAGTACGAGACTGAGCAGCGGCATTATGCTCACATTGACTGCCCTGGTCACCGGGACTATATCAAGAATATGATCACCGGGGCGGCGCAGATGGACGGAGCGATCCTGGTCGTTTCGGCCGCGGACGGGCCAATGCCGCAGACGCGAGAGCATGTGCTCCTGGCCTACCAGGTGAACGTGCCGGCTGTCGTGGTCTTCTTGAACAAGGTGGACCTGATGGACGATCCGGAGTTGCTTGAACTGGTCGAGTTGGAGTTACGGGAACTGCTCGATGGTTACCGCTTTCCCGGCGACGAAACACCTATTGTGCGCGGAAGCGCCCTTCAAGCTCTTCAGAGTGAGAGCACCGACCCGGACGCGCCCGAGTATCAGTGCATTTGGGAGTTGATGCGGGTAATTGACGACTATATCCCCACACCGGAGCGAGATGAGGATAAACCGTTCCTGATGTCTATCGAAGATGTTTTTTCGATCAAGGGTCGGGGTACGGTCGTCACCGGCCGTGTGGACCGCGGCACGATGTTACCGATGACCGAGGTCGAAATCGTCGGGCTGAAGGACAAGCCTCGCAAGACGGTGGTCACTTCGATGGAGATGTTCCACAAGACGCTCGCTAAGGTTGTGGCGGGTGATAATGCTGGGTTGCTTCTTCGGGGTGTGGATCGAGAAGATGTGGAACGAGGCCAGGTCATCGCTATCCCGGGCACCATCCAATCTCATCGGCACTTTATGAGTGAGGTGTACGTGTTGCGCAAGGACGAAGGGGGCCGCCATAAAGCCTTTTTCAATGGATACCGCCCGCAGTTCTTCGTCCGCACAATGGACGTGACGGGGGAGATTCGCTTGCCGGAAGGGATTGAGATGGTGATGCCAGGTGACAATGTCAACCTGGAAGTGGAGTTGATTGAACAGGTCGCCATTGAGGAAGGCTCCCGTTTTGCCATCCGCGAGGGAGGCTTGACTGTCGGCGCTGGTGTCATCACAAAGATACTGGACTAGGTGACAGAGTATGGCTAAGCAGAAGATCCGCATCCGGTTGAAGGCTTATGATCATCGTGTGCTCGATGAATCGGCCAAGCGCATCGTGGAGACAGCGGAGCGTACAGGCGCCACGGTGGTTGGTCCTGTGCCACTGCCGACCAGAATCGAGCGTTTTACTGTTCGTCGCTCGACCTTCATTGACAAGGACTCACATGAGCATTTTGAGATCCGCACCCACAAGCGGTTGATTGATGTCATCGAACCGGATAACAAGACCATCGATTCCTTGATGCGGCTTAATCTGCCGGCCGGTGTAGATATTGAGATTAAATTATAGCAGTGGAGGAAGTGGAGCAGGAGAGGAGAGAGGAGAGACATTTACTCTCTCCTCAGAGTGAACTGTCTCTTCCGGTGTGGGGATGATGCGGCTGTTGCCCGGGGCTGGCAGTCCCCTGGGGAGGTATTGGTGTGAAGGCAATCTTGGGCAGAAAAGTTGGGATGACACAGGTGTTCAACGAGCAGGGCGAAGCCGTCCCGGTGACGGTTATCGAAGCGGGGCCGTGCTACGTGACCCAGGTCAGGACGCTCGAGCGGGATGGGTACGAGGCTGTTCAATTGGGCTTCGGAGATGCGAAGCCGCAGCGGACAAGTGGTGGAGAGATGGGGCATCTGCTCCGCAACGAGTTGCCCGCGTTGTGTTGTCTGCGAGAGTTCCGCCTGCGAGGGAGCGAAGACGTCGAGGAGGGGCAGCGTATTCTTGTAGATGTCTTTGAGATAGGAGACCGGGTGGATGTGGTAGGCACCTCAAAAGGGCGTGGCTTCACGGGCGTAGTCAAGCGATACGGCTTCGGAGGTGGTCCCAAGACACATGGTCAGTCGGACCGGCAACGCGCGACAGGTTCTATCGGTGCCTGCGCTGCCCCGGGGCGTGTGTGGAAGGGACAGCGGATGCCAGGGCGTATGGGCGGCGTCCGAGTGACGGCACAGGATCTGCGGGTGGAGTTAGTGGATCCGGAGCGGAATCTGCTGGCAGTACGTGGCAGTGTGCCAGGTGCCAAAGGTGGATTGGTAGTGATCAAGCAGGCTCGCAAGTCAAGAGAGTTGGCGAAGCGACGGGGTCTGTGATGGGCGGCCTGTGAGGAGAGCCATGGACATTCCGATGTATAATATCAGCGGAGAAGAGGTCGGTGAGATAGAATTGCGCTCTGACATCTTTGATGTCTCCGTCAACGTGCCATTGATGCATCAGGCATTGGTGCGTCAATTAGCGAATGCTCACCTGGGGACACACAAGGCGAAACCGCGTGGCGAGGTGAAACGCACCAAGTCCAAATGGTATCGGCAGAAAGGCACCGGCAGGGCACGCCACGGCAGTCGCAACGCTAACTTGTTCGTCGGTGGTGGGGTCGCACACGGGCCAAAACCGCGCAAGTATGTCAAGAAGATGCCGCGCAAGATGCGACGTGCAGCACTGCGTTCAGCGCTATCGGTCAAGGCGATGGAGGATCGGATCGTTTTGCTGGATGCGTTGGAGATGGAAGTGCCCAAGACTAAGGAGATGCTGGCAGTGCTGAGGAATCTGGGTTTGGACAATCGTGTACTGATTTTGCTGCCGGAGCGGAATGAAGCAGTGGAAAAGTCGGCGCGTAACCTGCCGCGGGTGAAGACGTTGCGAGCCAGTTACATCAACGTCCGTGATCTGTTGGAATACGACCACGTGTTGATGCCGTTGGGTGCGCTGCAAGTAGTTGAAGATATTTTGGGATAGGTGGACGATGAATCCCTATAAAGTTATCATCCGGCCGATTGATACAGAAAAGACGCGCTATCAGGCCTCAGAATTGGGACAGTATACTTTTGAGGTAGATCGGCGTGCGAACAAGATTGAGGTGAAGCGGGCGGTAGAGGCTATTTTTGAGGTGGGTGTTGTGGCGGTCAATGTGATGAATATGCCGGCCAAGGCTATCAAACGGCGTGGACGTCGTCGGATGGTGCGCCGCTCGCCATGGAAGAAGGCTGTGGTCACTCTAACAGAAGGCCAACGGCTGGACGTGTTTGAGGGGGTGTAGATGTGGCGATAAAGACGTATAAACCTACCTCACCCGGCCGGCGGGGGATGACTGGTGCAACTTTCGAAGAGATCACGCGCACTGAGCCGGAGCGTAGTCTGCTGCGCTCATTGCGCAAGCGGGCTGGGCGTAATGTGCAGGGACGTATCACGGTGCGCCATCGAGGTGGTGGGCACAAGCGACGGTACCGGTTGCTTGATTTCAAGCGCGATAAGATGAGCATTTCGGCGCGAGTGAAGAGTATCGAGTATGATCCCAATCGCTCGGCACGTATCGCGTTGCTGGTCTACGATGACGGCGAGAAACGATATATCATTGCCCCACTGGGGTTGCAGGTGGGCGACACTGTGATGAGCGGTGAGGATGCAGAGATCCGCGTGGGGAATGCCCTTCCGCTTGCACATATTCCACTCGGCACACTGGTGCACAACATAGAGTTGTCCCCGGGGCGGGGAGGGCAGATGGTGCGCTCGGCCGGTACGTCGGCGCAGGTGCTGGCTAAGGAGGGAGACTATGTGACGTTACGTCTCCCCAGTGGCGAGGTACGGCTGGTGCGCAAGGATTGCATGGCCACCATAGGTCAGGTGGGCAATGTGGACCACGGCAACATCAAGTTGGGAAAGGCTGGCCGGAAACGCTGGTTGGGATACCGTCCAGCAGTGCGTGGCTCGGCTATGTCGCCTCGTGATCATCCTCATGGTGGCGGCGAGGGTAGGTCGCCAATCGGTATGCCGAGTCCCAAGTCGCCCTGGGGGAAGAAGACACTGGGGAAGAAGACGCGACGCAACAAGGCCACCAACAAGTATATTGTGCGCCGACGTGGCAAGCGGCGGCGGTAGGGGTGTAGTTACCGCGCCCGTACACGGGAGTGGGGAGGCAGATAATGTCACGATCGCCATTAAAGAGACCGATACCGTATGTAGATCCAAAGTTGTTGAAGAAGGTTGAGCATATGAATCAGATAGGGGAAAAGCGCCTGATTCGTACATGGTCTCGGTCTTCGACGATCTTCCCGCATATGATCGGTCATACTATTGCCGTTCACGATGGCCGGCGGCACGTGCCGATTTATATCACGGAGGACATGGTGGGGCACAAGTTGGGCGAGTTTGCTCCCACCCGTACCTTCCGGGGGCACGTTGTCAGTGAGAGAACGAGCCGGGTGCGGTGAGGAGGGGATGAGGTATGGGTACGGAGGTAAGGGCCCGGGTGAAACACGTGCCGATGCCGGCACGCAAAGTTCGGCGGGTGATTAACCAGGTGCGTGGGTTGCATGCCGATGAGGCACTGATGGTGTTGGATTTCCTGCCTCACGCAGCGGCACGTCCGGTCGCCAAACTGATCCGCTCCGCCATCGCGAATGCGGATGAAAATTTTGGGATACCGCATGACGATCTATACGTAGCGTATATAGTGGCCGATGAAGGGCCTGGTGTGATGCCTGGAAAGGGTTTGCGATCGCGTTTTGGTGGACGGGGTCGCTGGCGGCCAATTCGTAAACGGTCCTCGCATATTAAAGTGGTGCTGGAAGAGATTAGTAATTAGCAGTCGGTGGTTAGCAGTTATGATAATGGCGATTAGCGGCTGAGTTAAGGAGGAGTGGCTTGGGACGCAAGGTTCACCCCTATGGGTTCAGGCTCGGAGTGATCAGGGATTGGAAAGCACGCTGGTACGCGGAGGGCGATGATTATGCCCATCTGTTGCACGAAGATCTGAGAATTCGCCGACTTGTCGAGGACTCTCTAAAGCGCGCAGGCATTTCCCTAGTTGAGATCGAACGTTTCCCGAAACAGGTTTCGGTGACGATCTGGACAGCGAGACCTGGCATCGTCATTGGGCGCAAAGGTGCCTCGGTCAAAGTGCTACGCAAAGATCTGGAGGAGATGACCGGTAAGCGAGTCTCTGTGGACGTGCAGGAGGTAGCGCAGCCTGAACTAGATGCCAAGTTAGTGGCAGAGAATATTGTGTCCCAGTTGGAGCGGCGCATTTCTCACGGCCGGGCGATGAAGCGAGCGGTGCAGGCGGCGATGCGCGCTGGTGCGCAGGGTATCAAGGTTATGTGCAAGGGACGTCTGTCCGGGTCTGAAATGGCGCGTCAGGCGTGGCAGCGCGATGGAAGGGTGCCATTACATACCTTGCGCGCCGACATTGATTATGCTCAGGAAGAAGCGCTTACAGCGTATGGCCGCATTGGGGTGAAGGTGTGGATCTACAAGGGCGAAGTGTTGCCCGAGTTGAAGACGGCGGAGGAGCCGTTTGTCGTCTAGACATTTTTTAGAGCGGGGTTTTCCAGGCTGCAGATTATGCCCCGTGGAGTTTTAGCACTATGTTATGTTAGAGGGATGATCAATGTTGATGCCAAAGCGAGTCAAGTATCGTAAGCAGATGCGTGGCCGGATGAAGGGCCTTGCCACGCGCGGGACTGAGGTCACATTTGGGGAGTATGGGTTACAAGCGCTGGAACCAGCGTGGGTCACGGCGCGGCAAATCGAGGCAGCGCGACGGGCAATCGTGCGCCACGTGCGACGGCGTGGAAAGTACTGGATTCGTGTCTTCCCTGATAAGCCGGTCACGGCCAAGCCAGCCGAGACACGTATGGGCAAGGGCAAGGGGGCAGTGGATCACTGGGTGGCCGTGGTCAAGCCGGGCCGCGTTATGTTCGAACTGAGCGGTGTATCTGAAGAGGTAGCACGTGAGGCGATGCGTTTGGCGTCCCACAAGTTGCCCACCAAATGCCAGTTTGTAAAACGTGAAGGGGTCTCTGGGGGGGGGTAGGATTGGAATGCAGGCACAGGAGATTCGGACCTGGACTATGGAAGAGTTGCAGAGGCGATTGGATGAGGCCTACCGGGAGATATTCGCTTTGCGCCGCGAGTTGACTATGGGGCGTCTGGAGGATCACAACCGGATCAGTGCTGTGAAGCGTGACATCGCCCGCATGAGGACGATCCTGCGCGAACGCGATCTGAGCGCTGAGTTGGCAGGAGGAGGCGAGGCATAGTGATGGGACGGCACGTTTCCACAAGGAAGCATTTAGTCGGTCGTGTGGCGAGTAATAAGATGGATAAGACTGTGGTGGTGCGGGTCGAGCGCCTGGTGCGCCACCCGCGATACGGCAAGGTGCTGCGTCGGGCGAAGAAGTACAAGGCTCACGACGAGTGGAATCGCTGCCACGTTGGCGATCTGGTGCGCATTGTCGAATCACGCCCTCTGAGCCGCGAGAAGCGATGGGTCGTGGAACGAATACTGAAGCAGGCCGATGGCGGGGTGGCGGAGGTTGAACGATGATTCAGCAGGAGAGTCGTCTGCGAGTAGCCGATAACACTGGTGCGCGGGAGATTCTCGTCATCCGTGTGATGGGCGGTTCCAGGCGGCGGTATGGGAGGGTGGGTGACATTGTTGTGGCGACGGTAAAGCAGGCCACCCCGACAGCGCAGGTGAAGAAGGGGGAGATTGTGTACGCAGTGATCGTGCGCACGGCGAAGGAGTACCGTCGCCCGGATGGCTCCGGTATCCGCTTCGACGACAATGCAGTAGTGCTTCTGGACGGAGCGAGCCGGAATCCGAAGGGCTCGCGCATCTTCGGGCCGGTGGCCCGCGAGTTGCGGGAGAAAGGTTTTATGAAGATTGTCTCGCTGGCTCCTGAGGTATTGTAGGGCGGCGATTGACAGGAGTGTGCAGAGTGGGCAACCGAGTCAAAGAGGGTGATACAGTAGAAGTGATCTCTGGCAACGACCGGGGGATACGGGGTACGGTCCAGCGAGTCTTTCCGAAAGCGGGACGGGTTCTTGTCTCCGGGATCAACATTGTCAAGAAGCACCAGCGTCCTGTTCGCACCAAGCGTGGTGAGGTCAAAGGCGGTATTATCGAGATCGAGGCTCCGCTTCATCTCTCCAACGTTATGCCAGTGTGTCCACAGTGCGATCAGCCTACCCGCGTCCGGTTTGCGGTGCAGGATGGACACAAGGTGCGGGTGTGCAAAAAGTGTGGTGAGACGATTGACTAGCAGTCTAGTACAAGGGTAGGAAGGCAAAAACTGATGCAGCGTTTGCAAAGGCTTTATCGCAAAGAGGTCCAACCCGCGCTGATGCAGGAGTTCGGATACCGAAATGTCATGGAGGTGCCATGCCTGCGTAAGGTTGTAGTCAATGTGGGTGTGGGCGAGGCATTGGAGAACGCCAAGGCACTGGACCACGCAGTGCAGGACATTGCGACAATCACCGGGCAGCAGCCTGTGATCACTCGGGCGCGTAAATCTATCGCGGCTTTCAAATTGCGAGAGGGACGTGCTATTGGCGTCAAAGTGACGTTGCGAGGGGAGCGCATGTGGGCGTTTCTAGATCGGTTGTGTAACGTGGCGTTAGCACGTCAGCGTGACTTTCGTGGTGTCACCGATACCCTTGATGGGCATGGGAACTTTACGCTGGGGTTGCGTGAGCAACTGATGTTCCCTGAGGTGGACTATGAATCGATTGACAAGATACGTGGTATGGAGATCAGTATTGTTACTACGGCCCGCACGGATGAAGAGGGGCGACGACTGCTAGAGTTGATAGGCATGCCGTTCCGCCGCCGAGGCCGTTAATCTGGACGGGAGAAGTAAGTATGACGAGAAAGTGTCTGCCGATTCGAGAGACGCGGCGCAAGTATAAAGTGCAAGTGCGGAATCGCTGTGAACGATGTGGCCGCCCGCGAGGGTACATGCGGCGCTTTCAGTTGTGTCGCATTTGCTTTCGGGAATTGGCCTTGAAGGGAGAGATTCCCGGCGTGGTAAAGTCGAGTTGGTGAGTAAGCGGAAGCGAGGTCTTGTTTAATGACGATGTCTGATCCAATAGCCGATATGTTGGCGCGCGCGCGCAATGCCATGATGGTGGGGCATCCTGGTGTGCGTATGCCTTCGTCCAAGATCAAGGTGGCGATTGTCAAGATCTTGAAGGACGAAGGATTCATCAGTGACTACTATGTGACGGACGAGCGGCCGCAACCTCAACTTGTGATCCGGTTCAAATATGTGGGCGAGAGGAGAACCCGCCGTTCAGTCATCACGGGGCTGAAGCGCGTGAGCAAGCCTGGATGTCGCGTCTATACACGCGCGTCGGATATACCGTGGGTGCGGAGCGGTATGGGTATCGCCATTCTTTCGACACCCAAAGGGGTGTTGACAGGACAGCAAGCCCGCCGCCTGGGTGTGGGCGGTGAAGTGCTGTGCTACGTGTGGTAGGTGTTGAGGGAGGCAGGTAGTGTCACGTATTGGTCGTATGCCCATTCCTCTGCCCGAAGGAGTGAGGGTGGAGATTCAAGGTGTCCAGGTGACGGTGACAGGGCCCAAAGGCAGCCTTTCCCGCGACTTTCACCCAGATATGGACGTTGTGCTGGAGGATGACCAGTTGATGGTACGTCGTCCAACCAATCAGCGACATCATCGAGCGCTGCACGGTCTGACCCGTGCGCTGCTGAATAATATGGTGGTCGGCGTGACGCATGGGTTTCAGAAGCAGTTGGAGATCCATGGCGTAGGGTATCGAGTGGATTTGCAAGGAGATGGAAGCCTGATGTTACATCTGGGTTTCTCCCATCCGGTGCGCATCGTCCCGCCCGATGGGATTCAGTTCGAGGTCGAGTCCCGGGCAAAGCGGATCGAGGTGCGTGGGATTGACAAGGAACTGGTTGGGCGGGTGGCGGCAGAGGTTCGCGCTTGGCGGCCACCGGAGCCTTATAAGGGCAAGGGAGTCCGTTACGTCGGCGAGTACGTTCGCCGCAAGGCCGGCAAGGCCGGAAAAGTTGGTTTGTAGACAGTTGGTGAATTGAGGTTGAGACATGCCAGAGATTGATCGTCGAATGGCCCGCTTGCGGCGACATAGACGTGTACGGAAGCACGTGGTTGGGACGCCAGAGCGACCACGATTAAACGTTTTTCGCAGCCTGCGTCACATCTACGCTCAGGTGATTGATGATGACCAAGAGCACACGTTGGTCTCCGCTTCGACCATTGACCCAGAGGTGAAAGAGCAGGTTCAGGGACTGACGAAGACTGAGCAGGCACACGTGGTAGGCAAGGTGTTGGCAGAACGTGCATTGAGCCAGGGTATCAAAAAAGTGGCTTTCGACCGTGGTGGGTACAAGTATCATGGCCGGGTGAAGGCTCTGGCGGACGCAGCTCGCGAGAGTGGACTCGAGTTCTGAGGGCGAAAGTTCAAGGCGCAACGGAGGCAGAATGGCCAGAGAGGGCTTACGGAATCACAGGGGCTTTGAAGAGCAAGAGGAGTTGGATGAGCGCGTCGTGGACATCACGCGGGTCGCAAAGGTTGTCAAGGGTGGTCGTCGCTTTAACTTCCGAGTTGTGGCGGTGGTGGGTGACAATCGCGGTCAGGTCGGAGTAGGAGTCGGAAAAGCGCGGGGTGTCCCCGATGCAATTCGCAAGGCGACGGAACGGGCGCGGCGACATATGCAGCCCATAGCGATGGTGCAGACCACGATTCCGCACGAGGTGACCGGACGCTGCGGCGGTGCGAAGGTGCTCCTTAAACCGGCTGCGCCCGGGACGGGCGTGATCGCAGGAGGTGGTGTGCGCGCCGTGCTGGAGACTGTCGGCGTACGCGATGTGCTGACCAAGTCGCTGGGCAATGCCAACATGCATAACGTGGTGCAGGCAACGATTGATGGCTTAATGCAACTACGGCGGGCGGAGGATATGGCTCGCGAGCGTGGTGTGCCCGAAGTCACGGTTATGCCGTTCTGGAGACGGGGAAAATGAGCAGAAAACGGGAAGCGGGAGGCAAGAAGCGGGGAAGAGGTGCAAAGGTGTTGCATGTCACCTTGACCAAGAGCCCGATTGGATATTCATATCGGCAGAAGCGGACAGTGCGGGCGCTGGGCTTGCGGCGGATGCATCAGACAGTGGAGCAGAAGGATACGCCGGCCGTCCGGGGGATGATTGCCAAGGTTGAGCACCTGGTGATGGTGGAAGAGGTTAGTTAGTTGGTTGATCGGTCGGCTGGTTGTAGGGGGTAAGCGGTGAAGTTACATGAGTTGAGGCCTGCAGAAGGGGCGGTAAAGAAGCGCAAGCGCGTTGGCCGGGGTATCGCTGCTGGGCGTGGCAAGACGGCAGGGCGCGGTACGAAAGGCCAGAAAGCCCGTAGCGGTGGTAGCCTGTCGCCCTACTTTGAGGGTGGTCAGTTGCCCCTCGTGCGGAAACTCCCGTTTGCGCGGGGTGTAGATTTTCGCGATCCATGGCGTGTCAAGTTCACGCCAGTCAATCTGGAACGGCTTGCGGATTTCCAGAAGGGGGCTGAGGTCACGCCGGAGGCTCTGGTCGAGGCGGGCATCATCAAGCGTACTGATGAACTGGTGGTTATTCTGGGATGCGGAGAACTGCAGCACCCACTTACGGTGAGGGCGCACCGGTTTTCGGCTAGTGCACGGGCCAAGATTGAGACCGCCGGTGGGGTGGTGGAGGAACTGCCCTGGCGGCGAGGAGGCTATCGGACGCGGTAGAATGCGGATTGCAGGCTGATGGTTGATTGGGGTGGTAATGGATTAGGAGTGCGGTGATGATTCAGGCTCTGCGGAATGCTATGTCCTTGCCCGATTTGCGGCGCAAGTTGTTATATACGCTACTGATTCTCGTCGTCTACCGGCTGGCGGCGCACGTGCCGGTGCCGGGGATTGATCATGAGGCTCTGCAGCAGTTGCTGATGGGCACCGGCGGCGCCAGCCAGTTATTCAACGTTCTTGATATGCTCTCTGGTGGGGCGGTGGCCAATTTTTCGGTTATGGCGAACGGGGTCTCCCCGTACATCACTTCTACCATTATATTGCAGTTGCTGACCCCGATCATTCCAAAGTTGGAGCGGCTGGCTGAGGAGGGAGAGGTAGGCCGGCGTAAGATTAATCAGTGGACGTATTACATGGCCATTCCGCTGGGGCTGCTGCAGGCTTTTGCGCAGACTCAGGGCTTTAACCGATCGGGTTCCGTTCCCATTCTGCCGCGTTTTGGTTTCAGCCCCCTGGAGAATGTCCTGCCTACTATTTCTGTGTTAGTGGCGATGACGGCTGGCACGATGTTTGCCATCTGGTTGGGTGAACTGATTACCGAGCAAGGCATCGGTAATGGACTTTCGCTGATCATCTTTGGCGGCATCGTGGCTAACATGCCGCAGAACATCGGGCGCGTCTGGGCACAGGCTCAGGTGATGGAGGGTGGCGGCGTGGGGATGGGCGTGTTGATGTTGGGCATCGTCCTGGCTATCATGGCCATTACAATGTTCGTGATCGTAGTGGTGCAGGAAGGGGAACGACGTATCCCGGTGCAATACGGCAAGCGGGTGCGAGGTATCAAGATGTACTCCGGTGGAAGTACCCACATTCCATTGCGGGTCAACACAGCCGGGATGATTCCACTTATTTTTGCTCAGTCATTTCTTGCTTTCCCAGCGGTTATCGGGACGTTCTTTGTTGGCAGTGAGAATGCCGGGATAGCCCGATTTGCTCAGGGGGCGGTGAACTTTTTTACCGCCCAGGGGGTTTGGTATGGCCCGCTTCTATTCCTGGCGGTTGTGGGGGCTACCTATTTCTATACTGACATGATGGTCCAACAGCAGGATTTGCCGGGTGCGTTGAAACGGCAAGGGGGGTTTATTCCAGGAATCCGGCCGGGTAAGAAGACGGCTACCTATATCAACTCTGTCTACCGCCGCATCACATTGGTGGGGGCAATCTTTCTGGGCGGTGTGGCAGTGTTGCCCTATGTCGTGGATCTGTTCTTGAAAACACAGGTGCTGCTCATTACCTCTTCGGGTCT
>JAXHUO010000083.1:0-17075 GCA_034189605.1 Chloroflexota bacterium
CGGTGTACACCTCTGTTGACTTTTCGTGCATCCAGTGTTATGATATTCATCATACGTGGGAATCATACGTGGGGAAGCGAGCCTGGTGCACCGTGTCATAGAGGTAACCACAATGCACATCCTCATCTTCGCGTCGACTCTGGACGCCGCCAATGAGATGCAGGCTGCACTAGGTAGCGCGGCGGATCGTTACACCATTGCCACCACCTGGCCAGAGGCCCGCTCTTTCCTCAAAAAAGATCGCCCTGACCTGGTCGTCATTGAGCGAGCCGCCCTGACCCAATTGGAGCCCACCACCCTGCTCAACCTGACGGAGCATGGCCACTGGCCGCCCCTGATCCTCGTGGACACCCCAGCCGCTGGCATCCGGAATGGGGTCGTGCTGGTCAAGCGTCTCGTTCAGACATCAGCCCCCATTCTACAAATCGGAGAACTCCGCATTGATACGCGTAAGAAGCGAGTAGGACTTGGCGAGCGCTGGGTTACACTGCCTCCGTTACAGTACCGCCTGCTACTGGCATTGGCCAAAAGGGCCGGCGAAGTCATCAGTTACCAGGAACTGTTACGCACGGTTTGGGGATACGAGGGCAGGGATAACGAAGCTCGCGAACTGCTCAAGGTACATATTCGCCAAATCCGCCGGCGTCTGGGCCTGGATCCGGAAGAACATCCTTACATCCGCTCGGTCCGCGGCTTCGGCTATATGCTCACCCCGCCCGGGGAGGATTAAGCCACATGACGACAGAACCGGCTTGTCTCAAACACTGAATTGTCCACAAGACGCAACCCGGGCAGTATGACCGGGTCGCTGGAGACCGAGGCACAAGGAGAACAGCAGGTGGGGAGCCAGCAGAGCCAACAACTGAAATGGAAAAAACCAGGACTGGCGCTCTCCGGATTCCTGCTCTTTATTCTCGCCCTGGGGCTGATGAAAGAGGGGGCCGGGGGACTGACACCGCTCTTGGGGGGCCATCTGGAGATCACCAACGGCGCTGACAGTATGGGGTTCGGCTGGCTGACGGCTTGTCTGGTTCTGAGCGGGTCCCCAGTGGCAGCCGCAGCAGTGGCCCTCTTGAGCGCCGACGCGCTGTCATCTCTTCATGCCTTCACTATGATCGCTGGCTCTCGCCTGGGCGCTTCCTTCATCGTCCTGCTGACCGGCTTCATCTACGCCATACGAGGGCACGAGCGTTGGACCGCGCTCACAGCGGGCGTCCTCTCCCTCCTACTCACTGGCTCAATCCAGTTGCTGGCCCTGCCGGTGGGATCGCTGATCCTCAGCAGAGGCTGGCTCGACTACATTTCCCTTCCCGCCCTGGACAAACTGGCTATCGGCATTAACCTGGGACTGGAGCCACTGATCGGCCCTCTCGCGACCATCCTCCCCGATTGGATGCTTTTCGTAATCGGGGTGGGGCTGGTGATGCTCAGTTTCCACCTCTTCGACCAGGCCCTGCCCCAAGTTCGCCTGGAGAAGACCAACCTCGGCCAGATACCCAGGCTGGTCTATCGCCCCGAGGTCATGTTCCTGATGGGCCTGGGAATTACTCTGCTCACGATGTCCGTCTCTATCTCCGTGGGCATCCTGGTTCCCCTCTCCACCCGTGGCTACATGCGTCGGGAGAACATCATTCCCTACATCCTGGGAGCAAACATCTCCACTCTTGCAGATACTCTGATCGCAGCGGCGCTGCTGGGTGACCCCCGGGCAATGACAGTAGTAATGACACATATGGCCTGCGCGACCATAGTCTCCCTGCCCCTCATCTTGTTGGTCTACCGACCCTATGAGCGGATCATCTCGAACGCACTGGCCTGGATCACACGTAGGCGTAGGAACTTTGCCATCTTCCTGGGAACTATCTTTGTCATCCCCGTGATACTTATCTTGCTTTAAAGTGGGTGATAGAAAACTATGAAGATTATGCTTTGCACCAACGGCTTTTCCCACACAGCCCGGGCTCTGGACCTGGGAGTGCGTGTTGCGCGAAAAACTGCGAGCGCTGTGGACATCCTGGTCATAGCCGAAAGGGACCGGGAGAAAGAGGCCTTGCGGATGGCCGAGGAGGCCGCCGGCGGCTTGGAAGCGACGGGAGTTCCAGTAACCCTCCACCGGCGAACTGGTCGGTTGGCCGACGAGGTAGTCAATCAGGCACAGGCTGCCCCGTACGACCTGATAGTCATCGGCAGCCGAGGGCGGCGGGGGATTATGCGGCTGCTGCTAGGTTCGGTGGCTCTCCACGTCACCGGGCACACACCGGCCTCCGTCTTGGTCGTCAAGGGGCGCCCCCACGACCTCAAGCGCTTCCTGGTCAATTCCTCCGCTGGTCCCATGAGCGAACACACCATCCGGTTCTCTGGCCGCCTGGCTCAACCTCTGGGCGCCTCGGTGACCCTGCTCCACGTGATGTCCCAACTGCCACTAGCCGAGGACGCTGTCTCACGTGACCTGGAAGCATCGGCGGAGGAACTAATCCAACGCGGCTCGCGAGAGGGAGTACATCTCAGCCGTATGCTGACCATGCTGGCAGCAGAGGGAGTGACGGCCCGCGCAGTAGTCCGTCACGGGCTGGTGCGGGACGAGATCACCGCCGAGGCCCAGGAAGGCCGGTACGACCTGCTGGTGACTGGGGCTCACGTCACCCCCGGCCTAGACGCGCGCCTGGTGGGCGACCTGAGCGCAGACATTCTGCTGGCGGCAAACCGTCCAGTGCTGGTAGTACATCCACAGATGAATCGCGTTCCTATATTGTAACGGATTTGTAACCCTACAGGGCCATGTTTTGCGCTAGAATTGGTATCAGAGGTAAGGATATCGTGGCGCTTTGCACAATCAATGGCCGGCAGATTCACTTTGTCGAAGAGGGCCAGCCCAACCGCCAGGTGGCGCTGTTGATCCACGGTTGGTCAAGTTCGTGGTATGCTATGTCGCCTCTGATCGGGCTGTTGAGCCAGCGATTTTCGGTCATCGCCGTTGACCTGCCCGGTTATGGTGAATCACCTCCTCTCCCCAAACGCGTGACAATCTCTGCCTATGTGGATTTGCTGGCCGATTTCATCGAAGAAATGACCGATGGCCCGGTCGTGCTCGTGGGTCACTCGATGGGAGGTATGATCGGCCTGACCCTGGCTCTGCGCTATCCAGTGCTGATTGAGCGTATGGTCTTGATAGCCCCCACCGTCAGCGGCCATCTGTCACAATACATCAACATGGTTGTCTCACCCGTCACCCTTCTGGAACGGTTTGGATTGGGCAGTCTAATCGTGTCCACTGTCGAACGCTTGATGTTGGGCATCACCGACCGCCTGATGCGTCCGGCCTCCTTTGCCGAGCGCACCGGGATCACAGACAGGGATCATAAACGATTGCAGGCCGACGTCCGCCGGCCCGGTCAAGGCCGGGCACGAGCCGAATGCTTCTTCGCCATGCGCGAGAATGATCTGCGCGGGCAACTGGGCCAGATCGAGGTGCCCTCGCTAGTGTTGTGGGGGGCGGAAGACAATACAGTTCCCTTGCGGGATGCTGGCGTGGTGGCCGATGAATGGCCCGAAGCAGATTTGCGTATTATCCCCAAGGCCGGGCACTGGCCACACTTTGAGAGACCTGACACCACCCGTCGCCAGGTGGCAGCCTACCTCGGCCTCCCATTGTTTAGCAATACACTTTACACTCCCGTAGACGACGATGAATTTACGCGGATTCGCGAGGTGGCGCAGTTCCTGGCTCACTCCGACGTTGGGAACAACCTAAACCTGCCCCAGCGCACCCGCCTGGCAGCCCAATGCCGACAGAATGCCTACCCTCCCCGTACCAACATCGTCCGTGCAGAAGAGGCTGGGAATGAACTGTACATCATACAAGCCGGCACGGTGGAAGTCTGGAATGACCCAGATAATCCCGGACGATCACCCCAGAACCCTCGTCACGTGGCAACCTTGAGACCTGGCCAAATCGCCGGAGAACTCGCCATGCTGGATCAAGGGTTGCGCAGCGCTGACCTGATAGCCGGCCCAGAGGGAGTCACAGTATTGTCGTTGGAACGGGATCGGATGCTGGCCCTGTGCGAGGATGACCCCATGCTGGGCACCCGGCTGTTGTGGAACATTGCCGTGGCAATGTCCCAGCGAGTACGTTTCGTCCTCTGGCAACTCCAACGAGCATCACAGAGACAGAGAGCGCAATCCCCAAGCAAATGATGGCCCTCTGGCTTCAGACCCACTGCTCTCCACTCAATTCTGGTACGAATCACTGTCCCGAAACCTGCCTGCTCCCAACCTGAACTGTCACTCTGTTTACACGCCTCTTTGACGTCTATGCCGTGTTCGGTTATAATGTAAGTCAACACTGCAAGCAAGAGGTTCTATGGTATTGCACCGGTATCTCCGCTCCGCCCTAAAATGGCTGGCCCCCGGCATGGGAATCAAACGCTGGCTGCTACTTCTGGCCTGTGGTATTGCCCTTCTGAGCCTGGGCTTTAGTTTCTTACTCCGCCAACTCTACCCCTTGCCGGGCATCTTCTACTACCTGACTCTCCAGCTCATTCCACGTGGTCTGCGGGCCGGGCTCTTTGGACTGGGCGGCGTGGTCGCAGTAGTAGTCGCACTGATCCGCCTCAACCAGACACTCCTGGAACCTTTCGTGGAACCAGACCCAGAAGTAGTGGCAAACGCCGTGTACTACCATCGCCAGCGGGAACGTGGCCCCAAGATCGTCGCCATCGGCGGAGGACACGGCCTTTCAGCCCTCCTGCGTGGACTCAAACAGTACACCTCCAATATCACAGCCATCGTCACTGTAGCCGACGATGGAGGCAGTTCAGGGCGACTGCGGCGCGAACTGGGAGTCCTGCCTCCGGGCGACTTTCGCAACTGCATCGCCGCACTGGCCGACGACGAAGCGTTAACGACTCAGTTGTTCCAGTACCGCTTTCCTTCGACTTCGCTCAGAACAGACCTTTCGACCAAGTTTACCCCGAGCGACGCCGAGGGGCTCGGTGCAAGAGGCAATGGCAGTGGGCTCGACGGCCACAGTTTTGGCAATCTCTTTATCACTGCGATGGCAGAGGTGACCGGCAGTTTCGAGCGGGCGATCCTGGAATCAGGACATGTGCTAGCGGTGCAGGGGCGCGTGTTGCCTAGCACACTACACGACGTGACCCTGATGGCCGACCTGCGGACCAAGCCAGTCAATAGGGATGGAGTAAGCCCATCTGTACGCGTGACTGGCGAGTCGAGTATAACCGAGACGGGCGGGACCATTGAGCGGATATACCTGGAACCTGATAACGCTCCGGCTTATCCCGACGCAGTGCATGCACTACTGGAGGCAGATCTGATCGCAGCCGGCCCGGGCAGTCTCTACACCAGCATCCTTCCCAATCTGCTCGTGCCGGATGTGGCACAGGCAGTCGCGGCCAGCCGGGCGCTCAAGGTCTACATCTGCAATATCGCCACCCAGCGCGGCGAGACGGATGGGTATGCCGTGAGCGATCACGTAACCGCACTAGAAGCACACGTGGGAACCGGTCTCTTCCCAACGATGCTGGCCAACGACAACCTGGATGTGGGCCTGGACACATCTCCCGGAGTCGAGTTAGTGCGGGTGGATTTGCCTCCCAACGCAGGGTACCAACTGATCACCAAAGACCTGGTTGATCCAGCTCATCCCTGGCGACACGATAGCGACAAACTGGCACGGGCGCTGATGCAACTAGTCGAATAAAGTTGTTGTTGTGGCAATCCTGGTGTATCATGGAGATGAGTCAGTATGACCTATCTGTTCGTATCTAATCTACATTTCACAATCACATAAATAAGAAAGGAGCAGAGTAATGACAACAAAAGTCGGTATCAACGGGTTCGGCCGCATCGGCCGCCAGGTGCTCAAGGCGATAAAGGAGAACTATCGCGACGAATTCGACGTCGTCGCCGTCAATGACCTCTTTCCGCCTGAGACCAACGCCCACCTGTTCAAGTACGATTCCAACTTTGGCATCTACGATGGCACTGTCGAGGTAGTCGAAGGAGGCATCGTCGTGGATGGCGATCTCATCAAAGTTTTCGCCGAGCGCGACCCGGCGAAACTGCCCTGGGGCGACCTGGGGACAGAGATCGTGATCGAATCCACCGGCGTCTTCCGCGACGGGAAGAAGGCAGCAGCACACATTAACCCAGCAGGAGCAAAGAAGGTTATCATCAGCGCCCCGGCCAAGCCGGCCGATAGTGTAGACCTGACCGTCGTGCTGGGCGTGAACGACGAGATGTACGACCCGGCGAAACACCACATTCTCTCCAATGCCTCCTGCACCACCAACTGCCTGGCCCCGGCCGCCAAGGTCATCTTCGACAACTTTGGCATCGTCAAGGGGCTGATGACCACCGTTCACTCCTACACCACCGACCAGCGCGTCCTGGACCTGGCTCACAAGGATTTCCGGCGGGCACGGGCGGCAGCGCTGAACATCATCCCCACCACCACCGGCGCGGCCAAAGCACTGGCGCTGGTCATCCCGGAACTGGAGGGCAAGTTCGACGGCATGGCCCTGCGCGTCCCCACCCCCACCGTCTCCATCGTGGACTTTGTGGCCGAGTTGGAGAAGACAACCACCATCGAGGAGGTCAACGCCACCTTCAAAGCCGCCGCCGAAGGCCCGATGAAGGGCATCCTGGGCTACTCCGAGGAACCACTGGTCTCAATGGACTATAAGGGCGACCCACGCTCATCCATCATTGATGGTCTGTCCACTATGGTGATAGGCGGAAACCTGGTCAAAGTAGTGACCTGGTACGACAACGAGTGGGCCTACTCGACGCGCATGACCAACCTGGCAAAGTTGCTGGTGGACAAGGGACTCTAACGAGTAGAGGGTAAACAAGTAGATGAGTAGATGAGGGATACCCTCATCTACTCATTCTTCATCTACTCACTTTCTTCCTGACGAGGAGACGTGATGAACAAAAAGAATATCCGTGACGTGAACGTGCGCAACAAGCGCGTGCTGGTGCGCGCGGACTTGAATGTACCGCTCAAAGAGGGAGCAGTAGCAGATGACACCCGCATCAGAGCCGTACTGCCCACGCTGAACTACTTGCTGGAACACGGCGCAGCCCTCATCATATGCTCACATCTGGGTCGGCCCAAAGGAAAGGTCGTGCCGGAACTGAGAATGAATCCAGTAGCGAAACGCCTGGCGGAACTGTTGGATCGCCCGGTGAAGAAACTCGACGAATGCGTCGGGCCAGAGGTCGAGGCAGCGATCAAAACAATGCAACCGGGCGACGTCGTCTTGCTAGAGAACACCCGTTTCCACCCTGAGGAACGGGCCAACGACCCTGAACTTGCCAGACAACTGGCTTCGCTGGCCGAGATCTATGTCAATGACGCCTTTGGTGCGGCGCACCGGGCTCACGCCTCGACCGAAGGGGTGACGCACTACCTGCCCGCTGTAGCCGGTCTCCTGATGGAGAAGGAACTAGAATTCCTGGGGCAGGCGACCGAAAATCCCGAGCACCCCTACGTCGCTATCCTGGGAGGAGCCAAAATTTCTGACAAAATCGGCGTCATTGAGAACCTGCTGAGACAGTGCGACCGGCTGCTGATCGGCGGTGGGATGGCAAACACCTTCTTCAAAGCGATGGGCTTCGAGGTGGGTGATTCGCTGATCGAAGGCAAGGCCGTTGAGATGGCCAAAACGCTGCTCGGGCAGGCCGGAGGAACATTGGTGCTACCCGTGGACGTGATCATCGCCGACGCCTTCGACAACGACGCCCACACACGAGTCGTGGCTCCCAACGAGGTCACCCCAGGCTGGCGCATCCTCGACGTCGGCCCCAAGACAGTATCTACGTTCGCGTCGGCGCTGAGCGGAGCCCAAACTGTGGTCTGGAACGGCCCAATGGGTGTGTTCGAGATGCCCAACTTTGCGAAAGGCACCTTTGCCTTGGCTCAGTTACTGGCCGACCTGGACGCGATGACCATCATTGGCGGTGGCGACTCAGCAGCAGCAGTACAGCAAGCGGGCCTGGCAGATAGAATGGCCCACGTCTCCACCGGTGGTGGGGCTAGCCTGGAGTTCCTGGAAGGCAAAGTCCTGCCCTGCGTGGCGGCATTAGAGGACAAATAGGGGACATGATGCGCAAACCATTCATCGCTGGCAATTGGAAGATGCACAAGAACATTGAGGAAGCGGTCACGCTGGTACAAGAACTGCGAATCGCACTGGAAGGCGTCACCGGCTGTGACATAGCCGTCTGTCCCCCCTACCCTGCCCTGGCAGCCATGCGCGAGGCCCTGGCCGGATCGGCTATCGGCCTGGGCGCACAGAATATGCACTGGGAAGACCAAGGAGCCTTCACCGGCGCGGTCAGTCCACTGATGCTGGTTGGGCTGTGCGACTATGTCATCATCGGCCACTCGGAGCGCCGCACTATCTTTGGCGAGACGGACGAGATGGTCAACCAGAAACTATACGCAGCCCTGACCCATGGACTCAAACCCATCCTCTGCGTGGGAGAAAACCTCCAACAAAACCAGGCCGGAGAGACAGAACAGTTTGTCGGCGGCCAGGTACGCGCTGCTTTCGAGGGCATCACGACCGAGCAGGCACGGCTCATCACAGTGGCTTACGAACCCATCTGGGCCATCGGCACAGGAATACCGGCGACCGGTGAGGGTGCCAACGGCATCATTGGGGGAACGGTGCGCGGGACTCTGGCCGCGCTGTACGGCGACAGCGTGGCCCAGGCAATCCGCATCCAGTATGGAGGCAGCGTCAAACCTGGCAACGCGGCCGAGTTTATGGCACAACCGGAGATTGACGGCGCGCTGGTGGGCGGCGCCAGCCTGCAGGCGGCCGACTTTGCGGCTATCGTGCGGAACGGGCTGGCAGCAAACAAATAGATAGGCGGGCTAGTAGCGAGCAATGAGCGACACTGCTTAGAAACTACCCTGTCAAACGCAATCCAGAGAATAGCCAAAAGCCCGCTTCAGCCTTTCCGATGAACAGACAAGAAACGAGGAGGAACGAGAAAGGCATATGGCCTCATCTACTCGTCTACTCACTCCTCATATACTCCCCCTCCTCTGGCTAGCAGTGACGCTGGCCCCCCTATTGCTGGTTGAGCGTTGGATCCACCGCCACCTGCAGGGGGTCATGCTGCTGTTCACAGGCGACATTGAGATTGCGGTGGTGTTATACGCACTGCCGCTGCTGCCAGGCATACTCCTTCACGAGTTGAGCCACGCCCTCGCGGCGATACTCATGGGGGTGCGAGTGGGCCGCATCTCCATCCGACCCAAACGGACGGGACAGCGCATCCAGTTAGGCTTTGTCCCAATCGAAAAGACCGATGTTGTACGGGCCAGCCTGATTGGGCTGGCCCCGCTATTAGTGGGGAGTGGTGTCATCCTGTTGATCGGATACTGGGTCTTTGACATCGGCACGGTGGGGGTGGCACTCGTCACCGGGGACCAAACCGATATGATCGCCGGATTGCTGAGAGCACTGAAAGCACCTGACGCCTGGATTTGGGCTTATGTGATCTTTGCTGTGAGCAATACAATGCTGCCCAGCCGAGCCGACCGGCAGGCCTGGACACCCTTGATTCTCTTTCTGCTCCTGATCGGCGCGGTGGTCTGGGCAGCGGGACTGGGGCCAGCGGTCATTGAGAGTCTGTCTGAACTCCTCACAAAGGCATTGCACTGGCTGGCGACGATGTGTGCCCTCACAATCGCGATTGATCTGCCGTTCGCGCTGTTGATCGCACTGATGGAGAAGGTGTTGGAGCAAGCAAAGAGCGTGCAAGTCGAGTATTAAGTAATTAGGTGGAACCTCTTGACAGAATTCAAGAGTTGTAGTATAACTTAAGTATATTAACAGATACTAATATACAATTGAACGGTAACAATGGACGAGATTGAGAAACTATCCGAGGTATTCAAGGCATTGGCGGACCCCACCCGGTTGAGGTTGGTCAAGTTGTTGAGCGAGTGCTCATCGGGCAAGTGTACAGGGGCGTTGTGCGTCAATGCCCTGGCTCATAGAGTGGGAGTCACGCAATCAGCGGTCTCGCAACATCTGCGCGTGTTGAGACAGGCCGGGTTGGTGCGTGGCGAGCGGCGCGGTCACTTTGTGCACTACTCGCTCGACCGAGACGAGTTGAAGCAACATAAAGCCAGGCTGCGAGAGACGCTGGGTGAGGACTTTTTGGTTATCGAGTGATGCTTCCCCCCATCTCGGTGCATCAAGGAAAAGACTATGAGCAACACAATCAAAGTGAATGACCTGACCAAATACTATGGCCGTCCAGGAGCGGGCGTACTGGCCGTGGACCACATCAGTTTTGAGGTGTATTCAGGGGAAGTCTTTGGCTTCCTGGGGCCTAACGGCGCGGGCAAGACGACGACTCAGCGCATGCTGACCACACTGCTGGAGCCGACCGAGGGCCGCATCGTCATCAACGGCCACGACCTGGCCCACGCCCCCTACCCAGTCAAGCGCCAAATGGGGTTGGTGCCGGAGGAGTCCAACGTTTACGCCGGGTTGACCGCCTGGGGCAACTTGATGTTCACCGCCCGGCTCTACCGGGTACACCGCCGGGAGCGAGCAGAGCGGGCACAGGAACTATTGGAAACTTTTGGCCTGTGGGAAAAGCGGGACGTGAAAGTAGAGGACTTTTCCAAGGGTATGCGCCGCCGATTGAGCATCGCCATGGCCATCATCCACAAGCCAGCGATCCTCTTCTTGGACGAACCAACGCCAGGATTGGATGCGCAGACCGCCCGCGCCATCCGGGACTTGATCCGCCGCCTGAACGCTGAGGGAACGACCATCTTCCTGACCACACATCAAATCGAGGAGGCCAACCAACTGTGCGACCGGGTGGCCATCATCAACCACGGCCAGATTGCGGCCATAGACACCCCTGAGCGGCTGAAGCGGACCTTCCGGCGAGTGCAATCGGTAGAGGTTGCACTGGAGCCAGATAGACCGGAGACCCCAAGGGTTTCAGAAACCATCGGGGTCTCGCTGGCAGCGCTGTCAGGAGTGACTACATCGGTCAAGATGGGGGACAAGTGGCGGCTATACACCGAGGACCCCTCGACGCTCCTGCCCCAGGTAATGGACTATGCCCGCTCACAGGAGTTGCGGGTGGTCAGCCTGAGCACATTAGGCCCCAGTCTGGAGGATGTCTTTCTGGAAATCACCGGCCAGCAAGTAGGTACGGTGCGCCACGAGATAAGACAGAGGGGAGAGTAGAGAGGAAAGAGGGAAAAGCGGAGAGGAGGGCAGCGATGAAGGGGGAACAAATGCAACGACTGGGAGATGAACTGGCCCAGGTGTGGACAGTGATGGTCAAGGATATGAAGGTCTACTACCTCTTTCCGGGGATGATTATGACCGGCCTCTTGTCGCCGTTTTTTATGTTTTTCTCCTTCTCGGTGCAGCGGGAGATGGGGGCTACCCAGGGCGTCGCCCGGTTGCTGGCCATGACCATCTTTTTCACCGCAGCGGCTGCCGGGCCGTTCATCATCCCCCTGGAGCGGCGACTCGGCACCTACGACCGGCTGTTGGCCGCACCGATGTCGCTCCTGACACTGCTGCTGGGCAAGACAGCAGTGGGGGCCGTCCTGTCTATCGCCATATCAGCCGTCTCGTTGACCATCGGCGTGGTGATTTTTGGAGCCAGCATCGCTCAACCCTGGCTGCTGGCGGCTGGTGTACTCCTGGGGTCGTTCTCTTTTTCGGCCCTGGGACTCATATTTGGCTCCATCCCCACCCACAACCCAGGCGACGTGGCGATGCCCAGTCTGTTGCTACGTTGGGGGCTGCTCTTTATCAGTGGCGTCTTTGTCCCGCTGGCAGAGATGGCGCCGGTGGTGCAGGCGCTGGCCTATCTCTCGCCTCTAACCTACGCCCAGGATCTGATGAACCACGCCGTGCTGGGGAGGGGTTTGCTCAGCGCCTGGTTGGACCTGGCCTTACTGCTGCTAATGGGCATTCTGTTCCTGCTGCCATCGGTCAAGATGCACCAGCGGAGCCGGAAACTGGGATACTGAGTCGTATTTCTTGTCTCACAGAGCCTCAAACAGGGGAAGGTGGTTCGTTTTGACCGCCTCATAGGCATAGAGGTACATACCCGCTGACCAAGCCTGACAGGCATAGCCCATGGGATTGCCGGTCTGGCCATGGAGCCACTCATTGAACTCCCATTCTCTCCAGCAACCTTGCTGATTAGCCCGAGCCAGATCTTGCAAGAGCCCCTCCGCCTTCTCCAGGTAGCCGGTCTTTACCAAAGCGGCAACGTGAAAACCTCCAATGAAAGGCCAGATGCCACTGTTGTGATACTGGTGGGGAAGATTGAGGTTGCGGCTCAGATAATACTCCCGCCAGTCCGGATGCCCCGGGCAGATAACGGGGCAGAGGGCCTTGGTAGGGAAGGGCACAGACATGCCCACTTGATGAAAATACCCCAAGATGGTCTCGCTGCGCTCAACATCCGCCACACCACAGAGGATGGCAAGAAGATTCCCCAGAGCATCGCAGTAGTCGCCGTACTGGCGAAAGGCCACATACGGCAGGTAATAGGGACGGCTGGAAATGGTACCCACGTTGTGATAGAGCATATACCACTCCAGGCGCATAGCCTTGAGCCGCTCCAAACGTTCAGCAAAACGCTGGGGGCTCCAGCAGCGGTCAATCCAGAGAAGCAGGTTGATTCGCTCATACACCCCGGTGGCCAGTTCTGCCTCTTGCTCTCCATCCTCACCGCACAGGGGAGCCAAGTGAGCCATAGATTTGAGGGCAGCGTAATACAGCACGTTGTCATAGAGAGTGTTGTAACGCACAGCCAGAAGGTCCATCCAATTGCCTGCTTCCGGGATCTCTAAGAGGCCACATTCGTTCATATCCTGATAGCGCAACCACAAAAAAGCCTTGCGGATGGCAGGCCAGCAGGCCTTCAGGTAAGCCAGGTCCCTGGTAAGGGTATAGTGGTAAAAGTGACCGATGATATACCACAGGTTGGCATCCACCGCCCCGGCGTTTTCGGTGGAGACGGTCTGCGTCGCAACGTCTACGTTGAGGGGAACAAGGCCCAGCCCAGACTGATAGGCAGTAAGGGTATCCAGAGAAGCCCGAAAGGTAGCCAGAAGGCTGGCATCCCCGCTCAAGGCAGCTCCCAGAGAGGTTATGACGCTGTCTCTGGCCCACACCTGGGGATAGCCCTCCTGCAGAGCCGAAGCCCTAAAACCTGCGTCAGTGGCGCAGCGTTGTAAGACACCAATTGCCTGCCGGCGCGCCTCGTCAACGATGGCCTCTCTCTGCATCCGAGCCTCCTAACGCCCACCCATGCCCGTGAGGGTGATGCCTCGAACAAACCACTTTTGGCCAATGACGTAAATGATGAGCACCGGCAACAAGGCGATGACAGAACCAGCCATCAGCAGGTGCCACTGCACGTTGTACTGGCCCTGAAAAGCGCTGATGCCCACAGGCAGAGTGCGCATCTCCAGCGAGGAGGTGATGACCAATGGCCACAGAAAGTCATTCCAGGAGGCGAGGAAGGTAAAAATGGCCAGGGCAGCCATCGCTGGGCCACTAAGGGGCATGATGACCTGCCACCAAATACGGAAGGAGGATGCGCCATCCATCCGGGCTGCTTCATCCATATCCATAGGAATACCCAGGAAATATTGGCGCAACAAAAAAGTGCTAAAGGCCGAAAAGGCCGGGGGCAAGATAAGAGCCTGATAGGAATCGTACCATCCCAGAAAACGCATGAGGATAAAGTTGGGAATCATCGTCACCTGGAACGGGACCATCAGCGTAGCCAGATAGAGCAGGAAAAGCAGATCGCGTCCCCGGAAGCGTAACCGGGCAAAGGCGAAAGCGGCCAGGGAGGAAGTAAGGATCTGCAAGAGGGTAACGCTGGCGGCCACCACGAAGCTATTAAAGTAAAAGCGGCCAAAGGGCATGACCGAGATCACGGTAGCATAGTTTTCCCAGGCTATGTGGCTGGGGATCCACACAGGTGGGTAGGTGAAAATCTCTCGCGGTTCCTTCAGGGAGGTGCTGAGCATCCACATAAACGGCAACAACATAAATACACTGCCGCCGATCAGGATAGCGTGCAACGCCAGATGGCCGATTCGTGCCGATGACCAGAGCCGCCGTCCATCTGAACCATTGGAAGAAGTAGAAAGTGCACTGTCAACCATGACCCATCATCCCTCCGCTTCGTAGTGCACCCAGCGCTGTTGCAGGCGGTTTTGGATAAAAGTGAAAGCAAAGATAAGGGTAAACAACACCCAGGCCATGGCCGAGGCTTTGCCCATGCGACCAAATTCAAAGGCGTTTTGATAGATGTAGTAAACGATGGTCAGAGTAGCCTGTAGTGGGCCATCCGGAGTCCGGGTCATGACGTAAGATTCGCTAAACAACTGGAAGGCACCGATCATCTGAATAACGAGCAAGAAAAAAGTCGTCGGACTGATCATCGGCACCGTGACGCGGAGGAAACGCTGCCAGGTGTTGGCGCCATCCACTTTGGCAGCGTCGTAAAGTTCTTCCGGAACCGCCTGCAGCCCGGCCAGATAGATCACCATGGTGAAGCCAGTGTTCTTCCAGAGGGTGAGGATTACTACGGCTGGCCTTGCCCAAAAACTGCTGTTCAACCAGTCCGGCGGACTGATGGGAAGACCCGTCAACTCGCCCAGTTTCCAGATCATAGCGCTGAAAAGGCCAAAATCCCGGTTGAACATCCACTGAAAGACCAGTGCCCCTGCTACAATAGTAGTGACAACAGGCATGAAATAGATCAGCCGATAGAGCGTAACGCCACGCATAGTCCGGTTAAGAGCCACAGCCAGCGCCAGGCCAAAAACCAGTTGGAGCGGCACAATAGTGACGGTAAAGTAGGCGGTGTTCCAGAACGCTCGTCGGAAAATGGGGTCATGGGTCAACAGTTGCGTATAGTTTGTTATGCCGACAAAGGTTGGGGGAACCAAGAGGTTCCAACGAACAAAACTCAGAGCCAGGGCCGCGATGACGGGGAGAACAATAAAGACTAAGAACCCGATGAAACTGGGCAACAAGAAGAGGTACGCTTCCCACTGCTGGTCGGGCCGCCACCTGGCCCACCAACGCCTCGCAGCAGGCGCTGGCTGGCGCTGGTCGGTCGCCATAGTTTGGTCTTTCGGGAACGCTGGCTCCTGTGGTGGGATAGTCATATCGAATTTTTGAGAGATGTGAGGGTGGTGGTAAGGCCTGCGGCTGCACAACCCACCACCCCCACCTTGTTCCTTCCGTGTCCCTTACTTGGGATAGCCGTACTCCTTCAAAAAGGCATCCACCTGTTCGCAGATTTCCGGCAGTGCCTCCTCGGGGGTGGCCTCACCGGTCCAGATGCGCTGTACGCCAGGGCCGATGATGGAACCATCCAGTTCTCCCCACTCGGGGAAGTAGCCAAAGCGACCAACCTTGGCGTTCTCACCCTCAATGAGAAAGGCCTGGCGATTAGCCGGTGGCTGATCCTGACCAAGGAAGGCATCGGAGCGAGCGGTGGACTGCAAAGCCGGGAAGATCTCCCCGGAAGCGGTGTAAAGCCGCTGTCCACCTTCGGTGCTTTGCAACCAGCTCAAGAAAGTCCAGGCTGCCTCCTTGTTGCCACTGCCGCTGCTCATCACCCAGGCTGCGCCACCAGCGCTGGCCGACCGCTGGCCACCATCGGGAATGGGCACCATGGCCACGTCATAGTTCATGCCGGCCTCGTTGAAGGCTGACACCCGGCTAGAGTTCTGGATGATCATGGCCACCTGACCGCTCTGGAAAACGGCGGCGTCACCGCCGGCCTGGCCGAGGTTGGCATCACGCATAGCATAGTTGTTGTCCATCATGTCGGCAAAGAACTTGACGCTCTCCATGGCCGCAGGCTCGGTCAAGGTGCATTTGGAGGGATTTCGCATGTCATCCAGAATACTGCCCCGGTTCTGACCAACCCACAATTGATACTTACCACCCTCCATACCCAGGGCATAGCGAGCCACCCGACCACTGGCCTCCACAACGGTCAGTTTCTCAGCAGCCGCCAGTAGATCATCCCAGGTCCACTCATCGGTGGGATACCCCACACCAGCCTCGTCGAATATGTCTTTGTTATAGTAGAGTACCTCCAGGCCAATGTCTCGCGGGAAGCCGTAGACGCTGCCATTATACATGGCCGATTCCAGCAGGGCGGGCCAGTAGTCATCCAGGTCGTAACCGCTCTTCTCAATCCAGGGATCGAGGTTTTCCAGCACACCATCGGCAGCGTAACGAGGCGTGGGCCACAGGAAGAGTACGTCGGGAATCACTGACGAGTCGCCGCTGGCCCAGAGGGTCTGGATCTTGGTGAAATAGTCACCCCACGGCTCGACCATGGTCTCGATTTTGATATTGGGGTGATCGGCCATAAAAACGTCCGCCACTTTCTCGTGGGTTTCCGCCTCCGCTGGGCTGCCCCAAAAGGCCCAGAGAAGGGTGACGACTTCATCCTCACCAGCGGGCTCAGTCGGCGCTGCATCCGACGCTGGTGCTTGGGGCTTGCAGGCACCCAGTATCAGCATCAATGCCAGCAACAAAGTTACGATGGAAAGTATTCGGTTTTTGTACACTTTGGTTCCTCCTTTTCTTAACTCGGATGATACGCTCGAAAGACACATCATAAGTCACATCTTGATTCCTCCTTTCACTTAACCCGGGCAATGCGCCTGAAAGACTCGGCATAAGTCATATTCTGCCCCATCGCCTCCTGCCGGGCCCGGGCTCGGATCGCTTCCCCCAGGCCCCGACTAGATCCCACCTGGCTTTCATGTTTCTCAATGGCTATGATCTTTTGATCAATGGTATCACTGATATCTACCCAAAAGTTCGGTGATGGGGTTCCTCGAATGTAGATCTCGCGCACTTTATGGGGCTCCAACCCTTCGGCCAAAAGTTCTGGGAATATGTACCTGGTCTCAGCGGAAGGGTAGACAGCATCCAAAGCAGCATCGCCAGCGGCACGGTGGTCAGGGTGATTTAGATAACTGTCGCCGT
>JAXHUO010000084.1:0-7376 GCA_034189605.1 Chloroflexota bacterium
AGAATGTAACTAACTACTCAGTCTATGTCATTGCGAGGGCGTTTTTTTTGCCCGAAGCAATCCCCAAGTAGCATCATAGGAGATTGCTTCGTCGCTACGCTCCTCGCAATGACAAATGCGGTGTTGTTGTGCTGTATGTCTGAGTAGTTACAGGAGAATCACGTATGGACGTTTTTTCGCTACTGGACGAGATTCGAACAATTGCACGAAATGGTCTATACTATACTTTGGGCACATACGACCGTGAGCGATACGAGCATCTTATGAGGCTAACAACGCAGACCTATAGCGAACTGCTAACAGTGCCAGATGAGACGATAAGAGCACGATTCTTGAGCGAGACGGGTTACATTACGCCCAAAGTTGGGGCAGACGCCGCGATATTCAACGCCAGTGGCGAAATCCTGCTGATGGAAAGATCTGATGGTAGTGGGTGGTGTTTACCTTGTGGTTGGGTTGAACCGAACGAGAAGCCCATTGAAGCAGCGATAAGAGAAGTGCGTGAAGAAACGGGCCTAGAGATTGAGGTCAAGCAATTGGTTGGCATATTCACCCGTATGCCAAGTGCAAAGAATGGGCCACACACAATGATAGCAGTTGTCCATTTGTGCGAGGTCGTCGGTGGTGAATTAACACTCTCGCACGAGGGTACAGCATTATGCTACTGGTCAATTGACGAGATGCAGGACTGGTATGCCACTCACGAGAGGTACGCCCGTGCGGCCTATGAGGCCTGGAAATCAAAACGTCCGCTCCCAGCCATATCTGACTGAAAAGCATACCAAGAGAGAAGTTGGAGGAACCATCAGGCCGAGAAGGAGGCGAACATGACCAAAGAGCAGATTGCTGTGCCAGGAGCGCGTAGACAAGTGACCCCAAAGCCAACGCTGGGTTTCTTTCTCGGCAACGCAGGCGCGCTCCTAAGAATGAAACGTGCAAACAGAAAAAATATTGAGCAGCAGGTCACTGCGACACGACTACTGGTGGAACCCACCATTCCCACATTCGAGGGAACTGGCGGTCCAATGGAAGAAGGCATGATCTACCTGCTTTTTAATTCTGAGGATGGTGCAGGTCCCATAGACACGGTCTTCCGCGTCTTTTGGGTGAATGCGCCAGCATTGCGCTTTGCGTTTCTCGATGCGTTTCTGGTGTCGGAGAATCTGTCATCTGGGCAGTGGAGTAGGACATATCCCCATGGTATCCTAAAGCATCGCACGAAAGGCCATTATCACCAGGAAGTAGACCTTGAAGCCTACACTATGACGTGTGATGGCACCTGGCACGAAGGATATACCTTCCAATTCAACGACAAACGTAATCATATTTCGGGGGATGTAAAAATCCAAGCCTTGTCGCCAAAAGGCGTACTGGTCTTCTTTAACGGGCGCGAGGCTATCACACCCTCGATGGTGCAACGCTTTTACGATATGTTTGCCTTAAAGGCGACCGGGGAGTTAAAAGTCCAGGGCAGGCAACTTGAACTAACGAATGGGAGAGCCATCATCGAACACGGCCTGGGAATTTTCTCCAGTTACAACATATATGACTGGCGCTGGCTAAACCTCCAGTTCCCTGAGGGAACGGTACACCTTTTTTATCACTCCCTTGACCTTGGGGATGAAGGCATCTTTGTTGCCGGTGAAGGCGCTGCGGTGATAGATGGAGAATGGTACCACTTTCTCCACAATGATTTTGCCATCGAGGAATTGGCTTACGAAGAAGATGTTGCTCTGCCAACCAAAGTGCCGGTTGCGTGGCGGGTCACCGCCGGGAAAGATGTGTCTGGCTCTCCCTCATTGGACTTGCAGGTGAAAAAAACCGCTGTCGCTTCGTGGATCGGCACAATGGGGAAAGAGAATGAGTTCATCTCCAACTATGTTCTTGAAGCAACCGGGACATGGAGAAGCAAACGTGTGGTGGGAAAAGGGACTATGGAGAATCAAATGCACCGGATTGTTGAGTGAGATGCATCAAGACCAGAGATACCGAACTATTTTCCACGGCTCACAGCCCCCGTCTCGGGGGCGTCTTGGGCCAGCAAACCACCTTAAACCGACCGATTTCGCTGCATAGGCCGCCCCCGGGACAGGGGCTTGGAGCGTTTTGTACCGAAAACTAGAATAGGGGTTTTCTCGGGAGGCGAATGACATCGCTCGTAGTGTTGCTTCACGGACTAGGACGCACAAGCAGATCTATGCGAGCGCTGGAAGGTAGCCTGTTAGGCCTGGGGTTCCGTGTCTTTAACATCAACTATCCTTCCCACAAATATCCTGTCCAGCACCTGGCTGAGCATGTCGGAAATGCGATTCACCAACGCTGCACTGATTGTACTGGCAAGGGGAGAATCCACTTTGTGACTCACTCCTTGGGCGGCATTGTTCTTCGTTACTACCTGAAAGAGAACCCACCGAACAACCTCGGCCGTGTCGTAATGCTTAGCCCACCCAACCAGGGGAGTGATCTGGTGGATATCCTCAAAGGCAACGTATTCTTCAAGGTCGTTACAGGCCCATCGGGGCAACAACTTGGAACTGACTCCTCCAGTGTTCCGATAACGCTGGGGCCTGTAGACTTTGAACTCGGTATCATTGTCGGGAACAGAAGCCTGAATCCGATTTTCTCTCACCTGATTCCAGGCGAAGATGACGGAAGGGTGTCGGTGGCAAGGTCAAAGGTTGAAGGCATGACAGACTTTATAATTGTGCCCCAGAGCCATCCCTTCATCATGAACAGTCCTGAGGTGATCGAACAGGCAATCCACTTTCTGGAGCATGGACGGTTTCTCAGACGTAAACAAGAGAGGTTTTGAGACGGAGTGAAATCTAAAAGCACGAAGATGTTCACTTCCGCTCTCATCAATTCCGGTGTATACTTGTACGTGCGATTTCTGGAGAACGACTTGTTGGCTGCTTTGTTATGAAAACTTTCAGCGGTTTCCCTCCCGGCAAGGTTCGCAGCGCCAGCATCCCCGAGCCGGTCTTTACCGAACTCATCCCCATCGTGGACGACCTGGCCGAACTCAAACTCACGCTACATATCCTCTGGCGGCTAGGACAGCAACGGGGACGAGTGCGCTACCTCCGCCGCGCCGACCTGATCGCCGACCAGGTGCTGTTGTCCGGCCTGGGCAACGCTCCCGCCGAGACACTGAGCACAGCGTTGGAACAAGCCGTCGAGCGTGGGACACTGCTAAAGGCCGAGGCCATCATCGGAGAGACAAGCGAGGAACTCTACTTTGCTAACACCACCAGAGGACGCGCGGCGGTCGAGGCACTCGCGCGCGGCGAGTGGCCCGGCGAACTCGAATCCGCCGCACGGCCCAATATCTTTACCCTGTACGAGCAAAACATCGGCTTGCTCACGCCGCTCATCGCCGATGAACTGCGCGAAGCGGAACAGACCTACCCGCCCGATTGGGTTGAGGATGCGTTCCACGAGGCTGTGTCGCTGAACAAACATAGTTGGAAATACATCCGCGCCATCCTGGAGCGTTGGCGCACCGAGGGAAGAGAAGGCCAGCGCCCCCGTGAGGCGGAGCGACGGCGCTACATCGAAGGGGAATATGGCAAGTACATCAAGCATTAAACAGGGCATGGGAAGCAAAAAACAAGGGGCAGAAAGCGTAAAGGTAGAGAATACCTGCCCGACCTGCAGAGGACTGGGCTACCTACGGGCGGACGTGCCGGTCGGCCATCCCGACTTTGGCAAACTCGTACCTTGCACCTGTCGCCTGGCCGAACTGGCCCAGCGGCGCGTGGCTACGCTGCGTACGTTGAGCGACCTTGAGGTTTTGGCCCGCATGACCTTCGAGACCTTCCTCCCCGAGATGCCCGGCCTCCCGTCCGACAAGCAGAGCAACCTGCGCTGGGCTTACGAGGAGGCCAGAACTTTTGCCAAAAGGCCAGAGGGATGGCTGGTGCTAAAAGGGGGGTACGGGTGTGGCAAAACTCACCTGGCCGCCGCCATCGCCAACGAGTGTATCGAGCGTGGTCAGCCAGTGCTCTTTATCACCGTCCCCGATCTGCTGGATCACCTCCGGGCTGCCTTTGCCCCTTCCAGTCCCGCCGACTTTGACACCCGTTTCGAGCAAGTCCGCACCACCCCTGTCCTCATCCTCGACGACCTGGGAACCGAAAGCAGCACACCCTGGGCGCAGGAGAAACTGTTCCAGGTTCTCAACTATCGCTACTCTGCCCGCCTGTCCACTGTCATCACCACCAACCACGAACTGGAGGAGATACCCCTGCGACTCCGCTCCCGTTTGGTGGACCCTGACTTGGCAAAAATTGTCACCATCCTGGCCCCTGACTACCGGCGGGCCGGCATGTCGCCGGATCAATCGGACTTGAGCAGTCTGAGCCTACACACCCACCAGACGTTCGAGAACTTTGACTCGCGTAAAGGGGAACTACCTGACGATGAGGGGGAGAACCTCAAGCGCGCCTTTGACATCGCCCACGCTTTCGCCGAGCAACCCCACGGATGGCTGACCTTCACCGGCACATATGGCGCTGGCAAGACATATCTGGCCGCAGCCATCGCCAATCACCGCGTGAGGCAAGGCTATCCAGCCCTGTTCGTCGTCGTCCCTGACCTGCTGGATCACCTGCGCGCCACCTTCAACCCCCAGAGCACAGTATCTTTCGATCAACGGTTCGAAGAAGTGCGACGCGCTCCACTTCTCATCCTCGACGACCTGGGCACTGAGTCGGCCACACCATGGGCGCGGGAGAAACTGTACCAGGTCTTTGACTATCGCTACAACGCCCGCCTTCCCACCGTCATCACCACCGCGACCCCCATTGAGGAACTCGATCCTCGTTTGGCAACGCGTATGCTGGACGTGAGTCGCTGTACTCCCTTTGCCATTCTGGCCCCCGCCTACCGAGGTGGCCCGCCGCGCCGTAGGAAGACCACTCGCCAGCGCAGGTAAACGCCCGGCTCTCAAGCATGGTTGATTGGTGATTACTCATGAGTAATCACCAAATGGTTGACACTCACGTGTAGACAGGTATAATCACCACACCACCAATCATACGAGACTCTTGGAGTGGAGGGGATATGGACACAGCCTACGTTTTCGACCCAGTCTATCTTGAGCACGACCAGCCCTCCCACCCTGAAAACGCCCGTCGCCTGAAGCACATCCTCAGTGCGTTGGAGGACGAGGGAATGTTGGCCTGTCTGAGACCCCTAAAGCCTCGTCCGGCAACGGACGAGGAACTGCAACGTGTGCACACCCCAAAGCACATCGAACGGGTACAACACAAGGCTCAGGCTGGTGGCGGTAACCTCGACCCCGACACCTACGTCTCCCCTCGCTCCTTCGAAGCAGCATTGATGGCCGCTGGAGGGACGGTGCGGGCAGTGGAAGCGGTGTTGGCGGGCGAGATCGTCAATGGGTTCGCCCTGGTGCGTCCACCGGGACACCACGCCACAGCCACGCGGGCGATGGGCTTCTGCCTCTTTAACAACGTCGCCGTGGCCGCGCGGGCCGCGCTGGCGGGGGGAAAGGCGGAGCGCGTCTTTATCGCCGATTTCGACGTGCACCACGGCAATGGAACCCAGGAGACCTTTGCCAGCGATCCGGCGGTCTTTTACTTTTCCTCCCACCAGTACCCGTACTATCCAGGCAGTGGTCATTGGAGCGAGACGGGACTTGGCGCTGGCGAAGGAACCCTGCTCAACGTGCCGCTGCCACCAGGCGTAGGCGACGCGGGCTACGCTCAGGTCTTTGCAGAATTAGTCTGGCCACTGGCGGAGCGCTTTCGACCCGACTTGATGCTAATTTCGGCTGGTTATGACGCACACTGGAGCGATCCGCTGGCACAGATGAACCTCTCGCTAACCGGTTATGCCTGGTTGGAGCGAGAACTGGTGCGCATGGCCGGGCAGTTGTGCGACGGGCGAATTGTATTTGCACTCGAGGGGGGCTATCAACTGGACGTCCTGGCCTGTGGTGTACTCAACGGTTTCCACGCCATGATGGGAGAAGATACCATCGCCGACCCGTTCGGCTCCTCCCCTCATCCCGAACAGCCGATAGAAACACTGATCACACGCCTGAGAGAAGTACACGGCCTGGATTGACTTTTTGCGCAAGATGTGCATAATCTAATTAATGACAAGTGATCAATGACAAATGACCAAAGGGGGAAGCAATGGCTGAGATTTCCCTTCAGGAATACTGTGAACAGATTGATAACACGATTGAACAAGGCCGGTATGCTGAGGCGGTGGCCCACGGGAAGCATATCCTAAAGTCATACCCCAAGCATACAGCGACCTACCGGCTGCTTGGTAAAGCGATGCTCGAGGCCGGCCAGGACGAGTATGCCACCAATATGTTTCGCCGCACACTCAGCGCCGACCCCGAAGACCTGGTTGCGTGGGTAGGGATGAGCGAAGTATACAGCCGGCGTGGCGAACTCGACGCAGCCATCTGGTGCCTGGAACAGGCATTCGCACTGGCCACCGATAACCAAGTTTTGGAGGAGGAATTGCGCCACCTCTACAGCCGGCGAGATGGTGTTGAACCCCAACGAATCCAACTCACTCACGGCGCACTGGCCCGGCTCTACCTCAGAGGCGACCTGCTCTCGCGAGCAATCGCTGAATTCCGCGCCTTGCTGGTCAAGCATCCCGAACGAGTAGACCTGAACGTCGCGTTGGCCGAGGCACTGTGGCGCAATGAGCAGCGCCTGGAAGCCTCAGAGGTTTGCCAGCAGGTGCTGAATGAACTGCCCTACAGCCTCAAGGCCAATCTGCTCCTGGGAGAAATCTGGACCAGCAGCGGCCGGGAGGAAGGACAGGTGTATCTGCGGCAGGCCGAGGCACTGGATCCAGACAACCAAATGGCGCAGGAGATCTTTGGGACCAGATCACCGCTGCCAAAACGCCAGGTGCGGATTACCCCCCTGGAATACAAGCATCCAACTGAGAAGGAGCGCCCGGCCTGGATGACCGAGGTAGAAGCGGCTTCAGAGGAACCGCCGTTGAGTGAGCGCGAGGCAACGCTGGTGGACATCACCGCAGCACTGGAGGCGCGAATCGAGATTCCGACCTGGCTGGAGGAGATTGTTGACGATGAAACTGCTGAGCCCGTACCGCCTAGCATCACTGAGCCATCGGCTGAGCAACCGCCAGAGGAGGTGGTTTCCGCTCCGGCAGAGGAAATTCCCGAATGGCTAGCAGACACCTATGAAGAATCCATCGAGGAAAAGGCAAAAGCAATCGCCGAGGAAAAAACCACCGAATGGCCAGCCGAGGAGAGTCTGGAGATCATCAGCCCTGATAAAGTGCCTGCCGCCCCTGGCGAGGTGAAAATCCCAGACTGGCTGACCGAGTTGGGGATTGAGGCAGCGGACGAAGAT
>JAXHUO010000084.1:7476-16337 GCA_034189605.1 Chloroflexota bacterium
ACCCTCGGAAGAAACGTCGCTGGAGGCGGTCGTGTCCTCCCTGATCGAGGAGCCCGCCGCTCCCCCGGCAAAGGAAGCGTTCGGCTGGACGGCATTCGGCGAGCCAGAGGTGCCACCTGAGGTCGAAATCCCAGCGGTGGAGGAAGCCACACCGATAGAAGAGGCCGCAGAACCCAGGGGGCCAGAAGAGATAGAGGCACCACCCGTGGTCGAGATCCCAGTAGTGGAAGAGGAGCCGCCACTTGAAGTCACCGCTCTGGAGATATTGCCGGAGGAGCTCGTCCCCACCCCGGCGGTCGAGGAGTCGCTGGGCGTAACCGAGATAGAGATGGAGATACCAAAACCGATCGAGGAGACCGCAGCAATGCCGGAAGTCCCCGCTGCCGAAGTCACCACCGAGCCCTTCACCGTCGAGCGAGAATATTTGAAGAAGCATCCGCGCGATTACGAAACATGGCTGGCGTTGGCACGGGCGCTGTGGCAGGCCAATGAACAGGAAGAAGCACTCGAGATCTATACTCGTGTAATCCGCGCTGGCAAGTTTCTGGAGGGCATAATCACGACTCTGGAGAGGTATGTGGAGCAGCAGCCAGACGTCAGCACACAACGAGTACTGGGTGACGCCTATATGAAAGATGACCGGCTGCAGGAGGCGTTAGACATCTACCGCCAGACACTGGAAGACCTAGAAAACCAGGAGGGAACTTGGAACACACGCTAGTTATCATAAAACCCGACGCTGTACAGCGTGGGCTCATCGGAGAGATCATCACCCGCTTCGAGCGGCGAGGGCTGCGCATCGCAGCGCTGAAACTGGTACACATAAACGAACCGCTGGCCAAACGCCATTATGCAGTTCACGAAGGAAAACCTTTCTACGAGCCCCTGATCCGCTACATCACCTCCAGCCCGGTTGTGGTGATGGTGCTAGAGGGGAACGACGCTATTGAGATCGCACGGCGTACAATGGGGGCGACCAAGCCGGCAGAGGCGGCCCCTGGCACCATCCGCGCCGATTTCGGCCTGGAGGTCGGGCGCAACCTGGTGCACGGCTCCGACGGGCCAGAGACGGCAGCCTTTGAGGTGCCGCTCTTCTTCACCGAGGAGGAGATTCTCTCCTACGAACGGGACACCGACCGCTGGATATTTGAATAGTGTCACTCCTGTATTGTAATACGCGAGGAGGTACAAACGGATGAACACCGTCAAGAGAGAGCAAAGAAACCGACGGATGGTTGCAGTAACGGTGGTAATCGTCATCATTTTTGGGGTGTCTCTCGTCGGACTGACCTACACCCCTGTCGAACACGGAACGGTGGCATTGGTCAGGCGCTTTGGCGGACTGACGGGAGAAACCTTTGAACCAGGTCTTCACTGGCGCATCCCATTCATTGACCAGGTAGTGGTCGTTTCCACAGTCGTTCAGTCATACGAGACTAGCGACGACCCAGGAGCATCTCGCGCCGACTATCGAGACTACCCTGTGACTGCCCAAACCATAGATGGTCAGCAAATCTCAATCAAATACACTGTGCTGTTCCGCGTACCGCCCGAGCAAGCCGTGAATATTGTGCAAAACATCGGCCGCCTGCCAGAGGTCGTAGAAAACGTCGTAAAGGCACATTCCAGAAACCTGACCCGTATGTGGGCACAGAGCCACACCGCCGAAGATCTGTACAGTGGCGAGGGTATCTTTGCTTATCAAAGTGCGGTGCAGGATGCGCTGGAGCAGGAGTTCGAAAAGTATGGTGTCTTTCTCGATGACTTTCTCGTGCGCAAGATTGATTTCGATGCGGATTACATCGCGGCGATTGAACAACAGCAGATTGCCCAGGAGGCTATTGAGACCGCCAAGTACCAGGCCGATGCCGCCGAATACGAGAAGGAGCGGCAGATACGCCTGGCGGAAGCAGATGCCGAACGAGTCAAACTACTGGCAGAGGCGGATGCAGAACGCCAGCGCCTTTTGGCGGACTCAGAAGCCTATAGCATCCAGGCACGTGGCGAGACACTGCAAAAGTTCCCAGAAGTTGTGCAGTGGGAATTTGTCCGCAATCTCCAAAATATCCAGTGGGGCATCTTGCCGAGCGAAGGGCTCACGCCACTTGTACCCATACCCTCTTTCGAGGACCAGGAAACAGTACCAGCCCCACTGGAACTACCGGGCGAGAGCGACTAGTACTAGAACGCAAATCACAACATCCGCACCACGACCCGTCCATTCTGCCACAACCTCTCCAGGTCGTAGTAAGCCCGCGCCTCCGGTGCAAACAGGTGAACTACTATGCTGCCATAGTCCATCAAAACCCATCCGGTGGAGGATTCCCCCTCAATATGCAGGGGCACGACATCGAACGTTTTTTTCATCTCTTGCTTGAGACCTTCGACGGTCGCCTTTGCTTGCCGTTCGCTGGTGGCGTTGCCAATCACGAAATAATCAGCCAGGATAGAGACATCCCGGATGTCGAGCAACAACACATCTTCGCCCTTCTTGTCGGCGATCACATCCACGATATGCCGAGCCAATTCCAGTGAGTCCAGAACCACACCTCCTGAATGCAGGTCGGATTCACTATCCGACTATGGCGGTTAGCAAAACCTCTACGCTGCCCTTATCCCAAGATATTGAGAAGACACATTCTGCCTATCGTTGGTCATTGGACATTCCACAGTTCCGCCACCTCACCGGTGGTCTGGGCGGAGGCCAGCACGACCATCAACTTGATACGCGCTTTCTGCCCGTTCAGCCCCTCCGCGAATAGACAACCCAGGTCGGCCAGGGTACGGTACGCACCCGGGTAACCGTAGGCATCCCAAACCCGTCCAGAGGGACAACGACTGGCGATCACCACCGGCAGTCTCTGAGCCCGCGCTCGCTCAATGGATGACAACCACCACGGGGGTACACGTCCGCCCCCCAACGCCTCAATGACCACGCCCCGGGCCCCTCGCGCCAGCGCGTCTTCCAGCGAACCGGCCTCCATACCCACCGCCAGTTTGAGCAGAGACACATTTGGCTCCAGGCCACGCCAGGGTAGCACGTATCGCTCCGGACGCCACTCAATAATGACAGCGTGCCCCCCCACCCGGCCCACCGGCCCCCAGCCAGGCGATTGGAATGTCGCCGTGCTGAGCGTATGCATTTTGGTGACATGAGACGCAGCGTGGATCTCGTCATTGAGGACGACCACCACGCCCAGGTCTCGCGCCTGCACCGCTGCCGCGACGCGTATAGCAGCCAGGAGATTCGCGTGACCATCATAACCCACGTCAGAAGCAGCGCGCATCGAGCCAGTGAGCACGATGGGCTTGTTCCCCGGCACTGTCAGGTCGAGCAGATAGGCCGTCTCCTCCAACGTGTCGGTGCCGTGAGTGACGACCACACCATCCACTCCAGGCTCCGCCACCAACTCGGCCACACGTTCGCGAATGGCCCACAGCGTATCAAGTCGGAAGTGGGAACTAGGGAGGTTGACGATCTCTTCAGTCTCCAATTCCGGCAATCCAGCCGGCAAGACCGCCGTGAGTTCATCCACGCCGAGAAGGGGGATCGCCCCACCCGCCTCGGCATCGTGCCGCATGGCAATCGTGCCACCGGTGGTCAGAATGGCAACGCGGAGATCGGAGACTGGAGATTGGAGATTGGTTTTTGTCAAGCGACTTGTCCCCTTACCTGCACCGGTCAACCTGTGGTGTGTTTCTTTCGAACTCATCCCAGCCGAAGGTAGTCACCGCGCGATCCCAGATGGCATCTGGAACGACATCACTGTCCTTGAATCCAGCCTCGGCAGCCATCTTGTAGACATACGAGACGAAATGACCTGCAACGTTCTGGCCAGTTTCTATGTCAAGTAGACATGCCCGAGCAAAAGCACCCCCTACCGCTAGCAGGCCGCTTTCACAAAAGGCTGCACGTATCCGGTCAAGGTCGTAAGGCACCACCTGATGCTCTGCCTGCCAGTGATCATCCCGCCAGGTCAGTAGCGCGTACTGAGCGCACACGTCACCATTCAGCGGACCGCACACCGCACCTGGATTGAGAGCAAGCCGGCCATCCTGCTCTTGCTTCCACGGAATATGTGTATGCCCACACACCAATACCGGCTCGGAGATTTGTTCAAATACCACACCCAGATTGTCCGGATCCTGATCCGGTGGTAGGAGCCCTGCCTTTCTGAACCAATGTAGTTTGGCGGGGTCGCGATCTGGGAAGAGTCGGCCTGATGGTCCCTGCAGGGAACCATGCACCACACGGATTGGCGCGGTGCCATCCAGGGCAACCACACATTGTTCTGGAAGTGACTTGATAAGGTCCAGCGTCGCCTTGTCGAGGCGATGATACGTCCAGCGCAGAACGGCCCACTGGTAACTCACCCGCCAAGCGTCTGGGGCCTCCCCTGCATCATAGGCTAAGAAGTAGTTCTCGTTGTTGCCTCGAATCATCCAAGTACGCAGCGAGCGTAGCAAACGGACCACTTGAACTGGTTGTGGCCCACCGCCGATCAAATCACCGGCAACGATAATACCATCCACGTTATACTGCTGCATATCTGCCAACACTGCTTCCAGTGCAGGCAGATTTCCGTGAACGTCAGCCATAACAGCCAGACGCATCTCTACTCTCTAACTCTCCATTCTTCCATTCTCCAATTGGAGCGACACCACCTGCGAAACCCCCTCCGCCCCCATTGAGACGCCATAGATGGTGTCAGCCGCCTCGACGGTGACCCGGTTGTGAGTGATGACGACGAATTGGGTCTGCTGTGACAACTCCTCCAGCAAAACGCGGAAGCGGCCCACGTTCGCCTCGTCGAGCATCGCATCCACCTCGTCGAGCACACAGAATGGGGTTGGGTTGACGTGGAGCAGGCTGAACAAGAGCGCAGCCGCAGTCAAAGCCCGCTCTCCGCCAGAGAGAAGCGCCAACCGTTGCGCGCGCTTGCCTGGAGGCCGGGCGACGATGTCCACACCGGTGTTCATCAGATCTCCGGGGTCGGTCAACTCCAGCCGCGCCGCACCGCCGTTGAAGAGGATCGGAAACGTCTCAGAGAACCTGGCCGCCACCGCATCAAAGGTCTCCTGGAAAGCCGTCTCCATCAGTTCATCCAATTCGGCCACGACCTGGTGCAGTTGGGTCGAAGCCGCTTCCAGATCGGCCGACTGCTCGGTGAGGAAAAAGTGTCGCTCCTGGGTCTCTGCATACTCATCAGGGGCATTGGGGTTAACTGCCCCTAACCGGCGAAAGCGGGCCTTGAGGCGCTGTATCTCCTCCTCCAATCCTGCGGGAAGTTCCTCAACGATAGGAAGTTGGGAGACCAACGGTCGCAGTGGCAATGGGGTCTGCGCCGTGACGCTCTCCGCCAGTTCCAATTCGACCAACCCCAAGTCCTCTTCAATGCGCCGGGCAAGTAGCCGCAACTCGTCCCGGCAGCGGGCGACCTCCAACTGGATGCGACCATGGCGGGTCTCCGTTTCGCGCACCCGGTCGCGGGCCCGTCGCTCCTGCTCTTCCAGCGCCGTCTGTTCCTCGCCAAGGTGCACCAGTTCCTCCTCAGCCGGCTGGATGCGCGCGCGCACAGCGTGCAACAGTGTATCCATCCGAGAGGACTCTAGGCGCAGTTCTTTTACACGGGCGACAATAGCCCCGTGTTCAGCCTCCAATTCCCCAACCCGTTGGCGCCGGGCAGCCATCTGCGCCCGAAGCCGGTCTAACAGTGTCATCTCCCTTTGTAAAGCAACCTGCTGGCTGCGAAAGGACGCTTTGGCTACCGCGACCTCGGTGCGGGCCTGCCCCAGCCTGTCCCGGAGGGCGCGGGCCTCCTCCTCGCTGGCCGCCGCAACCTGCCGGTCCAGCCCCTCCAACTCGGTCTCTAGTGCTGCTACCTGCTCGGCCCCCAATCGCTGCTGTTCCTCAATTTCCTGGCAGCGCTGATGGGGCTCCTCCAGTCGGGCGGGCAGTTCCCGCCAGGCCCGCTCATCCACAAGGACACCGCCCGTCCCGACCTGTCCCACCGAGAGCGCGCCATCGGCTCGCAGGACGATGCCCGTACTGGTGACACAACGGCTCCCCGGCGGCATGTCAGGGAGCAACGCCCGGGCTGCTGGCAGATCCGCACAGAGAGCCACAGCCCCCAGCACAGTCTCAACCGCCGGGCGCACGCTCTCATCGCAGGCGACAACATCGGCGGCCCGGAGAGCGGCCGGGGGCAACTGAAGAGGAGGGCGAAGGCCATCCAGCGGCAGCAAGGTCACGCGGCCTCCTGCCGATTGCAGCGCGCCACGCACCCTCTCGACGAGGGACGCCCGTTCTACCACAATAGCCTGCAGGTCGGCGCCCAACGCCGCCTCGACAGCGTGCTCCCAATCAGAAGGCACCTGCATCAACGTGGCCAGCGGCCCGATGACGCCATCCAAATCAATCTGGAGCAGCGCCTGGACACCAGTCTCGTAAGATAGCCAGGCATCGCGCATCCTGCCCAGCGCCTCCTGCTCGCCTGCCAGGCGAGCAACCTCCGCACGGGTTTTGAGGAGCGCCCGATTCAGGCCTTCCAATCCCGCGCGCCGGGCGCGCAACTCCTGCTCGACCTGAACACGCCGCTGGCCCGGTTCCCGAATCCGCTCCTGGATGGTCGCCCACTCTTGCTCCAGGTCCGCCAGTCGCCCCTGGCGCTCGATCAACCCACGTTCCAATTGCCCGACCTGGACACGGGACTCGGCGACCCCCTCGGCTTGCGCCTCCTGCTGACCACTCAGAAGTTCGAGTTCGGCCAATAATTCTTCACGCCGGGCCATCAGCAGCCGCGACCGCTCCTCCGCCACAGCCAGTTCGCGTTGCGTTTTGTCAGTCCTGGCATGCAGGTCGGCGCCTTCGCGGTGCCAATCGCGCAGGCTGGCACGCAGCCCACTCTCCTGCTGGCGCAGTCGGGTCAGTCGCTCGCTCAGAGCAAATGCCTTCCCCTGCTGCTCTGCCAGGCCTGACTCCAGAACAGAAGCCCTCTCCAAGACACGTTCCAGTACAACCTGTTGGCGTCCCCAATGGTAACCATACCAGGTGCGCTGCAATCGTTCCAGGTGGGCGGTCAGCCGACGATGTTCCTCCACCCGCCCGGCCTCCCGTTCCAGGCGGTGCAGGCGGGGAACAATCTCGTTGACAATGTCGTGAACACGCTCCAGATTGCGCGACGTCTCATCCAAGCGGCGGATGGCCTCCTCCCGCCGGGCGCGGTAGAGGCTGATGCCAGCAGCCCCCTCGAAGAGCATGCGCCGTTCCTGGGGCCGCAGTGAAAGCGCCGCGTCCACCAATCCCTGACCAATGACGGTATAAGTGCGCTGGCTGAGACCACTTTCGGCCAGCATTTCGGCCACGTCGCGCAGGCGCACACGTGCCCCGTTGATGAGGTACTCGTTCTCGCCGGAGCGATAGGCACGGCGGGAGATAGTGACCTCGCTGAACTCAATGGGCAGCCAACCGTCGGAGTTGTCGAGGGTCAAGGCGACCTCGGCCATGCCGGACCGGGCGCGGCGGCGTCCGCCGGCAAAGATCATGTCAGCAGAGGACTTGCCCCGCAAAGTGCGCATACGCTGCTCGCCCAACACCCAACGGATGGCGTCGGCGACGTTCGACTTTCCACTCCCGTTGGGGCCGACGACGGCCGTGATGCCGGTGGGGAACAGAAATTCGGTTCTGGTGGCGAAGGATTTATAGCCCTGGAGTGTGAGATGCTTGAGACGCATAGGTAAATAGAGTATACCGCGCTTGGGGGGAGAAGGCAAGTTGGAAAACGGAGAGTGAGGAGTGGAAATTAGAGATTGGAGATTGGAGATTGGGGAATTGCAAATTGCGGAGGAAGGCGTATAATGAAGACATGGTACACAAGGTTACACGGCGGCGGTTTCTCAAGTTGATGCTGGGTGGCACGGTAACGGCCGGGCTCTCGACCATCGGCGGAGCGGGGTACGCCAGACTCGTCGAACCACACTGGTTGGAGGTGGAGCGGGTGGAAGTGCCCATCCCTGACCTACCCGCTAAACTAGACGGTTTCACCATCGTACAACTTTCGGACCTGCACCGTGGGCCGAAGGTAACCCCGGAACAGATCACGCAAGCAGTGGGGTTGGCGCTGCGACAGGAAGCCGACCTGACCGTGCTGACCGGCGACTATGTCTCAGCATCCGCCGGGTACGCTCTCTCTTGCGCGGAACTGCTCTCCCCAATGGTGAACGCCGGCAGGGGTGCTCCCCTCCTCGTGGGGAAGGCTGGGAGGGGTAACGTCCTGGCCTGCCTGGGCAACCACGACCATTGGACAGAGGCCAACACTGTCGCCAGGGCACTGGCGGATGCCGGGATCACAGTGCTGCGCAACGCGGCGCAAGAGGTGGCGGATGGACTGTGGGTGGCGGCAGTGGACGACGTGAGGGAAGGATACGCCGACCTGGAGAAGGCGTTAGATAAAGTGCCGGCTGGGGTCACGGTCGTGCTCCTGGCCCACGAGCCCGACTATGCCGACGAGGTGGCAGCCGACGGCCGGGTGAGCCTGCAACTTTCGGGCCATTCCCACGGAGGGCAGGTGCGGTTACCCCTCGCCGGGCCACTGATACTGCCCTACCTGGGCCGCAAATACCCGGCGGGGCTCTACCGGGTGGGCGCTATGTGGCTCTACGTCAACCGAGGCGTGGGGCTGATCGGCCCGACGGTGCGCTTCAACTGCCGGCCGGAGGTGACGGTTCTGAGGCTGCGACGTCCGGCCCTCCTATCCCAGTGGCGGACGCCTCGACCTACGCCCTGGCCCCTGTGAGGGTGACCACGCGGTTCGCCTGACAACAACTCTCTACCGACGGAACCGCAACCCGAAGCACATAGG
>JAXHUO010000085.1:0-15546 GCA_034189605.1 Chloroflexota bacterium
AGGATTCTGTGGAAGCGTCGGTGAAGCCGGAGCCTGTGCACCACTGGCCGAAAAAGTCGCCAGCAACGCCAGGCAGATCAATGAGACCAACGTTATGCGTGTCGTCCGTGCTTTCATCTGTAATCCTCCTAAAGTGTTAGGGCTCCCCGGCAATCCCAGGGGCTGTGAAGAATGATGTTACTTCGAAGACAAGAGACAATGCGCAGCGTCAACAACAAATGGACGCGCGTGTCCCGACAAACTTGATTGTAACTTTAGTGCGTAACGATGTCAATAGTCTATATGAGCCAATGTGCATTTTGATTTAGAGGCAAGTTTAGTAAACTGCACCCGCATGGAAGATCAGTGCTCGAACAGCCTATGTGACACCCAGCACCACCTGTTCACGACGGTGCGCCCTACCCAGCCAACTGGCACTTGACCTCCGCCTCTTTCTGCGCTAAACTGTCCTGGCCGCCCTGTATTCTATTGAGAGAGTCTCTGTCGTGACGTTATGCGCCGCCAGGAGTGAGCATCGTCACTTGTCTCAGCAGGCGGCCTATGTTACATTAATTCTGCCACAGATAATAATCAAGCGGAGGAAACCATGTCAGAGAAAACCGAATTGCGAGTCCGAGCAGAGCCTCTAAAAGACTTTTGCGTGCGAGTATTTCAAAAGATGGACATCCCGGAAGAGGATGCGCGCATCACAGCCAATGTGTTAGTGACGGCAGACTTGCGAGGGATTGACAGCCACGGAGTGGCCCGCCTGCGGCGGTACGTCAACGGCCTGCAGGGCGGTATGATGATCGCCCGGCCCCAGGTGCAGATGGTGACAGAGACCCCAGCCACAGCGTTGATAGATGCCGGGGCGGGGTTGGGACAGCCGGTATCCCACCGGGCGATGGAAAAGGCCATCCAGAAAGCAAAGGACTATGGGGCTGGCTTTGTCACCGTGCGCAACTCCAATCACTATGGCATCGCCGGCTATTATGCGATGATGGCGCTGGAGCACGACTGTATCGGCATCTCGATGACCAACGCCGCCGTGCTGGTGGTGCCGACCTTCGGGCGGGACGCGATGCTGGGCACCAACCCCATCGCGGTAGCCGCCCCTGCTGGCACGGAGCACCCCTTCGTGCTGGACATGGCCACCAGCACCGTGCCGCGTGGCAAACTGGAGGTGTACCACCGGCTGGAGAAACCACTCCCCCTGGGCTGGGCCACGGATGAAACCGGCACGCCAACGACCGAATCCGGGCAGGTGCTGGAGAACTTTAGGCAGCGGGCCGGCGGAGGGTTGCTGCCGCTGGGCGGGGCCGGGGAACTCTTGCGCGGCTACAAGGGGTATGGTCTGGCACTGTGGGTGGACGTCTTCTGCGCGATCCTCTCCGGCGCAGCCTACGCCGACCTGGTCTATCCCAAGGACGAGCAGGGCAACCCGCTTCCGTCGGCCATCGGCCACTTTTTTGGTGCGTGGCGGGTGGATGGGTTCCGACCCGTGGACGAGTTCAAAGCCGCGATGGACGACCTGCAGCACCGGTTGAAGAATGCTCCCAAGGCAGAGGGCGCAACTCGCATCTATGTTCACGGCGAGAAGGAATATGAGGAAGCAGAGCGACGCTCCTGCGATGGCATTCCGCTCAACCCCAAAGTGGCGGCGGACCTGCGGGCGATTGGGGAAGAGGTGGGGGTGGGGTACGACCTGGAAGGATAGTTGGAGGGAGGAGCAAGGCCCGTGATTGAAAACATCCAAGCCTGGCTGGACCTGGACTTGACGAAGGGATGACCTTGCTGGTGCGTCAGCTTGCCCCCAGCTCCAGTGGCCTGCCGCTGGAGGTTTACGTGTTCACAAAGACAGTGGTGTGGACGGAATACGAGGACATCCAGGCCGATATCTTTGACCACCTGATGGCAACAGTGCCGTAATTCGACCTGCGGGTGTTCCAGCAACCGACGGGGATGGATTTCCAGGCACTGACAAGCCTCGCAGGTTATGCCGAATGACGTAGGCGACAAATAACACACCCAAACAGCAGAACCCATCATAGGTACAGCAAAACATGTACAACATTCCATACAGCAGAACCCAAATCGAGTTCGACCTCCCGCCAGGCATGCGTGGCACTGTGGTCGCGTCCCGGCCGGCAGAACCGCTGTCTGATGTGAAGAAAGCCATCGCTGAAGCACTGACCCACCCCACCGGTTCGCCGCCGCTGCGAGAGATGGCAAAGCAGGGCGACCGGGTCTGCATCGTCTTCACCGACGTCACCCGCGCCAGCCCCGACTACCTGCTGGTTCCCGCCCTGTTACAGGAACTGGAAACGGCAGGAGTCCGCGCCGATGACATCACTCTCCTCTGCGGCATCGGCATGCACCGACCCAGCACGCCGGAGGAGCGGGTCGCCAAACTGGGGGCGGAGGTGGTCGCCCGCTACCGGGTCATTGACAACGAGCCACAGAACCCCGAGGCGCTGGTGGATCTAGGGGTTACCCCCGGCGGAGTGCCGGTCTCGGCCCACCGGGCAGCGGTGGAGGCCGACCTGCTGATCGGCACTGGGCTGGTGGAGCCCCACCAGTACGCCGGCTACTCCGGCGGGCGCAAGACGGTGGCGGTGGGAGCGGCGGGGGAAACGCTCATTGCCCACACCCACGGCCCGGCCTTTGTGGACCATCCCGGCACCCGGCTGGGCCGCATCGCAGGGAATCCCTTCCACGAGGCAATCACCGAGGCAGCACGCCGCGCGGGCCTGCGCTTCATCCTCAACGTGGTGCTGGACGACGAGAAGCGAATCGTCTGTGTGAAGGCAGGCGAGCCCGTGGAGACACATCAGCAATTGGTAACGTTCGCCCGCTCCATCTATGAGGTGGATATCCCCCACCAGTACGATGTCGCCATCGGGGGGGTGGGTTTCCCCAAGGACGCCAACCTCTACCAGGCCAGTCGGGCTGCTTCTTACCTCTTCTTCGCGCCGACGCCGGTCGTCAAGCCAGGCGGCTTTCTTATCATTCCGGCCCGCTGCGAGGAAGGCGCAGGGGACGGCGTAGGGGAGCAGCGGTTCCTCGCCGCCATGCGGGACGGGCCCGACGTACAGTTCATCTTGGACGATGCCCGCGCCCACGGCTACCCGCCGGGCCAGCAGCGGGCCTTTGTGATGGCCAAGGTGCTGGAGGAGGCACAGGTGGTCATCGTCGGGAGCGAGTGCCCAGACGCGGTGGCGGCGTGCAAGATGATCCCGGCTGCGACGGTGGCGGAGGCACTGACGCTGGCCGCCCGCGAATTGGGGAATGACCTGGACGTGCTGATTGTGCCCCACGCGCTGCTAACACTGCCGGTAGTAGGTCGGTAGATTGGTGAACTGGAGAAATCTATGACCGTCACTGAACCAACAAACAAACCAACAAGCCAACAAACTAGCAAACCAACCATCGAACCACAACGACCCGCTGAAGAAGAGGCGCTCTATTGTGTCCGCTGCGGGCTCTGTCTGTCCGTCTGTCCCGGCTATCGCGAGAGCCTGAACGAGACCGACTCGCCCCGCGCCCGCGTGGCACTGGTGCGGGCTCTCAAAGAGGGACTGCTGGAAAATCCCACGGACGGCTACTCAACCGCCTTCTTCCGCTGCCTGCTGTGTGGAGCCTGTACCTTTGTCTGCCCCAGCGGGGTGGCAGTGGACCGCATCCTGGAACTGACCCGTGGCGAACTGGCCGGACAGGGGCTCCTACCCAAGGCCCTCGCCGACCTGGACGCCCGCATCGCCCAGTACCGCAACATCTCCGCCGAGGAGAACGAGGGGCGGTTGATCTGGGCCGACAACCTCCCCACCCCACCCACCGGTCTGGGCAAGGAGCGGGCCGAGATAGCCTACTTTGTCGGCTGTGTCAGTTCCTTCTTCCCCCGCAGTTACAAGGTGCCCCAGGCCCTGGTGCAGATCTTTGACCGCGCCGGTGTGGACTATGCGCTGATGGGCGGGGCCGAGTGGTGCTGCGGTTACCCGATGTTTATCAACGGCGAACTGGAAAGCGCTCGTGGTTTGATCCAGCACAACGTCGAAGCGGTGCGTGCGATGGGGGCCAAAAAGGTCGTGACGACCTGCCCATCTTGTTTCCACTTTTGGAAACACTCTTACCCCGCCGCGTTGGGAGTGGAGAGGATGCAAGACCTGGGGCTGGAAATTCAACATTCTACCGAATTCCTGGCCGATCTACTAGAGACAGGCAACTTGCCATTGCGTGAACTGCGAGAGAACGTAACCTATCACGACCCCTGTGACCTGGGACGCAAAGGGGGCGTGATCGAGGCCCCGCGACGCGCCCTGGCCCAGATCCCCGGATTACGTCTGGTCGAGATGGCCGAGAACCGTGACAGTTCCCACTGTTGTGGCGGCGGTGGTAACCTGGAAAGTTTCGCCCCTGAGGTGGGAAAAGCAGTATCTCGCAACCGCATCCGCCAGGCAGCCGAGGTCGGAGCGGGCACCCTCGTCTCGGCCTGCCAGCAGTGTGAACGGACGCTCGCCAACGCCGCCCGCGCCGAACGGCTTCGCATTCGCGTCAAGGACATTGCCGAAGTCATATTGGAAGCGCTGGAGAAATAAAAAACGATGACAAACTGGATTCGAGAGTTAGAAAAAGCCATCGGCGCCGAAAAGGTGCTTTCCTCCCCTGTGGACCTGATTGCCTACTCGTTCGACGGCACCTTCGAACAGCACCTGCCGGACGTGGTCGTACTGCCGGAGACGAACGAAGATGTCTCGGCGGTGATCCGAATCGCGGCTCAGCACGACGTGCCTGTCGTGCCCCGGGGCATGTCGAGCGGGCTGGCCGGGGGATCTATCCCCGTCCGGGGCGGCATTGTACTGTCGCTGACTCGCATGAACCGTATTCTCGAAATTGACAGAGAGAACATGACCGCTACCGTTCAGGCGGGGGTCGTCACCGCCGACCTGCAAGCAGAGGTGGAGAAACTGGACCTGTTTTATCCGCCCGATCCCTCCAGCATCAAGCAATCCACCATCGGCGGTAACGTGGCCTGCAACGCCGGGGGGCCCCGCTGTCTCAAGTACGGGGTTACTGGCAATTACGTGATGGGACTCACCGTCATCCTGGCCGATGGGCGACTCGTCAGAACCGGCGGTAAGGCCATAAAATACGTCACTGGCTTTAACATGAACCAGTTTTTCGTCGGTTCGGAGGGAGCACTGGGGATCATCACCGAGGTGATCCTGCGCTTGCTCTGCAAACCTCCTCATGCCCGCACCGCGCTGGTTCATTTCCCCACCATGGAGGACGCAGGCCACTCGGTGCATGCCGTGCTGACGCGCGGCCTGGTTCCTGCCGCGATGGAACTGCTGGACGAAACCGCGATTGAATGTATTGAGGAGGCTATGCAGTTAGGGCTGCCACTAGATGTTGAGGCTCTCCTGGTAATCGAAACCGACGGAGCCGACGCCGAGTCGGTCCAACGGGAAATTGACGCCATCGCCGACATCTGCCTGGAAACGGGGGCCAGCAGGGTGGACGTGGCCCGCAATGGGGAGGAGCGGGCCACGCTCTGGCGCGCGCGCCGCAGCATCAGTCCCTCCCTGGCCCACAAGGCCCCCAATAAACTGGGGGAGGATATCACCGTCCCCCGCAGCAGCATCCCAGAGGCGGTCCGCCGTATCAAGGCCATCAGCACCCACTATGGCCTGCCCATCGTCGTCTTTGGTCACGCTGGCGACGGCAATTTGCACCCCAACATCCTCTTTGACCGGCGCGACCCAGAGCAGTGGGAGAAGGTGGAGCAAATCGTGGGGGAGATATTCCAGGTGGCGTTGGACCTGGGGGGCACTCTGAGCGGGGAGCATGGCATCGGCACCTTCAAACTGCCCTACATGCGGGAGGCGCTGGGGCAGGCCTCCATCAACATCCAGTGGCGCGTCAAGCAGGCGCTGGATCCGCAGAACATTCTAAACCCTGGCAAGGTGCTGCCTGAGCCATAATGTACGAATTCGGGGGGTTGGCAAAGTCGTACATTCGTTAATTCGTGGATTCGTTGACGAGTAAGGGGGAAAAAGCGTGTTAGATCTGAAAAAAGGCGTTGATATCCTTGCTGAAATCGGTGGGATCAGTGCTCTGGACGAAGCGAAATCTCTGTTTGAGACCAGGTGCGACCGGGAGAACGCAGCAAAACTGGACCAGATTACCAACATAGAAGCACTTTTGAAAATCGCGAACGCGATTTCAATGACGGAGCCTGACATGGTTTTTGTGAACACCGGTTCAGATGCGGATGTTCAAAGAGTCAGGGAAATGAGTCTAGAGAAGGGCGAAGAGCAATCCCTGGCTATGAAGGACCATACGATTCACTTTGACCTGGCTCAGGAACAGGCGCGGATCATTGACAGAACGTTCTACATTGTGAATAAAGGCGAACAAGTCAGCGTGCTGGCGAAGAAAACTCTCAGAGATGAAGCATACGAGTACATCAAAACCCATATGACAGGAATTGCGAAAGGGAAAACTCTGCTGGTAGGCTTTTTCAGCAGGGGGCCTATCGGTGCTCAGGCCGCGATCCCGGCCCTGGAAATCACGACATCCACGTACGTCATGCATTCGGCAAACATCCTGTACAGACACGTCTATGACCAGTTTGATGAAGAGGTGTCACGCCTGGGGCTGTTCTTCACCAATGTCCATAGTGAAGGACCAAACAGGCCGGAGGATCTGCCAAACGCCAGGGTGTTCATGGACAGGAGTTGGCTGACGACCTTCTCAATGTTCTGTACGTATGCCGGCAATACGCTGCTGCTGAAGAAAGGCAATCATCGGTTTGCGGTTGACCTGTCAACCTATTACCGCAAAGAACAGGAACTGTCGGAGCACATGTTTATCACCGGACTGACAGGCCTCGGTGGAAGAAAGACGTTCTGTGCCGGAGCGGCCCCTTCTGGGTGCGGGAAAACCACGACGGCTATGGTCGGCACGGACTTTATCGGTGACGACCTGGCCCAGTTATGGATCGCTAAAGACGGAACGTTGCGAGGTATCAACCCCGAGAAGGGGATTTTTGGAATTGTCCAGAATGTGAACCACGAAGGTGATCCATATTTGATGAAAGCCCTGCGAGAAGAAGGGGCAGAGGTAATCTGGACAAACGTGTTGATTGACGAACGCGGGATGCCGCACTGGGTCGGGAACGGAGAGGAACATCCGAACAAGGGTTTTAACTTCCAGGGCGAATGGTGGGAAGGCAAGATGGAGAAGAATGGCAAGCCCATTCCACTTTCCAATCCGAATGCCCGATGTACAGTAGATAACAAGTTCATCGGAAACTACAATGAAACCACGGCTAAAGATCCACGCGGGGTAGAAATCAAGGTGATCACGTATAGCGGTCGAGATAACGATACGATGCCCCCGGTTTGGGTTGCCAAGAGTCCCGATCACGGCGTCGTCATCGGGGCCTCGATTCTCTCGGCGGCGACCGCGACGGAGGTGGGAGCCACAGGGGTCAGACGCCAACCGTGGGCCAACGAGCCGTTTATCCCTGGTCCGCTGGCCGACTATATGGATGCGCAGTTTGTGTTCTTTAATTCCGACAACCTGAAGAATAAACCCATTATGGCCGGATTGAACTACTTTCTGACGTTTGACGCCCGTGGAGGGGGAGGGGACGGGCTGCTCGGTGAGAAGCGTGATGTAAAAGTGTGGCTTGGCTGGCTTGAACTAAGAGCGCACGAGGACGTTGACGCGATCGAAACGCCAATCGGCTTTATTCCAAAGTACAAAGACCTCAGAGAACTATTTGCCGGGATTGGCAAAGAATACCCTCGGGGACTCTACGACAAGCAATTCTCATTCTACGTGGACAACATCATCGCCAGAATTGACCTGCAGGAAGAGGCTTATAGAAAAGAGAAAGATATTCCGGCAAGGCTGTTCGAGATCTATGCAGAACAGAGAAAAGGCCTCGAGGCGCTGAAAGCGGAATACGGCCCGATCGTCTCGGTTGAACAACTTATCGAGGCTGGAAGTAGAACCCAGGTTTTTCGGAAAAAGCCTGGGTTCTCGAATTCAGAGGAGGCATGATGCTTACCAAAGAAGAGTTGCTGGCCAAGGCCAAGAAGCCAGCAGAAGACGCGATGCGTATGCATCCTTTCTACCGGGGCAAGGTGCAGATCGCATCCAAGTGTACCATCCGTGGGATAGATGACTTTGCTATCTGGTACACCCCCGGCGTAGCCGCCCCCTGTCGCGCCATCCACGAAGACGAGGAACTGGCCTACGAATACACCAACAGGGGCAATATGGTCGCCGTCGTCTCAGACGGAACACGGGTGCTGGGTCTGGGCGACATTGGCCCCGTTGCCGGGTTGCCGGTGATGGAGGGCAAGGCGCTGCTCTTCAAGTACCTGGGCGGCGTGGATGCAGTTCCGATTTGCCTGGACACCAAGGACCCCTACCGCATCATCCTCGCCGTCAAGTGGATACAGCCTTCCTTCGGCGGGATCAACCTGGAGGACATCTCACAGCCAAAATGTTTCCGCGTGCTCGACATGCTGCGCACCGACCCCGAGGTCAAGATCCCGGTCTGGCACGACGACCAGCAGGGGACAGCCACGGTCATCCTGGCAGGGGTACTCAACGCGCTGAAGGTGGTGGGCAAGCGGAGACAGGATGCCAAGGTCGCGGTGATCGGCGCCGGCGCGGCCAACGTCGCCACGATACGCCTATTGCTGGCCAGCGGCGTTCCGTTTGGCAACATCGTCGTCTGCGACAGCAAGGGCATCCTGCATCCACAGCGGGAAGACATCGCGCGACGGAGGATCGAGTTCGTGGACAAGTGGCGCATCTGCGAACACAGCAATGCCGAAGAGCGGCGCGGTGGTCCCGCCGAGGCGATGCGCGGCGCCGACGTCTGCATCGCGGCCAGCCGGCCCGGCCCGGGCACAATCCTGCCGGAGTGGGTGAAGGGAATGGCTGAGGATGCAATCATCTTCGCCTGCGCCAATCCTATCCCAGAAATCTGGCCCTGGGAGGCAAAGGAGGCTGGCGCGCGCATCGTGGGCACAGGCCGCAGTGACTTCCCCAACCAGATCAATAACTCGCTGGGCTTCCCCGGCATCTTCCGGGGCGTGCTGGACGTGCGGGCCACGACCATCACCGACGAGATGGCCATCGCCGCTGCCGAGGAACTGGCCCGCTGCGCGGAGGAGCAGAGGCTTGACGAGGAGCACATCGTGCCAACGATGGGGGATTGGGAAGTCTTCCCCCGTGAAGCAGCGGCTGTGGGTGTGAAAGCGCAGGAACAAGGCGTCGCTCGCCTGAGCCTCTCTCACGAGGAACTACTGAGCAAAGCGCGACAGATCATCCGTGGGGCACAGGATCTGACCCAGTTTATGATGGAAAAGGGTCTCATCCCGCCCGTGCCAGAAGAATGGTCCTGATGAGGAGGAAAAGAATGTATGACTTGATCATCATCGGCGGCGGACCAGCAGGCATAACCGCCGCGACAATGGCTATCAACCAGCGCCTGGAGACATTGATCATCGCCGAGCAGTGGGGCGGTCAGACCACCTACGCGATGCAACTGGAGGAGATGGAGGGACGTGAGATTCTGGCTGGTGAGACCCTGCTGGAGGCGTTCCGTCGCCAACTTGACTATCTGGATTTCGTGCGCCGCTTCGAAACGGTGACCAAGATAATGCCCGGGGAGCGATGCCCGGAGCCCAGGACACCGTCTGAGGAACGGGGCTTTGCTGTGTGTACCGCCCGGGGCAACTGCTTTGAAGGAAGAACCTTGATCATCGCCACGGGGGCCAAGCCACAGCGCCTCGACGTCCCAGGCGAGGTCCGGCTGGCCGGTCACGGCCTGAGTTACTCAGCGGCGACTCACGCTGGCCTGTTCCTGGGCAAAGAAGTGGCTGTGGTGGGGCATGAGCGACGCGCGCAGTGCGCCACCGCTGACCTGGCCCGTAAGGCACACCGGGTCTATCTGCTGGCCCCCAAACCGCTGTCTGATACTCCTCTGGCAAGAATACTCCGCCAGACGCCAAACGTCGAGGTCGCAGAAGGTGTCACAGTGAAAGACGTGAGGGGCAAGTATTTCGTCGAGAGCATTGCAGTCGCAATGACCGATGGCAAAGAGCGAGAGATACCGATTAAGGGCGTATTCGTCAAGTTGCCGCGTACCCCCAACTCCGGCCTGGTGCACGAGTGGGTGGACTGTGACAGGGCCGGTCACATCATCGTGGACGTAAACTGCGCCACCAGTTGGCCGGGGGTATTCGCCGCTGGCGACGTGACTCACGTTTCGGAGCAGGCACTGGTACACATCGGCGAGGGGGCCAAGGCAGCCATCTCGGCCTATCATCACCTGCTGATGTGTTGAGGATAACCCTACCACAGGTGATGCCAGACCCTGAAAGTCTCGGAGAACCCCTACATCCACGTTTTGACATAAACGAACGCTGCCGCCCCGGTCGGGGTGGCCATCCTGACCGGGGCGGCACTGCGGCTGCTACGCAAGTGATACATTGACAAACCCTTGGGGTTTCGGAAAACCCCAAGGGTTTTTAGGGACTGCTGAGAACGACAGCGATAAAGGTTGCCGCCATCGCCACCAGCACGCCGGCCACGATAAAAGCGATCGTAGTCCGCTCAACCCGGTGCCGGAAGCGGCCTGTGGCCCACAGGAAAAGCCCCACCGCCAGCGAAACGCCGCTCAGCACACCCGCCGTGTAGGTGAAAGCCGTAGCCATCAAGGCCGGCAAATCCACTTGCACGATCAGACGGTTAAAGAGCGCCAGCGAGAAACGGCTCCCCAGAAAGGCATATCCGATACCGACGAGCACCCCGACCAGGGTTAGCGCGACGCCCTGGAGGCGTCCTCGCCCTCGTTCCAACCACATCGTGATGGCCCCCAACACAATCAGCGCCAGCGCGAACGTGAGCACGACGATAGAGATGAATTCAATCACTTGCTCAAAACAACCTCAATTGTTCCGCATCTGGAGGAAGCGAGGATTCGGCAATCTGGGCCGCCTGTTGAAGCAACTCAGGGATACGGCGCATGTCCTCCTCAACGGCGCGGCGCAGGCTGGGCTGGTGTAGCGCCGCCGCCGGATGGTACATCGGATAGTAGACCACGTCACCGAACTTGCATGGCTGGCCGTGGATACGGGAGATGCGCGCTTTTGGAAAGGCCCGCGCCATCGAGAAGCGCCCCAGCGTCACCACCAACTTGGGCTGGATCAGTTCGATCTGCCGGTCGAGGAATGACTTGCAGGCTTCGAGCTCGTCGGGCAGTGGGTCGCGATTGGAGGGGGGACGGCACTTGATGACGTTGGCGATGTACACATCCTCCCGCGTCAGGCTGATGCTCGCCAGTAATTCCTCGAGGAACCGGCCTGACGCCCCCACAAACGGGCGGCCCTGCTGATCTTCGTGGAACCCCGGCGCTTCGCCGATGAACATGATCTCGGCATCCTCTGGCCCCTCGCCAGGCACCGCCTTGGTCCGTCCTCTGTGTAAAAGACACCGTGTACACCTGGCAATCTCTGCCGCAAGCGCCTCCAACTCTGACACACTCTGCCTCCTGTATGAACTGGATTTGGGCTCCTCACGTTTCACGATTATAGCGTATCCTCATTATTTTGTCCAACGCCTGCCTGCTGGCGGCGAAGGCGGGCCTCCAATATCTGGCGCAACCCGGCCAATCGCGCCTGGCAGGCTTCTCTGTTCACCTCGAACCCCATCAGCCAGGCATCCTCGCCGTCCCGATAGTAGCCCCTATGTGTGCCCTCGAATCTAAAGCCGTACTTGCGATAGAGGCGGTGGGCCACGTGGTTGGAGGCGCGCACCTCCAACGTCACCGCGCCAACATCCAGTTCCAGCGCATGCTCCATCGCCGTCAACAGCAACAGTTCTCCCAATCCCCTCCCGCGCCAGTCGGGATGTACGGCGAGGGTGCTGACGTGTGCTCTGGCATCCTGGAGTCTGAATCCCATGTACCCGATCACCCGGCTTTCTTCCGGCAGGTCTATCAGGCCGCGCAGCCAACGACGCCATCCCCGCTCAGATGGAGCAACACCACCCGTCACCGGCTTCAACAAGACGTAGTAAAAGGCATGCGTATTGTGACTCAGTTCGTACAAATAAGATGATGCCGGCCAGGGCGTGGGGAAGGAAAGCCGGTCAATGGCGACCACTGTTGGGACGTCGCCCGGCTCCATCAGGCGGATGACATAGGGCCAGGAACGGTACATCACGTGGGATACTGAAGATAAATCGGGGTCAGCGCGGCTGGATCGTCAGTCTCGCCACGGTTCAATCGCCGCCAGGCCAAGTCCGCCAGAAAGCCGGCCCGGCGCAGCCGCGCAGCCGGCGGCAAGAGCACGGCCAGTTCGCCAAGGGTGGCCAAGGCATCTGCTCCCACAGAGTCAATCTCGCCGCAGAAGAGAGTCGGAGAAACCAAACCTTCTATCAGGGCCGGCCAGGTCGTGAGGTGCGGAGCCTCGCGAGCGCGCCATTCCCCCACCCGGCAGCGGTAGGTGGCAACGCAGATACGGCCCCGCCCGGCCTGCAACACGGCGCACAGCGGCCGGCGGTCCCGCCCCTGGGCTGCCGCAACCACGTCCAGTGTCGGCACGCTTATCAGCGGCAGTCCCCGTGCCAATGCCAGCCCCTTCGCCACGGCCAAACCCACCCGCAGCCCGGTGAATGAGCCTGGCCCCCGCGTCACCGCCACCCCGCTGAGGTGCTCGACCCCCAGGCCCGACTGCTCCAGCGCGATTACCAGGCGAGGCAACAACCCGACGGTGTGCCTGCGCCGTGCTTCCCATGTGCACTCTGCCCGCACTTTGAATCCATCGTGCAGTGCCAGGCTAGCATAGTCAGTGGAAGTATCAATCGCGACCAACATCTTGCATCTCACCTATGCTCCAAAGGCTGTCCGGCGAAACTCGTGCAGCAGTGCTGTATGCTGCTCCCCTTGGGCCACGAAATGTAGAGCCCGTCGAGCCTGGCCAGCGAACTTTAGCCTGATCCATAGATGCTCAGGCGGCACCAGGGGCCGCGCCCGCTCCGCCCACTCGATGATGCAAACGGCGCGCTCGTCCCCTACGAACTCCTCCAGTCCCAAACTCCAGGCTTCGGCTGTGCCGGAAATGCGGTACAGGTCTATGTGATAGAGCCGCACATCGTACCTGGTCCGCGCGTACTCGCGGACCATAACGAAGGTGGGACTGACGAGTCTCTGGCCTATGCCCCACCCCCGGCCTATACCCTGCGCCAGGCACGTCTTGCCTGAACCCAGAGCCCCTTCCAGGCAGATCACGTTGCCGCCTTGCAGCAACGCCCCCAGCCGCGCCCCCAATCGCTGCGTCTGATCGGGGCTGCGACTCACAAATTCCAACGTGTGCTGATCAAGAATTGGGGTCATTGGGATGGTTGCTGGTAACACCTGGTAAATTGGAAAGTGATTATACAACCATTATCCAGCCTGGACAAGCGGCTAGCGTAAAGCAGGGAATAGGTATATAATATCGTTAATCTCATCTGGAGTGACAAAACTGTGCACTATCTGATCATATCCGATATTCACGCCAACCTGGCGGCTATGGAGGCCGTGCTGGCTGACGCACCACCCTTTGACGAGATTTGGTGCCTGGGTGATCTAGTGGGGTACGGCCCCAATCCCAACGAGTGTGTGGCGCGCCTCCAGGACTTTGCCCACATCAGTCTGGCCGGCAATCACGACTGGGCTGCGCTGGGGCGATTGGATCTCAGCGCCTTCAACACCGATGCCCGTACTGCCAACGCATGGACGCAATCGGCACTCACACCCGCCGTGCGCGAATACCTGGGCAGCCTCCCCACCACTATGCAACGGGACAATCTATATCTCGCCCATGCCAGTCCCCGCGAGCCGGTGTGGGAGTACATTCTCGACGCCAATCTAGCCTATGCCAATTTTGCATTTTTCCCCACTCCCACCTGCCTGGTGGGACATACCCACATCCCTATCATCTTCGAGTTGGACGAACCACGACGCCGTTGCAACACACTGATACCTCTTTTCCCCGAGATAGTGCCGCTCGGCTCGCGCCGTATGATCATCAATCCAGGCAGCGTAGGCCAGCCTCGCGACGGCGACCCGCGCGCCAGTTACGCCATGCTCGATATGGAACAGATGACCTGGGAATTTCATCGCGTCGCCTATCCGGTGGAGATAACGCAGGAGCGCATGCGCGCTCGGGGTCTTCCCCGCCGTCTCATCGAGCGATTGGAGACGGGACGCTGATGCGGGAACTTTGGGGCACATCCCAGCGTCTAGAGAGCAGTGACTTGAAAAGGAGAACAACGATGAAAAAGAAGATAACATATAGTATCATTGCCTCTATCCTGCTGCTGGCCGCCGTGGGTTGTGCGCGGCAGGCAGCCCCCGCACCCGATGACGCCCTCTATTCCGGGGCCCTAGAGGGAAATCAGGACTTTGAGGTCGTTGAGGTTGAGGCGGAGATGGCAGTTCCTGCCGCACCGGAGTCTGGTAAGGCCGACTATGCCGCCATTGAGCGGCTCATCATCCGCAATGCATCGCTCAACCTGGTAGTACCGGACACCGAGGCGGCCCTCGACGAGATCAACGGCCTGGTAGAGGACATGGGTGGTTACGTCGTCGAATCGAGCACATATCAGTACCGGGAGGGTCTGCGAGCCTCAATCACGCTCCGCATCCCCGCCGAAAGCCTCGACATCGCGCTGGAGCGCATCCGCGGCCTGGCGACCGAGGTGCGGAACGAGCACATCTCCGGCCAGGACGTGACGGAGGAGTACGTGGACCTCCAGTCCAGCCTGCGCCACCTGGAGGCGACCGAGGAGCGGCTGCTAGAGTTCCTGGAGGAGGCCGAAGATACCGAGGCCGCCCTCGACGTTTATGAACAATTGCGGCAGGTCGAGGCCGAGATTGAGCACGTCAAGGGGCGTATTCAATACCTGGAGCAGTCGGCGGCGATGGCAACGATCAGCCTCGAAATCACCCCCGACGAACTGGCGCAGCCTATTCAGGTGGGTGGCTGGCATCCCGAGGGTACGCTGCGCGACGCTCTCCAGTCCCTCATCCGCGTGCTGCAGTTCCTGGTGGACGCGGCCATCGTCATCGTCGTGCTGGTCATTCCGGTGCTCGCCGCGATCGCCGCACCTTGCGTCGGGTTGTTCTACCTGGTGCGCGCTATCTTCCGGCGGCGCCGCGCCCGCCGGGCGAGCACGACCGACGACTAGTAGCAGATTTCTCGACGGTTTAGACTTAGACTACGGGGCGACAGTGTGACTGTCGCCCCGTTTGCATCCACCCATTTACAAAACGTTCTCAGCCCTGTACAAAACGTTCTTCTCGCCCGCGACGCCCCTGGGGACAGAGGTTGCGAGCACTACAAGAGGCTCGCAACCCTGTACAAAACGCTCCGAGCCCCCGTCCCTTACACGCAGTTCGGCTGACTTGGTGTATAATATGAGATACCAGGAGGCAGCCGATGAAGGGGGCAATCCAAGAATTCGAGCGATACCTGAACCGTCGGTGTCCAGGTA
>JAXHUO010000086.1:0-15348 GCA_034189605.1 Chloroflexota bacterium
AAAGATCAGATTGACTTCTTACCGCATATCTACGGCGTGATCTCAAAATCCAGGTCGGCAAAGATCCGCTGTGCGACTCGGATATTATGCAGTTCTGTTGGCCCGCCGATGATGCCCAGCGCGCGGGCGTCACGGTACTTGCGGGCCATGGGGTAATCTTCTATGTAGCCGTAGCCACCCATCACCTGAACCATGCGGTTGGTGACCCTGCTGGCGACGCGGGCGCCAAAGGTCTTGACCACCGAGGCATCGAAGGAAAAATCACCACCCTGATCGGCCAGCCATGCAGCATGGTAGACCAGATGGCGTAGTGCCTCTACTTCGACCAGTGCCTCGGCCACGTAAGATTGGATGGCCTGCTTTTTGGCGATGGGGACGCCAAACTGGACGCGCTCAATGGCAAACTGAGCTGCAGTCTCCACGGCTGCCTCGGCTACTCCCAGTCCGGTTGCTGCTAGTGCGACCGCCATGCGGTCCCGAGCCCGCTGCGCCACGGTCCATCCCTCACCAGCCTCGCTTAGCCGATTGCCCTGTGGCACCCGGCAGCCTTCCAGGTAAAGCGTGTTGAAGGTCACGCTACGTAGTCCCAACGTCGGTTCCCGGTAGCCCACTGTTAGCCCCGGGGTGTCCTTGGGGACCAGGAATGCTTCGATCCCCTCTGGCCCCTGGGCAAAGACCAGAAAGAGGCCGGCGATTCCGCCGTTGGCGATCCAGGTCTTGACGCCGTCGAGCACGCAGTCGTCACCGTCTGGTGTGACGCGGGTCTGGAGCGCCGTCGCGTCGGTACCGGCATCAGGCTCAGTGAGGGCGAACCCGCCGATCATCTCGCCAGCGGCCATGGGTGGCAGCCATTTCTCTTTCTGGGTATCGGTGCCGTGTTCCAGGATGCTCATCGCCACCAGGCTCACGTGCGTTGCCAGCGTCACGGCGATGGACAGGCAGTCCCTGGCCAATGTCTCAATGAGCAGGGCATAACTGACCCCGTCCAGTTCCGCGCCAAAGTAATCCTCGGGCAGCGTGGCTCCCAGAAAACCCTGATTGGCCGCCTTGCGGAGCATATCCAGAGGAGGGCTCTCCTCGTGGTCAATCTCCTCCGCCCTGGGTGCGACCTCTTTGATGGAAAAGTCGCGGAACATAGCGCGGAACATCTGTTGTTCTTCACTAAGAGTAAAGTCCATTGGCCCCTCCAGAATTTTTGAGGTGCTCCGGCTCCGTGATGGTGCGATGGTACAACGATGCAGCGGAGCCGGAGCACCACAGGTAACGGTTCTGATCCCTGTGATGATATTGTGTTGTTGGCTACGATGAGTGATAGTGTGTCTGCGGTGTCAGGTACATTGTTGGCTGCGATAGACAGCGACGTGATGGCGATGTAGGGTCATTGTAGGTTATGGTATCAGAACACGGTCCTGCCAAACCGGTTTGGTCATTGGTTGGTCACTGTTCTCGTTACTTGTCCTTGAACTGCGGCTGTCGTTTCTCGAGAAAGGCGCTGAGGCCCTCAAGGGGGTCTTGCTTTTCCGCCAGGATCACGAATTGCTCTGCCTCGATCTTGAGCCCTTCCTCGATGGAGACTTGTAGCCCCTCGGAAATGGCCTGCAGCGCGGCAGCAGTGGGGAACTTGGACTTGGAGACGATCTTGCGAGCCAACCCCTGTGCCTCCTTGAGCACCGCTCCGGCCGGTACTACCTTGTTCACCAGGCCTACCCGGTACGCCTCCTGGGCGGTGAGCATATCACCAGTGAGGATCAACTCGATGGCTTTCCCTTTGTTCGTGAGGCGGGCCAGTCGCTGTGTGCCACCCCATCCAGGGATAATCCCCAGGTTGATCTCCGGCTGCCCCAGACGGGCGCGGTCGGAGCAGATGCGCATATGGCATGCCATCGCCAGCTCCAGTCCACCGCCCAGGCAGAAGCCATTGATGGCGGCGATGACTGGCTTGGTGGCTTTCTCAATCTTGAGGAAGGTCCTATGCCCTCGCTCAATAAACTCGCTGGCTGCGGCGTCCTCGGCTTTTTCGAACAATGCTTTGATCTCAGGGATGTCCGCTCCAGCGATGAAGGCGTTAGTTCCGCCGCCGGTGATGACGATGGCCTTGACCTCGTCGTCCGCCAGCAATTCGTCCAGCGCCTGCTCTAACTCTGTCACCACCTGCGCGTTGAAGGAGTTGACCGGCGGGTGGTCAACTGTCAGTACGGCGATTTTGTCTACGGCCTCGATTCGGATGTATTGCCGATCTCCCATTTGTTTGCTCCTTGTGTTTCATAGTTCGTAGGTTCGTGAAATCGGGATTCGTAGATTCGGCAGTCGTGGTTGCCACCCCCAAGTTCCGAATTCCGATTCCCGAATCGCGATCCCCGCATCACGAATACTCGTGGAACCCCTTACCGGTCTTCTCTCCCAGATGCCCGGCGCGGACGCGCAACTTGAGCGGGCGGGAGGGGCGGAAGCGGGGCCCGAGTTCCTTCTCCAATGTCTCCAGAGTCTTCACCACCACATCTAGACCGATCTTGTCGGCAATGACTAGGGGACCGATGCGCTCGCCGCCGTAGGTCATCCCTGTGCCAGCGACCATTGACATATCAATGTCGGTGATGCTGGCGATGTTCTCCTGGACGCAGAGGGCCGCCTCGTTGATCAAGGGATACATCAGCCGCTCCACACTGAACTTTGTCCCAGTTGGCACAGCGCCGGATTCCACTAGTTCCTTGATCATTCCATTGACTACGTCTGACTCGCCACCCGGATGGTCAAAGAATCCAGCCCCAGACTTTTCGCCTATCCGCCCGGCCTCGATCAGTTTCATAAACAGAGGGGCCGGACTCATTCGCTCGCCATATTCGGAGTAGAGGTACTGTCCCACGTGGCCGCAGATGTCAATGCCCAGCATGTCCATCAGCGTGAAGGGGCCCATTGGCATACCCCACTTGACTACTTCTTGGTCAATCTCTGTCACTGTCGCTGCCCCTTCATTTAGTGCCTTGGTTGCCTCGTTGAGGTAAGGCATCAGGAGCCGGTTAACCAGGAAGCCAGGGCACTCTTGAACCACCACCGGGAGTTTGCGCAGGCTCTCGGTAAACATCACTACATCGTCAATTGTCTCCTGGCCGGTGTCAAGGCCGGGTATGACCTCGACCAGTTTCATGACGCTGGCCGGGTTGAAAAAGTGCAGGCCGATGATTTTGTGGGGCTTGTTCGTGGCCGCGCCCATCTCGGAGATTGAAAGGGCCGAGGTATTGCTGGCAAAAATCGTCTGCTCGGGGCAAGTCTCTGCCAGTTCCTTGAACACGGCCTGCTTGATCCCCATCTTTTCTGGCACTGCCTCAATGACGATGTCCACGTCCTCGAACTCATCGTAGGTGAGGGTCGGTGTGATCAGGTCCAGTTTGGACTGCATCTCGCCCGCACTCATTTTGCCCTTGTCAACTCGCCGCTGGTAGATGGAACGAGCCTTTTCCATTCCCTTGTCCAGCATCTCCTGGTCAATATCTTTGAGCACCACTGGCAGGCCGGAGTAGGTGATGACCTGGGCGATTTCGCCACCCATTGTTCCTGCGCCGACCACTGCTGCTTTGAAGATGTACATGTTTGTTACCTCCTCGTGTTGTATAATGTACTATCCTACAGCGGTATCCGCTCCAGGATGAGCGCTCCGCCTTGACCACCGCCAACGCACATTGTGTCCATACCGTAGCGGACCTCCCGCCGTTGCATCTCGTGGGTTAGCGTGGCGACCAGTTTGGCAGCGGTGCAGCCCACCGGGTGCCCCAGAGCAATAGCGCCGCCGTTGACGTTGACCTTATCCCAGTTCCAGTTGTGTCCCTGGGATTCCATCTCCTTGGCGTCGGACAGTACTTGGGCGGCGAAAGCCTCGTTCAGTTCGATCAGGTCAATATCGTCCAGGCTGAGTCCCGCGCGTTTTAGTGCCTTGGGCATTGCAAAGGCTGGGCCGATGCCCATGTAGGCTGGATCCACTGCTGCGTAGGCGTAACTGACGATGCGCGCCGTAGGCTTGAGGCCCAGTTCCTGAGCCTTCTCTGCTGTACAGACGATCAGCGCGGCAGCGCCATCGGTGATGGGGCAGGCATTGGCCGGAGTCACTGTGCCGTTCTTCTTGAAGACGGTCGGATAGAGTGCCGCTTTCTGTACCGTCAGGCCGGGGTTGATGGGCTCGTCGTGGATGATCTTTTCCCGCGCCACCTCCTTGCCTGCTACCTTCTTGACGATCTCGACAGGCACGATTTCGTCGTCGAACTTTCCCATGCGCTGGGCCATAAATGCCTTTTTGTGGGATTGTACGGCGTACCTGTCTTGCTCCTCGCGAGATATTTTGTATTTCTCTGCCAGGTTCTCAGCGGTGCGGCCCATAATCTGGTTGCAGATGGGATCGGTTAATCCTTCCCATAGGCCATCGGTCAGTTCGGCGTGGCGGAGTTTATATCCCCAACGGGCTTGCTTGAGGATGTAGGGGATGTTGCTCATACTCTCGGTGCCACCGCAGAGGTAGATCTCTCCATCCCCTGCCTGGATAGCCTGGCAGGCCGAGGTGATGGACTGTATGCCGGAGGCACAGTTACGCTGGACCGTAAAGCCTGGCACCTCGATGGGTACACCCGCCATCAACGCCGCTACCCGGCCGACGTTGGCCGCGTCGGAGGGCTGGCCGATGTTGCCCAGGATCACCTCGTCCAGCACTGCCGGATCCAGTCCCGTGCGCTCGAACACGGCCCGGAAGACAATTTCGGCCAGATCCTGCGCCCTTTTGCTGCGCAGCGCCCCGCCGTGATTCCCTACTGGCGTGCGCACTGGACTTACAATAACTACTTCCTTCACTCAGTCACCTCCTCTGTTGTTGGGGGGCGCTTGTAGACCCTGAATAACCGTTTCTATGGCTGTCTGATAAAGCGCCTCGCGTTCCGTTCCCACCATCTCCCGCCGCAGCGGGTGGTTCATCAACTCCAACACGCCGTTCAGCATCGCCCACAGGGTACTGGCTGCCAGCCGGACATCGCAGCAGGGGAACGCCTCTTCATCAATACCCTGCCGAATCGCTTTTATCACCCAGTCTAATCCTTCCAGGCTGGCGGATAATACCTCCTGATAGACCCCCGGCGTGACCGAATCCTGGAAGCGACCACGATCCATTGCCATCAACAACCGAAAATACTCTGGTTCTCGCTCGAAGAAGCGCAGATAGGCCCAGCCGAGTTGTCGTAATCGTTCGTCGGCTCCGATGGATTCGTCCGCCGCGTAAGCCTGCTCCAGTTCCTCGATCAGTTCATCCAGTCCCTCTAAAAGCAAATGAGCAAGGATGGTCTCCTTGCTCTCAAAATACAGGTATACGGTGCCTTTGCTGACTTCCGCCTGCTCGGCTACGTTGTCCACCGTGGCACGGTGGAGGCCGCTATTGAGGAAAACCTCGCGAGCCGCCCGGAGGATGGACTGTCGCCGCTTTTCCTTTTCCCGCTCGCGACGTGCTCTGGTCGTCACATAGACACCTTTATGCTAACTCATAGTCATTAACTGACTTGCAGTCATTATACAACGAAAAATCGGCGCTGTCAATAGCCTGGCGACAATTTTAAGGTGTGTCGCGCTTGTGTCTTCTCATTGCTGTGCTATAATGAAACGCCAGACAGCAACTATTCAAAGGAGGCACAGTGCGCCGCTCAAAAACCAGGCGAACGCGCATCATGCTCTGGGTTATCAGTCTACTAATCATCGCCAGCATGGGGCTTAGTATGGTGGCGAAACTCGTGCCGCCACGTCCTCCCACACCTACCCTGGTTCCTACTTTTACTTCTTTCCCAACTCGCACGCCCACGCCTACTCCTGGGTGATGAGCGGGTATGTCAGTATAGGAAAGTCTTTCCTGGGCTGTTGTGGGTGAGCAGAGTAAGTGGGAGCGCAGAGATACCCTGAAGGAGGCAGGCTATGACCGGAAAATCACTCAAAATCCTGTTTCTCTCCGCTGAGGCAGCGCCCTTCGCCAAGGTAGGCGGGTTGGCTGATGTGGCCGGCTCGTTGCCCAGGGCCATACGCGCGCTGGGCAACGACGTGCGACTGATGATGCCGCGCTACGGCACCATCCGCAGCGGCCACTTTCACCTTGAAAAGATTGGGGAGCCTTTCCCCATTCCGGTTGGGCCTGGGGAGGAATGTGTTCATCTGGTTGGCAGCACCCTTGCTGGGGAGGTCCCGGTCTATCTCGTCTGGAACGACCTGTACTTTTCCTCTCGCGACCGTGTTTATGGCTTCGAGGACGACGCTCAACGTTTTGCTGTCTTCGGACGTGCATCCCTCGCCGCGCTCCGCCTCCTGGACTGGAAGCCGGACGTGATACACGCCAATGACTGGCACACGGGTATCGTGCCGACCTGGCTGGACACGGCTGGCCGGAAGGACTCCTTCTACCGTGACATCGCCACCATTTTCACCATCCACAACCTGGCCTACCAGGGCATCGCCGGCTGGCTAATTATGACCTTTGCACAGATGGAGTACGTGAAGCATTTGTCAGTCGAGCAGCCCGGGGCGGTGAACTGGATGGCTCAGGGTATCGCCCACGCCGATGTGGTCAACACAGTCAGCAAAAGATATGCACAGGAGATACTCACCCCGGAGATGGGGATGGGATTGGACTCTCTGCTGCGTGAGCGGCAGGATCGGCTCTTTGGTGTGCTCAATGGGATTGACTACGAGCAGTGGAACCCGGCCACAGACTCTAATATTCCCCATCGTTTTGATGCCAAGACGCTCGACCGGCGGGCGGCCAACAAGACCGCTTTGCAGCAACAGGCGCGCCTGCCCGTGCGACCAGACGTGCCCCTGGTCGGCATGGTCACGCGATTGGATGAGGTCAAGGGAATGGATCTGATGGAGCCGGTGCTAGAGTGGCTTTTGGAAAGAGATGTCCAGTTTGTCCTGCTCGGTACCGGGATGCCTCAATACCACGAGATGTTCGAGCGCGTCCAGGCTCGCTTCCCCGATAGAATGCACGCCTTTCTCAAGTTTGACGCTGTGCTGGCGCAGCGTATCTACGCCGGCGCGGACGTGTTCCTGATGCCGAGCGCCGTCGAGCCATGCGGACTGGGGCAGATGATCGCTATGCGGTACGGTTGTGTGCCTGTCGTGAGGGCAGTCGGGGGCCTGGCCGATACGGTCACCGATTATACGGCCAAGCGGCGGCGTGGCACGGGGTTCACCTTCACAGACTATACCCCTGAGGCGTGCCAGGATGCACTGGAGCGGGCATTAAAGGTCTACCACAACAAGAAAGCATGGCGCAGGCTGCAGCAGCGGGGAATGGCGCTTGACTTTTCCTGGTCGGCATCTGCGCAGGAATACGTCAATCTCTACCACCAGGCGATGAATGTGCACGGGATATAGGGGCGGGGGATGCGCACTCGGGCATCTTTTTCACCCTTGGCATGTGTACCCAGTACCGGCTCCGCAATTGCGCCATCCCCGCCGCTCTCAGCGGGGATGCCTTTTTTGTGCTTGTTGAGCTGCCAGGTGTATCTGCTGTAACGCCCAGCGTTGGATAACCGTTTCAGATACGTTCTTAAAACACTTGGCAAAGTATGAATGGCTATGGTATGCTATGAATAGCATACAAGAGGTGTCTCAAGTTATGTTGCCCCAAACATTACCTGAAGGTCTATAGATAGGCAGCGGACCCTCTAAATGTCACATCTCAAGACCGGTGCACTCTCTGAGCAACGTCTCACTCAGACCCCAAAGGAGTCTCACATGCACCATGCATCACGCATTGCGCATTGCGCATCGCGTATCACGATGGAATTCCACCTCTCCCGCAAAGCACGAGACCGATATCAGTTTGAGCGATCCCTGTTTTCTATCAGCGGGAACGTCATCTTTGCCAACTTTCACGCCGCGCGAGTGTTCGCACAAAGGATGAATGAAAAGCGGGACCTGGTCAGGTTCCCGGAGCAAGCCGTGAAAGCCGGGCAGATCAACGCGATGGGGCTGATAGACGAAATCATGCACTATGTGGTCGGCTTGTACCGCGAGCAGAAGAAGCCAGATGTAATGCGGAAGGCGCTGGATTGGCTGTACGAAAAACTGGGTCGAGAAGCGGTGGATGTGGCTTTGTACCGATTTGCGGACGAGTTTCCTCCGCTGGCCGTCTACCGGCGGGAGGTTGCTCTTGAGAATTACTTGGAGGGAGAGACCGCTGGTGTTCCCCATCGCCAGGTCGTGCTGGAAGAGATGTTGATGCTTTGGCTGGCAAATGCCAACCCGGCCTGCTCCCCATTTCTGGAACTGTTCGATGACACTATGCTGGACAAGGAAACAGCCTATCGGCAAGTCATATCTGGCCTGCACGAGTTCTTCGAGACGCAACCTCCCTTTGGCCCTGAGAACCAGAACCTGGTGGATATGCTCCGCCGCCCCGCCATCGTTGTACCTCACTCGCTTCCTGGACAACTGGAGTACATTCGGGAACAATGGGGGTATTTGTTGGGGGGATACTTGTACCGTCTGCTCAGCAGTCTGGACTTGATCAGAGAGGAAGAAAAGGCGATCTTCCTGGGGCCAGGCCCCAGCCGGGTGGTCGAGTTCACAGGGTTGGAACTGGAGGCCGAACGTTTCAGCCCTGACTTGGAGTGGATGCCCAGCCTGGTGTTGATCTCCAAGAACACTTACGTATGGCTCGATCAACTCTCCAAGCAGTATGGCCGCCCGATGACGCGGCTGGATCACATTCCCGACGAGGAGTTGGACGCCCTGGCTCGCCGGGGCTTTACCGGCTTGTGGCTGATCGGTCTCTGGGAGCGCAGCGTGGCATCGCGAAGGATCAAACAAATGTGTGGGAATCCCGAGGCTGTCGCGTCGGCCTACTCGCTGTTTGATTACCAGGTCGCAACTGATTTGGGAGGTGACGAGGCGTGCCAGGATTTGCGAGAGCGGGCGTGGAGACGAGGGATCCGTCTGGCCAGCGACATGGTGCCCAACCACGTGGGCATTGACGCTAAATGGGTCATTGAGCACCCAGATTGGTTCATCTCGTTGGACTATAGCCCCTTCCCATCCTATACCTTCAATGGCCCCAACCTGTCGTGGGATGAGCGCGTGGGTATCTATCTGGAAGATCATTACTATGACCGCAGCGACGCGGCGGTGGTCTTTAAGCGGGTGGATCACTGGACCGGCAGCGAGAAGTACATCTACCACGGCAACGACGGCACCAGTATGCCCTGGAACGACACCGCCCAGTTGAACTACCTCAACCCTCAAGTTCGGGAAGCCGTGATCCAGATGATTCTGCGCGTGGCTCGCCAATTCCCCATCATCCGTTTTGATGCTGCGATGACCCTGGCCAAGAAGCACTATCAGCGTTTGTGGTTCCCGGAACCCGGCACTGGAGGGGACATAGCCTCGCGGGCGGAACATGGCCTGACGCGAGAACAGTTTAATGCGCTCATACCCGACGAATTCTGGCGCGAGGTGGTGAACCGCGTGGCGCAGGAGGTGCCGGACACCCTGTTGCTGGCCGAGGCCTTCTGGTTGATGGAAGGGTACTTTGTCCGCACTCTGGGCATGCACCGCGTGTACAACAGCGCGTTCATGAACATACTCAGGGACGAGGACAACGGAAAGTATCGCAGCGTCGTGAAGAACACGCTAGAGTTCGATCCGCAAATTCTAAAGCGGTACGTGAACTTTATGAACAACCCGGATGAACGCACGGCGGTGGATCAGTTTGGCAAAGGTGATAAATACTTTGGCATCTGCACGATGATGGCGACGATGCCGGGCCTGCCGATGTTCGGGCATGGTCAGATCGAGGGGTTTACCGAGAAATACGGGATGGAATACCGCCGGGCGTACTGGGACGAACAACCGGATATCTCTCTGGTCGAGCGGCACGAACGGGAGATCTTCCCGCTGCTGCGCCGGAGATACCTGTTTGCAGAGGTGGCGAACTTTTTGCTGTATGATCTCTTTACTCCGGAGGGTTATGTCAACGAGGACGTATTTGCTTACTCGAACCGCGTTGGCCCCTCGGCTGCACATGGGACAGGTGACGAACGGGCACTGGTGGTCTACCACAACAAGTATGCCGAGACCCGAGGATGGATTCGCACCTCCGCCGCTTATGTAGTCAAGACCGGGCAGGGCGGTGACGAAAAGTCATTGGTGCAGAAATCCCTGGGCGAAGGTCTGGCGCTGCACGACGATGGAGATACCTTTACGATTTTCCGAGACTATGTCACCGGCCTGGAGTATATTCGGAGCAGCAAGGAGTTGTGCGAAAAAGGGTTGTACGTGGAACTGGGCGCGTACAAATGCCACGTCTTTCTCGACTTTCGTGAGGTGCGGGATAGTGAATTCCATCAGTATGCCCAACTGGCGGCCTACCTGAACGGGCGCGGGGTGCCAGATATTGAAGAGACTCTGAAAGAAGTGTTCCTGCGGCCCATCCATTATCCGTTCAGGGAATTGGTCAATGTTGGTGCGTTCCGTTGGCTCGTGGATTCCCGCGTGACTGAGCCTGACGGACAACTCAATGCAGGAGTTGCGCCCCAGGTGGAACAGAAAGTGGCTCAACTGCTCCGTGAGATCAAACAACTCACTGCAGGGAGTGGGGATGAGACAGCGATTGCTCAGGAGATTTGGCAGAAGTTGGAGGCACTATTGCATCTGCCTGTTCTGAGAGATCGTTTCCCTCTGCCCCGCTCACGGAAGTACAAGTGGGCCGTAGAATACCTACAGGCGGGCCTGTACGATGACCCAGCGACGTGGGGTACACTCCTGGGCTGGCTCTTTACGCACGCCCTGGGGAAAGTTGTGGATGAGGCGGACTTTGAGCAGATCAGCCGCAGCTGGATGGACGAGTGGCTGCTGGGCAAGATCATCGCCGGCGCGCTGCAAGACCTGGGACTGGACGATGGTGCATCCTGGCAGGCGGTCACGACGATCAAGATACTCACCAGTCACCAGCGCTGGTTCGAAACGGATGCCCCTAAGAAAAAGCAGGTATATCGTGTGTTGGAGTCTTGGCTGAAGGACGACGAGGTACAGCAGTTCCTACAGGTGAATCGCTATCGAGGTGTCTTGTGGTTCAACAAGGAAGCATTTGAGCAACTGTTGTGGTGGATGTTGTTGGTGGCGGTGGTAACGATCAGTGCCGATCCTCTGCGTTCGACGGCGGAGGTCTCTCAGGAAATTGTCATGGCTTACGACATCGTGAGCAAGTTGCAGCGGGCTGAAGAGGAATCGGGATACCGGGTAGAAGACCTGCTGGAAGCCGCAAAGGGGTGAGCGCCTGATAGGAGGGGGTGGCACTTTTTTGGCATGTGCCCTATGGGCGGTAAGATACATTGACTATCTGGCGAAAGCACACCTGGCGGGTTCCAATGTGCGGTTTTGGGCTAGTGAACTTGAAAGAGGAGGGTGTCGCAATGAAACAGAAGTTGATGGTGAAATATGCGTTCGTTTCCATATTGTTGGTAGCCGCCGCTTTGTACTTTGTGGTGCTGCCCTCTGACGGTGTCAGTGCCGGCCCCCCCGAACCCACCTCCGGGCTGGCAAGGGACATCGGCACCAGGCTCCAGCCCTACCAGTCGCCCGCTGCTGAATCATCCCAGCCCGATGGCTGTCTGCTTGAGAAGGCTCCCTCGTCGTTTGGGGCAGAGGAACATCCCCTTGGTGTTCTGGATCAACAAACATGGGATGCCAGCGCCGACGCTATGGTGCTGGAAGGCTATTCTTCTACGAATTATAAGGACAAAGGCTATATGTGGGCTGGCTACGATATGCACGAGGACCCTGACGGGAAGATCGCTCGTAGCCTGGTAAAATTCGATGAGGAGGAAATTTCTCGCGACCGAGATATCGCCGAAGCCAGACTCAGAGTCCGTCTGGTTAGTTCCTGGGGCTATCCAGATACCAGCCACACGGTCAGAACCTATTGCATCACCTCTACCTGGGCGGAGGACGACGTGACCTGGGACAATCAGCCTGGCTATGGGGAATCCTACGGTTCGAGATCTATCGTCCACGGGGCCTGGGGGTGGTACGAATTTGACGTGACTGACCTGGTCAGGGATTGGCGTGATGAGGTGCGCGAGAACCACGGGATTATGTTGCGTGTGCAGGACGAAACGTCCATTGGCTGGCGAGGCTTTGGCACGAAGGAGAGTCTATACCCGCCGCAATTGGTTATTGAGTATGAAGTGTCGGTCCCTCAGGTATACACTATCACTCCCGACAGCGCGCCCGGCGACGGTATTGTGCACATCACCGATCTGGCGGGCGACAACTTCCAGGACGGGGCAAATGTAAAGTTAACCCTGGGAGAGAATGATGTCATCAGGGCCACTAACATAGTCAGGGTGAGCGATACTCAGATCACCTGTGATTTTGACCTGACCGGTGCTGCGGCCGGTGCCTGGGATGTGGTGGTGACCAATCCGGATGGTCATAGCGGAACGCTGCCCCATAGATTTTATGTTCTCCCACCGATTCTGGAGGAGCACAGGGTCTACCTGCCCACTATCCTGAATGGCGCAGTGCCGTTACCGCCGTTTCTGGTATACCTGCCCACCATCCTGAATTAGGGCACGTGCACGTTAGTGTGGTGGGAGGTGGCACTGGAGGCGAAGGGGCAACTTGAGGAACTGCGATTTGCCCTCCAGGGCGCAATCAGGGTATAATTGGTTATTAAAGACATTCGCAAGGGGAAAGCGCGTATGAGCGAGGAACAGTCCATTTCAGGAAAAGCAAGCAGTTCACCTCTAACATTGACGATGTCAGAATCCCCTACGGGAGGCACACGCTGAAATATCCCGAGCATCCACAGGCCGAGAGCAGCCAATATGGGATTTGAGCGATTTGATGCCTTCCTTGCCGATCTCAGACGGTACCAGGACACAGCCGTTGATCAGAAGGCGGTTCGGCTGTACACTGCTTCAAATGAGGCTAACCAAATTGTCTACACGATCCAACAGGCGATTGGCAGCATTGGGGAGTGGACTATTTCAAGCAGGTGACGAGTGTCGAACCGTGACCTCCGCATCCCATCCACTGACTGGTTTCCCTCAATCATCTTCTTCGCGGTGGGGACGCTCTATTGGTTGCACTGCTGCGAGTGACTGGAGAGACTGCGGTTGAGGTAGGTATGCAGGTTTACGAGGGGAGTAGAAATGGAAGAATTTGAAGATGTCACCCCTGAGCCAGGGGTGGAAAGGCGTGGCATGGCGTCTAGCGTTAGACGCTTTTTATTGCGGGCCCTGTGGGAGGTGGCGAGCACGGTTTTGCCGGCCGTATTCATCGCTCTGTTTGTCAACGTTTACGTGGCCCAAGCGACGGTGATAGACGGGCCAAGTATGCAGCCCAACCTGCACTATGATCAGCAGGTGATGGTGGAGAAGATCACCTACCGCTTCTTCCACGGTCCGCGCCGGGGAGATGTGGTGACCTTCGAGATACCAGGTGAGAAGGGAGCCCTGATCAAACGAGTGGTGGCGCTGCCTGGGGAGACGGTGGAAGTACGGGGTGGAGAGGTCTTCATCAATGGCCAGTTGCTGGAGGAGACCTGGACTACCTGGTTGGGCGGGCCGGACTATCCGCCTACGATTGTGCCGCCGCTGCACATCTTCGTCCTGGGTGACAACCGGCCCAATTCCCGAGATTCCCGTTACTTCGGTCTTGTTCCGGTGGATCATGTCACTGGGCGAGCCTTGTTTGTTTGCTGGCCGCCAGACCAGGCTAAATCGCTCCGCTAGACGGAGCCCCGAATCCCACACAAGGAGTCAAGGTGCTATGCGACCCCATCTGCAATTCCTGTCCCGCGATACCATTGAGCGCATCGCCTGCGAGGCTTATGACTTGTTGAACGACCCTGGCGTGCAGATCCACTCCAAGCGTGCACTGCACCTCCTGGCCAAGCACGGCGCGGACGTGGACTTTGAGGCGCAAGTGGCTTGCATCCCAGACGACCTGATCCGCCGCGCGGTTGAGACCGCTCCTGCGTCGTTTTATCTCTACGACGCCGATGGTCAACCGGCAGTGCACTATGGCGATGACGACGTACACTTTGACCCCGGGTCGGCTGCCATCGAGATTCTCGACCACGACGTGAAACACTCGCGTTCCCCCGTCACCTCCGATTTTATACGCTTTGTCAAACTGGCCGATGGACTGGACGCGCTGGATGGGGTCGCCACTTCCCTCGTCTGCGGGGATGTCCCGCAGGAGATATCTGACCTCTATCGTCTTTACCTGGTTCTCCTCCACAGCCGCAAGCCGGTTATCACTGGCGCGTTCGCTGTCGAGACCTGGAGGGTGATGAAAGACCTGCTGGTGGTGGTGGCCGGCAGTGAGGAGGCGCTGGCGGAGAAGCCCATAGCCGTTTTCGACACTTGCCCCTCCCCACCGCTCCTGTGGTCCGAGATCACCTGCGAGAACCTGATGGACTGCGCGCAGTACCGGGTGCCGGCGGAATTGGTCAGTATGCCATTGGCAGGAGCCACCGGGCCGGCGACTCTCCTGGGCTCGGTCGTCCAGCACACCGCCGAGAACCTGAGCGGCGTCACCATCCATCAACTGGTCAACCCCGGCGCACCTATCGTTTGGGGCGGCTCTCCGGCTGCCTTTGACATGCGCACCGGCACCCCCCCGATGGGCGCTATTGAGACGATGATGATTGATTGCGCCTATGCCGAGGTGGGCAAGCACTTTGGTCTGCCTACCCACGCCTATCTGGGGATGTCCGACGCCAAGGTGGTGGATGCCCAATGTGGGTTCGAATCGGGCATTGGCGCGGTATTAGGGGCGCTGGCGGGCATCAACATGATCTCTGGTCCCGGCATGCTTGACTTTGAGAGTTGCTTCAGCCTGGAGAAACTGGTGGTTGACGCCGAGATTGTGGGGATGGCCAAGCGGTTGGTGGCCGGGATGGTCGAGCGGGAGACGCCGTTGGCGCTAGAGGTCATCCGCCAGGTGGGACATGCAGGCCATTTTCTGAGTATACCACACACGCGCCACTGGTTCCGGGAGGAACTGTTCATCCCCAGTCCTGTGGTGGACCGCGACTTTCGCCGCAACTGGGAGGCAAAAGGCAACCTGGACGCCGCCGAGCGGGCCCATCGGCGCGTCGAAGCAATTATCGCTGCCTATGAACCCAAGTCTCTGCCTGATAAAGTAACTCGCGAACTGGAGGCCATCACACTGCGAGTAGCACAATCCGCTGGAATGGATCGGTTACCGGCGTGGTAGGTTTGTAGATTTGTCAATTCGTGCATTCGTAGATGCGAGGAGTCAAAATGAGTGAAACCCTGAAACAACTGCAAGAAGCCGTCATCCTCGGTGATCCCGACC
>JAXHUO010000087.1:0-15130 GCA_034189605.1 Chloroflexota bacterium
CAGTATGACATGATGGAGCTGTACATGTAGGCTCTGGCTGGGGCGTAGCTCCAGCGCCCCAGGACGATGGCAGGCTGCCTTTGCTGCCCAGACCTTTTGTCCCATTCATTGAACAGTCACCAACTGTGATAGTAGTTGACAAGTTAGGACGAGTTTGGTAAAATAGCGCAGTACTTCGTTTCTGATTCCTCTTTGGGTAAGGCGAAAGGAGGTGATGGTGGGCTATACTCTCTATTATCGTCACAGGTCGTTTCCAGGGGATGGTCACCCCGCCAGCGTATGGCGGCCTGCCTTTTATGATCGGTTCTTTCGATTAACAATTCGCAAAGGAGGAGAAAAGCAATGAAGAGGTTCGCATTTGTAAGTTTGCTGCTCATTAGTCTGCTGCTGGCGTCCTGTGGTCCCCAAGCAGCACCATTCGAATGCACGGACGCAATCGGCTGCGTGACTATCGCTCCGGGCGATCCAGTGCGCATCGGCTACGCCCTGGTGATCGCCGGCCCGAACGAATCGCTGGGCGTGGACTCCCGGCGCGGCATTGAGATTGCCATTGGTGACCACGAAGACACAGTCCTTGGTCACCCCATCGAACTGGTGGGTGAGGACGCCATGTGCAGCGCTGAGGGTGGCCAGACGGCTCTCACCAAGCTGGCCTCTGACCCCAGCCTGATCGGGGTCATCGGCACCAACTGCTCCAGCGCAGGCGAGCCGGCCTCAAGAATCGCTTCCGACGCCGGCATGGTGCTACTCTCGCCCTCCAACACTGCCCCGTCGCTGACGAACCCCGACCTGGCGTGGAATCCTGGCTACTTCCGCATCTGCCACAACGACAACGTGCAGGGTGCGGCCATGGCAAAGTACGTGTACGAAGAGTTGGGCGCGCGTATGGCCGCCACGATCCACGATGGCAGCCCCTACGCCGACCAGTTGCAGCAGGTATTTGCCGAGACGTTCGAGAGCCTGGGCGGCACCATCACAGCTCAGGAAGCAGTCAACGTGGGCGACACCGACATGCGCCCCATCCTGACGACCATCGCCGCCGACTCGCCGGATTTCCTCTACTACCCGATCTTTATCCCCGAGGGGGCACAGATCACCAGGCAGGCGGGGGAGATCGCCGGCCTGGAGAATACGACGCTGGCGGGCGCGGATGGCATGTATTCACCGGACTTTGTCGAGGCCGCTGGCGATGCCTGCGAGGGCATGTACATCTCTGGCCCGAACCTGGCCTTCGAGAATCCAATCTACGACCATTTCCTGGAGGTTCACCTGGCGGAGTACGGCGAGGACCCACTGTCCGTCTTCCACGCCCAGGCCTACGATGGGACGATGATGCTACTGGCCGCCGTCGAGAAGGTCGCGGTGCAGGATGAAGATGGCACTCTGCACATTGGGCGGCAAGCGATACGCGACGAGTTGCACGCAACCAAGGACTATGAAGGCATCACCGGCAGTCTGACCTGCGACCAGTATGGCGACTGCGCCGACCCGCAGATCGCGGTCAACCAGATCCAAGGCGGCGAGTACGTTCCACTTTGGACGTACGTGCCGTAGTACGCTCTAAGTCCGGCGTCCAGACTGTTGGTCTGGAACCGGTGATTCTGAGAATGAGGGGATGAGTCCAAATCAAGTTTGGCCAGGACTCATCCCCATCCCTGTAAGCGGAGAAAGACTATGCAAACGACTATGCATCAGTGGTTTGAGAAGATTGACTATCTAGATATTATTCTGTGGGTGCTCCGAATAGCACTCATCGTGGCCGTCTTATGGGGAACTGTGGCCACCATTCTCGACAACCCATATTCCACCGAGCAGTGGCTGGACTTTTTGGTTTTTGGTCTGGCTCAGGGTAGCCTCTACGCGTTAATCGCGCTGGGTTACACGCTGGTGTATGGGGTGTTGCTCATGATCAATTTCGCTCACGGCGAGTTCTTCATGTCGGGGATATTCACTTCTACTGTCTTTGTTGCCATCCCCTTGAATGCATCCGGATTCACCGATCGCCATCCCATCTGGGCCTTGCTCGTCATCGCTGTCGTGGCTATAGCCACCTCGATGGGCGTCTCCGTGTTGACCGAGCGCGTGGCCTATCGCCCGCTCCGGCGCGCCCCGCGCCTGGTGCCTTTGATCACGGCCATCGGCGCCTCGTTCTTCTGGCAGTACTTTTTCCGCGGCTTGTACGGTTCCGGCATCACAGCCTTTCCCGACATCGCTCTTCTGCAAGGGTCGTGGACCATCTTGGGGCTGGGAATCTTAAAGTCCCAGGTCGTCGTAATCATAGCCTCAGTCCTGATGCTGATCGGATTGTACTTCTTCGTCATGCGAACCAAGATGGGGAAGGCAATGCGCGCCGTGTCGGAGGACAAAGACGTCGCTGCCCTGATGGGGATTGACGTGGACAGGGTGATCATGATCACCTTTGCCATCGGCGCGGCAATGGCCGGGGCAGCCGGGGTGCTGTACGCACTGATGTACCGGCAGGTGCACTTTTTTATGGGATTTTTCCCGGGCCTCAAGGCGTTTACCGCTGCCGTGCTGGGAGGCATCGGCAGCGTCCCCGGCGCTGCACTGGGCGGATTGCTCCTAGGGTTGTTCGAATCGGTCGGACCAAGTCTGTTTCTGGAGGGGTTGGGCATAACCGCGCCTTACCAGCTCAAGGACGTGATCGCCTTCACTATGCTGGTGCTGGTGCTGTTGATCCGGCCCCAGGGTATCATGGGCGAGCCGTTGGCCGAGAAGAAGGCTTAGGAGGAGATGACAATGGAGACAGAGACACGCTTCAACTGGAGAGAAATCGTGCAGCTGGGACTCCTGGCTGGGATCATCGCGTTATCGCTCAGCCTGATCGGCATGGTAGGGACGTTCGCTGGGCGTGACATCATCGGCGGGATGGTCTCTATGGGTCATATTTTCCTTTTAGGGCCGGCCCTGGGTTGTGCATACCTCGCGGCTCAGCGGAGCAGGGGTGGTGGTGCGGGCAAGACACTCCTGAGCGGGTTGGTAATCGGTCTGCTCTCCAGCCTGCCGTTAGTCGTCCTGGTTTTGATAGCCGAGCCGCTCAATCTACGTCAGTTTATGCCTTATGTCTCACCTGCGTTGTTAGAGGTGCTGACTTTTGGACAGAAACAAGCACTGGGGTCCCTGATCCTGACAGTGATAATGTCCGTGCTGGGTTTGATCGGGGCTGGTATCCCCCTGCTGCCCTCGCGTCTGCGGCAGCCACTGATCTGGGGCCTAACGGCGGTCTTTTTGGTCGGGTTATTAGCCGAGATCATTATCCTGGCGTGGGGCAACCAGGGGCTTGGCTTGGCGATTCGGCGGGTCGTGTTCGCGGCCAGGGGGTTGTCCATACTGGGTGCCCTGTTGGTTTTCCTGATCGTCGCGGGGTTGAATGGTTGGTGGAACAGTCGAGGGGAGGGAATCAAGGCACGCGTCAACGCGCTCCCCTCCGGACGGCAACAGAATCTACGCTGGGGCGGAATCGCTCTGGCAATCTTGTTCCTGCTTTTCCTGCCGCTGTTTCTGCGCACGTACCTGAGCGAAGTGATTGACAACGTGGGCATATATATCCTGATGGGGTTGGGGCTGAACATCGTGGTCGGCTTCGCCGGTATGCTGAACCTGGGGTACGTGGCCTTTTTCGCCATCGGGGCCTACACCATGGCTCTGCTAACCCCTAGCGAGTATGGCGTGGCGGGCCTATCGTTCTGGGCCGCTCTGCCCTTTTCGGTACTTGCCGCGGTGTTGATGGGCCTTATCCTGGTCATCCCGGTGCTAAAGATGCGGGGCGACTACCTGGCGATCGTCACTATGGGCTTTGGGGAGATCATCCGCATCCTGGTGCTATCGGATGCCCTGGCTCCCTGGATCGGCGGTGCGCAGGGCATCCTAAAGATTCCTAACGTCTCTTTCGCTGGCATAGAGATTGTCAAACCAGAGCAGTTGTACTATGTGATCCTGGCCGGCTGCCTGCTCGCCCTATTCGTCTCCTGGAGGCTGCGCGACGCGCGCATAGGGCGGCAATGGAGAGCATTACGCGAGGATGAGGACGTGGCCGAAGCGATGGGTATCAACCTGGTCAAGACCAAACTGCTGGCCTTTGCCATCGGTGCTGCCTTCGCCGGGATGGCGGGGGCAATCTTTGCCAGCAAGTTGGGCTCAATTTTTCCTCACAGTTTCCAGATGATGGTTTCCATCAATGTGTTGTGCTTGATCATTGTGGGTGGCATGGCGAGCCTGCCTGGCGTGATGGTGGGGGCGCTCTTCCTGGTCGGGCTGCCAGAACTCTTGCGCGAGTTCGCCGAATATCGTATGCTGCTGTACGGCGCGCTGCTGATCGTGATGATGCTCGTTCGACCGGAGGGTTTATGGCCATCTGAAGTCAGGAAGCGCGAGTTGCATGCTGGTTCGGAGGAACCTTTGCCCTCTGGCGAAGGGAGCATGGTTGAGCCGGTATAGCCCATGAGAGGACAAAGCCTATGACTACCATTCTTACTTCCAAACAAGTTACCAAACGGTTCGGCGGCTTGACGGCGGTTGACACGTTTGACTTTCAAGTCCCTGAACATTCTATCGTCAGTATCATCGGGCCGAACGGTGCAGGGAAGACCACCTTCTTCAACTGCGTCACCGGTTTCTATGGCTTCGACGAAGGTCAAATTCTGTTCAACGGCCACTTGTTGAACGGGCGGTCGCCGGATCAGATCGCCCGCCTGGGCATCACCCGCACCTACCAGAACATCCGTCTCTTTGCCAACATGAGCGCCATTGAGAATATCCTGGTCGGCATGGAGCCGCAACTGAAGCACGGTTGGATCGGGGCCGTCTTCAGCTCAAAGGCTACACGAGAGGAAGAGGAGCACGCGGTGGAGGAGGCCAACAGGCTACTCCGGTTTGCGGGCCTGGAGGGCAAAGGAGACCTCCTGGCCAGGAACCTGCCCTACGGTGATCAGCGACGCTTGGAAATCGCGCGCGCCCTGGCTAGCAAGCCCACCCTGCTCCTCCTCGACGAGCCGACGGCGGGCATGAACCCACGCGAAGCCTTGGAGATGGTGCGATTCATCCGCAACTTGCGCGACGAACTCGGGATCACCATCCTGCTGATCGAACACAACATGCGCGTGGCGATGTCCATCTCTGAGCGGGTAACGGTGATTGACTTTGGAAGCAAAATTGCTGAAGGCACCCCGGAGGAGATCCAGCGCAACCCGCGCGTGATTGAGGCCTATCTCGGACGGGGCGCTGCTACCGGCCTGGCCACTAACAAAGCAGGCCCTAAAGGTTTTTGAAACCTTTAGGGCCTTCAAGGAGTCATTTCCCATGCCAATGCTAAAAGTTGATGACATACACACCTACTACGGCAACATCCAGGCTTTGAAGGGCATCTCGCTCACCGTTGATGAAGGCGAAATCGTGACGCTGATTGGAGCCAACGGCGCCGGGAAAACGACCACCCTGCGAACAATCTGCGGGTTGCTCAAGCCTCGCCAGGGCAAGGTCTATCTCGAAGGTGAGGACCTGACTGACTGCAAGGCGCACGAGATTGTCTACAAGGGCGTGGCTATGGTGCCTGAAGGTCGCGGTGTCTTCTCCAAACTTACTGTCGCTGAAAACCTGGATATGGGCGCCTACTCCCGCAACGATCGTGCGGGCATCGCTCAGGATATGGAATACGTCTTCACTCTCTTCCCGCGCCTCAAGGAGCGGAGAAACCAGGTGGCCGGGACCCTGAGCGGAGGTGAACAGCAGATGCTCGCCACCGCCCGCGCCATGATGGCCCGGCCACGGTTACTGTTGCTGGACGAGCCTTCGATGGGACTGGCGCCTGTACTGGTGGAGGACGTTTTCGACAGGGTCCAGGAGATCAACCGCGAGGGGACAACGGTTCTGCTCGTCGAGCAGAACGCCAACATGGCGCTCCAGTTTGCCAGTCGGGGCTATGTTCTCCAGACAGGTGAGATTGTCCTGAGCGACACGTGCGAGGGACTGCGGCAAAACGAGATGGTGCAAAAGGCCTACCTGGGGATGGAGTAGCGAGTCGGCGAATCAGCGAGTAGAAGCCTCCCGTTGGTTTGTACCGATGGGAGGCTTTGTGCTTGCCTGGTTGTGGCAACAATAACGCTTTGCTCCGGCTGGATCGCCAGAGCCAGCCGGCAAGTGTGGGAATGTCGCTTTTGCCTCGACAAGTTTACCTGCTGACGGCAGGCGGATGGCATCAGCGACCGGCTTTCAGTGGGCGCAGATGCTTCCGTATCCAGATCGGCAGATCTCGCCCCGGGCAAGTTACTCAGAACCCCTCCAGCCGGCTCAGGTCAACGATGCCATCGGACAGTGCGGCGATGTGTTGGAGTTGCGCCAGCCGGTTCTCTCGCAACGTTTGATCTTCCGCCATCACCAGCACGCCCGATTCCCTGGCGAAGTAGCGGTCAACGACGTCCACCAGCGGCAGGAACGTAGTGAGGAACTCGCTCACTGTGCTCTGCGGCGTGACCTGTTCCCGGGCCTCCCAGTACGCCGCGTACAGTTCCTTCTCTGCCAGCTGTGCAAAGTGGGCCGGGTCCAACGGGAATCGCTCTTCGAACTTGCGGGTGATGCGCACGCAGCGGGCATAGTTGTCTAGGATGCGGCTCCAGTCATCGCGGACCACCCAGCGGGAGAGTTCTTCGATGGACTGGCGGGCGCGGAATGGGTCGTCGCCGCGCGCCGCCAATACCCCGTCTACCACGTCGTAGCGGAAACCCTGCTTGCGCAAGACCCCTCGCAGTCGTTCGACGACAAAGTCCAGTGCCGCTGCCAGCGTGTCCTCAGAGACATCCACCGGCAGCAGGCGGGCCGCCGCCACCAACCCATCTCGCACCGAGAAGGGGAGTTGGTGAACGATCAGGTTCTGCACCAGGCCGAGAGCGTCCCGCCGCAGGTGGTAGGGATCGGAAGAGCCGGTGGGAGCAAGCCCCACCGCGAAGAGGCCCGCCAAGCTGTCGAGCCGGTTGGCCAGCCCGACGACCAGGCCAGGCCGATTGCGGGGCGGCACGTCGCCAGCGAAGCAGGGCAGGTAGTGCTCGTAGATCGCCTCCGCCACGGCGGGGTCTTCCCTCGACTCCAGGGCGTACTCCCGCCCCATCACCCCCTGCAGGCTGGTGAATTCGACCACCATCTTTGTCGCCAAGTCGGCCTTGGAGAGGTGGGCCGCCCGCTGGGAGACTGCTGTTTCCTTTTCGCTTAGCCCCAGCATCTCGGCCAGTTGACCCACCAGTTGTTCCAGCCGGTGGGTCTTATCCAGTATCGAGCCCAGTTGTTCCTGGAAGGTGAGCGTCGCCAGGCGCGGCAGGAATTCCTCCAGCGGCTTTTTGGTGTCCTTGTGGTAGAAGTAGTCTGCGTCGGCAAATCTGGCATGGATGACTTCTTCGTTGCCATGGCGCACGATGTCCAGGTGTTTGTCCCCGCCGTTGCGGACAGCGATGAAGTAGGGGAGTAGATGGGGTAAATGAGTAGATGAGGAATGATGTCCCTCATCTGCTCGTTCCTCATTTACCCATTTACTCACCACGGGAAAGTACCGTTGGTGCTTCTTCATCACCGCCACGAGCACGTCGGCAGGGAGGTGCAGGTACTCCTCCTCAAAGTGGCCCAGGAAATGGGTGGGCTGCTCGACCAGGTTGGCGACCTCGCTGAGGAGCGCCAGGTCGTCTGGTATGTGCCCGCCCACGCTCTGAGCCAGTTGTGCGGCTTGCTCGGCGATGAGGGTACGCCGTTCCTCAGGGTCGGCCACGATGTGGTGCTGTGCCAGCAGGTCCAGGTAGTCCTCCGCCCGCGTGATCTCGAACTCGGGGGAGCCTTCTGGTCGGGAGCCTCGGCTGGTGCGGCCGTTGAGCAATCCCGCGTATTTGAAGGGAACGAGTGCGTTGCCCAGCAGTGCCACCAGGTGGCGGATGGGCCGGGAGAAAGCGACGCCGCTCTCGTTCCAGCGCATGCTCTTTCTGAAGCTCAGCCCGGCGATCAGTTCGGGCAGCAGGGTGGTCAGCACCTCGGTGGTCGGTCGTCCCTCCTCGCGCCTAGTTGCCACCACGTACTCGCCGCCGCCTATCTCTCGTACCTCCAACTCATCCACGCTCACGCCTTGCTTGCGGGCGAAGCCCTGGGCGGCCTTCGTCAGGCGGCCCGCCGCGTCGAAAGCCACGCGCACCGGCGGTCCCTTCACTACTTCCTCGACTGGTCGCTGGCGCGGGGCCAGCCCCTCCACCAGCATCGCCAGCCGCCGGGGAGTGCCCAGCACACGCAGGCCCTCGTAGTCGAGCCGCGCCTCCGCCAGGCGGGCCGGGGCTAGTTTGCTCAGTTGTGCCAGCGCGTCATCCAGGTCGCCGGCGGGCAGTTCCTCGGTGCCAATCTCCAGCAGGAAGGTGGTTGGGGATTGGGCGGATTTCCCGTCTCCCAATTTCCTAGTTTCCCAATTTCCCAATCTACTCGTCTCCAGCCAGGGATATTCCATCCGCTGCCGCTGCTCGGCGTAAGCCTGTGCCACCTGGCGGGAGAGGTCACGCATGCGGCGGAAGTAGGTCGCTCGCTCCGTCACACCTATGGCTCCTCGCGCGTCGAGCAGGTTAAAGGTATGAGAACAGCGCAGGATATAATCGTGAGCGGGGGTGGTCAGTCCTACAGCCAGGCAACTCTGTGCCTCGGCCTCGTAGAGATCGTACATCTGAGTCAACCGCTCCACGTCGGCCAACTCGAAACCGTAGCGACAGTGCTCGATTTCTGGCTGGAGCAGGATATCGCCGTAGGTATGAGCACCATCCCAGTCAATCTCCCAGACCGAGCGTACGTTCTGCAAGAACATCACAATGCGCTCCAGCCCATATGTTAGTTCTACCGAGACCGGGTCGAGCACAAAGCCACCTGCCTGCTGAAAGTAGGTGAATTGAGTGATCTCCAACCCATCCAGCCATACCTCCCAACCCAAGCCCCAGGCTCCTAGCGCCGGGCTCTCCCAGTTATCCTCGACGAAGCGGATGTCGTGCTCCTCGCGGCGGATGCCCAGCGCATACAGACTCTCCAAATAAAGTTCCTGCGGGTTGCCAGGGTCAGGCTTGAGAATAACCTGGAACTGAGTGTGCATCTGCATACGGTTGGGGTTATCCCCGTATCTCCCATCATCGGGCCGGTATGAGGGCTCAACATAGGCCACGTTCCAGGGCTCTGGTCCCAGGACACGTAGCACGGTGGCAGGATTCATCGTCCCTGCACCGATCTTTTCGCTGTAGGGCTGCCAGACCAGGCAGCCATGGTCGGCCCAGAATTGCTGTAGGCGAAGGATAACTTGTTGGAAGGTTAATGGTCGATTCATAAAGGCTCCCTCATTAAATAAATGGTCACTTGGATCATTTGTCTATTCCAGCATCTCGCTTTAGCCGCCGCAGGAACGTGCCGGATCTTACACTCCGCTCCAGGTGGTAGGTGACATAGTGGCGCATTACCCGCTCTGCCTCCTCGTGCAAAGCGGGTGCGACTTGGCGAGTGCGCAGACTGGCGTAAGGATACCGCTGACACTCCCGCAAGAACCCCAAACCGCTGGGCGAAAGAGCCACAACCTGCGGATGCTCCCCGCGCTCGGCGTAGCAGTCGCGACACAGCACCCCACCCTGCTGTGGGTCGAAGCCGTAGAACCGCTCATCCTCTGTTGGCTCACGGAGGTGGAGCGACACCTGCCCATCGTGCTCGCCCACGCAAACGTTCAGTTCCGGGCGGAAGCCTGCCAGCCCCAGCAAGTGTTGCTCGTAGAAGCGGGCAATCAGGTCCAGGTTTTCGTCCTGGCATAGCCAGGTGAGCGTGTGATTGAGCAGGTCGAAGAGCGCCGGACCGCCTTCCCCAGCAGCGAAAAAACGATCGAGCAGTTCCACCGCATAGCGAGCGTACGTCCCGCGCAGCAGGTCACTCCGCAAAACCTGGTGTGCCTCGACGGTCTCGACCTGGCTGATAATATCCCAGGATTTCTTCACCCGCGCGATCACAAAATTAGAGCGGGTGAACAGTTCCACGTGCCCCGCTTTGCGGCTGCGCAGTTTGCGCGCTCCCTTGGCGATAACCTCTATCTTGCCCAGCGGCGCGCACAGGGTCAGAACGCGGTCGGCCTCGCCCTGGTTACGCCTGCGTATCACGATGCCCTTAGTGCGGTATAGTCGCTCTGTGCTCACGTCTGGCCTCCTCGTGCGCCATTATATCATCCCGACGACAAGGCACAAACGGCAAAGCCTCCTCTAACTCACTGCTACCTCACTTCATTTTCGCTTCCAATTTTTGGGCATAGTCCGCCACAGTCTCCTCGGTGACAGAGTCCGCCGAGCCGACCAACGAAAAAAGGGCGATGACGTTGGCCTTACGAAAAGCCAACATATAGATATTGAGGTTTAGTTCGGGATGACTCCCTCCTACCATAGTCGCTTCGTCGCCGACGTCGGGAGGCTCCATAGTCCCAATAGTCGCTCCGGGCACCTGCTCCTGGATGCTCTCTGCAAAGCCCTGAACGGTACTCCCCTTCATCTCCCCCTCGGCCGACGCAACAGTTTTGGTGCTGAACACGATGCTCATCACGAACCCAGTTATCGCATCGGCTCCGAGCATACGCATATTGGCATCCTGGATGTGCGCCTGGTTCATGTCCTGCATTTCGTCCAGGCCTTGCTCTCCCACCAGGGACCATTCAGGGCCGAGGTCGGCGGCGGTGAGATTCATCTCTCCGGCCGGCGTTTCGATGGTCGGTTCGCTGGAGCCACAGGCGATTGTCGAAAGCAACAAGCATACCAATGTCAGGCTGAGAATCAAACGAGTGTATTTCATTTTGCTACCTCCTTGATGTGAGATTGTAACATCACTGGACCGGGTAGTATCATGCGTGATTCACGTTTCACATTTTGTGTCTCACGTCAGGTCAGCCGCGCTGAAACTGTCCGGCAACAACTCCACTATCGTCGTCTCACGGCAAGCACCCGTGGCATCGGCGATCAGCACTGCAATGTCCGCGCCGAATTCGCACAATGTCTGGCGGCAGGAGCCACAGGGGGAACCGCCGTTCTCGGTCACGACGGCCAACGCCACGAATTCCCGCTCACCCTCAGAGACCGCCTTGACCACCGCTGTGCGCTCAGCACAGGTGCACAGGGGATAGACAGCGTTCTCCACGTTGCAGCCGGTGTAGATGCGCCCCGATTTCCCTAGCAGCGCCGCTCCCACCTCGTAGCCAGAGTAGGGGGCATAGGCCCGTTCGCGTACCTCCATTGCCCGGGCTATCAATTCCTCCCGCGACCACTCTTTTATCCCTGTGTCTCCCATTGCCCATCTCCGTGTCTCTCTGTCTCCTTGTCCCCTTGCCCTCTTGCCCCCGAGTCTCCTCGCACCCGCGCCGGAACTCCATAGGCCACCGCTCCATCAGGTACGTCGTGCGTCACCACTGCTCCAGCTCCTGTCCTGGCTTTCTTGCCCACCCGCACCGGTGCGACAAGCATCGTGTCAGAACCGATGAAAGCGTTTTCTTCGATCACCGTTTTGTGCTTGCGTACGCCGTCGAAGTTACAGGTGATTGTCCCCGCGCCAATGTTCGCTCCTGCCCCGACCTCGGCGTCACCCAGGTAACTAAAGTGGCCCATCTTTGCCCCAGGACCGAGTCTCGCGTTCTTCATCTCCCCAAAGTTTCCCATGTGTGCGCCTTCACACAGTCGCGCTCCCTTCCGCAAGTGACCGAACGGTCCAACGTCGGAGCCATCCTCCATAACCGCCTGCTCTAACACCGAGGCCAGCACCCGGCAGCCGTCGCCGATCTGGCAGTCCACGACGATCGTGTTAGGGCCGATGTTGCAGTTCCTGCCAATCGTCGTTTCCCCGCGCAGGTGCGTGTTGGGCTTTATGGTCGTGTCCTGGCCTATGGTCACGCCAGGCTCGACGTAGGTCGTTGCCGGGTCCACGATTGTCACGCCAGCCAACATCCAGTGTTCGTTGATGCGGCGACGTAGCACGCTTTCTGCCTCCGCCAGGTGTACCCGCGTGTTGATGCCCAGGGCCTCCGCTGCATCCTCGGTGGCAACTGCCTCAACCCGCAGTCCCTCGGCGACCGCCATGCCGATAAGGTCGGGCAGGTAGTATTCCTGCTTGGGAAGACTGAGCGGGATGCGGTCCACGTGGGTCCACACCCAATCCGCGTCGAAGCAATATACGCCAGCGTTGAGTTCTCGGATCGCCAACTGCTCCGGCGTGGCCATCGCTTCCTCAACTACCTGGATCACCGCACCGCTTTCATCCCGCATCACGCGCCCGAATCCACGGGGATTTTCGTGCACCAGGGTAAGCATCGTGATTGGCCCAGAATTATCCTGTTGCCGCTCCACCAGCCGGCGCAGCGTCTCCGTCGTCAGCAGGGGCATATCGGCGTAGGTGACCAGCACCAGGTCGCTCTGACCCTGAAGCGCCTGCCGCGCCTGAAGCAAGGCATGGCCCGTGCCCAACTGTTCAGTCTGCTCGACCAAGACGACGTCATCGTCCACCGCTTCTCGCACTGCCTCGGCTCTGTGCCCCACGACCAGCACCGGACTAGCGCTTGCCAGCGTCCGCGCTATCTCTATCGCATAGGTGACCAGCGGCCGCCCGGCCAACGGGTGTAGCACCTTAGGCAGGTCAGACTTTATGCGGGTTCCCTGGCCTGCTGCCAGAATCACGATTGCCAACTCCACGTCTTATCTCCTTCTGTTGCCAAAAGTGGCCGTGGTACGGACCCACGAGGGGTGCGCCACGGCCACCGAGTTACGGGCCACAATCAGTCATCTGACAAGAGGGTCCGATGGCCCAGGCTGGGGCGGTAGGATTCGAACCTACGATTCACGGATTCAAAGTCCGTTGCCTTACCACTTGGCCACGCCCCAGTAAGATGGGCCCACCAGGATTCGAACCTGGGACCGACCGGTTATGAGCCGGCAGCTCTGACCGCTGAGCTATGGGCCCGACTACAACAATGGATTGGGAAAAGAACGGGCAGAGCGGGCGACGGGGATCGAACCCGTAACAGCAGCTTGGAAGGCTGCGGCAATACCATTTTGCAACGCCCGCAGTCGGGGCGGCCGGACTTGAACCGGCGACCTCGCGGACCCAAACCGCGCGCTCTAGCCTGACTGAGCTACGCCCCGTCTACTGTAAGTATACCGCCTTTGGCCCTTCTCGTCAAGGCTACGGAGCCCACGAAAGACGCTGTATCGTCCAGTCGGGGAGGCTGGGACCGAGGGTAAGGATTCTGTGCGGGTCCTCCCCATTCGGTCCCATCACGTAGAGACCCCAGGTTCCATCCCGGTTAGAGACGAAGGCCAAGCCGGAGCCATCTGGGGCCCAAGCGGGAAGGCCATCGTGGGCTGGGTTGTCGGTGAGCCTTGCGAAGCCACCGGCTGTGCTGACCAGGTAGATTTCCCAGTCGCCGGTGTGATTGGACATGTAGGCCAGATTCCCTCCATCGGGAGACCAGTGCAGGCCAATGTCGTTGATGCTGGCGCTGAGGCGAATCGGCGGCTGGTCATCGTCGGGATTGTCCACGAAGATGCCACAGGCCTCGCCTGTTTCGCAGCCGGTCCAGGCCAGCAGGCCGGTTGGTCCCCACGCTGGCCCCTCTCCCGCTGCGTGTACTATCGGCTCGGCCGAGCCGTCCGTCGGCGCGATATAAATCTGCCAGGTACCGGCCGCATCTTGCGCAGCGTAGGCCATACGACTGCCGTCGGGCGATAAGGTGGGCCAGACCAGCCCAGCGCCCGAAGCCAGTTGTCGTGACGCAGCCTCTCCCGGCACCAGCAGCGAGATGCCCGGCGAGCGCAGGTCGCGATACCCCAGAGCCCCACTGCCCCACAACCAGCAGGGTTGGTCGGCACCACCGACCATCCTCGCCAGGCGTCCGTCGGCGAAGAGGGCGTAGACGTCGTAGAGGCCGGTCTGTGTGTTGTAGATTGGATAGGCCAGCCGGCCCGTGGTAAAGCCTGGCGGGGGCTCGGTCAGTGTGATGGGCAGCGTGCCGGTTATGGGGGCGATGGGGGTTGGGGTGGCGATGAGGCAGATTTGGGCTGCCTCGGCCCGCTTCTGCTCAATCTCGGGACCAGCCATCAGTTGCACTGCCTGTGTGTATTGCACTTCGGCCGGGCACATCTCCCCTTGAGCATACCAGGCGTCGGCGTAGATGACATGCGCGCGGTACAGTCGTCGGAAGACGTCTTTATAATCGGGCGCGAGGGTGTAGAGTTGCTCAAAGCGCTCGATGCAGCGCTCCCAATCCACTCCCCAGTAGCCCAACGCGGTCATGTACTGCATAGCCAGGCTGCGCTGTGTCAGCGCTTCCTCGTCCAGTGGGCGGAGCGCCACTGCCTGGTCGAGGTAAAAGATACCTTCTTCAAAACGGTCCTCATCCAGCAACGCCATCCCTGTGTTGTAGAGACTGACGAAGAGCATCTCCTCGACTTCTTCCGCCTCGTAGGTCGGGTCTAACACGCGCAGTTGGATGAGCACAGAGGCCGCTTCTTCCCACTGTTCAGTCTCATAGTAGGCTATGGCCTGCTGGTACAGGTCATCCACGACGTCTTCATAGACCTCCGAGGTGGGGGTAGGGCGAGCGGCAATACGTGCCCGTGCCTCAGCAATTCCTTGTTGGGCCAAGGAGTGATCAGGATCAAGTTCGAGCACATATTCGAACTCGGCGATGGCCAACTCGTGCTCACCAACATCGAGATGCTCCAGGCCAGCGTGGTAGTGCTGTTCGGCTTGATCGAGGCGGCGTTGCTCCCGGTCACGCTCTCCCTGGTGAATGCCATAATAGGCGCTCGCGCCAATGCTCAATGCCAGGAGACAAAGGAAGCCCAACACCCAAAAGAGAACTGGTCGTAGGCGTTGCCAACGCTTAGGCGCGGCCGTGCCCGGCGCAGATATTGCTGTGGCAGAGGCAACCCGATCGAGTTTTCGGGCGCGCATAGGTTGCGTCTCCTCCACCATCGTGCCACATTGCGGGCAAAGGCGCAGATCGTCAGGGACTTGGGCTCCACATTCGGGACAGTGCATATACTCCTCGGATGGAGGGAAAAAGCGGAAAGGATTATAGTCCTTTTAGCCCAACTTGTCCAGTGAG
>JAXHUO010000088.1:0-14926 GCA_034189605.1 Chloroflexota bacterium
TCGTTCCTGGTGGCCATTGACCAGGTAGCCGATGAGATGCCCCGTCTGCTGGAAAAGCGGCGGCGTATCCAGGCGGCGCGAGTGCGCAGTGACGAGGAAATCTTTACGCGTTTCCCCACACGGCCTGATAATTGGATCTTTCCCTGGAGGCGATACCACGTGGTACAAGATCAACTGGCAAGAGAATTGGGCGTGCCAGACGTGTTGCAACCTCGGCACGGTTCGCGTCTGCTTATCATCACCCACGAGACCATTGGCTCTCAGATGGCCGGTCCTGGCATCCGGGCGTGGGAGATGGCCTGCGCACTAGCGCAGCGGTTTGACGTGATACTGGCCGCGCCGGGAGAACCAGCACGCAACCACCCAGGCTTGCACATAGTCGGCTACGACACAGACGACCCCTACTATGCCAGCCTGGATTCCTACATCAACAACGCCGATGTGGTGTTGGCCATGGGACCACTGTTCGCCAAAATGGACCGATTGCGGGACCTGAGCAAGCCAGCGATTGTAGACCTGTACGACCCGTTTGAACTAGAGAAATTAGCCCAGTCTCCCACTGTGGACGAGCAGCACCGCGTGGACATTGATATAGAGAGCATAAGCCACCTGCGCCTGGAGGGCGCGATTGGAGACCTTTTCATCTGTGCCAGCGAGCGCCAGCGCGATTTTTGGTTGGGCACGTTGTTGGCCGCAGGGCGTGTCAATGCTGTCACCTACGCGCAGGACCACACGTTGCGGAGGTTGATTGACGTTGTGCCCTTTGGTATACCACCCGAACCACCCCGGAAGCAGCGTGGCGTACTCAAAGGCGTTCATCCTGGCATCGGCCCCGAGGACAAGGTGTTGCTTTGGAACGGGGGACTATGGCAATGGTTCGACCCACTGACACTCATTGATGCGTTGGTGAAGGTACTGCGCGTCAGGGAGGACGTCAAACTCTTCTTTGCCGCAGGACATCATTTTGACCCGGAGACAGTGCCAGAGATGCCCATATATACACAGACCGTGGCCCGCTGCCGCGAGTTGGACCTGCTGGGCCATCACGTCTTCTTTGGTGATTGGATTCCCTACGATGAGCGAGGTGAGTACCTGTTGGAGGCCGACCTGGGCGTGAGCACCCATCGGCCCAACTTGGAGAGCCATTTCTCTTCGCGCACTCGCCTGCTTGATTGTGTTTGGGCCGGGCTGCCTGTGATCTCCACCGCAGGCGATTCTGTATCTGATATGATCGTCAGCCGTGGACTAGGCCAGACTGTTCCGCCGGAACGCCCGGATCTGCTGGCCGAAGCGATCCTATCTATGCTGGCAGACGATGGATTGCGCGCCCGCGTGACTGAAAACGCTCAGACTGTACGGGGTGAATTGACTTGGACACAAGTCGTCGAACCCATCGCTACTTTCCTCGATCATGTCACATTCGCGCCTGATGCCCTCACGGCCTCCCGGACAGCCGCTGAAGCACGCCGGACGATTGTCCAGTTGGACCGCCTGGAGTCACACAACCAACAACTCGAACAGGAACGGAACCAACTTGAACAGGAACGGGATGGGCTGAAAGACCACTTGAACGAGATCCGGCAGGGGCGTGTGATGCGCTTATTGAACCTTGTAGACAGAAGGCTATCTGCCCTGAAAGGAAAGGGCAACCCTTCAGAGCCATCGTTAGACAAGAACGGATGAATCAGATGACTAAACCTCCTCTCGTGTATATAATCATTCTAAATCACAACGGCAAAAATCACCTCGAATACTGTTTGCCTTCCGTGCTAGCAACGGAATATCAGAATTACCGCATTGTGCTGCTCGACAACGGTTCAACGGATGGTTCAGTCGAGTACACCCGGGAGAACTTTTCCCAGGTCACGGTTGTTCAGAATGACCAGAACCTGGGGTGGGCCGGTGGTAACAACGTTGGCATCTGTCACGCATTAGATCATGGTGCAGATTACATCGTTCTGCAGAATAACGACACCAAGGTTGACTCGAGGTGGCTTGATGGTGCCGTCCAGGTTTGTGAGGCCAACCCACGCATCGGTATCGTCGGATTCAGGATGCTCCAAGAGTACATCCAGGGCGAGGATCCTGACGAAGAGCGATTCAAAGAACTGTCCGCCGCGTGGGAAAAGTTGGAGTACGAACCTGCCGATCACGTCACCGGCGCGGCGCTCTTTGTGCGAGCGGACGTCTTCCGTGACGTAGGATTGATTGACGAAGCCTACTTTGCTTACTCAGAGGAAGATGACCTGGAAAAGCGGGCCGTGCGCGCTGGTTATCAGATGGTGCGCATCAATGTGCCACTGTGGCACTATAACGGCGGTTTTTGGCGTAAGCAGTTCCTCAAGTCGTCTGTGATGGCATTGCGCAACAATATTCGGTGTATGATTAAGAATGACACACTCGGTTCCATTTGGCGTCAAACCGTATGGCTGTTCAAATTCGTCTGTCCGCCACGGCTCGAATACGACATCCGTATCCCCCACTTTCGGCGACTACGCCCCTCCAACTTTGCGGTCAATAACGCAATCCTGCTGTATGCGTTGGTGTGGAACCTCCTGTTCTTGCCAGCGACGCTGTGGGCGCGCTATCGCGACGGGCGACGCACTGCCCAAGCGCGCAAACGGTGGAAGCGGCTTCCAGAGGCATAGGCAGTGAAGATTCTTCAGATAAGCAATGGCCTTCCCCCCGTTGATCGCGGCGGGGTGGAAGTCTACACCCTTGCGCTCTCCAAGTCACTGCGCTCCAAGGGACACGATGTGGCCGTCTTTTGTCGTGAGCCGGGGGGGAACCGGCCAATCTACAGTGTACGCGATGAGATCACTGAGGGCATTCCGGCACGCTTTGTTGTAAATCGCTTCGATGGCACTACTCCTTTGGCATCACGATACTTTGACAGACAGATAGAAGCGCTGTTTGCACGTTGGTTAGAGGCTCAACAACCCGACGTGATTCACTTTCAGCACACGCACGGCCTATCGGCATCGCTACTAGCGCGCGCAGCCGAGATGGGCCTGCCGTTCGTGATGACTCTGCACGACTACTGGTACATGTGTCCTCAGGTCAATCTGTTACGCCCCGACAACAATCTCTGTATCGGCAGCCACCACGACGTAAACTGCTACGAGTGCCTTTTCGATCGCCCATACCCTCCTTTCGGACCAAATGCGCCAGACTTTGACGCGCCATTATCTCTCCCATCTGTCGAGCCAGTCAATCTCCGCCCGTTGAGTTTGAGCGACGCTACCTATTATCCTCTACAGAGAATACTACCCTGGCCAGCACGTCGTCTGTTGCTCAGCATCTACGATGTGATGCGCCTTCGCGTCTTGCCCCAGGCCCAATCGCTCTTGGCGGCGGTGCGTCCGACGAATATGGAGCCACTGCGCGTGCGGGCGCGTTATATGCAGGCTCTGCTCGCCCTGTGCAAATACATCATCGCCCCGTCCAATGTGGTCAAGACACAATACGTTGATTTCGGCATCCCAGCCAAGCGGATCCGCGTCGTTCCACACGGCATAGATATGTCAGTGTGGGAAGACTTCCAACCATCTCATCGTCCACGGGGTCAAGTGCTTCGATTTGGTTACATCGGCAGTTTGCTGCGCCACAAGGGTGTAGATTTTATCATCCGGGCCTTCCAGCGACTTGACGTGCCCAACACGGAACTATGGATACACGGCTTTGAATTGCCCGGTATGCCGTTTACCGAGATGTTGCACGAACTGGCTGACGGCGACCCGCGTGTCCATTTTGCTGGCCCATACACTCCGCCGGAACTGCCCAGCATCTTGAACCAGATAGATGTGTTGCTGATCCCATCGAGATGGCACGAGACATTTTCGATCGTCACCCGCGAGGCGGTGTTAGCCAGGTTGCCCGTGATTGCGTCGCGAATGGGGGGCATACCCGACGCCATTGACGACGGCGTCAACGGTATCTTGTTGCCCCCTGACGATATGGAAGCGTGGGTGGCGGCAATGCAGCGTGCAGTTGGGGACCGCGAGTTGGTAGCCGCTCTCCACCGCGCTCAGTTGATCCGTAAAGTCAAATCAATGGACGAGCACGCAGTCGAACTGATCCAGTTGTATGCTCAGATGCAGGATGATCTGCCCAGGTGAAATCATGTTGCCCAAAGAGATTTTGAACATCGCCCGCGAAGAAGGTGTAGACGCACACTGGGAACCAATTCCGCTGGCAGATCCACCCGATGAGGTTGTCTGGGCCTTGGCAGACTGGCTGGTTTCACCGCAGACTGAACGAATTCCGACAGTGCGTCGTTACCTCTTTTATCTGAAATGGATGTACGAGACATTCCATGCGATCGCTGAATGTTTCCCCAAGCAGAACACCGGCAGGGAGGGCCAAAAAGATAGATACACAGTGCCAATATCAAGGCCCCAGGAGATGTTATACTTGGCCAACCATCTGTATGTGTTGGACAGTTACAGCGTCGAAGGTGCAGTGCTAGAGTGTGGTTGTTTCAAAGGTTATACTTCCTGCTGCCTGAGCCACGCTTGCGCATTTCTATCCAGGGATTTGATCGTTGCAGACTCGTTTGAAGGATTGCCCCCCCCGGGTCCCAAAGAGGGGAGTTATTATAAGGCAGGTGACTTTGCCGGTGCGCTGGAAGAGGTCCAGAGTAATATCCAGACCTTTGGTAGTCCAGCGTGCGTGCGCTATCTCAAGGGTTGGTTCAGCGACTCGTTGAAGGGATGGGATCAACCGTTGGCACTCTTGTGGACTGACGTGGATCTTTATCAGTCTACTATGGATGTATTAGAAAACATCTTCACCACTTTAGACCCACGTGCGGCGATCTTTAGCCACGAATTCTCCGAGGACCGAATTTTTGAAGGCCAGATCACCCATCCGCACGAACCCCCTGGCGCATACCGCGACTTTTTGGACATGCGGGGCATCAGATACAAGGCCAAGTATCTTTATGGCTGGACGGCTATGCTGGCCTTCCCCACCAGCAAGGCCCACGGGTCAACCAAGTTCCTGGCTGCGATAATGAACTATTTGCGCGACAGTGACCATCGAGTGCGCGTCGCACAGAGTTTGACCGGTTTATGGCACGACGTCCGGCGGTTTGTCCAGGGAACATGGTCCGGAAGATAGCACACTTGACAACGAGGAGTGAGCATCCTCAGATGCAATTGGAGTATATCTTGGCCCCTAGCGTATATGTCCTGATCCTCAACTACAACGGAATAGATCATCTGTCCTATTGCCTGTCTTCTGTTTTGGAGACTGAATACCCCCAACTGTATATTGTACTCATTGACAACGGCTCCGACGACGACTCGGTGACGTTTACCCGCAACAATTATCCCCAGATCGAGATCATTAAAAACAACCACAATCTGGGTTGGGCTGCGGGCAACAACGTAGGCATTCGCTGCGCACTGGAGCGTGGGGCCGATTATGTCGTGCTGCTCAACAACGATATGCGGGTGGATTCGCGCTGGTTGACGCACGCCGTCGCTGCTGCAGAAGCGGACCCGCTCATCGGCTTTGTCGGTTTTGATACCATTGGGGAGTATCACCTCAACGCTGACCCTGATCTGACACAGTTCAGACAACGTCAGTCTGCGTGGCAACGATTAGAGGTCACAGAGGCAGAACACATCGCCGGCTGCGCTCTATTCCTGCAAGCGGATCTTTTGCGCAACATTGGCCTGCTAGATGAACATTTTTTTGCCTACGGTGAGGAAGATGATCTGCAAAAACGGGCACGCCGCGCCGGATATCGCAGCGTGCGGATCAACATACCTCTTTGGCACTATAACAGCGGTTCGTTTGGGAAACGTACGCTCAAGACAGCAATGCTTGCCCAGCGCAACCACATCCGCGTGATGATCAAAGCCGACTTGCCCCGTGTAGCCCTGCGGCGGTTCCGCGATATGGTCATGTTCATTTGCTGGCCCGGAGTCCAGTATGACCACAACCTCGCTCACCTGCGGCGACTGCGACCATCGGTGTACCCAATCAACACGTTTATTCTACTCTATGCCATCGTGTGGAACCTGGTGATGTTACCCACTACCCTGATCGCTCGCCACCGTGACGAACAGTCCATCAGAAAGACACACCAGCGACTGGCTGCGCTGCAGACGCAGGGTGATCTATGAGAATTCTACACGTTGCTAACGGCTTCCCGCCGACGTCTATCGCCGGTGTGGAGCAGTATACACACGCACTGGCGTATGAGCAGATGCAACGCCACGACGTATCTGTATTCTGCCGCGAGTACGCGCCCAACCTGGCTGAATACACAGTCCGCGATGAGGTCCAGGCTGGCCTGTCCATCCGCCGCGTCGTCAATAACTTTCGCCGGGTTTCCAGTCTGGAGACCCATTATCGCAACCCTGTTATTGAGAATCTGTTCAGCACGTACCTGCAAGAGACACGTCCCGATGTCATCCACTTTCAACACTGCGTCGGCCTCTCAGCCGGACTGCCTGCCGCCGCCAGAGAACTGGGGATTCCCTTTGTCCTGACGCTGCACGACTATTGGTATATCTGCTCGACCACACGGCTCCTGACTCGCGATATGACCCTGTGCCCCGGCCCACACCATGGTGCCGACTGCCGTCAGTGCCTGGGCTCTGTCGTCCAGGCTTCCGGCCTCCTCCATCGTATCCCTCTTTACCCCCAAGTCCGGGATGCTCTCGTACCCTACAAACTTCAGCACAAGATTCTGACATGGCTTGAACGTGCACACTCTGGGGCATCATCCGTCCACGGCCCGACACCCCAGCCATTCGCCAACCGAATGCGTTTTATGCAGCAGATGTTAAACACAGCCTCACGCCTGCTGGCGCCTTCTGACTTTTGCGGCGAGGTCTATCTGGATTACGGCGTGCACACCGAAACGATCCGGGTATTGCCCGCAGGGCTGGATCTCGACCACTGGCAGCACAAGCCATCCCGGGTACCTGCGCCGAGTCTACGCTTTGGCTATATCGGCGCACTGTCGGCGCACAAGGGTGTTGACGTGTTGGTGCGTGCCTTCCAGCATCTTCCCAACGCAGGTGTCGAGTTGCACTTGTTCGGCTCTGGTGCACCCAACGACCCTTTCGCAGCCCACCTCAAAAAGGCCGCTGTCAAAGACTCGCGCATCCACTTTCGCGGACGGTACGAGAACCAGAGGCTACCAGAGTTATTGGCGGGCATTGACGCCATTGTGGTCCCATCGCGCTGGCACGAAACCTTTTCCATCGTGACCCACGAGGCACTGCTGGCAGGGCTAGCGGTGGTCGCATCGCACGTAGGCGCTATACCCGAGGTGATCACTGACGGCATAAATGGCCTGCTGGTACCGCCATCTGACGAGATTGCGCTGACCGCAGCGCTGGCCCGCCTGGCAGGCGACCGTGCACTGGTGGGCCACCTGGCTCAAGGTGCCAGATCCACGCCGGTCAAGGGTATCAAAGCACATGCTCTGGAGGTTGAGGCCATCTATCAGAAGGTTGCGGACGAGGGGTATGGCTAAACAGGTCGCCGTTGTCATCGTCAATTGGAACGGGCGGCACCACCTGGAAGACTGCCTGACCGCGCTCTTTGCCCAGACGTTTACCGACTTTGAGGCCATCCTGGTAGACAACGGCTCCACCGACGGCTCTGTCAAATGGGTAGAGGCGCACTTTCCTCAGGTCCGGCTGATCCGCAACACGTGGAATGTCGGCTTTGCCACGGGTAATAACCAGGCCATTCACTCCACCGATGCGGAGTTCGTTGTCACACTCAACAACGATACGCGCGCCGAACCCCGGTGGCTGGCTGCGCTGGTAGAGCCCATCGCAAGCGACCCTACCGTAGGGATGGTTGCCTCCAAGATGCTCTTCGCCGATCGGCCAGATACGATCAATTCGGCAGGTATCGCTCTCGACCCGGTGGGCATTGCCTGGGATCGCCTGGGAGGGACACCCGACGACCCCGGCGAGAGAACTCCCGTCGAGGTATTCGGCCCGTGTGCAGGAGCAGCGCTTTACCGCCGCGTGATGCTAGATCGGATTGGCTTATTCGATGATGATTTTTTCGCCTATATGGAGGACGTTGACCTGGCATGGCGCGCGCGATTGGCCGGCTGGCGCTGCCTGTACGCACCAGCAGCCCGCGTCTACCACGCCCACTCCGCCACCAGCGTCGAAGGCTCGCCATTCAAGAGCCGATTGCTGGGGCGCAACAAGGTCTGGCTTATCGCCAAGAACTATGGGCCAACCAGACGGCTGCTGGCCTACTTGCCGCTGATCGTGCTGTACGATCTGGCAGCAGTGACCTTTGCACTGGTCGCGCGGGGCGATGTACACAGCCTGTTGGGTCGCATTGACGGAATTAGCGGCTTGCCAAGCGCGTGGCGCAAACGCCGGGCTGTCCAGATACTGACCCAGGGCAATCGAGATTCTCCCTGGCATCACCACCTTGAGCCACCGGTGTGGCCCTGGCAGGTTCCACGGCGATACCAACACATTGCGACGATTGCACAAACTATCATCCCAGGAGTCGAGGTGTGAGCATCCTCAAATGCGAAATCACGGAACGCGGATAGGCACCGGTACAACTATCACCCTGGCGCCTTTATCTGACCATCCCCCATGGGCTGCCATCTGGTAAGGAAGCATGGCGGCCTCTCCCCATAGGACAACCCCTGTCATCTTGGTGTATGGGGTGGCATGATACCGTGCGCAATGCAGGCCAGGGGCACTAGGACAAAAGTGCCATTGACCAGCCTGTAACCACGTGGTATCGTATCGTTAATCGCTTTGAAGACATCAGACGAGTAGTAGGGAAACACAACAAAATGAAACAAGCAATATCAGTGGGCAAAATCGGGACGTTGTTGATGGTTTTGCTGGTCGTAGTAAGTACAGGAATAGCCCGGAATGAGGCCTCGACGATTGCACGTGCTGCACCTCAGGAAACGATAATCAGCCTGTCGGGAGAGCGCATCCGTAACTCGGGTCTGGCAGCAGCAGATTTTAACGGTGATGGTTATAAGGAAATCGTCGCCGGCGGGGTAGATGGGGTATTGTACGTCATTTCCACGAGTAACGGTACAAGTTGGAGTACAGTGTGGTCACACCAGGTTAATACTGAAATTGAGGCAGCCAATCCGCCTACATCCAGATCAACGAACGAAATACACTCGTCCCCTATCATCGCAGATTTAGACGGCAACGGGAAACTTGATATCGTGGTCGCGGTGGGTGGCAGTATCTACTACTCGAACCAGGCAGATCGTCACAACGGCGGTGTGCTAGTGTACGAATACAATTCTCCCTGGAGTTTTTCCTTGATTGAGCAAATCTCGGGAGATGGGGCAAAAGGATGGCCTCAACCGCGCATTGACGCGGCAGGCGACGAGACTCAAGGCTATGGTCAGCCAGATGGGCTTTGGGATGGCTTCCAGACAACACCAGCGGTGGGCGACCTGGATGGCGATGGTGACTTGGAGATCGTTATCTCCCACGATGACCGTCGCATTCACGCATGGCACCACGACGGCTCAAAGGTTGCAGGATGGCCTATCTACCGCTATAACGGCGATAATTTGCTACGCGGTGGATTGTCGTCACCGGCGTTGGGAGACATTGATGGCGACAATTTGCCAGAAGTGATCGTGGGCACGATGAGCCCGCCATGGGATGGCGAGCACGCCCCAGATTACTCCAAGGCCACGCTATGGGCGATCAATGGCGATAGCACGAATGTGAACGGTTTTCCGGTCACGACCGAGCAGGTAATTCACTCTTCCCCAGCCCTGGGGGACATTGACGGTGATGGTCAATTGGAGATTGTCGTGGGTGTCGGTTGGGGCACGGACGGTAGGGAGAATATCGTGTATGCCTGGAACCACGATGGGACGCTGCTTTCAAACTGGCCCCGGGTGACAGACTCTGTAATGAAAGCGCCTCCAGCCTTGGGGGACATTGACGGTGATGGTGTTCTGGAAGTCGTAATTGGCAGTGGCCGGCACTATAGCTGTAGCACAGGGAAAAGGCTGTGGGCCTGGAATGCGGATGGGTCTTCTGTATCTGGTTTCCCGGTAGAACCGCCCTCGCCGAATTCGTGGATATCAGGTTCGTACGATATGCCGTATGATCCTATCCTGGCCGATATTGACGGGGATAGTGATATTGAGATCATAATCGCACATCATGGCGCCTACGGCATAACAATCGTCGAATCGGATAGCCCCAGCACCAGTGAGCAACGGTTCATCGCCGACCTGCACGGGTTAGAGGCGTCGCCGATGGTGGATGATGTGGACAACGACGGCAAACTAGAGATACTGGCCGGGGGCGGGGACACAAACGGCATCATCGTGATTTGGGATGAGAACGGCGCAGGGAGTTCTGCACGTCCCTGGCCTATGTTCCGCCACAATGTGCAACGCACCGGCAATGTCTACTTTGGTGACACGACGCCCCCGCAAAACCCCTCCGTCACCAGTTCTACCCATACCCAGGCTGTATGGTCGAATAACAACGTGGTGCAAGTCTCTTGGTCTGGCGACAGCGATGATGAGAGCGGTATCGCCGGATATTATTACACCTGGAGCACCTCGCCGACGACAGTGGTGGATGCCAGCGATTCAAGATTGGCCCCGAACGTCAGCACGCTCACCAGCAGCCCGCTAAGCGACGCCCCAGAATGGTACTTTCAACTGCGCGCAGTGGACTTGGCAGGCAATCTGGCTGATGAAACAGTGCATCTGGGGCCCTTCCGAATTGACACCACCCCGCCGACTTCGGCGCTCACCGCCCCACCCTGCGCGGTGCTCTCGGCAACGGTCTCGTGGCAGGGCTGGGATCATGGATCGGGAGTGGCAGACTATGACATCGAAGTGCGCGCTGGTAGCAGCGGCTCGTGGACGAACTGGAAGAGCGGAACTACCGATACCTCGGCTGCCTATATGGGAAGCGCTGACCACACTTATCAATTTCGCTCCCGCGCTCGGGATGCGGCCGGCAACCTGGAAGCGATACATACCGACGCCGATGCCCAGACGTGGGTCGCCCAGTACGGATTCTCTGGTTCGGCTTACAACACTCTCGGTCAACCCATCTTCGCGGCGCAGGTGACCTCAGCCCCAACTGGGCCCATGGTTTCCAGAACTGACCTGCAAGGCAATTATCTGCTCTGTTACAACGATCCGCTCACCTATGCGCTCGCCGTCTCCCACTCTGGTTTTGGCTCATTGCCCGCCATGCAGCATCTGTCCGGCTCGACAACCGGTCTGGACTTTTACCTGCCGCCGGCTGATAATCTGGTGTCGGATGGCGACTTTGAACTGGGGGGGACTGCCTGGGCGACCTCAGGACCAGTCACGCCGGTGCTAACTACCACGGCCCACACGGGAAATGGCGCGCTCAGGCTGTTCACAGCGGGGACGACAGGCATCAGCCAGTCACTCACGTTACCAGCACCGGATGACCCTCTGGTGCTCTCCTGGATGTACCAATACCAGGCACAGGGCGCTTCGGCGTATGTTGATCGTCTCACGGTCATGGTGATCGGTGAGAGCGCCACCATCAACCAGGATTTGTCGCTCGACGCGCCGGCCTGGATTCACGGTACGCTGGACGTGAGCGCTATGGCGGGGCAGGATGTGACGCTGTACTTTGGCCTGGAGTCGCCGCTGCCTGGTACGCTTCTTCCGCCTGCGGCTGTCCTGTTCGACGAGATCAGCCTGGGACAGGTGGCTCCCGGTGTCCTACAAGTATTTCTGCCGCTGGTAACGCGCCAGGCTTGACGATTGAGGAGCAAGCATCCTCAGATGCGTTCACCCAGAACCACATCGGGCGCATAGCACCGCGATACCGCTTACACAACACCCTCCACAACACTGTGGTAGATCCTGGTGTACGTCCTTTTAACCTGATCGAGGGAGAAAGTTTCCCGATCCAGTTGCAGCGTGGCTGTCTGGTACTGCTGGTAGCGGGCTGCCAACTCGTTCACTGCCGCCAGCACAGCCGGGGGATCAACCCGCTCTACGACTACCCCACACCCGGCCTGTGCGACGAAATCTGCCATCGGGATGGAACGGCTGATCAGCACAGGCCTGCCGGCCGCCAGTGATTCCAAGAGAGAGTGGGGAAATGCTTTGACCAGGGTCTCATCAGAGGCCAGAACAATGCTTGCGTGCACGCCTTCCAGGACTGTGTTGACGTCTACATGGTAGTTGCATACAGAGACTCGCTCACTCAGTCCGGCCGCGACAACTCGCCTATTCATTTCGTCAACGAGCAGGCCGCGCCAAAGGAAGATCAACCGCAAGTCGAGACGTGCCCGAGCGACCGCCAGCAGCGCATCCACACCCTTTGACACAAATTGGGCCCGTGTCCATGGTGCTGATCCAACAAGCAGTGTGAGAGGACCGGAGGGAACCGGTTGGGACACCAGGCGCGTTATGTCAATTCCTGGCCGGGCCACCTCGGAGTTATTCAACCCCCAGCCTCCAAGTATTGCTTCATCGCGCTCATTGGTGACGATGATGCGTGCCAGCGCTGCCAGTCGCTCAAGGTGTGCAGGACACTCTGACGTTCGCAACCCGGCCGCTACGGTATAGACCACCGGGCGGTTCAGCCAGCGCAGGTAGGGAAAATAGAATAGATGAGAGTTATATATGTGATGCAACTGAATGGTCACTTCTCGCCGACGCAAATAGGCCAGGCGATGCAGGCCATATAACCGTTCTGGATAGAGGGAGCCAGGCCGGCGAGCCGGATTCAGGTAGACGATCTCTCCGCCCAGATGCACTCGCAGCGATTCGACCTCCTGCACGACCGCATCAAGGATCGGCGTTTGAGGTCGCGGAATCATCAAGTGATAGAGAACTGACATGACTATGACACCGGCGGCCTGCAGATGAGCAGAGCAAAGTCGCTCTGAATGTCATCCAGTTCCAGCAAGGTGTCCTCAATCTGGAAACAGAGAGCGATCAGGCGGCGTGCCTCGTCGTCCTTTTCCTGGCCGTCAACCCTCAAGAAGTTGGCAGCGATGTCGTCAAAGAGCATTTGCAGGATGGTGCCGCCATAATCCCGTCGCTCCACGATTTCGAAATGACGTTCGAGCAGCGGCACGATACGAGATGACTCGACCGCCTCCGATGGGTCACCTAACATCATGCTCAAGCGGCTGGGCCGGTGGACTCGGGTCTTGACCCGACCATTCGTCCAACGCTGCCGGTATCGGCGCGGCAGGATCGCTAGCACCCCGTTGATCACTTCCAACTGGCGGTCGGTCCACTGGAAGCGGGTGGGTCCTACAAACTCACTGACCACCAGGTAGCCCGTCGGCTTGAGCGCGCGACGGATCTTTAGCAACAGCGGCTCTAACGGCGTGAAATGGTGGAGTGATTGATCGCCAAAGACCACGTCATAGTGCGCTGCGGGCCAATCAATTTGGTAGATGTCGGCGGCGTGATAATGAACTTCCTGGCGACCGGCGGCCTGAGCCTGCGAGCAAGCGTAGGCAATGCGCGGCTCCGAGAGGTCGTAGGCGTCTAGCCGGGTATAGCGGCAGTGACTGGCCCAGACCAACTCCTTCCGACCAGTGCCACAGCCTAGCGACAGCCCATGGAGCGGCTGGAGCGGCGCTAGATAAGTCCGGGAAACGTAGGTGGAATAGTCGAGGTTGGGATCTCCCGTGATCAAACGATTGACCCGGCGGTGGACGGAGGGGATACTCCAAAAGTAATTCGGCGGCCGTTCGACGTGCTGCCAGATGGCCTTGACGGTGCCCTCACTCCCCTGTACCAACTGCTTGAGCGCGCGCCAGATCGAGCCTGTGCGCAGGCCATTGACGAGATAGTACAGGTCTTGCCGGTTAATCAGGTTCTTGAGCATTTTGACGATCCCGGGCAAATATCTCCTGACTGCGGTCACCGAACTGGCTGGTCAGCCCATGGCGCAGAGCCAAGGTCAGGGCTGAAACCCGTCGCCGTTGCCCCTGGAAGAGAGAACCGGCGATAGAGACCAAGGCAAACAAGCCCCAGTAAAGAGTGAGCGGAAGCCGCAACCTCGGGTAGAGTTTACGCACAAACAGAAAGCGGTTGCGCATGAAATAGTAGGTATAAAAAGCCACTCGCAGTTCCGACGAGCGGCTGGTGTCGTGATATACGGTTACAGTCGGGTCTACGAGCGGTTGGTAGCCGTAGCGGCGCGCCCGCAGGCAAAAGTCGGCTATCTCGCCACTGATAAAATAGTCCTCGTCGAGCAACCCGACCCGCTCAAACACCTCAGCCGCGATCAAGATGGCTGTTCCCGGCACATAGTCCACCGGATAGGGCTTTGCTGTGTCAGGGATGTGACGCATGTGGGTATCAACGCGCCACAGGGGGTTCAGACCACCTGCGGCTTGCAAGCCTATGTCTGGTGGCGGGTCACGCAAGATCGGGCCGACAATGCCTGCCCGTGTGCGACCGAGCGTATCCAGTAACCGGCGGGCACCCTCCTCTTCAATCACTGCGTCGTTGTTGAGCAGCAGAAAGCAGGAGGCACGTCCCTCCGCCAGTGCCTGTCGAATCGCCAGGTTGTTTCCGGCGGCAAAGCCCAGGTTATGATCGCTCAGCAGGAGGCGCACGGCAGGACATTCGCGCCGTATCCGTTCGACGCTGTCGTCTTGCGAGCCATTGTCCACCACCCAGACGATAGGAGTCAGCGATTGCCAGGTCTGAATCGTTTGTACTGTGGCGATAGTGTCAGGTCCGTTATTCCAGTTGAGGATGACGATTGCCCAGGGCGTGCCTGTATAGTCCACAGTATTCTCTTACCCACCGTTTTCGATTTATATACTGTCAATGCTCAGACGCGAGCATTTTAGCACAGGGTATCGGCGAGGTCAAGATGGAACAAACGGCGCGAGGCGACGAAGAAAGATTGTTGCTATAGTTCGACTTTGCGGGAATCAATCATCG
>JAXHUO010000089.1:0-13905 GCA_034189605.1 Chloroflexota bacterium
CGACGGCCAGCGTGGATCCCTTCACCGAGATGCAGATTCAGGAGGGACTGGATACCATCATGCGCGACCGGACAGCCATCGTCATCGCCCACCGGCTATCTACCATCAAACACGCCGACCGAATCATCGTAATGGGCCACGGGCGCATCATCGAAGAGGGCACGCACGACGAGTTGATGAGCCAGGGTGGCCACTACGCCGAGTTGTATGACACCTATTTCCGGCATCAGTCGTCAGATTACAGACCTTGGGATTTTGAGGAAGCAGACCTGGGAATATCGTCGGAGGTTGACGCCCGGCAAAGGTAGACACGTCAGATATGAATCAAGCCCTGAAAGATATGTTCAACGAGCGGTCGGTAACTGGACTGGCTGTTGCAATTCAAAAAGAATATCCCGTGTTCGACAGTGAAACATTTTCGGCTCGTGTCTTTGATGACGAGTGGAGGGCCCGCCAACTCAAAGAGCGGATGCGGCATATCACCACCGTCCTGCACGACTTTTTGCCCTCGGACTACCGCGCCGCGCTGGACATCCTCATGAGGGCAGATCCCTTGCTTACTGACTGTGGTTTTGTGAGAATGATCTTTCCCGACTTTGTCGAGGTCTACGGGCTGGACGACTGGGAAGCGTCCATCCCGGCGCTGGAAGCGTTCACCCCCCTGGCCTCGGCCGAGTTTGCCATCCGCCCGTTCATCGTGCGCTACACTGAGCGCACAATGACGCAGATGTTCGAATGGACACAGCACAAGGACCCACACGTGCGTCGCCTCGCCAGCGAGGGTTGCCGTCCGCGGTTACCCTGGGCGATGGCCCTGCCGGCCTTCAAGGCTGACCCATCGCCCATTCTGCCCATTCTCGAACGGCTCAGACACGACGAGTCGGAATCCGTGCGGCGCAGTGTGGCCAACAACCTCAACGATATCTCGAAAGACCACCCCGACGTGACGATTGGGATGTTGCAACGATGGCAGGCGGATGATACGGAGGATATCCGCCGGATCACCAGTCACGCGCTGCGGACGTTGCTCAAAAAGGGCCATCCCGGGGCGCTCGAAATACTCGGCTATCCCAGCGACCCGGCGATTGGGGTGCGTAACCTGACCGTCGAGCCGGACGTCGTCTCGATGGGTGGCAAAGTGACCTTTTCGTTCGAGATCGAATCTTTGAGCGACCGGCCGCAGAATCTGATGATTGACTATGTGGTGCATTTTATCAAGGCCAACGGTAATCTCGCGCCCAAAGTGTTCAAACTGACCAAAAAAACGATCCAGCCCGGCCAGGTTCTGCGCATCACGAAGAATTTCACGTTTGCGCCGATCACGACGCGCAAATACTATCCCGGCGAACACGCCATTGAGCCAAAGATCAACGGCGAGTCGTTTGGACGGGTTGGCTTTGTGTTGATAAAGGAATAGAACAGGAGTCATCCACGATGACGGCTCTGCTAGAAAACCCGCTGACTGACCCTGGAAATCTGAAAATCCACGCCGCACAGGCCGAGATCGTCACCTGGCAGGACCGCCAGGCGCTGCGGCTGGAGGATGGCCTGGTGCTGATTCCCGGTCACCGGGCGGTGGATGCCAGCGTAGAGGTGCTGATCGGCACGGATGGAGCGGCCTACCCAGGCATCGCCTTCCGGGTCGTGGATGTGCTCAACTATGATCTGGCCTACGCCGTGCCCCACGCCAGCGGCCAGTGGGACGCGCTGCAATACGACCCGGTCTTCCACGGGTCGAACACCTGGCAGATGTACCACGGCCCCTGCTACCAGTGCGCCGCGCAGGTGCCGACCGGGCGTTGGTTCCGGCTGCGAGTGGACTTTTGCGGCAGCCGGGCCGCCGTCGCGGTGGATGGTCAATCGCCGCTGGTGGTAGAGCGGTTGGCCCATCCGGTCGCCGACGGACTGTTCGGGCTGTGGACCTTCCGCCCGGCCTACTTTTCCAATCTGCGGATCTCGACCTTCAACGAGATGGACGCTCCGCGCGGGGAGATGCCCCACGCTCCAGCGGGCGCGGTCGAGGCCTGGTTCGCGGAGGGCTACGGCGCTGTGGCTTGCGAGCCAAACGGCGTGCTCAACCTGAACCGCTACTTGCCGGCTTTGTTAGGCGAGGTGCGCCTGACCCGGCGCTTTGAGATGCCCGAGGAGGGAGAGGTGACGTTCGAGTGTGGCTTTAGCGATGGACTCTCACTGGCACTGGATGGGGAGAAGGTCTTCGAAGGGGAGAACACGTTCCAGGGTTTTGCCGACCGTCCGGCGCGCGGGTACGTGGAGCAGGAGCAGGGAATGCGATCTGTTCGGCGGATGCTGTCACCCGGTGTGCATTGCCTGGTCGCGGTGTTGCGGGTGAGCGAGGGCTTTGGATGGGGCCTGGCGCTGGTTGTCCACACGGGGGGAGAGAATCTGCGCTGGTTGCCTGTGGAATTCGGGTGACCGTGTCTGGAAGTTGAAAGAGATATTCGTGGTCTGGCACATCAATGCCCACTGCGGTGAGATCTCGGCGCTGAAGGGTTGCCAGGGTGCGAGAGGTTATCCTTTCTAGCGAGTGACAGGAGGCGAGTAGTAGATCACGTTGTGTATGTGGACGCAAAATCTTAAGAAATGGAAAACCTGCTCGCAGGAAAAAAGATAATGATCGTTCGAGGTGCTGCGGGCAGAAAGATGCCGTATGGCAGAGTGAACAGCGGAGACGTTCTCTATTTCATCAACAACAACGCAGAGGGGCTGGTCAAAGCGAGAGCAAAAGTAAAAAACGTCTTTAACTCGGAAAAGATGTCCAAGGAGGAATCAACCGATCTGGTTGAAAGCCATCAGGACAAGTTGCAGTTGACGGTGAGGCAGTTCAAGAGATGGGCGGGTAAACGATACATTGTGTTGATTGAAGTCAAAGATGCGGAGGAGTTACCGCCATTCCCCATTGACAAAAGCGATTACGGGAACATGGATGATTGGCTGCCTGTTGGAGAGATTGAGGAGGTAAAACTCTGCTAGATGAGATCAGGCGATTACTGTGAGGGGGACCAAAACATGAGCGATGATGTCAGGGTTGTCACCGTTGATGCCACGAACGTGGATCGGGAAAGATTTTTCTGCTACAAGAGCAAACCTAAATCGGTGGGGTATCAGAAGAAACTCAGTTGGCTGGGACAGCGCTTCGCAGAGGGGATGCGGATCAGAATCCTCTACGAGGGCAAGAGATCCGTGGGCTTTATCGAGTATATCCCGGGCGAGTATGCCTGGCGGGCTGTCAACGCGGAGGGCTATATGGTCATCCACTGCCTGTGGGTGGTGGGGAAAGGCAAGGGCAAGGGATATGGCTCGCGCCTGCTGAACGAGTGCATTGCCGATGCGCGGAGCCTGGGCCAGCACGGCGTGGCGATGGTGACCAGCAGCAGTATCTGGCTGGCCGACAAAAAGATATTGCTCAAGAACGGTTTTGAGGTCGTGGGCCAGGCTCCGCCGACGTTTGATCTGCTGGTCAAGCGGTTCGACGGGGATGCGCCGCTACCGGCTTTCCCCGAAGATTGGGATGAAAGAGCAGGCCGTTACGGTTCGGGAGTGACCGTCGTCTACTCTGATCAATGCCCCTACATCGAGGATGCGGTTAAAGGGGCGGTGGAGATTGCCAGCGAAGGAGGCGCAAAGGCCCGAACCATCAGGCTGGAAAGTAGCCAGCAGGTGCGAGATTCTGCACCGTCGGCGTACGGTATCTTTAACGTGGTGTACGACGGCAAGTTGGTGACGTATCACTACATAGACAACAGGAAAGGGCGAGAAAAGTTTCTTGCTCTCTTACAAGAGGAAAAGATCAGATGAACAGGATTATTGCCGGGCCGGAAATGGGGAGGGGCTTGTGAGCACGACGTGGCAAACCTGCCTCAAGGCTGATCCCCTCCCCTGGCTGCTGGAGCCAGATGAGGCCAACCCCGGCGTGCGCTACTTTGCTCTGCGCGATGTGCTCGACCGGTCTGCCGATGACCCTGAGGTCGTCGCCGCGCGGGCGGAGGTGATGCGCACCGGCCCTGTCACCGCCATCCTGGACGCCCAGTATCCGGAGGGCTATTGGGTCAAGCCTGGCCCGGGCTACTCCCCCAAGTACCGGGGCACTCTCTGGCAAGTGATCTTTTTGGCCCAACTAGGGGCCGACGGGCGCGACGAGCGGGTGCGCCGGGCCGTCGAACACGTCTTTGCCCACGCCCAGGCCCCCAATGATGGCTTCTCCTGCAACGGCCGTCCCAGTACGACCATCCATTGCCTGTGGGGCAACGTGGTGCGGGCGCTCCTCGACCTGGGCTACGGTGATGACGAGCGGCTGAGACGCGCGATTGAGATGCTGGCCCGCTCCATCACCGGCGAGGGGTACGAGTGGTACCGCAAGGGGGGAGTCCAGGCTCCCGGCTTTGTCTGCTCCGCCAACTATGGCCTGCCCTGCGGGTGGGGCGCGGTGCGGGCATTGTGGGCGCTGAATCGCGTGCCCCCCGCTGGCCGCACCCCCGCCGTCGAGGCTGCCGTCGTCGCCAGCACCAACTTTCTGCTTGGCCACGACGTCGCCCGTGCCGACTACCCTTACAAAGAGCGTATCAATTCCAGTTGGTTCAAATTCGGCTACCCGCTGGGCTATGTCACCGACGTGCTGCTCAACCTGGAAACGCTGGTCAAAGCGGGCTGCGGTGGCGACCCGCGCTTGGAAGATGCAGTCGAACTGGTGCTCTCCAAGCAGGACGACCGGGGTTGCTGGAAGATGGAGTACAGTTACAACGGCAAGATGTGGGCCAATGTCGAGAAGAAGGGTAACCCCAGCAAGTGGGTCACCCTACGGGCATTGCGGGTACTCAAGCGAATGGGTGAATGAGCGAATGAACGAATGGAGGGAACTGCGGTGGCTGATCAACTTGAGTTCGTGACTTACTGTGGCCTGTACTGCGGGTTGTGCGCGGCACACGCGCGTATCCCCAAACGGGCTGCGGCGCTGAGGGAGGCGATGGCCGAGGAAGGATGGCCCGACTGGGGTGGCGGCATCCCTGGCTTCACCGAGTTCTGGCGCTTCCTTGAGGGGTTGCACACCAACGGCGGCTGCCCCGGCTGCCGCGCTGGCGGCGGCCCGCCCGACTGCCAGATTCGCGATTGTGCCAGGCAACAGGGCCTGGAACTGTGCGGCCAATGTAATGACTTTCCCTGCCCCCGCATTGAGGCCCTGGGTGCCATCTACCCTATCCTTATTGCCGACAACCGACGGGTGCAGGCAGTGGGATTGGAGCAGTGGCTGGCCGAGCAGGAGGAACGGGCACGGCGGGGCGTGGTCTACGCCGACCTTCGCTGTCGAGTAGATGAAGCAGTTCGGGATCAGGCGTTCGGTGGACCAGAGGTGAAGGAAAATGACATGGCTTGACAATCTGCGTGGCGACCCTATTCCCTGGCTGCTGGAGTCGGAGAACCCCTCGGCCCGCTACTGGACGCTGACCGACGTCCTCGATCGCCCGGCCAGTGACGCCGACGTGCGGGAGGCAAAAGCGGCCATTGCCCAGCAGCCCCTGGTGCAGGAGTTGTTCACCCTCCAGCATCCCGATGGTCACTGGGGCGACGATGAGACCAAACCCTATACTGCCCGGGGTGCGGTGGGCGTGTTGACTGTCCTGCACATGCTGGGCGTGGAACCAGACGAGCGCACAGCCGCCGGTTGTGATTCCTTTCTCCGCTTCTGCCAGCACGAAAGCGGCGGCTTCTCAATGACAAAGACGCGCCGCAGTTCCATCTTCCCCTGCACCACCGGCGAGCATCTCCCGATGTTGGTCTATTTCGGCCTGGGCGATGACCCCCGCGTGCGGCGTGCCTTTACTTTCGTCATCGAGGACATGTCCACCGAGGACGCGCTCGATTGCGGCCGCTACCAGCACCGGGATTGCCTGTGGGGCGCTATCGCCGCGCTCAACGGTCTGGCCGTGCTCCCGGCAGATATGTATTCGCCGCAGTCGGAACAGGTCGTGCGGCGACTGGCCGATGCATTGCTGGATGCCGAGTACGACTTTGCTGGGGAGCACAAACGCTGGTTCACCTTCGGCGTGCCCCGCGCCTGGGACCTGCTCAGCGCGCTGCGGGCTTTGGCTGCCCACGGTTACGGTCACGACCCGCGCTTCGCCCCCCTGCTCGACCTCTTCCTCGCCCGCCAGGACGAGCAGGGACGCTGGCTGTGCGGCTCCGTATCCCGCACCTGGCCGCTGGATAAGCGCAACCGGCCTAGCAAATGGATCACCCTCGACGCGCTGCGACTGTTGAAGGCAGTCTGGAAGGATACGTAGTGGGCAAACAAAGCGTGCTGGACCACCTGACAAGGGCACGGGCAGCGTTGCTGGTTGCCATCGAGGGTCTGAGCGAAACAGAGATGACCACGCTACCTGTGGCCGGTGTGTGGACAATCAAGGACATCCTGGCCCACATCAGCGGCTGGGCGGCATGGGACCTGGTTGGGATCAGAGCCATCCTGACCGGGGAGCGCCCGAATTTCCTCGTCATCCAGGACGTGGACGCCTTCAACGCCCGTCTAGTCGCCGAACGGAGCACCTGGTCGCTGGAGCAGATTCTGGCCGAGATGCGAGACACCCAGTCTGCCCTGCAAGAACTCCTTATCAGCATGCCCGATGAAGACCTGTTCCGCGCCGGCCTGTTCCAGGGGTCGTACTGGGACAACCTGACCGGCTGGCTGCAGGTCGCGTGGGAGCACGAGGAGGAACACGCCGCGCAGATATGGGCCTGGCGGAGGTACACGTGAGTCTCTTCTCGAAAATCTCGTCGGTCAATCGCTACCTGGCCCACAAGCAACACCTTTTGCCCACCTCTCGTCTCGCCGACGTGGTGCAGGTCACCCGCGACATTGTGGCCCTGCACGCCACCAGCGCGACCTCGCCATACCTCTCTCTCTGGGCGCGGGTTCCCGACTTTCAGCGTGAAATGCTGGAGGACGCTCTCTACGAGCAGCGTACGTTGGCCAAGGTGCTCTGTATGCGCGTCACGCTGCACGCGGTGCCCAGCGACGAGGCGACCAATTTCATCCAGGCCTGCCGGGCCTACGTCGAACGCCGCACCCCGCCCAGGTTTCGAAATGAGGGCCTTCTCGTACAGGCCGGTATCTGCCAGGCGGAGGAAGCAAGTGTGTTGTTGAAGAATCTGTACTGCCGAGTACTGGACGCACTGGCCGAGAAGGGACCATCTACGTTACAGGAGATCAGTCAGCAAGTACCTGAACTCAAGACCAAAATCCGGCACGACGTAGGCAAGCCCTACGAGGGTGAGTTCAGCATCGGCTCGCGTCTGGTGCATGGCATGTGCGCGCAAGGGCTGCTCATCCGCACCCGCCCCCGGGGCACCTGGCGCAGCAGCCTCTACGAATACGCCGCTCTCTCCGACTGGCTGCCGGACGTTGATCTGGATTCCGTCACCACCGAGGAAGCGCGGGCGTGGCTGGTGCGCCACTACCTGGACGTTTTCGGCCCGGCGACCCTCGACGACGTCCAGTGGTGGACCGGCTTCTCCAAGGGAGAGACGAAGAAGGCGCTGGGGGCTCTGGAGCCAGAGTTGGTGGAGGTCACCGTTGAGGGCTTGGGTGATGGGTATTGGATGTTGGCTGAGGATGCCCAGCGGCTGCGTGACTTTGCCTCGACCCCACCGGATGCCCCCTACGCCTTCTTCCTCCCGAGCCTGGATCCCTACATCATGGGCTACCGCGACCGGCGCCGCTTTCTGACGCCGGAGCACCGCGCCAAGCTCTTTGACCGCGCCGGGAACGCTGTGCCGACCGTCTGGGTAAACGGTCAGGTGGTGGGCGCCTGGGGGCAACAGAAGGACGGGAGCGTGATCTACGGCTTGTTTGAGGCGGTAGGAGAGGAAGAACAAGCATTACTGGAAGGCGAGATCCCGCGACTGGAGGGCTTCCTGGGCGACGAGTACCTTCCCCCGTACACGCACACGCCCTTCACCCGTGCGCTTTGATCGGAGATGACTTGTGGCGGAACCACTGACGAGCGTGAATAGAGCGCCCGGAAAACGTGAACGGAACGTGAACTTGGGGCCTTTCCACTCGTAATAGATCACGTCCTTCCTCGCGCGCGTTGTGGATAGCCCGTGAATGGCATCCACCGGCCGACTAGCGCACCAGTCGTTTGTCCGGCGTCACCCGGAATCAAGGCAATTGCACATCACAAGAGGGTTGGACACTGGCAGATTAAGAATACGATGTTTCTGGTTCATGCTTTGACCTCCTAGTTGCTGGGGAGGGCCAGAATCTCTGCCAGAGACTCCGACGTTCGTTCAAGTCTCTCCGCAATCTCCTCGGGCATAGGCCACAGAGGAATCTCGTTGATCGGGTAATCCGGCCCTGCAAGATACTGGATCAACTCACGCGCCTTCTCCAGATCATCGCGCGAGTAGCTCAGGGGTATCTGGGACAATTCATCCCACGCCATCCGCTCCTCATACGTCCCAGGTGATGCGCCGACGATCTCCTTGAAAACCTCGTACTGGACTTGCCAGGCTTCGAGTTCTCCGTATACCGATAGTGCCACAACCGGCCCTTGCTCCAGATGTTTGGCCTCGTGGGCAATCAGGGCGAGCATATACGGGTGATCTGGTCTGGTCTGCAAGGAGTATCTATCTGAATTCAGGTACATGAACCTCTGACAGACAGGGGGAACAGCCATGCTCAGAGTCAGACTATTGGGGCAATTCAGCCTAGAATTGAACGACAACCCGATCGAGCTTCCATCGCGTCCGGCGCAGTCGCTGCTGGCTTATCTCATTCTGAACGCTGGCATCGCTCAGCGAAGGGAAAAGGTGGCGGGACTTCTCTGGCCTGAGTCAACGGAGGCTAATGCTCGGAGTAATCTGCGCCACGCCCTGTGGCGACTTCGCAAAGCCCTCGAGACGAGCCCGCAGACCGGGCGCGAATACCTGGACGCCGACGACATCACCATCGCCTTTGACGCCTCTTCGGACTATTGGCTCGACGCCGCGATCCTGGACAGAAAGGCTGACGAGAGGTGGTCGGCCGATGACCTGATCGAGGCGGTCTCGGTGTACCAGGGCGAGTTGCTGCCCGGCTTTTACGACGAATGGGTCACCTTGGAGCGAGAGCGACTGCAGGCGGTTTTCGAGCGCAAGATGCAGTTGCTGTTGGAGCGGCTGGTTGAAGCGGGGCGTTGGTCGGAGGTTCTGGAGTGGGGCGAGCGGTGGACCGCTCTGGGCCACACGCCCGAACCGGCTTACCGGGCACTGATGGTGGCCCACAACGGATTGGGAGACCTGGCGAGCGCGGCCGCCGTCTACCAGCGCTGCGTGCAAGCCCTGCGCTAGGATCTGGGCGTTGAGCCTTCCAAGCAGACACAAGACCTGTATGAACGCATCCGCGCGGGCAAGTTCCGGGTTGGCGTGATCGAACGGAGAGAGCGGGTTATCCGAGGCTACGAACTGCGCGAGCGCGGCGAGTACGAGCGGGCCTGTGACTACGCCTGGCGACAGGTGGAACTGGCGCCCTGGGATGAGGAGGCCCACCAACAACTGATGCGGGCGCTGGTGCTCAACAACCAGCGTAGCGCTGCCCTGGCCCAGTACGAGACCTGCCGCCGCCTCCTGGCCAAGGAGTTGGGCGTCGAGCCGGCCAAAGAGACGACGAGGCTGTACGAGCAGATCCGGGACGGAGAGTTCCAAGTCCCTGTGCCATCCTCCGCTCCTCCTCCTGCTCCTGCTGCCGGACCTCCCCCTTACAAAGGATTGCAGTACTTTGACCAGGCTGACGCCGACCTGTTCTTTGGCCGCGCGTCGCTGACGGCCAAACTGGTCGCTCACCTGGCCCCTACGAGAGGAGATCGCTTCCTGGCAGTGGTCGGTGCGTCCGGTAGCGGCAAGTCATCCATCGTGCGTGCCGGGCTGATCCCGGCCCTCCAACGCGCTGAGCCCCTGGCCGACGGCTCCTTGCCCCCCGCAGACAGCCCGAGGTGGCCGGTGCACGTCATCACCCCCACGGCCCATCCCCTGGAAGCCCTCGCCGTCAGCCTGACCCGCGACTCAGAATCCGTGACTGTCGCCACCACCCTGATGGACGACCTCGCCCGTGACCCGCGCAGCCTGCACCTCTACGTCTGCCGACTCCTCTCCCAACCCTCCAACTCCTTGCTCCTCGTCGTCGACCAGTTCGAGGAACTGTTCACCCTTTGCCGAAGCCAAGCCGAGCGCCAGGCCTTCGTGGACAATCTGATGGCGGCGGTTGAGACGGACGGGCCAACGATCATCGTCATCGCCCTCCGCGCCGACTTTTATGCCCACTGCGGGCAGTTCGTCCCCCTGCGCGAAGCATTGGAGAAGCGGCAGGTCTACATCGGCCCCATGAGCGCCGAGGAACTGCGCCGGGCAGTGACCGAACCGGCCGAACGGGATGGATGGGCCTTCGAGCCGGGACTGGTAGAGTTCTTGCTGCAGGAGGTGGGCGATGAGCCGGGGGCGCTACCTTTGCTCTCCCACGCACTGCTGGAAACGTGGAAGCGGCGGCGAGGGCGCACGCTGACCTTTGGCGGCTACAGCGATTCGGGTGGGGTGCGCGGGGCGATTGCACAGACAGCCGAGCGGGTGTCGCAGGCGTTGGAGCGGGAACAGCAGGCCATCGCTCGCAACATCTTCTTGCGGCTGACCGAACTGGGCGAGGGCACCCAGGAGACGCGCCGCCGGGTCAAACTTGCCGAACTGCTGCCGCGCCCGGAAGACGCGCCCGCCGTCGAGGCCGTGCTGCAGACGCTGGCCGATGCCCGGCTGATCACCACGACTGAAGACGCAGTCGAGGTGGCGCATGAAGCGCTGATTCGCGAGTGGCCGACATTGCGGGGTTGGCTGGAAGAGGACCGAGAAGGGCTACGGATCTATCGCCACCTGACGGAGGCGGCGCAGGAGTGGGAACGACTAGGCCACGACCCCGGCGAGTTGTACCGTGGCGCTCGGCTGGCCACAGCCAGCGAATGGGCTGCGGAACACGCCGACGAACTGAACCCACTGGAGCGCGAGTTCTTGGAAGCATCACAAGAATTGGCCCGGCGACGCGAAGCCGAGCGGGAAGCCCAGCGGCAGCGGGAGCTTGAGGCGGCACAGAGGGTGGCGGAGACAGAGAGGCGACGGGCTGAAGAGCAGGCTCGAGCGACGCGGCGGTCGAGACTAGGGGCCCTGCTACTGGCAGGGCTGTCGGCTATCGCCATCATTCTGGCCGTCATCGCCCTTGTGGCGCGTTCAACCGCCCAACGCGAGGCCGACGTCAACCACAGCCTGGTTCTGGCCGCCGACGCCGAAGAAGCCTTCGAGAACGGGGAAAGCGACCTGGCGCTGGCGTTGGCGCTGGAAGCGGTCAACATAGCCCAGCCCCCGCCGGAGGCCCACCGTGCGCTGTCAGCTATTGCGTTGGGCCCGGGAACCCGCGCCATCCTGGAGGGCCACAGCCACGGTGTGCAAGACGCCGTCCTCAGCCCGGATGGCAAGACCGCCCTCTCCGGCAGTTGTGGCGAGCTGAATCCCGATGGTGACTGCGTTCAGGGAGAGTTGATTCTGTGGGATTTGGCGACCGGGAGCGAACTAGCCCGCTCCGATGGACATACCGGCTGGGTCAACGGCGTCGCCTTCGCCCCGAACAGCAAGACCGCCCTCTCAGGCTCAGGCGATGGTATGCTCATCTTATGGGAGGTTGAAACGGGCGAGGTAATCCGCCGCTTTGCAGGGCACACAGATGGGGTGAACAGCGTCGCCTTCAGCCCCGACGGCCAGACCGCCCTCTCCGGCTCGGACGACACCACCCTGATCCTGTGGGATGTAGCTACCGGACAAGCCATCCGCCGCTTCGAAGGGCATACCGGCGGGGTGACGCGCGTGACTTTCAGCCCCAATCCCCCCGAGGGCACAGGCGGTCAGACCGCGCTCTCCGCTTCAGACGATACGACAATGATTCTATGGGATGTGACGGCCGGGGAAGCCATCCGCCGCTTCGAAGGGCATACCAACACGGTAAAAGACGTGGCGTTCCACCCCGATGGGCACACGGTTCTGTCGGTCGGCGGCGATCTTGCCCTGCGCTCGTGGGACTTGGAAACCGGCGAGCCAGTCCACTGGTACCACTATAACGCCCATCTGGCCAGCCTGGCGATCAGCCCGGACGGACGCACCGCCCTCTTGAACGTGCAACACGACCTGCGCCAGTGGGACGTTGGACGATGGCAGGAGAGTGGGCGTCTGGCAGGGCACGAGGTGGCCGCAGACAGCGGCGCTGCCGTAAATTCCATAACCATCAGCACCAACGGACGACTGGCCCTCTCCGCGTCGGACGACGGCACGCTGCGCCTGTGGAACCTGGAAGGTCAGATCGAATCCCGCCGCTTCGAAACGGACGGCACGCCGATGGGTGCTGTGGACGTCAGCCCCGATGGGCGCCGCCTGCTCACGGGCGGTGGTACTGGTGACGCGATTTTGTGGGACGTCGAGAGCGGTCAAATCATCCGCCGCTTCGAGGGTGAGGGAATTCCGATCTGTCCGGATTGTGTGGCCTTCAGCCCCGATGGTAGGCAGGCGCTAGTCGCTGCCGAGGACGTCTTTGGCGATTCGGGCGCGACGAGTCTGGTCCTTTGGGAGGTCGAAACCGGCCAGGAAATCCACCGCTTCGAGGGGCACGTCACCTACGTCAGGGCTTTGGCTTTCGGCCCCGATGGGCGCACCGCGCTGGCCGGCTCCCAGAGCTTACCCGACAATACGGTAGGGGACTTGATTCTTTGGGACCTCGAGACCGGCCAGGAACTCCGTCGCTTCGATATCACCCACGATGTCGCCAATATCGCTGTGAGCGCCGATGGAAGCCGCGCCCTCACCGGCTCGGCCACTGACTTTGTCGCTATCCTTTGGGACGTGGCGACGGGCCAGGCCATCCGCCGTTTCGAGGGGCATACAGGCCCGGCACTCAACGTGGCCTTTGGTCCGGAGGAAGCGACTGTTCTCACCGCCTCATACGATGGCAGCCTGATCTCGTGGGACGTTGAAACGGGCGAGGTCATCCGTCGCTACCTGGGGCACGACAGCGGGGTGTGGGGTCTCGACATCAGCCCTGATGGGCACTACGTGCTCTCGAGTTCAGAGGATGGCGTGGTCATCCTGTGGGATTTCGAGACGGGTGAGGAACTGCGCCGCTTCAGGGCCCACACGGGCTGGGCGGTTGACGTGGCCTTTAGTCCTGATAGCCAGATGGCTTTTTCGGTTGGATTCGACGGCGCGCTCATCCAGTGGCAGGTGGCCGACCCATCGCTGGATGAGCTGCGGGATTGGATTCAGGCCAACCGCTACGTCCGCGAACTGACCTGCGACGAACGGGTACAGTACCGGGTCGAGCCGCTGTGTAACGCCGAGGAGGTTGTGCCAATGACCGCATCTGCGCGAGGTCGCTGTTGCTACTCAGCAATCCCCTGAGCAAGTCGCCCTGCAAAGCCTGGAAGGTAATTTGCCGCCGACAGTGGCTAACGCGCCACCAGATATGCAATCTGAGCTACTGGCCCTACAAACGTTGCCGGTCACAGAGTTGAAGCAGATCGCCACCAGTCAAATACCTCCAATACAGCAGGCGAGCCACCTCACATTGCTGGAAAAGAACAAAGGCAACATTACGCCTGAAGAACGAGAGGAACTGATCGCGTTCCGCCTGGATGCCGACCGCCTGATGCTGCGCAAAGCGTATGCCTGGGCAATCTTGCGATGGCGCGGTCAGTCTATACCGGCATTGAACGAATTGCCTTTGGATTGAGCGTGCCCTCGCTACTTGCCGAGCTGATACTGCCAAGTCTCCCGGGTTGAGCGCCAATGCTTCCTGAGCACTTTGACTCTCCTCGCCTGGCCATGGGGTTGCAT
>JAXHUO010000009.1:0-28963 GCA_034189605.1 Chloroflexota bacterium
GTTTGATCTCCTCAGGCTCCACACGCGGCAGTATCAGGTGCAGTCGCATCTCTCGTTCGCCTCCCGGTTTAGTCTGGCCCTAATCTTACACCAATTTTACCGGTTGTCGAACAGTCACCATCCTCTCCTGATTGTTGACAACCGGTGAGAAATGGTATATAATAACAAGTGTTCTGAACACCAGAACATCATACCTGGTGTCACGACCGGCTTGGCCGAACCCCTACCCTACTGCAATACCAGTCTTGAGCACATTGGTGTGGCGAGGCGACTTGTGGAACCCATTCAAACCCCCTCAATTCCAGAGGCCATCGTTCAACGGATAATCCGCATGATTGGCGGCGGGACCTGGAAGCCTGGTGATTGTCTGCCCCCTCAGCGTCAGTTGGCCCGGGAACTCGATGTTGGCATGTCCTCCCTGCGGGAGGCGTTGCAGACCCTACAGGGGATGGGGGTACTTTGCCTTCGCCAGGGCCAGGGGACCTTTGTTTGTCATAACCCGAGCCAGATTGTCGAGCGCTGTCTCAATCTGGCGCTTGTCCTGGATCGGGATATGGTAGAGGATTTCCTGGACGCCCGCCGTGTCGTTGAGGGTGGACTGGCGTACCTGGCGGCAAAGCGGGCGACTGGAGATCAGATCGCCCAGTTGGTTGACCTGGTTAGGGGCATGAAGGAGGCTGTTGATAGCGGCGATGATGCCAGGTTCGAGGAGTTAGATGTCCCCTACCACCGGTTGATCGCCGAGATGAGCAGCAGCAATATCCTCCAGTATCTCGGCAGCACCCTCTTTGAAACACTGGAAGAGTTTATTCGGGTCGTCCCCCACACCCCACAGGGCTGGCAGCGCCACGCTGATGTCTGTGCTGCCATTGAGGCTCGAGATCCAGACCGCAGTGAGAAGGCGATGCGCGACCTGGTGGATGCAACGGCGGCCTATATCCATTTCTTGCAGTCCAACGGTGGCTGACCCCCAATCTGTCTGTGGGGCAGTCAAGTCAGGTGTGTCTTGAGCGTGAAAACAGTCAAAGGAGTCGTATGAAAGCAGTCCTGGTAAACAAACCGATTCACCCGATTGCCCTGGAGTATCTCCGTGGAAAAGTGGAGGTGATTGCTCCGTATAATGCCTCGCGTGAAGAGTTGTTGGGTTTGTTGCCGGACGTGCACGGCCTGATTCTGTGTGCCGGCCTGACGATGGGAGCGGTTGAGATGGATCAAGCCAGGCGGCTGGAGGTAATCGGTCGCCACGGGGCGGGGGTTGATATTGTGGACATCAAGGCCGCGACCCGGCGAGGGATACCGGTGACGTTTACCCCTTATGGCCCCACCGAGTCCACTGCGGAACATGCTCTCATGCTGATGTTGGCTGTTGCTCGCCGGCTGCCGCAACTTGATCGGGCTGTGCGCAGTGGGGACTTTGATATTCGGGATCGGGTGATGGGCCAAGAGTTGGAAGGCAAGGCCCTGGGCGTCGTAGGTTTCGGGCGCATCGGGAAGCGGTTGGCCGAGATGTGTCGCGCTGCGTTGCATATGCCGGTCTATGCCTTTGATCCTTACGCCGATCCCAAAGATGTCGCAGAGTGGGGCGCTACTTACGTCGCAGATCTCGTAGAAATGGCCGGCATGGTTGATGTTTTGTCCGTTCACTCACCCTCAACCGCCGAAACACGGTGTCTTATCAGCCGGGAGGTGATTCAGGCTCTGAAACCCGGCGCGATTCTCGTCAATGCCTCGCGCGGCGCGGTCGTGGACGAGATGGCATTGATTGAAGCCCTGCAAGCCGGCCATCTTGGCGGGGCCGGGCTCGACGTCTATGATCCAGAACCGCCGGAGGCCGACAATCCGCTCTTCCAGATGGATCAGGTGGCGCTCACGCCGCACCTGGCCAGTTTCACCGATGAAGGCCGCCGGCGGATGGGCTTGATGGCAGTGGAAGACACCTTGCGTGTGCTGCGTGGGGAAAAGCCGCTACATCTCGCCAATCCCGAGGTGTGGGTACATCGCCAGACTATTCTAAAAGGAGAACAGCAATGAGACAAAACGCACTATGGGAGCGACTTGGACAGGGCCAGCCTGCCTATGGGACGATGATCCAGGCCGTGCGCCTGCCGGCCATCGGCCAGATCATGGCGCTGGCTGGTTGCGATTTTCTCTTTTTCGACATGGAGCACGGACCGTTTAACATAGAGACCATCGCCGACATGGTACAGGTCACGCGCCTGGCAGGCGTGACGCCCCTGGTGCGGGTGCCGGACACAGCATACCACCTGATGTCCCGCCCCCTTGACGCTGGTGCACAGGGAATTATGATCCCCCGCGTGGAGACGAAAGCCCAGGTTGAGCGGATCATCGAGTGCACGATGTACCCACCTGCCGGTGATCGCGGGTGTTCGGTGGACAAAGGTCATAATGATTTTGATCGTCAAAAGTTGTGGGATTTTACCGGGGCGGCCAATGAGAATAATCTCATCATCCTCCAGATTGAGCGCGAGCGGGCGGTGGAGGATATTGATGACCTGCTATCTGTACCGGGTGTTGGCGCTGCGATTCTTGGGCCGAACGACCTGGCGCTCAGCATGGGTGTGCGAGGCGACGACATGTTGGGATCACTGGAAGAACCCATCCAGCACGTACTGAACGCCGCTTTGAAGTTAAAGGTGCCCTGCGGTATCCACATCGGCAATCTGGATTGGCTGGCCGAGTGGCAGCGACGAGGTATGCAGTTGATGTGCTACTCGAAGGATATCAACTTTTTGCGCGACGGCGCGGCCAGTGGGATCAGGAAATTAAAAATGGCAAGTGACAAATGACGCATGAGAAAGGAGATGCAGATGAGCAAGATCATTGTCAAGGGCGGCCTGGTGGTTACGGTCGACTCGGAGGATCGGATTTTCCGTAATGGCAGTGTCTACGTCGAGGACAACATCATCAAAGAAGTTGGCCCGGCCACCGAGGTGGGCGAGAAAGAGGGGGCCGAGATTATTGATGCATCGGGCAAGGTGGTTATCCCGGGTTTCGTGAGTTGTCATAACCACCTCTATAGCTCAGTGGTGCGCAGTATCCCTGCTTCTGGGTTCGACAACGTGGATTTTTCCTTCATCTCCTGGATGGAACGCTTCTGGCTCCCGCTGCTAGAGGACCGGGTGACCCAGGAGCAGATGTACGTCGGCACGCTGGCCAATATGATCGAGCACATCCGCAGCGGGATGACGACTACTACCGATACGGCCGAGGGCTCTTATGCCCTGCCTGGCGCTCTGGATGCCGTGGACCAGGCGGCGATGGAATCTGGTATGCGGGCGGTTCTGTCCTTTGAAACCACAGGGCGCATCAGTGAGGAGAACGCGCGTTTGGGGTTGGAGGAGAACGTCAGGTTCATCAAGCAGGCTCAGGCCCGCAACAACCGGGTCACGGGACGTATTGGCGTCCACACCACTTTTACCTGCTCGACCGAACTTTTGCAGAAGGTACGCGCCACGGCTGACGAGATTGGCGCCGGGGTGATGATGCACATGGCCGACGACCGTTATCACGTCTTTGACACGACCCGGCGTTTTGGCTTGCGCCCCACGGCTTACCTGGAGGACATTGGTTTCCTGCGACCAGATCTGATCCTGTTCCATTGCAGTTACCTTGACCCCTGGAAAGACCCGGCCATTTTCAAGAAATATGACGTAAAGATCGCGCATAACGCAGAGTCAAACGCGATCTTTGGTTTTTGGCCCGACATGATGCCCTTTATTACCGCAGGTGTCACGGTCGGGCTGGGCACAGACGGCCAGACGCACTCGATGTTCGAGATTATGCGCACGGCTCAGATGATCCACCGCATCAAGTACGAGGACTTGGAGATGTTGCCCGATCAGCAGATGCTCCGTATGGCGACCATCGAAGGCGCAAAGGTTCTGCAAATGGAGGATCAGATCGGTTCACTGGAGGTCGGGAAGAAGGCCGACATAGTATTGATCAATGACCGCTCCACGGTGCCCCTGTTCGAGGTCAACGTGGCGAACTATCTCGTCGGCACGTGCGAGCGCGTGGACGTCAACACCGTGGTTATTGATGGCCAGGTGGTGATGAAGGATGGTCAGTTCTTGCTGGTTGACGAGGACGAGGTGCGGGTCAAGACGCAGGCGGAGGCAGTCAAGTTGTGGGAGGTGAATGGGTGGCCGACTCCGTAAGAAACCAGGTTTTTTCCGAAAAACCTGGTTTCTCTCCGGCCGAGGTAGTGAAATTCGCTCAGGCGCTCGTCCGCCAGCCCAGTGTCACTGGAGAGGAAGGTGTTCTGGGCCGATTTTTGGCGCGCGCTTTGGATGATTTTGGCCTGCGGGTGGAATTGCAGGAGGTGGCGGCGGGCCGGTATAACGTGTTGGCCGTTCTCCCAGGCGATGATCCTGACCTTGGTCTACTCTTCCACGCGCACATGGATACCGTTCCGTATGGCGCGATGCCCGACCCGCTATCCGCCGAGGTAACGGACGATCATATTTGGGGCCGGGGCTCGGTGGATCAGAAAGGGGGGCTGGCGGCGGCGGTCATGGCCCTGGCCTCTATTGCCCGGTCGGGTGTCCATCTAAAGAGCAGCCTGGGGTTGGCCCTGGTCGTGGATGAGGAGTCTGAGCATCGAGGGAGCATGGCGCTCGTCGAGCAGATAACACGAGAGAGCGGCCGCGGCGAGGTCCGCCAGGCTGTGGTCACTGAGCCGAGCGGCCTGCGACTGGTGATCGGCTGCAAGGGCACGCTCCCTTTCCAAATCCGTGTTCAGGGGAAGGCAGCCCACGGGGCGCGCCCCTGGTTGGGGGTCAACGCCGTTCATCAGGCCATACAAGTGGTGAGGGCGCTTGAGGAACTGGATTACCCGGTTTGTGATGTTCCGGGATACGGGCCGGTCAAAGGCAGCCTGAACCTGGGTGTCGTCAAGGGCGGCCGGGCCTACAATATCGTGCCGGATGAGTGTCTGCTGTGGTTTGACCGGCGTACTGTGCCGGGCGAGGAGCAGGGGGTGGTGTTGGGGGCAGTGCAGGCCATCCTTGACCGTTTGGCCGAGAGTGACCCTCCGGTGGCAAGTACCCAGGGTATCGCCCGCCCGGACTGGAACTGGGAACCGATCCGCGAACGGGGTCTCCATCCGGCGGTCACTCCAGCCGGTGCACCCATCCGAGATATGGTAGCGCGACACCACTCTGCCGTCATCGGCTGTCCGGTGGAGGTTTATTTCACCGATGGCTACAACGAAATGGACTTTCTCATCAATGATCTGGACATTCCCACTGTCCAGTACGGCCCGGGAGACAGTCACCTGTGCCACACAGATGAGGAACGGCTCAGCATCCCACAACTTTTGGACGCAACTCGCGTGTACGTTGGGCTTGCACTGGAAGCGGCAGAGGAAGTAGAACTTTGGAAACGTGATGTGTAATACGTGACGAGGAGGTGATGACTATCGGGCTTGGCAGATATTTGCACCCTACGTTTTGTGAAAAACATACCAAATAGGAGATAAAAAAAAGAGATGAAGAACCTGACCAAGTTAATGATCTTGTTGCTCGTGGTGGCAATGCTGTTGCCTGCTTGTGGGCCTGCGGCCACCGAGGAGCCTGTCGAAGAACCTGTGATAGAGGAACCCGCCGAGGAACCGGCAGCGGATGCATCCGATCTTTCCTTTGCCATGGTGACCGACCAGGCGGGGTTAGGCGATCAGGCCTTTAATGATGCGACCTGGGAGGGCTTTACCGCGTTGAACGAAGAGTTTGGTATCCAGATCAAGGTGGTCGAGACCAACGAGCAGGCGCAGTACGTCCCCAACCTCAGCACACTGGCGGAACAGGAAGAAGACCTGATCGTGGGGGTGGGCTTCCTGCTGAAGGACGCCGTCAACGAAGTCGCCCCGATGTACCCCGACATCAACTTTGCGCTGATTGACAACTATGTGGAGCAGCCGAACGTGGCCTGCATCCAGTTTGCGGAGAACGAAGGTGCGTTCCTGATGGGGGCCATCGCCGCATACATGACCGAGTCCGGCAAAGTTGGTTTCGTCGGCGGCATGGAGACGGACGTGGTCAAAAAGTTCGAAGCGGGCTATCGTGCTGGCGTGATGACGATTGACCCCGACATGGAAGTGCTCGTCTCCTACGCGGGCGCGTTCAACGACCCGGCCAAGGGGAAGGAGTTGGCGTTGGCCCAGTACGACCAGGGGGCCGACGTTGTCTTCCAGGTTGCCGGCTTTACCGGCACCGGCGTGATTGACGCCGCTGTGGAGCGTGACCAGATGGTCATCGGCGTGGATCGGGATCAGAACTATCTGGCGCCGGACAATGTCATCAGTTCTATGATGAAGGGACTGGGCGCGGGTGTCTACGACGTAGGGCAGATGATCGTCAACGGCGAGTTCAAGGGTGGTTCCTACCGCTACGGCGTGGCGGAGGGTGGCATTGGCATCGCGCCGACCACCGGCAAGAACGTGCCAGCCGACATCCTGGAGCAGGTAGAAAACCTCGAGCAGATGATCATTGACGGCGAGGTCGCGCCGCCAGCGACGCTCGACGAACTGGAGGCGTTCACACCGCCGGAACTCTAGTATGAAATGAGAGAGAAACCAGGTTTTTTCCGAAAAACCTGGTTTCTCTAACACGAGAAAGGAGTAGGCCCTTGACCACAGCCGTCGAAATGAGAAACATCGTTCGCCAGTTCCCGGGTGTCCTGGCAAATGACCACGTCTGTCTGGAAGTTGAAAAGGGTGAAATTCACGGCTTGCTGGGGGAAAACGGTGCTGGCAAGACTACCCTGATGAACATCCTCTCCGGGTTGGCCACTCCAGACAAAGGGGAAATCTTGCTGGATGGAAAACTCGTCCAGTTTGCAAGTTGTCTCGATGCCATTGGGCACGGGATTGGTATGGTGCACCAACATTTTATGCTGGTGCCTGTTTTCACCGTCGCCGAAAATCTCGTCCTGGGGAACGAGCCCAGAAAGGGCATACAACTTGATATTCGACAGGCGAAAGCAATAGTGGTTGATCTGTCTGAGCGTTACGGTCTGAAGGTAGACCCGGATGCGTTGATCCGTGATATCCCGGTCGGGATGCAGCAGCGGGTCGAGATTCTGAAAACGCTTTCACGGGGCGCTGAAATCATGATCCTGGATGAGCCCACCGCCGTCCTGACTCCCCAGGAGGTTGAGGAACTGTACGCCATTATGTGTTCTCTGCGGGAGGCAGGTCATACGATTGTCTTTATCACCCACAAGTTGCAGGAGATCGAGGAGATCACAGACCGGGTAACGGTCTTACGGGATGGCCGGGTGGTGGACACGGTTGAAACGAAAGATGTTAGCCAGGCGGACCTGGCCAGAATGATGGTTGGCCGGGATGTCGTTCTCCGCGTGGCGAAAGAGGAACACGAGGCGGGGGATGTCAATCTGCGGGTGGATAATCTATTTGCCGACGATGCAAGAGGATTGCCTGCCCTCAGGGACGTATCCTTCCAGGTGCGGGCGGGCGAGATCGTGGGCATCGCCGGTGTGGCTGGGAATGGACAGGCGGAACTGGTCGAAGCGATAACCGGCTTACGAAAAAGTAATTCTGGCAAGGTCACTTTGAACGACGTGGATATTACAGACCTGACTCCGCGAGAACGGATGTACACGGGCCTGGGACATATTCCCCAGGATCGGCAGCGTCGTGGATTGGTGATGGATTTTTCATTGGTGGACAATTTTTTGCTGGGTTTCGAGGATTTGCATCCCTTTACCCGAGGGCCGGTGCTGGACTATGCCGAGGCTGACCGGTTTGCGCGTGAATCCATCGCGATGTTTGACGTGCGTACGCCAGGGACAGACGTATCGGCCCGCACTCTATCTGGAGGCAACCAGCAAAAGGTGATCGTGGCCCGCGAATTGAGACGAGATCCCCAGGTGCTCATCGCTGCACAACCTACGCGTGGGCTTGATGTAGCGGCCATCGAATTTGTGCATAACAGGCTGATTGAATTACGAGACCAGGATAAGGCAGTCCTGTTGATCTCTATGGAACTGACAGAGATACTTGATCTCAGCGACCGGATTCTGGTCATGTACGAAGGAGAGATAGTCGGCTCATTTGAAGCCGGCCAGGCCAGTCCCGAGATTTTGGGGCTTTTGATGGCCGGCAGTCATGTCGAGGAGAATGACCAATGACACACGTCAAATGTCAAATCGGGCGGTGTTTATGATGGTTAAAAATTCACAGTCTTTGAGGGAAAAAAGGCAGCGGTCCCTAATGGCACTCATCAGCCCCGTGCAGTTCGTATTGGGGGTTCTCCTGGCGTTTTTTGCAGGGGCATTGTTTTTGTTGGTCTTCCAAGAAGACCCGGTTGCGGCCTATAGCGCTTTATTCAAGGGTGCTTTTAGCTCAAAGCGTTACATATCCGAGACTCTGCTCTCGACCACCCCCCTGATCTTTGGCGGGCTGGCTGTGGCCCTGGGTTTTCGCTGTGGACTGTTCAATATGGGCGTGGAAGGGCAAATCGTGCTGGGGGGTATGATGGCGGCGTACATCGGGTATGCCTGGGAATTACCAAAGGTGATCCATCTGCCCCTGGCAATACTGGGCGGCGCGATCGTTGGTGGGCTGTGGGGGGCCATTCCGGGGTATCTCAAGGCGCGTTATAGGATCCACGAGGTGATTACGACGATCATGCTGAATTACATCGTCTTTGAGGTTGCTTCGTACATGATCGCAGTGGGTGGCCCGATGAAGGCGGACAGTGAGTTGCCGGTCTCGCCCGACATCCTGCCAACGGCGCAATTGATTCGCATCTGGGAGGGCACACGTCTGAGTGGGGGCATCTTTATTGCATTAGGGGTGGTGGTTCTGGTCTGGTTCTTCCTGTTCAAGACCCGCCTGGGATACAAGATGCGCGCGGTAGGTTTCAACGCTGATGCTGCTGAGTACGCGGGCATCAAACCGGGGCGGATGATGGTCTTGGCTATGTTCTTCAGTGGCGCGCTTGGCGGTATGGCGGGCGCTGTGGAGGTGTTAGGAGTCCATTACAAGTTCTACGCCGCCTTCTCGCCTGGCTACGGATGGGACGCGATCGCGGTGGCCTTGCTGGGGCTGCTTCACCCGCTTGGTGTAGTTGCTTCCGCGTTCCTGTTCGGTGTGTTGAGGAGTGGGTCCATAACGATGCAGGCCATTGCCCAGATCAGCAAGGACATCGTGCTCGTTCTGACAGCCTTGATCATCTTTTTTACCGCTACGAACAAGACCCTGCACCCGATTCTGGAGCGTGCGGTCACCCGCCTTGGTTCACGCAAGGAGAAGAGTAAAGAGTGAAACGTGATTGTCACGCAACCCATCTTTACCCATCAGGAGGCATTCTATGGAAGCCTGGTCACAAGTACTCAGTATAACTCTGTTTGCAGCCGCGATTCGATCTGCGACACCCATCCTGTACCCTGCGTTGGCCGGGATTTTTTCTGAACGCTCCGGCGTTTTGAATATCGCCCTGGAAGGCATTATGCTGATCAGCGCTTTCGCAGCGGTCGTTGGATCCTACTATACAGGAAATCCCTGGTTGGGTGTTTTGTGTGCGATTGCTGCTGGCCTTTTGACCAGCCTCATCCACGCGTTTATGTGCGTCAATATGCGCGCAGATCAGGCGATTGTCGGTACCGGGATCAACATATTGGGGGCGGGCCTGCCTAGTTTCTTGCTCCTCAAGTTGTTTGGCTCGCAGGGGATCTCCCCCATTGTCGAGCGCATCCCCGAATGGCGCGTCCCGATCCTCGCCGACTTACCGGTGATTGGGCCGATCCTGGGAGAGCAAAGCCCGTTGGTTTATATTTGTTTGATCATGGTTCCTGCTAGTTGGTTTGTTCTTTTCAAGACGCCGTTTGGTTTGAGGTTGCGTGCAGTTGGAGAGAACCCGCGTGCGGCCGAAACCGTCGGCGTCAATGTGTATCTGATGCGTTATGCCGGTGTTTTGATCGGTGGGTTCCTGGCTGCTTTGGGCGGCGCGTTTTTGTCGGTTTCGTATCTCGCTCAATTTGTCAAACTGATGACGGCCGGGCGCGGCTTTATCGGTCTTGCGGCCATGATCTTTGGCCGCTGGAATCCCTGGGGGGCATTGTTTGCCTGTCTGCTTTTTGGCTTTGCCGATGCGCTTCAGGCCTCGGCCCAGGCGGCCAACGTACCAATCGCCCCGCAGTTCTTGAGAACATTGCCCTATATACTGACCATCATTGCCTTGGTTGGCGCAATGGGACGGGCCGAACCACCGGCTTACGTGGCTAAACCTTACGAGAAGGTTTGATGAATGACCAATGACAAGTTCAACGCCGATGGAGTGATGCTTGATCTTCGCATTGATAACGCTGCTATCATTGCGATGGATGGTCCGCGCCGCGAGTTGCGCCGGGGGAGTATTGCCGTCAATGAGGGGAAAATTGTCAGTATTGAAGAAACCGGGTTTTTCGGAAAAAATCTGGTTCCTCAAGGTAGACTACCCTCAGCCAAAAAGGTGATAAACGCCCAGGGGCAGGTCGCGCTGCCTGGCCTGATCAACTGTCATACCCACGTCTACCAGGCGCTCATTGAGGGGATCGGCTACGACATGCACTTTGATCCCTGGAACTGGCGTTTTAATTTTCCCATCTCGTCCCATATCGGGCCAGAGCACGCTGAGATTGGCGCGCAGATCGCTGCCCTGGAGATGATCAAAAGCGGCACGACTACTGTCTCTGATCATTGGTACCTGCACACTGATTTCGACAACATTCATCGGGTGGCCAGGGTTTTCCGGGATGCGGGTATGCGGCATCACGTGGTCTATGGTTTGCTTGATCAGTCCTTCGCCGGTGAGCACGTTGCTTATGAGGATATGGCGATGATCAGGCGTGAGGATGAACTGATCGAGGCAGCGCACGTCTTTATTGATCGGTGGCATCAAAAGGGGCGCACAGTGGTTGCCCTTGGCCCTGGCTCGACCGAGGACATCAGCGACCGCTTGATGGACAAAACTATCGAGATGGCGCGGGAGCAAGGGCTGCAGTTGGCGACCCACGTGGCTGGTTGGGCGGAGATTGTCTCGCGCTCGTTGAAGCACTATGCTATGCGTGATTTGGAGCACGTGCACGAGATTGGCCTGACGGGGCCGGGCTCTATTCTCATTCACGCTGTGTGGCTGTCGCCGCGTGAGATACAACTGGTAGCCGAGACCGATTGTAGAATTGCGCACTGCCCGGTGGCGAACGCGCACCTGGGTTATGGCGCCGCGCCGGTCCCGGAACTGCGGGCGCTGGGCGTGACGGTGGGCCTGGGCACTGACGGCGCGGCTAGTTATACCTACGACCTCTTTGAGGTGATGAAGATGGCCGCGATGCTGCAAAAGGCCAGACATCTCGATGCCGAGGTACTAACGGCGGAGGATGTTTTGGAGATGGCCACGCTGGATGGAGCCAGGGTGCTGGGGCTGGAGAGCCGGGTAGGCAGCCTGGAGCCAGGCAAGCGTGCCGACATCATTCTGGTAGACTTTTATCAACCGCACCTGATGCTCGATCACCAGATTGTCAGCAAGTTGATCTACAGTGCACGCGGGCACGACGTGGTGACGACCATCGTGGACGGCCAGGTGGTTATGGAAAACCGCCAGGTGCTCACGATGGACGAGACTGCCGTCCTCGACCGGGCACGCGATGCGACGGCGGACCTGGTGAGCCGGGCAGGGATTGAGACGCGCGACCTGTTGAACGCGGGCTGGCCTGAGCAGGGGCCACGCTGGCGCAAAGCAGTCACGCCGGAGTGGTTCGAAACCGTCTCATGATCTGGTTCCAGCACCTGCTACGCATTGATCTGGCTCACTACCAGGCCACGGTCGAGGATATCACGGCCAAAGTGACCGGGGCTTTTGTCGGTGGTAAAGGTCTGGCTGCCTACTATCTGTATCGCGAGGTCGCCCCGCAGGTAGACCCCCTGGGACCAGGAAACAAGGTCTTTATCGCTCCTGGGGCGCTCAATGGCACCCTGACCCCCGCCGCGTCTCGGTATGAAGTGGTCACCAAGTCGCCGCTGACGGGGATTTACCTGGACAGCAACGCGGGCGGCCACTTTGGACCGGAACTCAAACTCACTGGCCACGACCTTGTCATCTTAGAGGGCCAATCGCCCCGGCCCGTGGCGGTGGTGATCCGCAATGACGATGTGCAGTTCCTCGACGCATCTCATCTGTGGGGCCGCTCAATCTATGAGACCGAAACGGCTCTGCGGGATGAATTGGGCGACCCGCGCTTTTGCATCGCCAGCATCGGGCCGGCCGGCGAGAGACTGGTCAAGTTCGCCTGTGTGGGCAACGATTATTCGCGCCAACTCGGGCGCGGCGGGCTGGGCGCTGTCCTCGGTTCCAAGGGGGTCAAGGCCATTGCTGTCCGTGGCACGCGCACCCTGCCGGTTGCCGATCCTGAGACGTTTATGGCCGCTGTGGACGCAGCCCTGAAACAGATATTTCAAAACGAGTGGGTCCCCCACAAACGGCAGCACGGGACGCTGGGATCGCTGGATGGTCTCCACACGTTGGGGATCGTTCCGGTGGCCAACTTTACGCGGGGAGTATTCGAGGGAGTTGAGCGGATCAACTCGCTCGTCTTTGATGAACTCGTAGAGACCCGCCTGGCTTGCGCCAACTGTCCGATGGCCTGTTCCAAGGGCACAAGGTTGCAGACCGGCGGGGATCAAGGCGCGATTGAAGGCCCGGAGTACGAGACTGCCGCGCTGTTCGGGGCGAACTGTCTCGTTGACGATCCTCAGGCTATCATTCATGCCAATCTCTTGTGCAACGAGGCTGGGATGGATACCATCTCGGCCGGTGTGGTGGTGGGGATGGTGCTCGGCGCTGCTGACGAGGGTTTGATCCCGTGGGACGAGATAGGGCTGTCTCCTTCGATGCCCCGGGGCGACATGGTCATTGATTTGCTCCGTCGAATTGCGCGGCGTGAGGGGGTCGGTGACATCCTGGCCGAAGGTGCGCTTGTGGCGGGAGAGGCGTTGGGTTTCCCTGGCCTGGCTCCCCATGTCAAAGGGTTAGAGTTCCCGGCCTACGATCCGCGCGTGTCGCCTGGCATGGCTCTGGCTTATATGACCTCTGACCGGGGGGCCTGTCACCTGCGTACCTCACCCCTGGGCCGCGAGACGTCAGGCGTGTTGCCCTGGTTCAGCCTGGAGCAGAAAGCCGAGTTTGTCAAACGACAACAGGATGAGAAGGCGGCGCAAGAGTGCCTGGGGGTGTGCCAGTTCCCGTATGGCATTGGTTTGCTCACAGATGACCTTCCGCATCTCCTCAGCGCAGCCAGCGGCGAAAAGTGGTCCTACGAACGGCTGTGTGCGATGGGTGAGCGCATTTGGAATGTCAACCGGGCCTTTAACGCCCAGATTGGCATCGCCCGCCGGTCAGACTATCTGCCCCGACGCTTTGCAGAGATGCCTATGCCGGATGGGATGGGTGCTGGTCACGCTCTCTCCCGCGCCGATCAGGATTGGCTGCTGGATCGTTATTACCACCTGCGGGGATGGGATGCGCGGGGCTGGCCCACGGCAGAGACGTGGGAGCGGTTGGGGCTTTATCCGTTGGTGGGCAAGAAACCAGGTTTTTAGGAAAAAACCTGGTTTCTCAAGGGGAGAGTATGGCACACGTCGAGGTTGACCTACAAGACTGCGTTGGATGCCGCACTTGCGAGCAGGTGTGTGCTTTTGCCCACGAGGGTGTTTTTGGCCCGGCGCGGGCGCGCATCCAGGTTCTCCGCCGCGATGTGCTGGCCCTTGAGATCAGGGTCTGCACGCATTGCGACGAGGCGCGTTGCGTGGATGCCTGCCCCACCGCCGCCCTGGCGCGTGAGGGAGACAAGACGGTCTTTGACTGGGAGTTGTGCACTGGTTGTGGTCTCTGTGTCCAGGTGTGTGATCTTTTGTTCTGGGACGAGGAACGCCAACGGCCGCTGATCTGTGATCTGTGCGGTGAGTGCGTGCGCCGGTGCCCGGAGGATGCTATCCAGATTGTCACTACATAGTGCCTCTTTCCGTTTTTTTCTCTATCTGTTGTAGTGCTCTGCTTTTGCAATGGAGGAAGATCAGTGTCGGAGAAAATAAAAATCCACTTGAATGTGAACGGGCAGGCCATTGAGCCCCAGGTTGATCCCGAGATGTCGCTCCTCACCTTTCTACGGGAGGAGTTGGGCTTGACAGGCACCAAAGATGGTTGTGCGGAGGGAACGTGCGGGGCATGCACGGTTATCGTGGATGGCAAAGCCAGGCGATCTTGCTTGTTAAAGATGCAGCGTATGGATGGGTGTCGCGTGGAGACTGTCGAGGGTCTTGCCCCGAGATTGTCGCCGGAATTGGTCGAGGATGACCTCTTGCACCCTCTCCAATATACGATGGTGCGAGAGGGTGCCATCCAGTGCGGATTCTGCACGCCGGGTTTGGTGATGGTGGGTAAGGCCTTGTTGGACAGGAACCCAGATCCATCGCTGGGCGAGATCAAAAAGGCCCTCAAGCATAACCTGTGTCGCTGCACGGGCTACAGGCCCATCATTGCCGCCATTCAAGAGGCGGGGTGTTTGCTCCGTGATGGCGTGAACGAGGTGTTGGTCAGCGAACTATGGCCAGCCGGAGATCAGGTTGTCGGGCGTGGGGTGGCGCGAGTGGACGGCGTGGACAAGGCCACCGGACGGCTAAAGTACTCTGCTGACCTCCACGTAGAGGGTATGCTCCACGCCAAAGTGCTCCGGGCTGCGTATCCCCACGCCCGCCTGTTACGTGTGGACACCTCGGCCGCCGAGGGCGCGCCTGGCGTGGTGGCGGCGCTCACCGCTAAAGACGTGCCCGGCAGGAACCGGTTTGGTATCATCCGCAAGGATCAGCCGGTCTTTGCTGAGGACCACGTGTGTTACCTGGGCGAGGTCGTGGCCGCTGTATACGCGGAGAGCGAGGCTGAAGCCGAAGCGGCACTGTCCCTCATCCAGGTTGAATACGAGCCTCTACCGGTGATTGAGAACCCCCAGCAGGCGCTCGCCGAGGGTGCAACTGTCATTCACAAAGATAATGCGGATGGTAATCTGGTTTGCCACATTACCATCCGCAAGGGTGACGTAAAAGCGGGGTTTGCCGAGGCGGATGTGATTATTGAGGGAGAGTATTCTACCCCATCCATCGAACACGCCTACCTGGAACCCGAGGCCTGTCTGGCTGTACCCGAGGTGGAACTCACCTCCGCTTCGGGGAGGGTAGGGGGGGTAACGGTACACGTAGGCAGCCAGAGTGCGGTCCACGACCAGGAGGACATCGCCGCCGTCCTCGACTGGCCGCTTGAAAAAGTCCGCGTGATCCACATGCCGATGGGCGGAGGGTTTGGGGGGAAAGAGGACATTACTGTTCAGATCGTCGCTGCGCTGGGCGCGGTAAAGACCGGTCGCCCGGTAAAGTTTGTATGGACGCGGCAAGAATCCCTCCTCGCTTCGGGCAAGCGTCACGCGGAATGGCTGCGCTACCGCACCGGTGTTACCCACGACGGGAGACTGGTCGCTGCCGAGGTGGAGATCTATGGCGACGGCGGCGCGTACGCGTCCGCCACCGACGCAGTGCTTTTCCGCTCCGCGACCTTTTCGTGCGGCCCCTATAACGTCCCCAACGTCAAGGTAGATGTGTACGGCGCTTTCACCAACAATCCACACGGCAGTGCCTTTCGCGGTTTTGGCAATCCCCAGGCAACCTTTGCCGCCGAGGCGCAGATGGACCGGTTGGCCGAGGCGCTGGGGATGGATCCGGTAGAGTTCCGGCTCAAGAACATCCTCGACGCAGGGGATGTGACCATCACCGGGCATCTGCTTCAGCACAGCGTTGGCGCTCGCCCCACGTTGGAGGCGGTGCGCGAGGCCTTGGCCGAGTCCGGGATACCCGCGCCACCGCCCGGCAAGCGGATCGGGGTCGGGTTCGCCACGTCCTACAAGAACGTTGGGTTGGGATCAGGGATGGAGGATGGCGCGGGCGCTCACTTGATCTTACAATCCGATGGCAGCATCCTGTTGCGCGAGGGGGCTATGGACATGGGGCAGGGTTCAGACACCGTGATGGTGCAGATCGCGGCGCAGACCCTGCGGGTGCCCTTTAACCGTATTCGTTTGCACGTGGGGGATACCGCCGAGGACCCCTCCGGCTGGATGACCACTGCTTCCCGCCAGACTTTTGTGACCGGCAACGCAGTCTACCAGGCTGCGCTGGAACTGCGGGCTGATCTGTGCGCTGCCGTAGCGGAGGAACTGGACATGCCCCCCGGCCAAGTCGAGTTGGCCAATGGGGTCTTCCGCCTGGTGGACGGCGGTGAACCGCTCACCACCCTGGACGAACTGGCAACCAAAGCCGCGGCTGCGGGCAGGACCTTTGAGCGCGAGTATGCCTACGTCGCACCCCAGACCTACCCCGTGCCAGAGTACGTTGATCCTGCACTGGCGCAGGATCCAGAAAAGACCCGTTTGCACTTTGCCTACTCGTTCGCTGCGCAGGCCGCCATCGTGGCTGTGGACGAGGAGACCAACAAAGTTGAGGTGTTAAAGGTCATCTCTGCCTCCGACGTGGGCGAGCCGATCAACCCCCAGGGTGTCAAAGGCCAGATTGAGGGTGGCATCCTGATGGGGCTGGGATATGGCCTCAGCGAGGAATTTCGCCTCGAGGCTGGTCGCCCCGTGACCGATCGCTACGCCAGGCTTGGCCTGCCGAGGGTCGCCGATATGCCGGAGATGGTGACTGTTAGTGTATCGGACCCGCATCCCGAGGGGCCTTATGGCGCTAAAGGTATGGGTGAGTTACCGATGTCCCCCACAGCCGCAGCCATCGCCAACGCGATCTATGACGCCGTGGGTGTGCGGGTCTGTGGCCTGCCCATTACCCCTGAAAAGATCGCCGCTGCACGTGATGCGAAAACAAAGTAACTACTTGACATCTCATCCTGCTTGGCTTGGATTGCCAAATCCAAGCCTCTTGGCAGCGAGCAGCGGCACTTTACAGGCCAGAAGCGGTCAAATCCGCTTGGTTCTATCCGCTGAACCGCTGGATTTGAAAATCCAGCGGGAGCGGGCGAGTTACGAAAGGAGAAGCAAATGCAACCGAGTGAAGTGAACCTGACAGTAGATTTTCTGGGCCATACGCTGCGCAACCCGCTGGCGCTGACCGAGGGGCCTTTGACCGGCAGTGCCGACCGTATCCGCCGTGCTGCCGAGCACAGCATCGGCATCATGTTCACCAAGGGCATCCGTCCCCAACCGGCTACCTCACCCAACCCCTTTATCGCCAAAACCGGGCGCAGCAGCCTGATGAACGCCGATTGGTCGGATATTGGTTTTGAGCAGTGGCTGGAAGAGATCACAGCCCTCCGCGAGCGGGACTTTGTGCTGGTTGCCAGCATTGCCAAGAACTATGTCACCCCCCAGGAGGCTGCTGACATGGCCGAGGAGATCGCCAAACGCGGCCCCGACGCCATCTCTCTGGTGGACTATGACCCCGACGATTTGATCCGCGCTGTGAAACTGGTCCGTCCCCGGGTCAGTCTTCCGTTGATGGTGAAACTGTGTCCCTTTATGCCCCGGCTGGAGGAGGTGCTCAAGGAACTGGCGGCGGCTGGGATAGATGCAGTGGCGGCGATGGATTCCATCGGCCCGGTTCTCGTGGTGGATGTGGAGACTGGGTTGCCCAGTATGGGTAGCGCGGATGGGAGTGGCTATCTTTCGGGCGCGGCCATCAAGCCGGTTTTGGTCAAGTATGTGTACGAAATCTCCCGCTTTGTGGACCTGCCGGTGGTTGGCGTGGGTGGGGTGAACAAGGCTGAGGATGTGGTCGAGGTGACGATGGTCGGCGGGACGGCAGTGGGGATGGTGGCCGCGCCCATGTTGCGTGGTCTGCAAGTTTTTGACCGGGTCGAGGGTCAACTGCGCAAGCACCTGGCCGGCCGGGGTCTTGGGGACATCAACGTACTCCGCGGCCTCACCCACCGCAGGGTGGCGCAAGCGGAGATGCGCTACGACGCCCGGGCCGTGATTGACCCAGAGAAGTGCACAAACTGTGGCCTGTGCTCAAAGATCTGCTTCAAGCAGGCGCCACTCGAAGAAGATGGCAGCACCTGGATCCGTTCTGAGCGCTGCGTGGGTTGTGGGCTGTGCGTGAGTCTTTGTCCCCAAAACGGGATCGTTTTGATTTGAGATTTGTGGATTTCAGATTTGGAGATCTGACCATGGAGATTGTTATCAAAGGCGGCACTTTGGTGCTGGGGGAGGGTGTCTTCCCAGCCGACGTCGGGATTATTGGCGAAAAAATCGCTGCCGTGGCACATCCCCTGACGCTTGCAGGCGAGCGGGTGATAGATGCCACCGGCTGTCTGGTGCTGCCGGGTGGGATTGACCCTCACACTCACCTGGCTCTGTCTCTGGGGCCGGATCTGGCCGTTAGCGATGACTTTGAATCCGGCACCATCGCCGCCGCTTGCGGGGGCACGACGACCGTCATCAACTACGCCGAGCAGTGTGGTTATGCTAACCTGTTGGAGGCACTCGATGCATGGCAGGCCAGGGCGACAGGCCGGGCCGTCATTGACTATGGTTTCCACATGCTCATCGCCGACCCGCGCCCGGACGTGATCGAGGAAATGGCGGCCGTCGTCGAACGGGGCGTCACCAGTTTCAAGGCTCTGCTGGCGTACAAGGGCATCGTCATGCTGGACGACACGCAGTTGTTCCGCGTGCTTGAGCGCGCCAGGGATCTGGGCGCACTCGTTAACGTGCACGCCGAGAATGGGCACTTGATTGACGAGTTAGTCGCTACCTGCCGGGCCGCCGGCCAGACCGCGCCGCGTTATCACGCGCTCACGCGGCCAGAGGTGGCCGAGGCCGAAGCGACGGAGCGGGCGTTGGCCTTGGCTGAGGCGGCCTCGGCACCCATCTACATCGTGCACATGACCTGTGCGCGCGCGGTGGAGACTTTGCGGCGTGCCCAGGCCCGCGGCCAGGTGGCCTTTGGCGAGACCTGCCCCCAGTACCTCCTGCTCGACGAGCGGGTCTACGAGGGCGAGGATTTCGACACTGCTGCCGGATATGTCCTCTCTCCTCCGCTGAGAGAGTGTAACAATCAGGCCGCGCTTTGGGCGGCACTGGCTGCGGGCACGATCCAGACTGTCGGTACTGATCATTGCGCTTTCACACGGGAGCAGAAAGCGCGCGGGCGGGATGATTTCGCGCTCATTCCCAACGGGTTACCGGGGGTTGAAACACGGATGGGGTTGCTTTACCATTGCGGTGTGGGTCAGGGCCGCCTTTCCCTGTCTGATTGGGTGCGGTTGACGGCTACTGATCCGGCGCGCCTTTTCGGCCTTTACCCGCGCAAGGGCACCCTGGTTCCTGGCAGCGACGGAGACGTGGTCATCTTTGACCTGGAGAAGCGCAAAACTCTGGACGCCCAATCTTTGCACATGCGCACCGACATCTCACCGTATGCCGGTTGGGAGGTACAGGGCTGGCCACGCCATGTTTTACAACGGGGGCGTTTCGTGGTTGAGAACGGTGTCTTTGTGGGTCGTCCCGGCGATGGGATGTTCATCCCTCGCCAGCGATTTGTCCCAAACACGGATTAACGGGATTGGTGTATTATGCCAACGCTTTTGTTCTTGCTCCAGGCCTTCGTCTCGGGGGTGTCCCATAGGGGGAGTCCCCTGGCGGGTCTTTGCAAGGACGTCATTGCGAGCGTAGCGAAGCAATCTCCGCCAGCAAGTGAGTAGTATCTTAAATCACCTCACAGTCAGGAGGTCATAATGAACAAACCAACGGTAGGATTTATCGGGCTGGGCATCATGGGAAAACCCATGGCCCTCAACGTGTTAAAAGCGGGCTTCCCGTTGGTGGTGCACAACCGCAGCCACGGGCCGGTGGAAGAGCTGGCCGTGGCCGGGGCGGAGGATGGCGGCTCCCCCAAGGGCGTGGCTCAACGGGCAGAGATCATCCTGCTGTGCTTGCCTGATTCACCGGACGTGTTACAGGTGGTGGAAGGTCCTGGTGGTGTCTTCGAAGGGGTCAGCCGAGGCAAGGTCATCGTGGATATGAGCACCATCTCACCTGTAGTGGCGCGGGACCTGGCGGCCAAGGCGGAGCAATTGGGGGTCGAGATGTTGGATGCGCCTGTCTCCGGTGGGGATGTCGGCGCTCGACAAGGCACGCTCTCTATCATGGTCGGGGGTAAACCAGAGGTGTTCGACCGGGTTCTGCCGGTGTTCCAGACGATGGGGAAGAACATCGTCCGCGTTGGGGATGCAGGCGCGGGCCAGGTGACCAAAGCGTGCAATCAGATTGTGGTAGCGTTGACCATCGAGGCTATCAGTGAGGCGTTGGTACTGGCAACAAAGGCGGGAGTGGACCCGGCCCGAGTGCGGGAGGCGCTCCTGGGCGGCTTTGCACAGAGCCGGATCCTGGATGTGCACGGCCAGCGCTTTCTGAACCGCAACTTTCAACCGGGGTTCAAGGCTCGTCTCCATCACAAGGATCTAAAGATTGCCCTGGAAACGGGGCGGACGTATGGCGTGCCGCTGCCCGCCACCGGCCTGGTGCATGAGTTCTATGGATCGCTGGTGGCGACCGGCAAGGCCGAACTCGACCATTCCACTTTGGTCACGTTGATTGAGGAACTGTCTGGGGTAGAGGTGGACGTTAGATAAAGGTCTGGGGTTGCTCGTGATTAGCGGAGGTGTGATTTCCCCAGCGTGATCTGGCGCTGTAATGCCCGGCGTTCCCCGTTGGAACGGTTGATCGCACGCCACATCTGCGCCTCAGCGCGGGCTGCCAGAACGCTGAATGACACAATGCCGCTGAGCACGACGATGCCAAACAGGATATCATAAACTGTCAGCGAGTTGGGGATGCACCACATACACTCAGTCATCGTACCCTCCTGACTACAGTTCTACTGCTATTATTATACCATATTACTTGTTAGCGTTCAAGCGCATCACACGACCCGCTGCCGTAGCATGCCAAATGAAAGGAATCCAATATGAATCACGTTACTGAAGAGCGTATTGCCCAACGCTACGAGGAGCTGGCCCAACACTTTGACCACTGGGAGAAGACCAAGGATATGGTTGACCAACTCGTTGATCTGATCCTCAACTACCGCCAGAGTGGTCACCCCGGCGGGTCACGCTCCAAGGCACATGCCCTGATCGTCACGCTGCTCAGTGGTTGTATGCGCTGGGATATCCGCCATCCTGAGAAGCGATTCGGCGACCGGTTTATTCTGGGTGCAGGCCACACGATCCCCCTTCTCTACTGCACACTGGCTGTGTTCAACGAGGCGCTGCGCATCAAATACCAGCAGACCGGTGACGAACGTTATGCCATCCCCAATCCCGAAGAACGTGCCTTGTACTGGGAAGACCTGCTGAACTTTAGGCGTCGCGGCGGATTGTCGGGGCACGCCGAGATGGAGGGCAAGACGCTGTTCCTCAAGTTCAACACCGGGCCATCGGGGCACGGAAGCCCGGCGGCTGCTGGCGTGGCGCTGGCGCTCAAGCGGGCCGGGGCCGAGGGCGTGAAGGTGTTTATCTTTGAGGGTGAGGCGGGCCTGACGCCCGGCGGTACTCATGAGACGCTGAACTCGGCCTGGGGATTGGGTCTGGACAATCTATACTATGTGGTGGATTGGAACGACTTTGGCATTGATGATCATCCTGTTAGCAGCGCTGTCTATGGCACCCCCACCGAGTGGTTCGAGTCGCACGGATGGCGTGTGTTCAGCGCACAGTCTGGCAGTGAGTGGGGGCCGGTGACGCAGGCTATCCTGTCCATGATGCTTGAGGACAACCCCGATCGTGTGCCCAGTGTCACCTGGGTCAAGACGCGCAAGGGACGTGACTACCTAAAGTACGATAACCTGTCGCACGGTTCGCCGCACAAAATCAATTGTGAGTTGTTTTGGGAAACCAAACGGCCGTTTGCTGAAAAGTATGGTGTAACGTTCGCCAATTTTGGTGGTGCTGCGCCTGACAGTCCCGCCGAACAACGGGCCGAGTTCGAGGCTAATTTGAGGGTCGTGATAGGTGTACTCCATCAAGACCCGAATCTGATAGATTACCTGGCCGATACATTGGTGGCATTGGGCGATAGCGTACCCCAGGAGATACCATCGTTCCAACTGGGTGGGCGCGGTACTCCCTATCAGGATGAGCGGTTGTATGATTATCGCAATTACCCGGCTGAACTGTACGTCGAACCGGGTACGACGATTGCCAATCGAGCGGCGCTCGCCAAATGGGGTGGGTGGGTCAATGCGTTCGGCGCGCGGGAGTATGGCCGGCCGTTGGTTCTAGCCTGCTCGGCCGATCTGGCAGGCTCAACGAATGTCAGCGGCTTTGCCAAGGGCTATGGTGATTTTCCCGGATATGGTTGGTACGAACGATACGGCACTCCAGAGGGTGTGCTGCTGCCGCAGGAGATCACCGAGTTTGCTAACGCTGGCATTTTGGTAGGTATGGCCACGGTCAACTTTGCTCCCAACTTGGAAGAGGTATTTGATGGTTTCTGGGGAGCCTGTTCGACGTACGGATCGTTTTCCTACCTCAAGTATGGTATGATGCGCTTGTTCAGTCAGCTTGCGCAAGACTGTCAGTGGAAAGTGGGCAAGGTGATTTGGATAGCCGGCCATTCCGGGCCAGAGACGGCCGACGATAGCCGCACGCACTTTGGCATTTTCTCACCTGGCGTGACACAACTCTTTCCTAAAGGGGCTGTCATCAATCTGCATCCGTGGGAACACAACGAAGTGCCGGTGCTCTTGGGCGCGGGACTCGAACAAGCCGCGCCGATTGTCGCTCTGCATCTGACCCGCCCGGCGATAAAAATCCCGGACCGTGACAAGTTGGGCATGCCGTCACACTTTGAGGCCGCTCGCGGCGCATACGTGGTGCGTGATTATCGGGCCGACCAGCCACGCGGCGGGGTGCTGATTGTGCAGGGGACCAGTGCCATGGTTAGTATCGTTTATGTCTTGCCAGAGTTAGAGAAGCGGGGCCTCAATGTAAAGATAGTCTGTGCCACCAGCCCGCAACTATTCGCCCTTCAGCCGGAAAAGTATCGCCGCCAAGTGCTTTCGCCCAGCGACTGTGCCGATTCGACCGTTATCACTACCCAGGCACGCTGGTTGATGCACGATTGGCTGTTCAACAAGGTGGCTGAGGAGTATGCTTTGTCTGCCGATTGGGACAATCGCTGGCGCACTGGTGGCACACTGGACGAGGTAGTTGACGAAGCGCATCTATCGCCACATTGGGTGTTGGAGGGGATTGAGCGTTTCGTGCGAGATCGAGACGCTCGCCTGGCATCGTTGAAGATGGTCGGCGCCGGTTGAGATGTTGGCGCGAGTATAGTGTCTCTGATCCACAGTTACTTCTTTCCTTTCATCAAAAGGTGACAAACTTTTCTTTCTTGGCCTTGCACAGCGGGCACTCGTCCGGCGGTTCGCCCTCCCCGGTCCAGCCACATACGGAGCAGACGTAAATCTGCCCCACCTCAGCGTCCTTTCCGGCCTCCACCGTGGCCTTGGCCTCGCCATACATCGCGGCGTGAATTTTCTCCGCCTCCATCGCTCCTCCGTTGGAGAGAACAGCCCCCTTTTCTTCTTGTAATTTGGCTACTGCTATGAAGGCAGGATACATCTCCTCGACCTCATAGGTCTCGCCAGCGACGGCGGCCCCCAGGTTGTCCGTCGTCTTGCCCGGGTTCTTTAACGTCTTAAAGTGGAGCGTGATTTATGCTAATATGTTGAAAACTTGCTCTTTCCCAGCCCCGGGTCTAGTTCCAGCAATGTGCTCTCTTCACTAACTCGTGCAGTGTGTTGTAATTGGTCTTACTTCAGGAACTCTGACCCCAAGCCTACATTACGCTCCTGCGGCCCGCCTGCCCAACTCTCTGTCCAGCATGAGAAGAGCCTGGTGTTCATCCCCGATTATCTTTAGAGTCTCTATGATTTGAGTCGCGCTGTTCTCTTCCTCGACTTGCTCTGTCACGAACCACTGTAGAAAGACTTGGCTGGCATAATCTTTTTCCTGAACTGCAAGTGTGTAGAGGTCGTTAATCATCGCCGTCACTTTTTGCTCGTGCTCAAGCGTCTTCTCGAAAACGTTGAGAGGCGAATGGAACTCGACCGGTGGTTGGTCAATAGCCTGGAGAACCACACGTCCCCCCCGGCTGGGGAGGAAATCGTAGAATTTCATCGCGTGCTCTACTTCCTCTTGAGCCTGCACGCGCATCCAATGTGCAAAACCCGCAAGGTTGGCAGATTCGCAGTAGGCCGACATTGAAAGGTACAGATAGGCAGAGTATAGTTCATTCTTGATTTGTTTGTTCATTGCATCTTCGATTGTTTTGCTTGGCATCACTATTCCTCCCTAGGTTATTTATGATTGTTCCTAATTTATAGTATTTCCTAACTTATAATTATTATAATATACTAGGTCTATTTTGTCAAGCGCCTGTGGGCATCAGGTTGTTCCGCGCTGCCACGCCGTTGCTACCATCAGCGCATCTCATCGTCATGAGGCCTGCGGGCTTTCTCTCCCCTACTTGACAAGTGGTGCGCTTCGTGTTATAATCTGAACCTGGATTGAGGTTTAGGTTATTGACAAGGGGATGGTCAAATGAACCAGGATACTAATGAAACATTGCTTACCATCGGTCAGGTCGTGGAGCGTTTGCAAGAACGCTTCCCGGAGGTCACAGTGAGCAAACTCCGCTTCTGGGAGCGCGAGGGGTTGATCGTACCCCAGCGCACGCCTGGTGGACATCGTCTCTACTGTCCTGCCAACCTGGAACGATTGCTGCTCATCGTCGAACTGCGCATCCACCGCCGGCTTCCCCTTAGCACAGTCAAGGCCCTGCTCAAGCGGTTGGAGGAGGATCCCACCTATCGCTTCATTGTCATGGAGCGGACTCTGTACGCGGAACCATTTGACCCTACCTTCAGCCCTCTCTCTCGAATAGAGGCAGCGGAGAAGGCCGGCTTGACGGAAAAGCAGATGGTAGAGTTGGAGAAGAAGGGGTTGGTGCTCTCTTGCCCAAAGACCGGTACATTCGACGAGGAGGCGGTTCAGGTGCTCCTGGTGCTGGCTGGCCTGCTGAATCTGGGCCTCACGCCCGAGGCTCTGGCTTTCTACGCCCACTGGGCCCAGGAGGTGGTAGAGTACGAGCGTACTCTATTTTCTGATCTGTGTCACAGTGGCGGTGACAAGTCAGGGGCGGAGAGAATGGCCCGTTACCGCCGCTTCAGAGAATTGATTGGACCGCTTCAGCGTCTGCTTTACCTTGGTTATCTCCGTCAGGCGCTTTATGATCTTTTGGAGTGAGTAAGAAATAGGATTAGGAGGGATAGAAATATGATGTACGAAATACCGGCAGATATTACCTGGGGGCTCAACTTTGGATCCATCGCTGCGATTGCGTTTCTTGTGGCGAATCTGTACGTTATGCTTCATTTGGTACAGATGATAATTGCCCCCAAGAGTCAATGGACCTGGCTCAACCGCATGAGAAAATCGTGGCACTATGTGCATTATATAGGAAATGCTGTCACGCTCGTCGTCGTCGTGATCCACGCGACATTACTTGGGCAATTTGCCTCTGTGTTTCACTGGGTATTGATCATCTTGCTAGGCTGGATGGTGTTTGCCGGTGTTGTCATGAGGTTTATCAAGGCTTCTCCCAACTTTAAGAAGGCGTTGAGGAGATTCCATGCCCAATGGTATATGTTTGTGGCCATCTTGGTGCTATTGATTGTAGCCCATTTGGCATCGCTCCGGAGCTTTGCGTATCCGTTGTGAGAAGAAGAGATTTCAGCAAGGAATTTACATGGCAGAAACCACAGATTCGATAAAAACAAAGAGAATGCCCGTTCTATTCGTGGGCCACGGCTCGCCGGAAAACGCGATCATGGCCAACGCCTTTACCCGCCAGATGAAGCGCCTGGGCGAAGAGTTGCCCCGGCCCAAAGCGATCCTGGCAATCTCGGCGCATTGGTTGACGCGCGGCACTTGGGTGACCGGTATGGACCGGCCCCGGACGATCCACGACTTTTACGGCTTCCCACGGGAGATGTATGATCTTCAGTACCCCTGCCCCGGATCTCCGGGGTATGCCAGAGAGGTACAGAATCTCATCACGACGACAAAGGTAGGGTGGAACCTGGATTGGGGCCTGGATCACGGCACTTGGACGATCTTGAGCCGGATCTACCCCGCAGCCGATATTCCTACCTTTCAACTGAGCATTGATTACGACCAACCGCCCGAGTACCACTATGCCCTGGCGAAAGAATTGGCCCCGCTGCGGGAGGAGGGTGTGTTGATCGTCGGCAGCGGAAACATCACTCACAACCTACGGCTCAACGATTACCCCGACCTCAATGCTCAACCAGGCGCGTGGGCGGTCGAGTTTGACGAAAAGGTCAAGGCCAGTTTGCTGCGCAGGGATCACGCGCCGCTCGTCCATTACCAAAACTGGGGGCGTGTGGCGGCCCTGGCGGTGCCGACGAATGATCACTATTTGCCCATGCTATATGCGGCGGCGTTGCAAGAGGAGGGGAGCACTGTAAAGTTTGTATATTAGGGCTTTCATTACGGGACGCTTTCGATGCGGTGTTTTCAGATTGATCAGTAGAGACTGACCTATTGAGATTTCTCGGAAAGTCGAGCAGGTAACTTTCTGACGGGTAGCAGGCCAATCGTTTTGGCCGTCTTGGGCCAAACAACACCCAACATGGTTGGGCTGCTCTGCTACCCTTGTCCGAGAACTCGATTATTGTGTTAGGAGGTAAATGTGTCACAGGCAAGAGGTAATGTGTCCGGCTCGCGTAACGAGCACCACATGGTGCTGTATGCCATCTCCACCTGCATCTGGTGTAAGCGAACCAGGCAGTTTTTGGAGAGCCAGGGAGTGTCATTCGATTACATCTACATAGACCTGATACATGGACAGGAGCGGGAGAATGTCCTGGCCCAGGTTAAACGTTGGAACCCCGCCGTTTCTTTTCCCACCCTGGTGGTGGATGGCCGCCAATCTGTGCTGGGGTACAAGCCAGAGGCGATCAAGAGAGCATTGGGGCTATAGGGGCATACCACTATGGAAAGGGGTAAAGATGCTGACGATTACTTTTTATCACGACCTGCTTTGAGCGTGGAGTTTCCTGGCCTCGGTGAGGCTACGACGCGTTGTCAAGGACCATAGTGGGCAGGTGCGGGTGGAGCATCGCTGTTTCGCTCTGGCTCCCACGCCCGACGCAATCAGTCGCATATTCGGCAGCCCGGAGGAGGGCAAGGCAGAGATCATGAACCACTGGGCCGCCGCGGCCGCCCATCCTGACGGGGAGGTTATCAACGTGGAGGCGATGCGTGGGCGGCCTTTTCCCTACCCCTACTCGATGCCCGGTCTACTGGCCTGCAAGGCTGCCGAGTTCCAGATGGGGCAAATAGCCCATTGGGATATGTTCGATCGGCTGCAACGGGCGCACCTTATCGAAACGCACAATATCGCCGACCCCGATGTGCTACGCGGCTGCGCAGCCGACGTCGGACTCGACCTGGCACGGTGGGAACATGACTTTGGGAGCGAGCAAGTTCGCCAGGCCGTGGAACGGAATCTGGCGGGGGCCCAGACGCGCGGCGTCCACGCCGTGCCTACTATGATCTTTGATGACCACTGGGTGATTTCCGGGGCTGTGCCGGAGGCCATGCTGCGCCGAGTGGTTGATGATATTCTGGCGGGGCGCGACCCGGCCTTGTGACGAAAAAGTGGGTGACCTGGAACTGACCTTCCCGGTCCTGTTGGGCCAGGAGGGAGCCGCGGTCTCCCTCTACTGACCACGTGGCTACCCGACCACATTTTTCGTCGGCCGCGATGGGGTTGTTTAGGAGATGTTGGTCGGTGAGGCGATGGATGAAACCGTGATTGCCAGGCAGGTAACAGCGTTGCTTGGCGAGTGATGCATGATATGAGCGAGCCTGGCAACTATTAATCTCGCCTTGACCGACACACCTCATCCGGTGCCCAGTTCACGCTGGCTTATAGGCTTTGACCTTGATGCTGGCGATTGTATGGTCGAGATCGTGAGGCGAAAGCCCGGCTTTGCTCAGTAGTGCTTGCATGTCTTCCCACCCGGCGGTCTTGCCGATCTTTACATAGTCACGGGACAGGACTTTTATCTCCTCGAATCCCACCGCGCGGATTTTGTTTAGATAGTCCGACTCGTCGAGCGCGCCAGCGATGCAACCCGCCCAGATGTCCAGCCTGTCGCGGATGGATTGGGCAAGTTCGCCGTGGATCACGATGTCGGAGACACTCATCCGCCCGCCGGGCCGCAGCACGCGGTAGGCTTCACCGAAGACAGCGCTTTTGTCTGGTGAGAGGTTGATGACGCAGTTGGAGATGATGACATCCACTGCCTCGTCGGGTAGAGGGATGTCCTCCATCTCGCCGTAGCGAAACTCGACGTTTGTCGCTCCGACCTTCTTGGCGTTGCGTCGGGCCAGTTTGATCATATCCGGCGTCATGTCCAGCCCGATCACTTGCCCCTCCGGGCCGACCTTCTTGGCGGCCAGGAAGCAGTCAATGCCTCCACCCGATCCCAGGTCGAGCACCACCTCACCCGGCAAGAGTTCGGTTATGGCGGTTGGGTTGCCGCAGCCCAGCGCGACGCCGGTCACGCTGTCCGGCAGGCCGGTGAGTTCCTCGACTGAGTAGAGACTGGCGGCAGTGCCTGTGCTCTCAGTCGCTGCTTCCGATGGGCCACAGCAACTTGGCCGGACAGTGCTCTCAGTCGCTGCTTCCGATGGGCCACAGCAACTTGGCCGGACAGTGTTCTCAGTTGTTGCTTCCGATGGGCCGCAGCAACTTGCCCGGGCAGGCCCCTCGACTACACTTGGGGCAG
>JAXHUO010000009.1:29063-100203 GCA_034189605.1 Chloroflexota bacterium
GTGCTCTCAGTCGCTGCTTCCGATGGGCCACAGCAACTTGGCCGGACAGTGTTCTCAGTTGTTGCTTCCGATGGGCCGCAGCAACTTGCCCGGGCAGGCCCCTCGACTACACTTGGGGCAGACCCCGCGACGAAGCAGCGGGCGATATCACCGTAGGTCTGGCGCACAGCCTTTCTGATTCTCTCATCAGTGTTATTGTCGTTCATTCTTTGTTTTCTCCTTCTGTATTATATACGTATTTGAATACATCTATATATCATGGCAAAAAAATACTTACATCTCGCACACCTCCTGGGCGTCGAACTTGGCGATGAGCCGGCCGCAACATTCAACCACGTTGTCGCGGTTGGTGGCGTAGAACACCTGCTTGCCCTCCTTGCGGCTGGTCACCAGACCAAACTGTTTGAGGACATTCAGATGGTGGGAGATGGTCGGCTGTGACATAGTAAAGGCGTCCACAATGTCGCCGACGGGCATCTCTCCCTCCAGCAGCATCTCTAGGATCCGCTGCCGGGTGTCGTCAGCCAGGGCCTTGCAGAACTCTACACAATCAACCGCCACTACTTGCTCCTAAATCTATAGACGTATTGAAAAACGTCTATATAATATCACATTTTCGAGGCTTTGTCAAGCCCGGTTTTGCCATCAGGTGTGTTCACAAGTCGGACAAGAAGTATCCTCTCAATATCTTGGGGGAACGCGACCATCTTGGTCGCTAGATGCCAGCAAGATGCTGGCGGTTCTTCATCTCACCCCCATTTATTGAAAAGATACGACAAGAACACCACCTCCTGTTTGTGGATGCGTTCGGGGCGTCTGGTGGCGTCTGCGACGTGCGGGTGCGGAAGGCTTTTATCTCTCTTTGTCTCGCTTGAGGTGGCGCATCCCTTGCTCGCCGGCGATGATCACATCTGTCGCCAACCCCAGGAACAGGCCGTGCCCCACGATGCCAGCGCGCCCGTTCATCTGGGCTGCCAACTGGGCCGGTTGTGGAATCGGGCCAAAGTGGCAATCCAGAATCAAATTGCCGTGGTCGGTTCTAAAGGGAGAGCCGCGATTACCTTGGCGCAAGGCGACCTCTGCTTCCAGCGACTCGAGGTAGGCCGCCTGCGAGCGCCAGCCAAATGGGACGACCTCGACCGGCACCGCCCTGCGTGTGCCCAGTGTGGGCGAGAGTTTGAATTCATCCACCACGATGATCTCGCGCTGACTGGCTTGGGCGACGATCTTCTCGCGCAAGAGTGCCCCGCCTCCCCCCTTGATCAGGTTCAGGTCGGGGTCAACCTCGTCCGCCCCATCAATCGTCAGGTCAACGTTTGCGTGTTCATCTAGTGTGGTCAGCGGGATTCTCAGCCGCTGTGCATCTTTTTCTACCTGGAGCGAGCATGGCACGCCGAGGATATCTTGCAGCCGGCCGGCCTGTAGCAGTTGGGCGATACGGCGCACGGCAAAGATGGCTGTGCTGCCGTGGCCCAGCCCCACCACCATCCCCGATTCCACGAATTCCACTGCGCGCTCGGCGGCCTGTTGTTTAAGTTGTTGGGCCTTCTTATCATTGGTGCTAGTCATCAGCGCCTCCAAAGATTTGGCCAGGGCGGCCACGCCGTGCGACGCAACTGCCTGGTGGTCATGAGCAAAGTGGTCATAGCGTCACAATCTTACCATGTCTTTCCCATATCCTCAAACGAAAAGGTGGCTTGTGCAAGCGTTGCCGTTGGGTTATAATCTGCCCACCCTGTTACCTCTGGTAGGAGATGGCTAGTTCAGATCTCCGAGGTTGGGACTGTGCATTGGGAGAGGTGGACGATGAGAACTGTTTTGCTGGGTTTTGAACCAGGCACATTGTCCGCAGAACAGTTGGCCCTGGTGCGGGCCGCTGCGCCTGACATGCGGATACTGGTCACGCGAGATCGAGACGAGATTGAGGCCGTGCTGGACGAGGTCGAGATCGTGGCCGGTGGTTTCCCCCGCGACCTGCTTCCAAGAGCGCACAACCTGCGCTGGTTCCAGCAATGGGGCGCTGGCGCCGACTGGTTGTTACGCCATCCCGAGGCCGTCGAATTGGATTTTGTGCTGACTAGTGCATCTGGCGTGCACCCGATTCCCATCAGCGAGCATATCCTGGCCTTTTTGCTCGCCTTTGCCCGTGATTTGCACCGGGCGGTGCGCGCCCAGGATCGCCACGAATGGGTATCTCAAGAGCAGCAGGGGCCCCTTTTTGAGTTAGCGGGCAAAACAGTGCTGCTGGTCGGTGTCGGCGCTATCGGCGAGCGCACCGCCAGGGTGGCCACGGCGCTGGAGATGCGGGTTTGGGGCGTGAGGCGCAACTCGGCGGTCACTGTGCCGGGTGTGGAGGCGATGTTCGGCCCCCACCAATTGCTCGACCTGTTGCCAGAGGTGGACTTTGTTGTTCTGACCGTTCCCCTGACTCACGAGACCCAAGGGATGATTGGAGATCGGGAATTGCAGGCGATGAAGCCGACGGCGTATCTCGTCAACATCGGCCGGGGCGGCACGGTTCAGGAGAGCGCGCTGGTTCGGGCGTTGAAGCAGGGTTGGATCGCTGGCGCGGGGTTGGATGTATTTGAGACGGAGCCGCTGCCAGGCGATTCGCCGCTGTGGGCGATGGATAATGTTCTAGTCACGTCCCATTACGCGGGCCTCACGCCGTTTTACCACGAGCGCGCGCTGGGAATCTTTCTGCACAATTTGCAGCGTTACCAGGCCGGCGAGCCGTTGCGTAACGTGGTGGACAAGGAACTGGGATATTGACCAAATTACAAGGAGGGGTTTAATACAATGCAGTATCGTGAATTCGGAAGACTGGATTGGAAAGGTTCGGCACTGGGATTCGGGTGTATGCGACTTCCTACAAAGGGTGAGGGTAACTCGAACATAGACGAGGCAGAAGCAACCAGGATGCTCTACTATGCCATTGATCGAGGCGTGAACTACCTTGACACAGCATATCCGTATCATCGCGGGAACAGTGAGCGGTTTCTCGGCCGCGCGCTCAAAGGAGGATACCGGGACAGGGTCAGGCTGGCGACAAAGTTGCCCTGTTGGCTGGTCGAGACATCTCAGGATTTTGACAAATATCTCAACGAACAACTGCAAAAACTACAGACTGACTATGTAGACTTTTACCTTCTGCATGGTCTGAACCAGGACAGATGGCAAAAGATGTCTGCCCTGGATGTGCTCGAATGGGCCGAGAGGGCCATCGCTGATGGACGCATCGGCTACCTGGGGTTCTCTTTTCACGACAAGTACGAGGTCTTTAAGGAGATCGTAGATGCGTATGATGGATGGACTTTTTGCCAGATACAGCACAACTATATGGATATAGAAAACCAGGCCGGCACCAAAGGTCTGAAATATGCGGCCTCAAAAGGGCTGGCGGTCGTGATTATGGAGCCAATATTAGGTGGCAGACTCGTGAGCCCACCTCAGCCAATTCAAGATCTCTGGGACACTGCCGCGCAGAAGCGTACGCCTGCCGATTGGGCATTGCAGTGGTTATGGAACCAACCTGAGGTGTCGGTCGTCCTCAGCGGTATGAGCACCATGGAACAGGTCGAGCAAAACGTCGCCAGCGCCAATGAGTCGGCCATCAACGTGTTGGCACCTGATGAACTGGCGCTCATCGCGCAGGTGCGCGACAAGTACCAGAAACTTTGCCCTATTCCTTGCACACAATGCAGGTATTGCATGCCCTGTCCGAACGGCGTCAACATTCCGCGTAACTTTGAGATCTATAACCAAGGTGTAATGTACGACAAGCCTGATCACGCGCGTGAGGCGTATAATACATGGCTACCTGAAGACGAGCGTGCCAGCGCGTGCATCCAGTGTCGCGAATGTGAGGAAAAGTGTCCTCAGAGCATACCTATCAGTGAGTGGATGGTGCGCGTCCACGAGGTGCTAGGAGAGGGGCAGCCGTATACGTGCTCGTTGTCTTGATAATGAACCGATTAGTTGTGTGGCCACGCAGGGGCGGTCAGAATATTGTCACTGAACCTGGGCTGTGCGTGCCGTATTTCTGTCCTCCCCGTATGTAAGGAGATGCTTCCATGACGCTAGAAGACTTGGTACTGAAAAACAGGAGTTACCGGCGATTTCATCAGCAAGTGACCATAGACCTTGGTACGTTGCGGGCGTTGGTCAATCTGGCGCGGCTATCGGCCTCGGCCGCCAATGTGCAACCGCTCAAGTACATCCTCAGTTGTGACCTTGAGACGAATATGCGCATCTTCCCACACACGCGCTGGGCGGGTTATTTGAAGGACTGGCCCGGCCCGACAGAGGGCGAACGCCCGGCGGCGTACATCGTCATTCTGGGCGACACAGGTATTCGCAAGTCCTTCGGCTGCGACCACGGTATCGCCGCCCAGTCCATCATGCTCGGCGCTACAGAGCGGGGCCTGGGCGGTTGTATCATTGGTTCAATTGACCATGATGGGCTCCGCCAGACGCTCAATGTCCCGGAGCGGTACGAGATCCTGCTCGTCCTGGCGCTGGGCAGACCCAAGGAGACCGTGGTGCTCGAGGATGTCGGCCCCGACGGTGACATCCGCTACTACCGCGACGCCGAGGATGTGCACCACGTCCCCAAGCGCCTCTTGGACGAACTGATCCTGCGGTAACATTTGAGACAAATGCGTTGTTAAACTCTTGACCAGGCCGGCCTCACAGCCGGCCATTTCTTATGCAAATCCAATGTTGTGCTATTGCCCCTCTAATGGAGAACCGGTACAATTTTAACCGGATGACCGAGGATTCCTCAGGTTATTTAATCCTGCACAAGGGGTGAGCATCGTGGATCTGGACAAATTCACACAAAAGGCCCAAGAGGCGGTCCTGGGTGCTCAATCGCTGACTGGGGAGTACAGCCACGGCCAGGTTGAGCCAACCCATTTGCTACTGGCGCCGCTCAAGCGGGTCATTCAGCGGGAGGTGCAAGACCCGCTGGCACTGGCACTGCTGCGGGGTGATTTTGCTGAGGGGGACATGGTGCGCGTAGATACCCGTGATGGGCGGCGGGTGGTGTTCGAGAGGGGGTGACCGGTATTTTCATCACCGGCTCATTCTTTGCTGATAATGTGATGTGCGGTATAATAGATACAGTTCAAGATATTGAGGGTGTGGCAGGGTATTTCAAAAGTGAGGTTTTTTGCGCATGATGCGACTTGATCGTTTCACCGAGCGTGCACAGGACGCAGCCCAGCGGGCTGTTGAGGTTATGACGCGCTATGGGCATACGCAGGTTGATACTGAGCACCTTCTCTTGGCGCTGCTGGAGCAGCCAGAAGGTGTGATCCCGCAGATTCTAGAATGGCTGGGAGTAGATGTTGACCAGATGCAGCAAAGTCTTGATAGTGTGTTGAGAGCCAGTTCCAAGGCTGGCGTTTATGGTGGCGGTGGCGTGGGCCAGGTCTTTATCACCCCGCGTGTCAAGCGAGCGCTTGAATTGGCCAATGACGAGGCGAATCGGCTCAAGGATGATTACATCTCGACTGAGCATATCTTCCTGGCCATCGCCAGTGAGCGCAATACTCCTGTCGCCCGCATCCTGCGCGAGAATGGCGTGACCAAGGAACGCATTTACGATGCCGTCAAAGATGTCCGGGGGGGGCAGCGCGTGACTGACCGCATGGCCGAATCTCGCTACCGCCTGTTGGATAGGTACGGCAACGACCTGACCCAGATGGCCCGTGAGGGTAAACTTGACCCAGTAATCGGGCGGGACGGCGAAATCCTGCGCGTGGTTCAAGTTCTTAGCCGCCGCACCAAAAACAACCCGGTGCTCATCGGCGAACCTGGCGTAGGCAAAACCGCTATTGCCGAGGGGTTGGCGCAAAAAATTGCCGCCGATGATGTGCCAGAGATTCTGATGGGCAAGCGAGTGGTGCAACTTGATCTGGCCGCGATGGTCGCAGGTGCGCGCCTTCGGGGTGACTTTGAGGAGCGGCTGAAGGGCACCATTGAGGAAGTGCAGCGGGCTAATGGGGAAGTCATCTTATTTATTGACGAACTGCACAACGTCGTCGGTGCGGGATCCGGTATGGGGGCGATGGACGCGTCCAACATGTTAAAACCTGCGTTGGCACGGGGTGAACTGCGGTGTGTCGGAGCGACGACGCTGGACGAGTACCGGCGCTACATTGAGCGCGATGGTGCGTTGGAGCGCCGTTTCGCTCCCGTTTTTGTTGAGGAGCCGAATATTGAGGAGACTATTGAGATGCTGCGTGGCTTGCGTGACCGGTACGAGGCTCACCACAAGGTGCATATCTCCGACGCGGCCATGTCAGCCGCGGCTCACCTCTCCCACCGCTACGTAACTGACCGGCATCTCCCCGACAAAGCGGTTGACTTGTTGGACGAGGCCGCCGCTAAAGTGCGCGTTGCGCTCCACACCCTCCCCCCGGGCCTGAAGGTGTTGCAACTCGAACTCCAGCGTCTCCAGACTGAGGTCGAGGCTGCCAGTGTGGTCGAGGATTATGAGCGTGCTGCCGAACTAAAGACAGAGCGCATCAACCTCCAGGCCGAATTCAGTCTCAAATGCGAGGTGTGGCGGCAGGAGCATCAACTTGACGAGACGATTGAGGAGCAGGACATCGCCGAGGTGGTGGCGAGTTGGACCGGGATCCCGGTCGCGCGGATGCTGGAGACTGAGTCGGATAGACTGCTGCGCATGGAGGAAGCGTTGCACCGGCGCATCATCGGCCAGGACGAGGCTGTGGCTGCTGTCGCTGATGCCATCCGCCGTGCGCGTTCGGGCCTCAAGGACCCCCGTCGCCCTATCGGCAGTTTCATCTTTCTGGGTTCCTCAGGCGTGGGCAAGACTGAATTGGCTAGGTCGTTGGCCTGGTTCCTATTCGACGACGAGGATGCCCTGCTGCGCATTGATATGAGCGAGTACCGGGAGCATCACACCGTCAGCCGTCTCTTCGGCGCACCGCCCGGCTACGTTGGCTACGAGCAGGGTGGTCAGTTGACCGAAGCGGTGCGGCGACGGCCTTACCGTGTCATTCTCTTCGATGAGATCGAGAAGGCTCACCCCGACGTGTGGAATGCACTGTTGCAGATCCTGGACGATGGCCGCCTGACCGATGGGCAAGGCCGCATCGTAGATTTTCGGAACACAGTCGTGATTATGACCTCTAACGTGGGGACAGAGTTCGCGCGCCAGGGCGGAGCGCTTGGCTTTCTGCGGGCTGGTGAGGATGGTAGTGACGAGGATGAGAGCCATCGTGAGCTCGAGAAGGCCCTCAAGCAGACCTTCCGGCCCGAGTTCCTCAACCGCGTGGACGAAGTCATCATATTTAGTAACCTGACGTTGGAAGACGTAGAGCGTATTGTGGACCTGCAGATGGCAGAGATCACCAGCCGGTTGGTGGATCAGGGGTTGGAAGTTGAACTGACAGACGCGGCCCGTGGATGGCTGGCCCGCGAAGGGTTTAATCCGCAGTTTGGCGCCCGGCCGTTGCGCCGTGCCCTGCAGCGTCACATCGAAAGCCCTCTCAGCGTCAGGTTGCTGCGCGGCGATTTTGAGAGCGGCGATCTGGTTGTCGCTGACGCGGGAGAGGAAGGACTAATTTTCGAGCGGAGGCCGGGACAGGACAAATTGGGCGAACAAGCAGCGGGTGAGACTGTAACGGAGGAACTTGTAATCGAGCCAGAGTCTATGGGTTGAGCGAAAACCCTGTTGGGCTTTGAGCCGGCTGCGAGCCGCGCCAACTGCCACGATGACTCCTATTTCTTTCACCCTCGTCGCAAGATGCCTTATACCCACCAGGTAGTCACCGGGGCTGTGGTTAGACGTCGTGGGCAATATGGTCGCTCTCTTCAGCCACTCGGCGAATTCTCCCGGTTTGACATCCACCATGTCGTGCAACGTCTCCAACCCGCGATGGACGTAGTAAGGCATGATCTCAATATTTAACTGTCTTACCAGTCCTTCGGGGATGCTGGCAGTGGTGTCTGTGAGAATACCAAAGTCCTCCTGACTTTGACCTGTTTCTATTATAGGCCCATAATCGGGCGCCGTCAATAGGGTCAGTGCAGCAATTGGTGCACCAACCCGACGTACTGGAGGTGCCAGGGCTGGCCATTAAAGTTGGGATACATCCACCACATACCCCAGAGGTGCATCAGCACGCTGGCGACGACGAGTGTTTTGCCCCACCAACGTAACCTGCCGCCTGTCTCCAGGGCCACCAGGAGCAGCCCCAGCGGTAGCCAATCTAGCGCGAAGCGGTAGCCGAACTGGTACGAGCCAGTGTTAAAGTAGAGCAGTGAGGGCAACTGCACGAGTATAATAGAAAGCCACAGACCCAGGCGCACACTGGCGCAGGTTGGGCAGTGGCTTTTGGACCAGGAGCGTTTTTGTCTGTTGGGGGGTGCTCCATCATCAGAACTGCTCGCAACTTTCGCCAGGGTTGGCAATGCCAGCAACAACGCCGGGCACGTGAGCAGCAGTCCCATCCCCCACGGGTCGGGCTCGACGCTGAAGGGAGCCAGCGAGACGAGTGGGGGCCGGATCAGCAGTGTGTACAGGTTCTCCGGCAAGAAGTGGAGGCTGAACTGGCCCCATGTTGTCTGGCGCTCCAGTAGTAGGCCGGGGCTGTTCATCCAGCGATAGCCGAACTCCAGAGGATTGCCAAAGCGTGCCCAGTTATAGGTCGCCTGTACCAGCAGTGCAGGTGCCATCCCCAGAGCGAGCGAGAGCAGGGAGCGGGTGACATCCCATCGGTTCCGAGCCCTCTGGAGACTCAGCGTCAGGGTGAGGGGGAAAGCCAACAGCACAGGGGCGCGGGCCAGGAAGCCCAATCCTAGCCATAGTCCTGTCAGGATGGGCCGGTTCTGTCCTAGCGCCTCCAGTGCGTAGAGGCACAGGCAGGTGACGGCCACTACATGGGCCGTGTACCAGACGGACCCCAGCGCAGCGCAGTACCACAGTGGCGTTCCTAATCCCATCAGCAGGCAGAGCCAGATACCAGGTTTCGTTTCCCAAACTCTGAGGCGGGTCAGCACAGCGTAGAAAAGCGAGACGTTGAACGCGCCCACTATGACGCTGAAGGCGATGTCAGAGACGTCCAGGCCACGGAACGCGACCAGCGGCAGCATGAGCAGTGCCGGGAGCGGCGGGAACGAGACGTACCAGTGGCCCTCAAAAGGCGTCAGGTCGTAGGGTGTGGCGTGTGCGTGGATCAAATCGAGGTGGCCGTGGAGGAACGATTCGGCCAGGTAGACAAAGTGCGGGGCCAGCGAATGACGGTTAAGCGAGATGCCAGCGGTGAGGCCGTAGACAACCAGGAAGGCGAAAAAAAGCCAGGGCGCAGGGGATCGGAGGAGACGCCGGGGCATGGTGCTCAAGGTGCCGGGCCGCGGGTCATAATCGCCAACGCGACAAGCCCCGCGAAAATGACGATGACGACGAGGGCGATGGCCACGGTGATGATGAAACGTTCCTGCCGTTTCTGCTCGCCCTGTGCCTGCGCCAGGGTCTCACGGCGGTGTTCTTCGGTGACCCACATTTCTGCCAGCCGGGCCTGTGACGCGGCTTCCTCCTGAGCTTTGATGGTTGGTGCTTCCTCGCGTACCTGGTGCAGCCAATCGGCTCTCGTTCCTGTCACCCGGTCAAAAAGTGTGTCCAGTATCTCCAGTCTCTGCCCACAGGCCCGGCACTGGCGTGCGAGTAGCGAGTTGGGAGCGCCACAGTTTGGACATTCACGCACCATCTCGGCACCACAGGAGGGGCAACGGTGAGCATCCGGCTCATACGCTGCTCCGCACACGGGGCACACTTGCTCAGGTGGGACGTAGACGACGTGGCAGTAGTTGCAGATCAGTCTGCCATCGTGGCCGGCGGTGAAAGAAGCACTGCCGCAGCCTGGGCATTCCAGAGGTGTGGGGCCCAAAGGTTCTCTCATCTCATCAATGGTGCGTGTGTCAGGCTCTCCAGCCCATCTGTTATCCCGGAAAGGTCTAGTCTGCGCTGGGGCCATAAGATGTGGTAGTAGAAGCCGTTCATACACAAGTGTTCCACGGGCTGATAGTTCTGGCCAATGGCCTCCAGCACCGGCGGTGGATAGAATTGGGCACGGAAGATGATCACACCAAACTCTTGCCGGTTGATACGGTTGATAATCTCTGTCGTGTCGAGCAGATCGTTGTTGTAGAGATTGAGGAGTTGAGTCGGATTGGTCACCACCGGTTCGTCGGCCAGCAGGCTGAGCATTGCTTCCTCGCTGAGGGTAGGGCCATCGGCAGTACGGACGTAGTTGAGAATCTCTTCACCTGCTGCATAGTCGTCGGCCGTGAGCAGGTGCCCCAACTGGGTGTAGCCCATTGTATCGTGGTACTGGAACGTGCTGCAATCACCCTCGATCAACGTATCGGCCACGCCGAGCGTGCGGGCCAGCGGTCCAAAGACTGGGCCGGAGGTAGGCAGGTGGAGCATACGCGGCACCTGCACCAGGTATAGAAGTGGGATGATGACCGCCAGCAGCGCGCGAAAGTCTACAATCCCCATCCTCCGCTCTCCATTCTCCGTTCTCCGTTCTCTATTCTCCATTCTCCGTTCTCTATTCTCCATTCTCCATTCTCTACTCTGTAAACGGCCCAGCGCCAGGCCCGAGGTGAGGCAGGCAGCGGCGATGGCAGTAGTAAAGTAGCCGAACCCAGCGCCCCACTTGCCGCTCAGCGCACCGGCTCCCAATGCGAAAAAGAACCATAAGGAATAGACCGAAAGCCGGCTCCAGAACAGTTCGTAGACCAGGTACCCAATTGCCAGCAGGACAAAGACGGTGTGCAGGCGGAACCACTGCCCGAATAGAAAGATTGTCTGGCGATAGTCGAACTTGTTGACGTTGGCCTGGATGATGTTGATCCACCACTGGCCGTCGGTTGCGACGTTCAGTAACCAGAAGATAGCCCCGGCGACAGCGGCCAGTGCCACACCAGCGGTGATGGCTTTCTTAACGTCACGCAAGAAGACGTAGAAGATGGCGGCGGCGACGGTAAACACAGCCATTTGCTTCGTGTAGCCAGCACAAAGAAGCATCAGTAGCCCCAGTATGAGGTAACGCCTGCTGTGCCGGGGGTGCTCGAACTTAGCGATGAAAGCGATGGCTAATGTCTCGAACATCACCATGGTCATATGCATCCGGCACAGCGGCCCAATCTGATAGACATAGTTGGAGGCTAGAAAGGCCAACCCGGAGATGAGAGGGATGAACCAGCCACCCCTTTGGCCTGACTCGGGGTGTGTGGTGTTGTCTCGTACGACGATGGCGATGACTCCACTGGTGATGAGTGTGGCGATGAAGGAGACTAGCCGGCCAGCGACCAGGCGCGGCCCGAAGATTGGTAGTAGTGGGATGATGAGCAGATGGAAGAGCGGTGGGTAATTGGAGGCATAGAATGGATAGGCGGCATTATCCCGGTAAGGCCATTCCCCTTGGCTGTACAGGATGGCGTCGTACAGTTCAAAGCCCTCTCCCTGGTCATAATCGAAGGGCCAGCGGAAGAGATCCGCCGCGTAGACGACGTACACGACCAGGTAACCGGCGTAGGCCAGGATGGCGACGACGGCCAGAACTGCCCCAAGTGATTTGAGAGTGCGGTGTGCAGGCATAGTGGTTAGTTGGTTAGTTAGTTGATTGGTTAGGCTGGGCGGTGGCCGAGGCGAACCAGAATGAGGCCCACGGCAATGGCTGCGCTGCCGAGGCCGATTCCTATCCGCTGTAGCGGACCGAAGCCGCCCCACTGACCAGCACCGATGAAATCCACTGCGATAATGCCGAGGACGGTGAGCAGGCTCAGTGTGATGACGATGATGCCGAGTTGTCGCTTGGTGATCATAGGCTCGATTCTCTGGACAACCACAATCATTCCCTCCCGTTTTGTGGTAGCCGTGTATTTTCTCGCGGGCGACTGCCTCAGATTATAGCACAGTGGTGTGAAGGTGCAACCCTGGGGCGAGAGGTGCGTATTGGGAGGTAGGAGGCAAAAGGTGAGATGCCAGATGCAAGAGTTGTTCAGGAAGTGGTGAGGGGTGACGTAACAGCGGGCAGTGAGCCGGTGCGGGTGTCCCCGGATGAGTGGACGGTGGCATCGCTGGCACACGCAAGTGTTGTGCTGACCATGATATTGGGAATAGCAGGCGGCGTCGGCGCGCTGGTCGGGCTGGCTGTACCTCTGGCAATGTATTTTGGATACAGGGAGAGATCAAGGTTCGTTGCCTTTCACGCGCTGCAATCCCTAATCTACCAGATGGCCGGTGTACTGATCTATGCCGTTCTCGCTGCGGTGCTGGCTGTATGGATGACGATGGCGTGGACGCTCAGCGGATTGCTCGCATCAGTGCTTGTTGGCTTGCTCCTAATGCCGTTTGCGCTGCTGCTCACGCTGTTGGCGGTGCTGTTGTTGGTCTGCGCACCCTTCGCCTGGCTCGGCTACGGACTGTATGGTGCGTACCATGTCTACCAGGGGGGCGCTTTTCGCTATTGGTTGATCGGTGAATGGCTGGAGAAAAAGGGGGTGAAAGTATAGTGCGCGGACGAGATCCATTTGTGGCATTGTTGCTGGAGATCGTAGGTGGATTCTTTGGTTTCCTGGGTATCGGCTGGATCTATGCCGGCCGGCCGGCGATGGGTATCCTGCTGCTGCTTAGTTACTGGCTGCTGGATTGGATCATTGGCTTGACGCTGACTGTCGGCACTTTGGGTGCGTGGTGCTGCGTTTGGCCGGCGCAGAACCTGGTTTTCGGTGCGCTCTCGGGCTATCTGGCATACCGCTGGCTGGAGCGGCATCCGTAGAAACTGGCGGGACGCTTGACAGATGTCCAAAGTGTGTTATACTCCAACTTGAGGCAGGTAATGGTGCATACCGTTCGGCTGATTTTGGATAACGATCAGAATCCTCGCGGCCCTCGTGGGCGGCCGACGGTATAACTCGTCTGGTTCCCAGTTTGCAAACGCAAGCCGCCCACTAGAGGGCGGCTTGTTTTTTATATCGAGCGTGAGTGGAATAGTCAAGTCTATGCAAGGAGCTAAACATGTTGAAAACACACAGTTGCGGTGAGTTACGGGCCGTGCACGTTGGTCAGGATGTCACGCTGGCGGGGTGGGTGAACCGTCGGCGTGATCATGGCAGTCTCGTCTTTGTAGACCTGCGCGACCGTTCGGGTATCGTGCAGGTCGTGGCCAATCCTGACGTAGCGCCGGAGGGGCACGCGGTGGCGCAGCAGGCACGTGGTGAGTATGTTCTCCAAATCGAGGGTATTGTCCAGGTTCGACCGGAGGGGTTGACCAATCCCGATATACCCACGGGAGAGATCGAGGTTATGGCCCACAAAGTCAAGATTCTGAATCCGGCCAAGACATCCCCCTTTTACGTCTACGACGATAGCCCGGTGGATGAGGCTCTGAGACTCAAATATCGCTACCTGGACCTGAGGCGGCAGCGAATGCAGCGTAATCTTATCATGCGCCACCGGGTAGTCAAATACATTCGCGATTTCCTGGATACCCAGGGCTTTATTGAGATTGAGACACCGATCCTGTTCAAAACTACGCCGGAAGGGGCGCGGGACTATTTGGTCCCGAGTCGTCTGCACCCTGGCAAGTTCTATGCTTTGCCCCAGTCGCCTCAACAACTCAAGCAGTTGCTGATGATCGCCGGATATGAAAAGTACTTTCAGGTTGCACGCTGCTTTCGGGATGAGGATCAGCGAGGTGACCGCCAGCCAGAGTTCACCCAGCTCGATCTGGAGATGAGTTTCGTCGAACGGGAGGACGTGATGGCGCTGGCCGAGGAGTTGATGGTCGGCATTGTTGAGACCTGCTCCGACCGGAAGTTGCTTTTCAGGCCCTTCCTGCGTTTGACCTACGATGAGGCCATGCGCCGCTTTGGCACCGACCGGCCGGATATGCGCTTCGGGATGGAACTGGAGGATATCTCCGACCTGGTGGCCGAGTGTGGCTTTCGGGTTTTCCGTGACGTCGTTGTTGCGGGTGGACAGGTCAGAGGCATCTGTGTTCCTGGCTGCGGCGCTTATAGCCGGCGGGAGATTGACGAATTGACCGCGCTGGCCCAGAGGGAGGGCGCTAAGGGGTTAGCCTGGTTGGTCTTGGGCCACGAAGGCGAGGTGCGCTCCTCATTTGCCAGGTTCATCTCTGAGGATAAAGTAGCCGATATCGTCGAGCGTATGGGGGCGGAGTTGGGTGACTTGTTGTTGTTCGTCGCCGACCGCACCCCTGTCGTGAATGCAGCGTTGAGTGCACTGCGGCTCGAGTTTGGAGAGCGGCTGGGGCTGTGTGACCGGACGGTGTTGGCCTGCTGCTGGGTGATTGACTTTCCGCTCTTTGAATGGGACGAGGGAGGGCAGCGTTGGGATCCCAGTCATCACATGTTCACCGCTCCGGCCGAAAAAGACCTTCCGGTACTGGACACTGACCCCGGCGCGGTCAGGGGGCAACAATACGACCTGGTGATCAACGGCGAAGAGACCGGTGGCGGCAGCATCCGTATCCACCAGCGCGAGGTACAAGAGAAGATATTCGAACTCATTGGGTTAGACGTGGAGCAGGCCCGCGAACGTTTCGGCCACATGCTGGAAGCGTTCGAGTATGGCACACCACCCCATGGAGGAATCGCGCCTGGGATTGACCGGTTGGTGATGCTTCTGGCCGGTGAGCCCAATATCCGCGAGGTGATTGCTTTCCCCAAAACCCAGCAGGCGACTGACCTTATGGCCGGTGCGCCGTCGTCAGCGGAACCGGAGCAACTGGAGGAATTACACATTCAGATAGTAGACAGTGAGCGGTAGATGGGCTGTTATTTATTCTCTAGATGATTTTCTGTTGACTCACCATACTTTAGCCAATAGGAGGAAAAATGTCCGGTGATTTGATAACTCGCGTGCAAGAGGATGGAGTGCGGTTCATCAGCCTCCAGTTTACTGACATCCTGGGGACGATCAAGAGCGTCACGATCCCTGTGGGCCGGCTCGAGGAGGTACTGGAACAGGGGGTCTGGTTCGACGGTTCGTCCATTGAGGGCTTTGCGCGCATCTACGAGAGTGACATGGTGCTGGTGCCCGATCCGACCACGTATCAGGTATTCCCATGGAGTGCGCTGGAGCGGCGGCGAGCGCGGCTGATCTGCGATGTCTACGCCCCTGGTGGGCAACCATCGTCCAACGTGCCGCGCCAGGCCCTGAAACGGATGATGGCCCGGGTCGCCGAGCGGGGCGTCTATAACGTCGGCCCTGAGATCGAGTTTTTCCTGTTCAAGCGTAACGATGAGTATAACAATGGGCATCCAACCCGCCCCGCCCCGCACGACGTGGGCAGTTATTTCGACTTCTCGCCGCGTGACGAGGCACAGCAGGTGCGCAGCGAGATCGTCCTGGCCTTGGAAGGGATGGGTATGCAGGTTGAGATGAGCCACCACGAGGTGGCCACTGGCCAGCACGAGATTGACTTTCGTTACGCTGATGCGCTGACCAGCGCCGACAATGCCGTCACGTTCAAATGTGCCGTGCGGGCAATAGCGGCCAGTCACGGCATCTATGCCAGTTTTATGCCCAAACCGATTTTTGGCATCAATGGCTCTGGTATGCACGTCCACCAGAGTTTCTTTGACGCCGAGGGTCGCAACCTGTTTTACGACGTAGACGATGAATACCGCCTATCGCGGCTGGCCCACAACTTTATCGCCGGGCAACTGGAGCACGCGCGAGCGCTGGCGGCTGTGGTGGCTCCGACGGTCAACAGTTACAAGCGGCTGACGCCGGGCTACGAAGCGCCGGTCTATGTCTGCTGGGCGCAACTCAACCGCTCGGCGTTGATTCGCGTCCCGGGGCACGGGCGGCAACAGGAGAAGGCCACGCGATGCGAATTGCGCTGTCCCGACCCCAGCACCAATCCTTATTTGGCTTTCACGGCCATGCTAGCGGCAGGCCTCGATGGTATTGAACGAGACCTGAACCCGCCTCCCCCGGTTAACGAAGACGTCTACGATTTCAACGAGCGCGACCTGCGTGAGCGGGCCATCGGCACGTTGCCAAGTACGCTGGCCGAGGCACTGGACGCGCTGGAACAGGATGAGGTGATCCAGGAGGCGTTGGGGCCGACCGTCACTGCGGCCTTTATGCGGGCCAAGCGGGCAGAGTGGGACTCGTACCGCATTCAGGTGACGGACTGGGAATTGGAACGCTACCTGGAAACGGCGTAGGCGTGCTCATGGCTCATAGGGCAACTTGCGCTTTTTGCCAATGCGTGGTATATTTTGGGTGGCCCTGCTGTGTGCGTGATAGCCGTTTTTGCGTTTTGAGCCAACACCTATCGAAACGGGAGCTGTCTCTTCAGAGAGGAATGCGATAGCCCTACGGGCAAGGCAAACCACTGAGCAGGCTCCCACCTGCGAAAGCAGGTTCAAAACACACCGGCACACGGCACGGCGGGGTTCGGTCTGATGTGTGGTTGCAGACGCCACCGGTACGCCGGTGGCGTCTGTGTGTGCCCTTGACTTGCCCCCTTTTTTGTGCTATTCTCTTTTTATGCTTTCACGTCACTCAATGCGAGGTGCGCCCATGCTTCGAGAACGAGTCTCCAACAACGTTTACATCTTTACCAGTGCTCTTTATGCCCAGGTGACAGCCGGGCTGATAGTGACTCGCGATGGTGCGATACTCATAGACAGCCTGCCTTTTCCGGTCGAGGCACGTGAGATAGCGGCGTTCGCCGCTCGGGTCTGCCGGCCTGGTGTACGATACATGATTCTGACTCATTATCACGCCGATCATACTTATGGCGCTTATCTCTTTCCTCAGGCCGATGTGGTGGCACACGTGCTCTGTCGGAAGCTGCTCGTCAGCCGTGGTATCCCGGCGTTGAAAGATGCGCAGGCCGAGGAGCCTGATTTTGAGGAGGTCATTTTGCGCCTGCCCGACATCACGTTTGATAGTGGGGAGATAGGGCTTCAGTTGGCCGGTAGGATGGTGCGGCTGATCCACGCGCCGGGTCACTCACCGGATCTGGTGATGGTGTATCTTGAAGACGATCATGTGTTGTTTGCAGCCGACACGGTGATGCCAGTGCCCTCTATCGTGGATGGTGACGTGGATGCATTGAGAGCATCCTTGCAGAAAGTAGCAGAATTGCCAGTAGAGAATATAGTGCAAGGGCATGGAGAAGTTATCCTGCGCGGAGAGGTGCAGGGTGTAGTGCAGACCAGTCTGGCCTATCTGGATGCGATTGAGGCCAAGGTGGCCGCAGCGATCAAGAGTGGGAAGGGTGAGGAGAATTTGCAGCGGGACAGTATCGAGTCCTGCGGCTTGTCGCGTATCCCGCTTAATGGACTGGTGCAGCAGATCCATGTGGCTAATCTGCTGGCTTTGTACAGTCGTTTTATGTCACCGTGAGTAATAACGTGCAGCGGATTATGCTTTTGCTATTGGGTTGGTGAAGGCATCGAATGGGTGTTGACTATGAGTTTGTGCATCACAAACGGCGGCATTCACAGTGGCAACCTCGTCGTCTATTGAGAGCGCCCCGAGTTCATCACCGAGCGCTTCCCCAGGCTGATCCAGCCCTCGCGCACTACTGGACGAGCCCCATCGTCTGGCCTACCCGCTTGAAGATCGCCAGCACGCGGTCAATCTGCTCTTCGGTATGGGTCGCCATGTAGCTGGTGCGCAAGAGCGATGACCCCGGCGGCACCGCCGGTGAAACGACCGGGTTGGTGTAGACGCCGGCCTCGTAAAGCGCCTTCCAGGTCAGGAACGTACGCATGTCATCGCCGATGATGACCGGCACGATGGGAGTCTGAGTGTCACCCACGCGAAAACCCAACTGGCGAAGTCCCACTCGCATGCGTTCGCCAATCTGATTGACCCGCGCGATGCGCTCCGGCTCCTCTTGCATTACCTCCAGCGTGGCCAGGGCGGCCGCCGCGCTGGCTGGCGACATACTGGCGCTGAAGATCAGCGAGCGGGCGTTGTGCTGGACGTAGTGGATCACGTCCGCCGCGCCGGCGATGAATCCACCCAGGCTGGCGAAGGATTTGCTGAACGTGCCCATCGTCAGATCCACCTGGTCGGTGAAGCCAAAGTGGGCTGCCGTACCGCGCCCCCCGCCCAACACACCCATAGCGTGGGCGTCGTCCACCATCAGCCGTGCCCCGTACTTCTGGCACAATGGCACGATCTCTGGCAACAGGGCAATGTCGCCCCCCATGCTGAAAACACCATCCACGACCACCAGTTTGCCGGCGTCCTTTGGCAGTCCAGCCAGGACACGCTCCAGATGGGCCATATCTTTGTGGCGAAAGCGGCGCATCTCACCGAAGGCCAGCTGGCAGCCATCCACGATGCTGGCGTGGTCATATTTGTCGGTGACGACCAAGTCGCTCCGGCCCACCAGTGCCGAGATGGTGCCCAGGTTGGTCTGGTAGCCAGTGGAGAAGACCAGCGCCGCCTCCGTGCCCACGAACTCGGCCAGCCGTCGCTCCAGTTCCAGCGTGCCGTTGAGGAAGCGGGAGCCAGTGTAACCTTGGACTTCTTGGTCGAGCTGCAGCGTGCTGCAGGAAACCCGCCGTCACTAGGCCCGCCGCAGCGTGCCCCTACCTGACGCTAAACAAGTACTGATGTATCCATGCAGCCAGTCAAAGAGTGAGTAGCCCGGCGTGCGCCGGGCCTCTCGTGCGAAGGCTTGGGTGGAGGGTCGCGGCGGACCAGGCCAGGGCTTGCGTTTCATTGTGTGCCTACCACCGGTACTTTAGCAGTGTCCAGATTGCTTGTAGCCCGTCGTGCCAGTTGATCTTCTTGCCCTCGGCGAAGGAGCGAGGCTGGTACGAGATTGGCACCTCGTGGATTTGTATCCCTCGTCGCAATATCTTGCTGGTCACCTCTGGGCAGAACTCGAAGCCATTGGATTGCAGGTCGAGGTCGCGGAGAAGGTCGGTGCGGAGAGCCTTGTAGCCGGTCGCTTCATCTGTAATGTGCGAGCCGTACAGCAGGTTGACGGTCCAACTCAGCAGTCGTCCTCCCCAGTAGAAACTCCACGATGAGCGGGGGTTCCGGTGCAGATTGCGTGAGCCGTAGACCACTTGCACCGCCGGGTTTTCGAAGGGTGCCAGCAGCCTGGGATACTCTTGGGGGGTGTACTCCAGGTCGGCGTCCTGGGTGATGACGATGTCGCCTGTGACGTGCTCCAGCGCCGTACGGATGGCGGCCCCCTTGCCCTGGTTTCGCTCGTGGTGCACAACCTTTAACGGATTAGGCCAGCGAGCGGCCAGAGATTCCAGCACCGCGTCAGTACCATCGGTCGAGCCGTCGTTCACGGCGATGATTTCTTTCTCGACGTCGTCGAGTCTGACTTTTAGCACCTGCTCGACGACCTGGGTGACAGTCATGGCCTCGTTGTAGACTGGGATGATAACTGAAATTTTCACTTATATTCTGCCCTCACCAGTTTTGATAGCCCTTCTTGCAGTGTGACCTGTGGCTTCCATCCCATCACTTTCCGCGCCCGGCTAACGTTGGCCTGGGAGAAGCGCACTTCGCCGCTTCGTGCTGGTGCGAAAGTCGGTTTCAGGGCTGTGTCTAGAGCCTGATTCAACGCTGTTACCAATTGTAACACGCTTGTCTGCCTTCCGCCACCAACGTTGAAGACATTCCCTGCGGCTGCCTCCCGCTCACACGCCAGCAGTATTGCTCGGATAACGTCTGCCACGTATACAAAGTCGCGTGTTTGCTTCCCGTCACCGTAGATGACCGGGTGCTCGCCGCGGGCCACCCGGGCGGCAAAGATGCTGATAACGCCCGAGTAGGGATTGGAGGGGTCCTGGCGCGGGCCGTAGACGTTAAAGAACCGTAATGCGACGGTCGGCAGGCCGTAACTGGTGTGGAACGCACTGCAGTACGCTTCGCCCGCCGCTTTAGTCGCCGCGTAAGGGGATAGAGGGCGTGGTGCCAGTTCCTCGCGCAGGGGGAGCGCGGTGTGGTCTCCGTAGACCGCTGTTGAGGAGGCGATGACGAACCGCTGTACACCAACCCGGCGTGCGGCATCCAACACGTTCAGTGTCCCATCCACGTTGACCCGATGGCTGGTCTGGGGCTTTTCCAAAGACGCCTGCACCGAGGCAATGGCCGCCAGGTGGAGCACATAATCGCACCCGGCCACTGCCTGTTCCACGGTCTCTGAGTCGGTCACATCTCCTTCTAGCAGTTCGATTTGATCGGCAACGGCGGCCAGATTCTCCCGCCGGCCAGTGGAAAAGTCGTCCAGCACGCGCACACACTTGTTATGCTCAACCAGTGCTTCGACCAGGTGAGAACCGATGAATCCGGCCCCTCCGGTAACCAGGCATAACGTCATTTTGCTTGCTCCTCCAGCAGCCCTCTGATGCGTGCGGCGACCATCTCGATGGCGACCTCGTTGAAGCCTCCCTCTGGGATGATAACGTCGGCGTAGCGCTTGCTAGGCTCGACGAACTCCAGATGCATCGGGCGCACGGTCGAGAGGTACTGCTCACAGACTGATTGGGCGCTGCGACCGCGTTCTTCAATGTCGCGTTGCAGCCGGCGGATGAAGCGCACGTCGGCGTCGGTGTCTACATAGAGTCGGACGTCGAACATGCCGCGCAGTTCTGCCTCGACGAAAACCAGGATGCCTTCGACCAGGATCACCGGCGCAGGCTTTACGTGGCGTGTTTGCTTCTCACGAGTATGAGTGGTAAAGTCGTATATGGGGATCTCTACGGCTCGCCCGGAGCGCAATTCCTTCAAGTGTTCAACCAGCAGTTCGGTCTCCAATGAGTCAGGGTGATCAAAGTTAACCTGATCGCGCCTACATGGTGAGAGGTGACTGTGGTCACGGTAGTAGGCGTCGTGGGGGATGTAGGCGACGTGCTCGGCTCCCACCCGTTGCAGAATCTGATTTGCTACTGTTGTCTTGCCCGACCCGGTTCCACCGGCCACCCCTATCACAATCGGTTGCATTTTCTATCCTATTCGGTATCCGGCATTTGGCATCATAATCACTCAGGCTCTTCCCAAAACAGGCGCAAATGGCGCACGGGTACACACAGGTGAAACGGATTCTCGTGGATTTTTATCTGTGCGCATCCGTGTGATCCGTGCTCCATTTGTAGATGGCTGGGCAGTTACCCGGCATCAATGATATGCCAGTGCCATCAAGATGAGCAACAGTGCCGCCATGGCGGTCACTCCTGCTCGCAGCCGGGGGTGCTGACGCGGGCCTATCCATGCTGCGCTCCATGCCAGCCATGCTCCTGCTAACCCATTCTCGTGGGTGTTTCCTCCCCAGATTGTCCCCTGTTGCCACAGGTTTACCAGTGCCGCGCCACTCACCAGCAACGTCAGCAGTACGTAAATGGTGGTGGTCAACCGTTCACTGTGAGGTGTCTGATCGGCGATCGCGCTCAATGTTTCATTCAGTGCCTGTGCCCCCAACCCTCCGCAGACGACAACTGCCAATTCCACCGCCAGTACCGGGGTGCTGCCAGGTTCGCCGGTGATTGGCTTTGAGATCTGCAAGAGGCCAGCCCAGGCCAGTATCAGCGCAGGCAGGACGAGCATTACATTGCCCCAGGGAGAGAGGCGATGGCGACGGATCCCTGGTGGTGTGGCCAGGGCTGCTATCAAGATCAGGCGCAGAGCGGGCGCGGGTACGTTACGGTCACCTTGATACCCGAACAGTGCTCCGATTAAAAGAAGCGTCCCTGCCAGCCAGCCGACAACCCGCACGGTGTGAGGGAGCCCTGGCACTTGTTGGAAGACGCCCCACAACGCCAACCCGGCCGCCGCCAACAATGTACCGCATGCCAGTCCGGTAAAGACCACGTCAGCCGGCATGTCAGTTCCCCTCGCTTTTCGCCAGATTTGATGGGAGGTCGCCAGTGCCTTTGATTTCCCCGACTTCCTCACGCAGCCAGAACCGGCGTACAGGCCATGCTATGCTTCCCAATATCCCCGCGAGCAGGAGCACAATGCCTGTGTAGGTGGGCCAAAGACCGGGGTTAAAAGTGGCGGTCACCCGCGCGTAGGGCATACTTGTGAATTCCAGCGTCACGTCGTCCACCGTCAGTTCTGCATCTCCCTCCATCACTATCTCGTTGACCAGCCGTCCGGGGGGGCTGCGGTAGACCTGGACGAGCACAGGGCTGTGCACTTTGACGTGATCGGGTTGCTTTGCCAGCCGGATGCCCAGTTGAGCCTCCGGGATGGCAAAGTGTTGATCCTCAGTGAGTGCCAACGTCAGTTGAGTGACCGGGCTGGCCTCGGCTGCTTGTTGGAGTAGCAGCGGTTGCCCTGTACCATCGGTGGCGTTGACCTGTACGCCAGGGCCACGCTCTTCGACAAACGCCACGATACCGGGGCTGTGTGTGACTCTGCTGGTGTCGTCGTCCAGCGCCACCCAATCCTCAGTGTGGGGCAACGTGACTCGCTCGCTGTTCTGGACTATCACCCCTTCAAAGTGCCAGCCCCACAGGTGCGTGAGGAGCAATCCGACCAGCAGTAGCAGCCCGCCGATGTGCGCCAGCGGGGGAAACAGATCTGCCCATGGCCAGCGATCTACCTGGAGGAGTGTGGGGGTGCTCAGCACCCGATAGTGCCGGTGGCGTAGGCCCTCTAGCGCATCGGGAAATCGTACCTCCGCGAGCGTTTCCCATTCTCCTGCTGGCTCTGTCACTTTGCGGCTCTGCCGTAGCCAGTCGCCGTTTTCTACCAGCCGTAGCAGCAGGCAGCCAGCTAGAAGCGCGAGAAGCGCGCGGAAGCCGAGTGATCGCGTGATCGTGAATAAACCCAGTGTCTGCATTGTTTGTGCTGCTTCACCGAAGCGAGTCTGGGCTTCAGAAAGCTGCCGCGCGTAGGCTACAGGGTCTGCCAGGGGTATTTGTGGCAGCCACGCTGTGATGCTCAGACCGGTCGCGACGGCCAACAACAAAACGATTAGCAAACCGTCGCTGATCGCAACCTGCCAGACGACTCGCCAGGGGTCCTGTCGTGGGGTTTGAGTAATCATTCCTTCTCTACTAGAGGGAAGGCCCCGTGTCGAGGGGCCTGCATGGCAGAGCCACCCTTGGGACTTGAACCCAAAACCTACCGCTTACGAAGCGGTTGCTCTGCCGATTGAGCTAGGGTGGCACGCAAGTAATTATACCAGCATCACAGGTCATTGGCAAATCACATCAGATGACACGCCAGTTAAAGGACCGATAATGCCATCACCTTATTGGAATGATGGCTTGGCTACTGGGGGGATAGAGTGTATAATCGCGGGGTTTGTCCATTCTGATGCTACTCATTTTGTGCACGATTGACGGAGGCACTTTGTCCAAAACTACTGTCAAATCTCCCGTATCTTGGCGACGCAATCTGCTTGCTATCTGGTTCGCCGAACTGGTGGCTATCGTTGGCTTTACCGTCGTTATCCCCTTGTTGCCGCTCTACGTGCAGGAGTTGGGCGTGCAGGGCGAGCAAGATGTTAGAATCTGGTCCGGGGTTGTTTTCTCCGTTCAGGCGGTGACGATGGCGATTTTCAGCCCCATCTGGGGTTCGCTCAGTGATCGTTACGGTCGCAAGGTGATGGTCGAGAGGGCGATGTTTGCCGGAGCCGTTCTGATCACCTTGATGGGCCTCGCACAGAGTATAGGGCAACTGGTGTTCCTGCGCGCTTTGCAGGGGGTATTGACTGGGACGGTCACTGCAGCGACCACGCTCGTCGCCACGACCACGCCCCGCGAGCACGTCGGCTACGCCATGGGTGTGTTCCAGGTGGCGACTTACGCTGGAGCATCGGCCGGGCCACTCCTGGGAGGGCTGGTGGCCGACAGTTTTGGCTACCGGGTGGCTTTCTGGGTCACGGGTGTGCTGTTGTTCCTGGCTGCGTTGGGAGTGCTGATCTTTGTCAAGGAGGAGTTTCACCCTGTCACACAGCCGGTAAGTGAGCAGGCTTTAGTTAATGCCGACCGGGTGACTCTGCGTCATCGTGTGTGGAACCGACTGGCCCCGGTGCTGAGTTCGCCGCTATTACTCGGTGTGCTGGGGGTGCGTTTTTTGATGCGGCTGGGAGGGCGTTTGCTGGGGCCAGTGTTGCCGCTCTTCATCCAGGAGATCGCTTCGGCCGGCGCTCGTGTGGCCTCTATCTCTGGGTTGATCGGCGGGGTGGGCGCTGCAGCCGGTGCCTTGGGTGCGCTGGGATTGGGGCGGCTAGGCGACCGTAGGGGCTACCGTGGCATTCTGATGATCTGCGCTATGGGCTCGGCTGCGTGTTACTTGCCCCAGTTCTTTGTTGGTGATCCCGGCTGGTTGTTAGTCCTACAGGCGGGAGCGGGGCTGGCGATGGGGGGCATCCTGGCTTCGATCAGTGCCTTGTTGGCCTCGTTGGCGCCGGAGGGGCAAGAGGGGATTGTCTACGGGGTGGATGCCAGCGTGGTGTCAGTTGCCAATGCCATCGGGCCGATGACAGGTAGTGCGCTGGCGGTCTGGATGGGGTTGCGGGCCCCTTTTTTGCTCGCGGCTGTTATCTTTGGACTGGCCGGGGTTGCTGCGGCCAGGCTGTTGCCCAGACGTTAGTCCTGTTGTGAAGGTGCGTCATTGCAAGGCTTACGAGACCTGCCCCTGTGCATCAGAACAAGTGTGATCAGCATAGCCGCGAGTCCTCCGCCGTCGAAGGCGATGAATCGCTGTCCCGTCGCCGCGAGTGCTGTGTGGCCTGGTGGCAGTGTCAGTAGCATCCACGTCTCGCCGGTCAGCCCGATGGCCTGCTGCACGATGATGATCAGAAATAGCCAGCGATAACGCCAGGGGTGCCAGATTGCCAGCGGGTAGGTCACATTCCACATCAGGAAGAGGATACCCATCCCCCGGACGAGCGCCTTACCTGCGACCCCGCTCACCTCGAAGCCGGGGGCGTAGGCTTCCGGCCTGGCGACGAATACCAGTGCGCAACTGACATTGAAGAAGAACACTATGACCAGCGTTAGCCGGGCTAGCCAGAGAGTAGCACAGTGATGGTTCACGCCGCTATCTCCTGAGTGGGTTGATCTTTCGGAAAGTCGAATAGTATCTTTTTGATGGGTAGCAGGCCCATCGTATTAGTCGTCTGGGGCCAAACAACGCCCAATACGGTTGGGCTACTTGGCCTTTTCCAAGAGAACTCGGTTGTGTTTCCCCGTGGCAAGTAAGTATACCACTCTTGCCTGACTTGCCCAAACCGAGACTCTGTTGTACTATCGGCTCCACCAGGGGAGTGAAAGGAGGACATCAATGGGAAAAATCTATCGTCACAAGCCCGGCGCACCTGATGAGTACCTGGGCCGGGTCGAGCCCGAAAGCGGCAAGGTCTACCGTCACCGCCCTGGCCCGGATGAGTACCTGGGGCGCGTGGAACTGGATAGTGGCAAGGTCTATCGTCACCGTCATGGCCCCGATGAGTACCTGGGCCGGGTGCGCCTGGACGATGGTAAGGTGTACAGCCACCGTATTGGGCCGGACCGGTATGTAGCGCAAGTCAAGCCGAATGGTCGTATCTATCACCACAAGCCTGGCGCTCCAGATGATTACCTGGGTCGAGTCGAGGACCTGCATTCGCTGGCGGAGGGCGGCGCGACATTCTTCTTACTCTTGCTGCCCGCCGTCAAAGGGGCCGCGATTAAGGCGGAGAACGAATCCAAAATCGAAACGGATGAGGGTGGCGAGTGACGATTGTCATTACTGATCTTTATCCCTCGCTCGATGTAGCCCATGTCCTGCGCGGACAAGGGGTTGACCCTACCCGCGCCCGCTCCGGGGTGGTTGCGGTGGCGCAGGAGGTGGTTGCTGAAGCTCAGGCGCTTCTTGCCCCGGCCGCGTTGTATACTACTCTGCCGGTGCGCGACTTTCGGCATCAGCGGGTGGTTCTGGAGGGTGGGGTGGTCTTCTTGGGGTCGCTGGTGTCCCGGGCGCTGGCTGGAGCGACGGAGGTTGACATCGTCGTGTGTACCATTGGACCGGCGCTGGAGGAATATGTAGATACTCTCATTGCCACTGGAGATGTTGTGCGAGCAATGGCGTTCGATGGGGCTGGCGTTGCCGCTCTCGGGGAGGTCTCCAGGATGGTCGTCGCCCGGATACGCGATCAGGCCCCGGTGCGTGGATTGGGCACTGGTATGCGTGCCAGTCCGGGTCAAGAGGGCTGGTTGCTTGAGCAGCAGCGGGTGCTTTTTGGCCTGCTCCCGGCTGAGGAGATTGGCGTCCGGCTGACCGAGAGTTGCCTTATGCTACCGCGCAAGTCAGTTTCCTTTGTGATTGGCTTGGGACCGGAGATGCGGCCCGACGCGGTTACTTGCGACTTTTGTTCGAAGCGCGATCGTTGCTCTTGGCGTGTGCGATAGCGAATGCTGAATGGCGAATAGCGGATAGCGAGATGTTCTATGACCGAAAAAGTTACCGTAGATTTTGAACCCTTGGGTCGCCGGGCGCGTGTCGTGCCCGGCACGACACTATTGGAGGCCGCCCGCCAGGCTGGTGTGGGGTTGAATGGGATCTGTGGCGGCCTGGGCACCTGTGGGACTTGCCGTGTGCGTATTGTCGCTGGTCAGGTTACACCTCCTACCGAGACCGAGCACGACATCCTGTTTCCCTCCTCTCAGGGGGGGATGGGTGGGGTAGCCGAAGGCTTCCGGCTGGCCTGCCAGACCGGCGTGCTGGGCGACGTGCGTGTGGATATTCCCCCGGCCTCTGTCACTGCCCCCCAGCGGGCGCAGATAGAAGGCCGCGAGCGGCCGGTCGAACTCGACCCGGCTGTGCATGCTTTTGACGTGGTGCTGGCTCCGTCCAGTCTGACCGACCTGCGGGCCGATGCAACCCGGTTGCGCGACGCCCTTTGCCGGCAATCTCTGCCCTTGGGGGAGGAGGGGGAGATACGGTTTGATCATGGGGCGCTGTGCCAACTCTCTCCCTTGCTGCGGGATAACGGCTGGCATATCCGTGTCATTGTTCGAGATGGCGAGGTCATCGCCGCTGCACCGGCTGGCGCCGCACCGCTGGGGCTGGCGGTGGACATCGGCACGACCAAACTGGCCGCCTACCTGGTGAACCTGGAGAGTGGCGAGACACTGGCATCTGACGGCGTGATGAATCCCCAAATCGCCTACGGAGAAGACGTGATGGCGCGCATTGCCTACGCGATGGATGGGGAGGCCCAGGCGCGGGATCTCCAGCTAGTTATCGCCGGTGGGCTGGATGACCTGGCCCGCAAGTTGTGTGCGCAAGCCGGACGCGAAAGCGTCGAGATTGTCGATGCGGTGCTGGTGGGCAACACCTGTATGCACCACCTGGTGCTGGGGTTGCCGGTGGCCCAACTGGGCCTGGCCCCCTACGTGCCGGCCCTGGCCGCTTCCTACGGCCTCAAGGCGCGGGAACTGGGGCTAGGCCTGGCTCCTGGCGCGAGCGTTCACTTGTTGCCCAATATCGCCGGCTTCGTCGGCGCGGACCACGTGGCTATGCTCTTGGCGACCGGCCTGCACGAGGCCCGTGAGGTCACTGTGGGCCTGGACATCGGCACCAACACAGAGATCAGCCTGGCAGTGGGTGGGCCTGTCCTGAGCAGAGCCGAAGGGCGGCTGCTGAGTTGCTCCTGTGCCTCCGGCCCAGCCTTCGAGGGAGCCCACATTCATGATGGGATGCGGGCTGCGCCGGGCGCGGTCGAGTGGGTGCGATTGGTGGGAGAGCGGGTTGAGTACCAGACGATTGACAACAAGCCGCCGGTGGGTATTTGTGGCTCCGGCGTGTTGGACGGCGTGGCCGAACTGCGGCGAGTCGGTATGTTGAGGGCCAATGGCGCGATAAGGCCAGGTAGCCACCCGCGTTTTCGTGTAGCGAACAGCGGTTCTGAGTTCCTGCTCGTCCCGGCTGGTGAGCGGGGCGCACCCCGTGACCTGGTCATCACTCGCAAGGACGTGAACGAGATCCAACTGGCCAAGGGGGCGATCCGCGCCGGGATCGAGGTGTTGCTAAGCGAGGCTGGGCTGGAAGCAGAACAGATCGAGCGGGTGGTGGTGGCGGGGGCCTTCGGCACCTACCTGGACGTGGACAGTGCGCTGGCGGTGGGGATGTTCCCGCCACTGGCACGGGAACGGTTTGTGCAAGTGGGGAACGCCGCCGGCATGGGTGCCAAACTGGCGCTGGTGTCCCGTCGCTGCCGTGGGATCGCCGAGGAGATCGCCCGCCGCGTGGAGTACGTCGAACTGACTACACATCCGCGCTTTGTCGAAGCCTATATGAACGCGCTGATGCTGGCAGGCCTCGACAGGCCTCTACGATGACCTCCCTGCTATCTCAGTCGCTTGAGGGGGCGGTGTCTTCGCTTCCACCTCCTTGTTCATTGGCTGCGTCGTTCAAGGCTTGCTGCTCGGCGCTCACCGTGTCTGTGCTGGTGAGAGCATCCAGTCCTGTGGTGCCCAACGTGGAGAGCATGGCCCAATCGGCCAAGAACTGATCGCCACTGCTGCTCGAGCTCCGATACATGCCGATGCCCACTCGGCCGGAGGTCAGCGCAGAATCTGTTCCAGACCACACTAGCGTTCCGTTGATGTAGAAGTACAGGCTGGAACCGTCGGCTACTACCCGCAGCGTATTCCAGGCATCGCCCTGGTTGATAGCGGAGCTAGAAGTCCAGCTTTGAAGTGCAGTTGGATCACCACCAGCCACTCTCTTCCAGATAGAATACGACCCAATCCGGGTGTATTGGAACATGTAGTAACTGTGCCAACGATTGCCACTCCCTAGGGGGGTCGGCGTCCCACGGACGAGGAATCGGTTTGCGCACGTGTCGCATCCGCTACGCCAAAGCCTCGCCTGGTAGTCAAAGTTCGCAAAGTCCGCGGCATAACTTGCGGAAGAGGAGGTATCGGCCAGACCTGTGGTTCGATAGTAGTTGCTGTCCACGGTCCATGTGCCTGTATGGGACTCCCATCCGGGCGCGGAACCGTTGAACTGTGAATAGAATCCGGCTTGTGTGGTTTGCACTCCCCTCATCACAAGGGGAAGACTGACGCTAGAGGTGTTGGGATTCAATCCGGAGTAGTCCTCAATGTAGGTAGATACCTCTCTCTCCCGAGTGAACGACTGACCGGTGTTTGAGGTCCCGTTCGCTGTGGCGACAAATCGGTAGGTGCCGGGTGTGCTCGTCCCGACAAACGTCCCTCCGTAGACGCCATCACCGGCTGAACCATCGCTGTGTTCTCCATCGTCATACAGCGTCAAGGTAGTGGTGCCAGATGAAGGTGTCTCGACATCCAGATTGACCGTGGCTCCAGCTATAGGCTGTGTGTCTGCCAATGTAACCGCGATGTGCACAAAGTCACCTATGAGGTAACCATCCCTGTCCAGATACAGGTTCATTGTCAGATCTGTATTGCCGGTTGCTCGAGCGACGTATGATTCCCCAGCGGGCGCAGCGGTCGCCTCGTCCCCAACAGCCGACCCCATCGTACCTCCGGAAATATGCATCTGCCACGTCCCGGTAACCAAGTCCGTGCCACCGATGCGGAAGTACTGGTAGGTCGAACCCGACGTGAAACGAATCGTTGTGCCATTGGCGTGACCAGAGTTGATGATGGTTCCATGCGGATTGCGCAAGGTCAATGTGATCGTTGCGCTGCTGTCGGTCCAACTTACCGAGAAGGTGGCTGTTGACACAGTGGAATCGACAATCACATCCCACTTGTCTGTCACGCCAGTCTCCGCCACCCCCGAAGCGGAGAACAGGGTCTGCTGCCCGCTGACAGTCCCCACGATTGTGTTGTAGATGCCTGGAAGCTCGGCCGAAGTTGGCGCATGACTGTAAGTTCCTCCTGTCTGCGAGGCGATGTCTAGGAGCAGTGTTTCATCAACGCCGCCGCCGAGGCCGATGGTGTGGACAATGGTCTTGCTGGCTGCGATAGCGGGCAGTACGTCGGCAACCATAGGAGGGCTGTTCTCCTGTCCATCTGTCAACAGCACAATTGCCCAGGGATGCGCCGGATTGCCCAGGCTGGTGAGTTGCTCCTGACCGCGCTGCAGGCCGCCGCCGATGGAGGTCATGTCGCGACTGTAGAGAGCATCAATGGTGCTCCTGGCGTTCTCCCGTGTGACCGTCGAGGTGATGGTGGTGAGGGCAAAATTGGTCTCGACGACATCATCGAAACTGACCACTCCTACCATATCGCCGATTTCCATCAGATCCACAAACTGCTTGGCTGCGTTCTTAGCGTCGTTCATTGGGGTGGTACCCATGCTCCCTGAGCGATCGATTACCAGCTCGATATCCACATTCCCAGCGCCGTATCGTACAGAGGCCGGGCTGATGTCCGTCTCTCCGCTGACCCGGACGCTGAGGTCATATGGGCCATCGGCTGGCCGATTGGGTGGGGTCACCTCCAGCACATATTCGGCCTCCCCCTCGTAGGCCATGTTGACGGTCGCCAGGACGCCGTCTATGCGGACCTGGAAATCACCCCTGCCAAGCCCGGCTCTTTCCCGAACTACGTGTACGATGATCTTACCAGGACTAGCGCGAGGGCCAGCGTAGGCTGGTTGTTCATCGTAGGGGCTGATGATAAGAGTGCGTTTGGCCCAGGCCACGCCGAGCCACTCAGAGGGGGCATTGAAGGTAACCTTGTGGATGCGCAGCGCGTAGACCCCGGTCACGGTCGCTGTGAACTCGACGATTTCATAATTGTTGTCGTTGCTCAGAGAACTGTCAACATAGGCCCCATTCGGATCATATATCGTCAGGTCCAGGTCTGCATCGAGGGGGTCTGTTCCATAGCCAGCCGCAGGGTTTGAGTTCCAACAGATGGCGACACGGACCTTCTCGCCCGCGGTGACCGGGAAGGTGTAAGTCAAGTAACCACTGGCACTGAAAGTTGAGGAGAAGACAAGCGAACTGGTGTACCAACGATTGCGCGCCGTCTCATCGGCGGCCAGCATGTCCACTGCCCCGGCCCCGTCAATCTCGCTCAAACGGCTGTTTCCTTCGATATTATGGAAAGCAGACGCCATTATGACGGCCCTCGTGGTCTCAGGCCAGAGTGTCAGGCCGGTCTGCCGCTCCATAAGCAATGCTGCCAGTCCGGCTACCTGTGGCGCGGCGTAACTGGTTCCTTCCCTGGCATGGGCCGGCAGGCTGATCCAACTGTTGTTATTGGTGTGATAAGTGCAAGTCCGGGTAGAGCGTATGCCTTGCGCGACAGCGGATACTTCCGGCTTCTCCCGATCTCCAAAGGTGCCGTCAGAGCGAGGTGGGTCCACCGCGCTAGACGAGCCGTAGACGGTGTCGTCGGTCCAGACGACGGTATTATGGTCGTGGTATCCTCCTACGGCAATGACGTTGTAGCCCAGCCCTGGCGTCGTGAGCGCCTGCGCGTTACCCTCGTTGCCCGCCGACTTGACCAGGGTGACAAAGCTGTGTCGTACCAGGTAGTCAAACGCTCGATCCAAGCGGTGCATCTGGTTGTCGGCGGACGTGCCGTAACTGTTGTTGAAGATACGTGAGCCTTGCTGGAGGCCCCACTCGATGGCGGCTACCGCGTCATCGTCGTTCGCGTTGTTCCCGTCTCTTGTCACGTTGGCCGGGGCGCTTACCAGGCTGGCATCCGGCGCGATGCCACGGAAGCTCGGGTGGGTGCTGGCGATGACACCTGCTACTCTGGTCGTGTGACCGGTACCAGTGACCCACGCCCCTGGCCGAGTTATGCCCGAGAGATAAGGGTTGGCGTAATCAATTGCGTTTCCCTCCACCACAGTCACGGTGATGCCACGTCCCGTAATACCGCGGTCCCACACTGGCAATACATGGTCTGCCGGCGCGGCGGAGTCGATCTCGTCGCGCAACGTCATGCCGCCCAGGTAAATCGTGTCCACATCCTCCCGCTGGGCTAATTCCAGGATTATTGATGCTGGAAGCACAGCAGATACATTGGGCACGGCCGAGAAGGTCCGAACCTCATATCCCAGCGCAGTAAGGGAGCCGACAATAGGCTGCTCCAAGGAGATGTGATAGGCCGCCAAGGCCGCCTGGCGCTCACTCAGGTAGGCATCTATTCTCTGCTTCGCTGCCGCGTCTGTCGGCTCGATCATGGGTCTCCCAGCCACGATGTTCAGGTCTGAATAACGATCTGCCAGCGCAGCCACCTGGGTGTCAAGTTCTTCGGTACGCAGCCAGACCACCACCGGTATGAGATCGTCTGGTGCGGCGCTCTGCAGCCGCTCGTAGAGTATGGGCTCCAGGTTGCCGTATCGGTGCTCGTATGCCGCGTGTTCGGCCGTCTCTACCTGTTCCAGGTCAATAGGAACGCCACTGGCGTCTCTCGCTGCTACTGAGATCGTACCGGTCGTCGGATCCAGAGTTTTGGACCTGATGATCCTTTGGCCGGTCAGGGGAAGATACAGTTCGCTCTCGTAGACGACTGTAGCCGATGGTGTCGTCGTTGGATCGGCCCGCGCAGGGCCAGCAAGCGACACTGCCCCCAGCAGGAGCAGTAGAAACAGAACCACTGTGCGAAGAATGCTCGATTTCATCTTACGTCTCTTCCCTCTCTTAAAGCCTAGGGCGACTGATCACCGGAAAGTGGAGCGATTAGTACTCCATCCAGCACAACTCGTCCTCATCAACTTTGACGACAAGCGTTGTGCCCTCTTGAATCTGTGCTGTTTCAGCAATCGCCAACACGATGTAGGGCCACGTTTCTTCCTCTCCCGGTGCCCCATCGTCCTTCAACTGCAAGGCCAATACGACAAGCCCTTGATCGAAAGTGGCTTGTTCGGCGACGAAGTAATACTGAGTTGTTGGCTTCCTGCCATGGAACACCGCAACGTACATATAGTGGTCGAGATCCAACTTTGCACCGGCGGCACGTGAGACAAGCGGGCTTAGGCTCGGTAAGTCGCCTGGATCAGTGAAGACCTTGCAGTACGCCTTGTCCGTGCGATACGACATTGGCGCGCTGTCTTGTGCAATGACCTCAAACGAGATACTTGCTGGAGGGGAGATGATTGTCGCGCCAGGGGGTTGAGTTGGTAGAGTGGATTGCGGTGGGGGAAGAGTCATAGTCTGTGAAGCCGATGTACATCCTGCCGTGATGGTCATCAGGCAAATCGTAATCAGCATCATTACCGCAGTGTTGCGTATAACCATGCCATCCTCGCGCCGAACACACACCAAGATGCCTGCTGCACTTGGCGATGGGCATGGCTGTACTCCAATGCCTGCTGCCAAGACATGCCTATCGCCTTGGCAATCGCCTCGGACTCTTCCAGGGCCACGCATAGCCGCGAGGCGTGTTTTTCCAGTACGATTACAATATACTACAGATTTGTGCCAAAGTCAATGTTTGGCGTCCTTCTGCCTTTTGTCTCCTGCCCCTTTGTCCCCCCATCTCTCTCACCCATACTGCCTGTTCCAGTCGGGTATCGTCTTGATGATGATCACCGCTCCGCCTAGTACTCCGAGCAGGATACCGGGCAGCGGTACCCTCAGTGCCCATAGAAGCGGTCCGGCTGTTACCATTGTCAGTATCGTGGAGCGGGCACGATGAACGTGCAATAGTCTGACCAGGGTCACCCAGATGAGTGCCAGGGCGACCAATGCCACTAGCGTGAGTACAGGCGACAGGTATAACAGCGCTCCAACAAGCGTGGAGATGCCGATGCCGCCGCCGAAGTGGATGAACACGGACCAGTCGTGGCCCACCACCGCCATCACGCCGGCCACCGTGGCCGCCCAGGGGTTGTCCGCCATCAACGTGGCCCCGGCGACGGCTGCCACTCCCAGGAGAGCATCCACCACGGCGGTCAATGCACCGCCCCAGATGCCGGTCAGGCGGGAGACGTTCAGTCCGCCGGTGTGCCCGCTGCCCTGTTGACGCACGTCTGCGCCTTGCAATACCCGGCACACCACTACACCTGTGGGTACTGCTCCCAGCAAGTATCCCCATACTCCGGCCAGAAATAGTTTGATCATTGTTGTTGCTCCTTTTTACTCAACAGCGTACTTGCAGTCGCCCAGGGAGAATCTCACACTCTATCCGGTGACCGGTGGTGCACAGGATCTCGCCGTCTATGTGGGCGATCAGGTCGTCTGGCGAGGAGATGGTCACCCGCCGGGCACGAGCCATCGTGATTGGTTCGCGGCCCACGTGAGTACCCTTTAGAAAGTGGGGGATGAGGCCCAAGGTGACCATCCGGCTCACCTCACGCGCTATGCACAGGTCAAAGAGCCCGTCGTCTGGTTGGGCCTGGGGCGTGACGAAAAAGCCGCCTCCCTCGCGTCGCCCGTTGGTGACGCAGATCATCAGTGCTGGTAGCACCAACTTTTGCCCGTCGTACTCAATGGTGACCAGTGGGGCACCATGGGACAGGAAAACTGTCTTTAGCACAACCGGCAGGTATAGCGCGAGCCCGCGCAACCACTTGACTTTGAGAGCCTCGACGGTCACAATGCCATCGAAACCGATGCCTAGGGTGTTGTCAAAGTAACGGGGAGTCTGGCCTGGCAGTTTGACCCGCCCCACATCTACTGTCCGGGTCTGGCCGTTGGCCAGCCGATGGCATGCTCCTTGCAGATCGGGAGGCACACCTGCTGTGTTGGCAAAGTCGCTCCCAGAACCGACCGGGATGATACCCAACGTGCCGCTCACCCCGTTTTCCGAGGCCGCCATCAAGCCGTTGACTACCTCGTTTGTTGTGCCGTCGCCACCCATGGCGACGACGATTTCGAAACCGTCATTGGTTGCCTGCTCGGCCAGTTCGGCCGCGTGCCATGGCCTGGCTGTGCGCACCAGGTCGAAATCCAGTCCCTCTGTCTCCAGAAGCCGGCGCAACTCGGGCTCGGCCTTTGCGCCGTAACCCCGGCCAGCGATGGGGTTGAGAATAACCTTGATGGGTCCCATAATATCCTCCTACATCGGATGCATATATAGCCGGGGTCCCCCGGTAAATTAGGGCCTCCGTCCTGTTCTACACCGCAAAACAGATTGCTTACCACCAGTATAAAGAACACGCCACGAGGCTCTGCGTTACACGTCTCGTGGCGCCAGCGTGTTTGACATCAGCCTGGCTTGGGGGTAGAATAGATTCGAGTAAACGGCTACGCGAAGGGGGAGTGTGCAATGGCTGAACAATTAATTTTTCCTGACGCGGATGTTCTTATGGAGGAGCCTTCAAGGGCCATAGTCCAGCCAGGCCTGGACGCTCGTTCCTCACTGCGTGCCGCTATGGGCGCTTTTGAGGCTCACATGCAGCAGCAGGGCTTTGCCGAAAACACTATCAAGGCTTTCCTCTCCGACCTCAACATCCTGGCCCAGTTCATCGGCGTGGGGACAGCCATTGGCGCTATCTCCACCCACGATCTCAATCGTTTTACCGGCTGGCTGGTGCGCGAGCGTGGTGTTTCCTGCAATCCCAAGTCGTTGGCCCGGCGCGTGACTACGCTCAAGGTCTTTTTCGGCTGGCTGGCCGAGGTTGGTGTGTTGCCTTTCGACCCCGCTGCTCCCGTGATCCACAAACCAGTGATGACGCCGCTGCCCGAGATTCTCTCTGTCGCCGAGGTCGAGCGAGTGCTGGAGGTGACTCAGACACTGCGCCACGCCGAAAAACCTGATGCCCGTCCTCATCTCCTCGTGACGCTGCTCCTCCATACCGGCGTCAAGAAGGGAGAGTGTATAAAAATCGTGATGAACCACATTGATCTCAGCGACCCTACCCAGCCGGTGCTGTGGGTCCGCTACGCCAACCCTCGCCGCCAACACAAAGAGCGCAAACTGCGCCTGCCGGTGTGGTGGCCGGCTGTGCTGGCCGAGTACCGCGCTCAGCGTAAGAAGGTGGTGCCCGCATCCCTACTCTTTCCCTGCACCGCTCGCAACCTGGAGTACGTCCTGGCCGGCGTGGCTCGGCGGGCCGAACTGGGCCACGGCCTCTCATTTGAGATGCTGCGCTGGACCTGTGCGGTACGTGACTATCGGGCGGGGATGCCGGCCGACAAACTGCGCCAGAAACTGGGGATTTCAAAGATCACCTGGCGCGAAGTGGGGATCAAGATTGCCCGGCTGGCTGGCCCGGCGTTGTGACAGAACACGGATTGGCCTGTGCCTCTATGGAGTGTAATTACCCTTTCAGTGCTGCCTCAATGTCTAGCATCTCCACTGCGCCCACGTAAGGCACAGTGTGCATTTCCTCCAGTTGGTCTAGAGCCTTGATGACGGACGAAACTTCCTGAATGTACCTGCGGGCTGACGCAATAATGGCCTCTATGGCTCCCTGATCAACTGGTCCTCCCATTTCCAGACCGTCCAGTTCGAGCGAGAAGGCCATTAGTCGGTTGTTGATGTGATGGGCTAGAGTGGTCATGGCCTGTCTGATCGCTGTCACGGCTGCTATTTCTTGTGCAGATCGATTCAGTCGTGCATTCTCCACTGCGACGGCCACCCACGCGGCCAATGCTGTCAACAATTCCAGGTCGCCTTGGGTGAACGAAGGGCTTTCCGGCCCGCTCTGCTTGTTGATGACCTCCAGAACGCCGATTACCTGCTTTTTGGCCTTCAGTGGCACACACAGGATTGAGTGGCACCGGAAGCCGGTAAGTTGGTCCATCTGGGCATAGAAGCGGGGGTCATGGCGCACATCGGGGACCAGTAGCGGTTCGCCATGCTGTGCTACCCAACCGGCTATCCCCTGGCCCAGTTTCAGGCGAATGGGGGAGAAGCGTGCGGCTTCTCCTTTGAGCGTGACCGTGAACTCTAGTTCGCCCGTCTCCTGGTCGAGGAGCAAGAGCGAGCCGGCCTCTACCTGAAGGATGAGGTTGACATTCTCCATGACACTCCGGAAAACTTGAGACTCTTCCAGCGTGGAGACAATGGCCTGGGCGATGTTGTTGAGGGCAACCCAGTTGTGTATTTGCTGCTGCAGTCGCTGGTTGGCCTGGGCCAGTGCCCGGGTCAGGTTTTCCTTCTCCCGCCGGAACTGCTCCTCCGCCAGCGCATTTTCGATGACCGACTGCACCTCGCTTATGCCAAAAGGCTTTTGCAGAAAATCTTTCACTCCCAGGCGAAACGCTTTGAGGATATCCTGCTCGGAAGTATAGGCGGTCAGCACGATGGTCGGGATGTGGCAGTTTTGCTGATGTAGCAGGTTCAGCAGATCCAGCCCCGATAGACGAGGCAACATCAAGTCTATCAGAATAACATCCGGTTTTTCGGCCAGTGCACACTCTAGTCCTTGCTGCCCGTCGGTGGCTACCAGCACGCTGTAGCCGGCTGGTCTCAGTATGGTGTCGCGCAGCAGGGTCTGCATTTCGGCATCATCTTCGATAATCAGCACGGTTTTTTGATGCATCATTTTGGCTTATATGTGGGTTATGGGTTGAAAGCCGCCGCTTGTGGCTGGTATTAGCATCTCCTTCCCAACTATGAGTTGGCGGCACATCAGAAACGTATCTCCCAAATCCTGCCGGCCGACAGTTACAGTTGTCGTTGGGCCTGGCCTACCACCAGATTGACAATTGCTTTCAGAGTGTCAAAGACACCGTTCCCATGGATAGCCACAGATGCGAAGCAGGGCTTGCCGTCGAGGCCAAGTTGCTGTTGCATCAGCGGTATAGGTGCGATGTTGGGCAAATCGCGCTTGTTGCACTGCAACACGAGCGGTATGGTGCGTGGGTTGTATCCCAATGTGCGCAGGTTCTCCTCCATGTCGCGCACTGTCTCGACGTTGGCCGCCAGACGATGTAATTGCGAATCGGCCACAAAGACCACGCCATCGGCTCCCTGGATCACAAGTTTGCGGCTTCCGACGTAGTAGACCTGCCCCGGCACGGTGTAAAGGTTGAAGCGTGGCTTCAGGCCAGCAATTTGCCCTAGTTCCAGTTGCAGGAAGTCAAAGTAGAGGGTACGGTCACCTCGTGTTTTGAGAGAGATCAGTTCACCACGTATCTGAGGGTTTGTTTTGGCGTGGATGTACTGCAGGTTGGTTGTCTTGCCGCTGAGCGCTGGGCCGTAGTAGACAACTTTTAGGTTGATCTCACGCAACTTCCAGTTGATGAACATTAGCCTTTCTCTGGATCGTACTCGATGAATGCTTTTTCTAATTCATCGGCCAGGGCAGCGCCAAAGTCATCGGCCAGGGCAGCGCCAAAGTCGTTGGCCAAGTCGTCGCCAATGTCGGCGTCAGGAATTTCGCTTGGCTGGCGCATAAACTTTTCAAACTCGGCGATCAGCGCATAGAGTTGCTCTGCTGCGCGATCGGCGAGCAACCGCACCATGCCGATGAGCGATGTATGCTCGAAAATGACGATCATAATGAAACTGTTGGCTACGTTGATCAGGTAAAGGCTCCTGCGTTTGCCCTCGTGAAGGAACGTGCCACCAGAATCTTTCTCGCCAACCTGCCGGCTTAGTTCTGCCATAGCCCCTACATGGCCAGCAGCCAGCGCTGCTACGAGCACTGGGTCAATTTCCTGCATCTGCCCTTGTGTGGTGATCAACTGGCCGCTGACGTCAGCCAGCAGGATGCACTTGGCTTCTGCCTCGCGGTGCAGATCAACCAGAATGTGCTCAATCTGTTCGATCAACTCTGGAGGCATGGCCAGGCCCAGACCCAGGCCCATTCTCATATCATTACCTCCGCCGGTGATACTGCCGTGCCATTTGTTGCCATGACAACATCCAGTCAATCAGTCTACACGTAGAAGGTCAACCCATAAAGACCATCGTCCCCAATTCCACGTCCCACTTTAATCCGCGCCAGCCGTCCAGCCGTTCTAGTCGGCGTTCCAGTTCATGCGGAGTTACAAAAAGTTCCTGGGCCGCCTTCCATTTCCATGCTTCCGGTGCGGTGCATCCCGTCAACTCGGCCAATTCGATGAGGCGGGTTAGCCGCTGATCGCTCTTGTCCCACTTGCCAGGCATGGTTGCCGCCCGCTCTCTCAACAACTGCTCGATTTCCTTCCAGTCATAACCACTGGAGCGTAGCAGCGACAGTGGCGTCTCGGCCAGGAGGCTGAGGACCTCGAAGGCTGGGTGATCCTCGCTACCCTCGCAGGCCACGCGGGCGAAGCGACCAAAGGTCGGCTTGAGCAACTCTAGCAACTCGCGGCACCCGGCTCGCAACTCTTCGATTACCTCGGGTGTGACACGGGACGTGTCGCTGGTGGCCAGGTTACCGTCGTTGTTGCTCAACATATCCAAGAGCGCCACTTTGCGCCGCCATTCGCGAATGCGTCCCACGTGGATAACTCCGTATTGGCTCATCTCCACTGCTTTGAGAACCAGTGCCAGAAACAGGAACGTTTTGGCCACGATGGAGGTGGGCGCAAGGTCAGCGTCGGGGAAGCGAAACTCTAGATGAAAATTCCGCACCGCGCCGCCGCCAGTGAAGGTGATATGCTCCAGGTTCAAAAAGTTCTGGTGCTCCGGCACACGTTTGCTTTCGCGCAGGAGATGTTGGACCTCGCGCATCGAGTAGACGCCCGGTGTGTGGCGCACCATCTCCAGGTGACTGGTGTAGTTGCGTCGCCGGCAAAGTGCCTCGGGGCGATCCCCGGCACTGGTCAGGAACCGCATGTAGGGGGCGCAGCGGCGGGTCATGTTCCAGACGTTGGCCAGCACAATCTCCGGTACAGGCTCACTCAGGCCGACAGTCAGGACGTGGTAATGCAGGCCGCAGGTGGGCCGCGCCCGTACTCCGCGCTCCAGCAGCGGGTTGAGGATGGCATAGTATTGCTCGATCAGCGCCGGGTAGTAGGGCTGCCGGCCGATGATCTGAATCTCAACACCGCAGTGTTCACTTATGATAGCCAGGACGCCGTAACGGCCCAGGTTATTCAGGTCGCGAGATGGTTGCAGTGCCTCGACCAAGGGTGGCACAAAGTCTTTCTTATTAACCCCCTTGGGCATAGCAAACTCGACCTCGGTGCCAATCTTGACCGTGCGATAGAGCAGGTCTTTCCAGTACATGGCTTGCTCGTGGCTGATCACATCGTCACGGCGCAGGAGGACCGGTTCCTTCATACTGTTGGCATACCTTATCCTGGATAAAGAGGGGAAGCGGACTGTGTGTGGCTTCCGCTTCCCCGTTTCTCAGATGCGGCGCTGACGCTAGAACAACTCGAATCTGATAATTGAGCCGTTGCCCTCTTCCCACTTTACTGCTCGGATTCTGGCCTTTCCGCCTATACGAGCCAGGATGGCTTCTCCCAGACACACGACCGGGCAGATGAAGGGATGCTCCACTCCTGCAGCCATTATGGCATCGCATGACGGGCGACCGACGCAGTTATGGACCTTCATGACTATTTCGCTGTCCAGTTCCTCAACTTCTATGCTCTGCACGAAGCCGAACTCGTCTGCGAAGAGCCGTCCAATCTCGTTGCCGATTTCCAGTGGTGATGCGCCGGCGATTTCCAGTCCCATCTCTTTTTCCATGATAGACAGGATGTGTTTGCCCATGCCCTTGCTAAAGACGTAGGCCGACTCGCCGACCATATCCCATACGGCACCGGTCAGGCCGGTGAGCATCAAACCAGCCAGGCGGATTTGATTCTGTACCTTTTGTTCTTCTGTTGCCATTTTGTCGCTCCTTCGCTTTGTTTTGGTGGTGAAATATCTATTTCTCCCGCCGTGGGATGGACTGCCACAGATCGGTAGCATAGTTGCGGGCCATCAGGCGCACATTGCCCAGGCTGGCTGTATCTTTGTCTACGGCCATGCCCAGCCAGTATGAGCCGTCGCCCAGCAGGTATACCAGCATATAGGCGTGATTGGCAGTGACCAGGTTGTCTTCTACCACGTCGCCCATTTGTCCCACGGTCTTTTGTACCAATTTCATGACCAGAGCGAACTGGGCAGAGGCCATCTCGATATCAAACTCCGGGACGACCGAGTACGAGGCAATCGCCAGGCCATCCATGCCGCTTATCCCAGCGGCGATGAAACCTGGAATCTCGCTTGCCATCTCTTTTAGCAGGCTGTCTAACTTTGCCATTTCATTTATCTCCTCTTGTTTTTCTAGTTCGTCCAGTCCCTTCCACTTGGCGGTGCGCTCGTCAATACGGCGCATACCTTCCAGGAGCAGGCCGGACCAATTGGTGGTTATAGTTTGTTCGGGCGGTGGAACGCCCATTTCCAACTCAAAGTCTCCGTATTCCCAGGTCAACAGTTCATAAACTGTCTCCTCTCCAACTTGTGAACCCGACGCGGCATGCACGATATTGCCATCTGCGAAGAAGATGCTCCCTTCCTGCCCCCGGCGTCTGAGTCGCAGGTGGGCCTGGTTTCGCTCGGTGCAGTTGATCTGGATGATACTGGGCAGGCTCAGGCTGTGCAGGTTACCCTGCACCGATGGGCCGCCCTCTCGCTCCAGAATGCGCCGCACCGTGGCGACCAGGGTTTTGGTGCTCAATGGCTTTTCCAGAAACTCGCACGCTCCCAATCTCAGCGCCGTGACTGCGCTCTCTTTAGTGCCATAGGCGGTGAATATAACTACGGCTGCTGAGGGGTCGTACTCCTTGATCGTTGCCAGCACTTGCAGTCCGCTCACGCCGGGCATATGGAGGTCTACCAGTGCCAGGTCAAAGTCTCTGCTCTTGTAGAGTGCAATTGCCTCAGCCCCGTCTGTGACGCCTTGCACCTCGAAACCTGACGGTTTCAGCATTTTGGCGCACAACTCGGCAATGCTGGGTTCGTCATCTACTACCAAGATGCGTTTAGCGATCACAGCATCTCTCCTTATCCTGGTTCTCGGTGCGGAACTAAACTGGGAGCCTTGAATCAGTTGGAAAGCCCCCGGCGCATTGAGAATTTTGCCGTGTTTGGCCCCCCAAATGCCGTGCCGTACTCCCGCGTCTGGAAGTCGAACTCTTTTTTCGTACTTTAGGCCGTATGGCAGGTGAACTCACAGCAGTCATCGCCGAGGGTCACGCACTTGGTCTCGCGGAACTCGATATCTTCTGTCAGAAGACCACTTATTATTCCCTCCATGTACCCTTCCAGGAGATAGCAACTGGGGGTACTGAATTCGGCACTCAATCCCTGTGCCTCGTAGGAATGGCGCAATTTCAGAACGAGTTCCTGCTTCTCCGAATCCACCGTGATTTCGCCTATTCCCCAACCATAAAGAGGAAAGATGTTATTTAGTATGGCGGGTGCCTGTTCCAACATCTTTGCGAAGGTGTTTAGATGACCATAGTCTCCGCTCAAGACAGTCGCCGTCTCCTGCCCGCCACGCCTGGCAACACTCCGGAGAACCGCCTTGGCGCCTCCTATGCCCATCATGTCTGCCATCTCCTGCTTGAGGCCGGAGAAGAATGTTGTATCCATCAAACACATCCGGTGACCCCGGAAGGTGATCGCGCCTTTCTCGAATTCCCATTGTACGACTTCTGGTGCATTAGCCATTTGTTATACTCCTTGCCTTATCCCAATATTCTATTGGGACGTCTGGTTGAGGGGATGGGATGAGGGGAGGTGGAGACTCTCGTATCACCGGTTGATGGGATAGGCTCACTACTCACTCCCCTCTCCGTTGCCTCAAAGCGCTTTCGATAGATCTCTGATTTCTTTTCCGGGTGTGATGTTCCATCTACAGAGCGGCGGCAATCGTCGCGGCAGTATCGCGGGCCTCCAGGAAAACCATGCCCAGGTTGGCATCTTTGACTGTCAGGCCCACAAAGACCGCTTGTTCGCCAGCGCTGATGATGACGATGTTGCCATTCTCACCCTGCACCAGGCTCTGGATAAAGTTACCCCGACCCAATGTCGGTGTGCTGCGCTTGCTCAGGCCCAGTAGCGCCGCTGTCGTCGCGCCAACTCGGGCCTCGTCCGTGCCCCTCGGCATATTGGATGCTATCACCAACCCGTCGTGACTGACTACCACTGCCCCCTCCATATCAGTTGATGCGGCCAGCAGATCGGAGAGGATGTCTGCTAATACTTCACTGCGTTTCTTCTCTGTCATTTCTAGAACCTCCTGTTCTGGGGTAGGTTGGGCCAGCAATGCTTCCCTCCCTACTTGCTCTGATTCCGCCAATCCGTTCCGTGTTTTAGCCTGGGTCTCGTCCAATCGCCGCATACCTTCTAGCAGCAGTCCGGGCCAACTGGCGTTTATTGTTTGCTCGGGGGGCGGAACGCCCATCTCCAACTCAAAATCTCCAGCCTTCCACGTCAAAAGTTCATAGACTGTCTCCTCTCCAACTTGTGAACCAAATACAGAGTGCACGACGTTGCCGTCTTTGAAAAAGATGCTCCCTTCTTGTCCCTGGTGTTTGAGCCGCAGACGAGCCTGGTTGTGCTCGGTGCAGTTGATCTGGATGATGCTGGGTAGGCTTAGGATGCGCAAGTTGCCCCGCACCATTGCACTGTCTCCTCGTTCCAGGATGTGCCGTACCGTGGCGATCAGCGTTTTGGCGCTCAGTGGTTTTTCCAGAAATTCGCACGCCCCCAGCCGCAGTGCCTCAACCGCGCTTTCCTTCGTGCCGTAGGCGGTAAAGATGACTACTGCTGCATCGGAGTTGTACTCCTTGAGTGCTGTCAGCACCCCCAATCCGTTCACGCCGGGCATCTTGAGGTCAGTCAGGATCAGGTCAAAGTCCCTGCGTCGGCATAATTCAATTGCTTCGGCTCCACTGGTGACGCCCTGCACTTCAAAGCCTTCCGGTTCCAGTATTCTGGCGCATGACTTGACGGTGTTGGGTTCATCATCCACTACCAGGATGCGTTTAGGAGGCACGCGGTATTTCTCCTTGCTTTGAACCCAGATCTGCGGGGATGATTCCCCGTGCGATGGCGGCCTCCAGGTCGAACAGTTCTTCACCCGGTTCGTCTTCGCCGGCGTGTCTCGTATCGGTATCTCTCACAGCGGGCGTTTCTGCGGAGACGATCCCCTGTGCGATAGTGGCTTCGAAGGCGACTGATTCTTTGCTCGCTTCATCTCCGCCAGTGCGCTCCATATCATCCTCCCCCACAGTGGGCGGGTCACTGAGCGTTGAAGCGCCTGACCCAGCCCCTTGTAAAGGAGAACTGATAGAGGGGCCTTCCGTGAAAAGGGAATCCATCTCGGACATTAGAGATGCCCCGAAATCCGCGTCTAATGATTGAGTTGGCGTGGATGCCGCAGTGGTTAAGAGAGTGGAGAGCAACTGGTCAACCGCACGTCGCGTGTAGAGCCAGACGATGCCGATGCGACTGGTTTGCGCTCGGCGGTCGTAGATGATGGCCAGAAAAAAGTTATCTCCCACGTTGGCTGAGTAAATCTCGTAGCGTGTGCCTTGATGAAAGTTGAGGTTGGCTGCCTGGCCGCTGCCAGAGTGACGGGCCAATTCGCCACTGGTGGCAAAGCCGCCTGCCAGGAGGGAGAGCAGAGTGCTTATATCAATCCCTGTGGTGACTCCCACTTCTGCCACGCGCTGCCCCAGCATGTCGGCCAGGATGATGCACCGCGCATCGGTGTCGCGGTGCAGGTCTTCCAGATGTCGGAAGATGGTCTCAAAAGACTCGCCGGAGAGGGCGACGAGGCCGGAACTGCTGATGGCTACATCGCTCAGTGCCTCCTGCACGATCTGTGTAAAGTCGCCGATGTCGAATGGCTTGGTAATATAACGGCAATCCTCCAGGCGATGAGCCTCCGCCTTGACCTCATCGTTGCCGTAGGCAGTGATGAGGAGTGTGTGCGTCTGAGGGCTGGATGCCCGCACCCAGCGTATCAGTTCTAGCCCGTTGATGCCCGGCATGCGCAGGTCGGTCACCAGCAGATTCACCTGGGAGCGGTTGATCACCTCCAGTGCTTCCTCCCCGGAGTGAGCGATGCTCACGCGGCAGTCCTCATTTGCGTGCTCCACTGCTTTGCTCAGGAAGAAGGCCACCTTGGGCTCGTCATCTACAATCAGGATGTGCTTGGTAGTCATAGCGCCGTTTTTTTATAGTGGTGGGGCGGGAGACCGGGGCGTCTGTCCCATTTGTGCACTAGAATCAGTCTAGCACATGATTGTCTGTTTGTGGGTTTCAGAAATGTTCCAAATGGGATGCAGTTTTGTGCCAGTATACTCTGGTTACACCAATGGGGATTCTTACGAGGGCATAAAACGTGAAAACGCCTCTCACGTTGGCAAAGCCCCTGGGTTTTTCAAGAGGCTGGGAGATCTTGTGTCTTGGTGGCTTTGGTAGAGAGGATGTATCCGCTGCCGCGCACTGTGCGTATGAGACCCAGCCGGTCAACGTCGCGCTTCAGTTTGCGGCGTAGGCGATGGATGTGGGAGCGCAGCAAGAGGCGGGCATCCCGTTCGTCCAGGTCGTATCCGCGCACGTGGGCCACTAACTCGCGGCAGGAGACGACCCGGTCGCAGTGGCGCATCAGGTAGGTCAGGATGTCGAACTCGGTTGGTGTCAGGTCAACCGGCTGACCGCGCACGACGACGAGGCGTCTGAGGGCATCCACGGTGATGTCCGGCACCTGCAGGAAACGTTTGGTTAGAGGTGGACTCTTTGGCTTTTGTGCTGCGGTCTTGAGGTTGGCCAGAGCCCGTTCCAGCAACGCCACAGGTTCTTCTTGGCGTTGCTGCTGTTGTTGTCGTTTGGTCAATCCGGCCTCCACGGCGCGGATGATCTCCTTCACGGGGCTGGGCTTGAGCAGGTAGTCGAAGGCTCCGTGCCGGATGCTGGCGATGGCCGAATCCAGCGTGCCGTAGGCAGTCAGGATGATGAACACCGTACCCGGTGCCAGGGGACGTGCGGCCTTCAAGACCTCGGTGCCATCCATCCCCGGCATCTTCAGGTCGAGGATTACCAGGTCGAAGCGTTGATGGGCGATGTGCTCCAGTGCTGCCTGGCCGGAGTCGGCCTCCACGGCTCGATAGCCCATGCGCCTGAACAATTCGGCTAGTGTGTGGCGCGTCGCCCGCTCGTCGTCTACGATGAGGATGCGCGCGCCGGGGAAAGCCGTAGCGCTCATAGTTTCCAACTGTTTGAAAGTTGTCACTTTGCACCTCTGATACGGGGTAGATGGAGCGTAAAGTGCGATACTTTTTCACATATTCCGTTTCCCGTCTTGTTTCGGCAGCACTGGCAGCCACACGGTAAACGTTGTCCCCTCTCCCATTACGCTCTGAACGGTGATCTCACCTCCGTGCCGCTCGACCACGTTATAACTGATCGTCAGGCCCAGGCCAGTGCCCTCCTCCCTGGTTGAGAAGAAAGGCTCAAAGATACGGTCCAGGTACTCGGGCGGTATCCCGTTACCCGTGTCGGAGAAGGCCACTGCCAGGTGTTCGTTTTCGGCCAGGTGGCTTGAAATGCTCAGAGTCCCACCTTTGGGCATGGCATCCACGGCATTAAGTACCAGGTTGAGGAAGACTTGGCCCAGTTCGTCAGGGGTTGCTAGAATGGCAGGCACGTTGGGCAACAGGTTTTGCCGGAGTATGATGTGCCGGTGCTGAAGATACTTGCTCGTCAATGCCAGCACTTTCTTGATGACCTCGTTCAGTCTCGTGAGCCGCATCTCTCGCTGTGGCCGTCGCGCGAATTCGAGGATGTGAGTTACCATACTTATCAGCCGCTCGACTTCCTCGGCGGCCATCTGGAGATACTCTTCTTGCTCCTCAACATTTAGGGCGAAGGTGAGCATAAGTTGTAGGCTGTTGTGGATGGCCTGGAGGGGGTTGTTGATCTCGTGAGCCAGCGAAGCGGCCAGGCGGCCGGTAGCGGCCAGTTTTTCGCTCTGTACCAATTGCAGTTGTGATTGCTCCACCAGTTTGCGCTGCTCCCGCTCTGCCTCGTATAGTCGTGCGTTCTCCATCACGATGCCCATCTGGGCGGCGATGGCCTGTAGCGTTCGCAGGTCGTCTTCACTGAAGGCTGCCGGCTGGGTGCTTTCTGCGTTCAGAACGGCGACGATGTGCTCGCCCACCCGCACCGGCACGGCTAATTTCGAGCGCAGCCCAGGTGTGCATCTAAAGCAATTTGAGGTCTGGGTGACGTCGTCAATCAACTCTGGCTGTCCGGTGGTGTAGACTCGGCCGGAAACGCTCCTATCGAGAGGTATGTGCAATCTTTCTTCGGATGGGAGGGCAAAGCCGATGAGGGAAGGATGGGGACTCAGATATTCCTCCGATTCGTCCGGGAGGAGGAAACTTAGGTACTCGATGCCCAGTGTGCGGTGGATAGCCTGGATGGCACGGGTGAGTGCCTGGTCAAAGTCAAGCGTCGAGGCTGCAGCCAGCGTCACCTCTTGCAATGCCCGGGTCTCAGCCAGGCGGTGGGCGGTCTCCTCGTACAGGCGAGCATTCTCAATGGCTATGGCGGCCGAACCAGCCAGCGTGCTTAACAGTCCGAGGGCGTGCTGATCAAAGGCTCTCCCTGTCCTGTTGACTGCCTCGATCACGCCGATGACCTCTCCTTTGGACAGCAGTGGCACAGTCAGTAGCGAGTGTGTGGTCAGGCCGGTCATAGTGTCAATATGGTCATAGAAGCGCGTGTCGCTCTGTGCGTCGGGGATCAGCATCGGCTGCCCTGTCTGCATAACCAGGCCGGCGATGCCAACATTGGCCGGCAAGTGTGTGCCAATGAGCATTTCGGAACCAGCCCCGGCAACGGCAGCGAAGTACAGTTCCTCACTGGCCGGCTCGTGCAGCAGCACTGAGGTTGTTCCCGCGTTTAGCATGCTCCTGGCCTCGGCCATAACCAGCGTCAGCACTTGGTCCAGGTCAAGAGTAGAAGGTATGGCCTGACCTGTCTTGTTGAGGGCAGCCAACTCCTCGTTTCGCCGCCCGAGTTCCTCCTCTGCCCTCTTGCGCTCTAGTGCGTTTGCAAATATCTCTCCCACTATTTTGATCAGTACAATAGTGTCTTCCGCCCACGTTTTTTCTGCCCTCACTGCATCGAACCCGAGATACCTGAGCGGAGACCCACCATAGACCATCGGAACGATGATGAGCGACTGGATGTCTTGTGTTTGCAGGATTTCTTTTTCGGCGCTTGCTTCAGGTGGCAGGTCGGCAACACGGGGGATGTGAATGATCTCTAATTGGTTGATTCTTTCCATACACCACGCAAAGCCCTCAACGGGCATCTCGTCCAGTTTGTCAATTTGCGGCTCTACTCCTGCCGTACACCACTCGTGGGTAACACTTGCCTTTGTTCCGTCGTCGGAAAACAGAGAGATGTAACTGCGGTCCACACCAATAAATTCTCCGATTGCTTGCAAGGCGCGGTTGATCCCGTCGTCCATCTCGCTTTGCGTTAGGTTGATAAAGTTAGTTGATATGGTGGTTACGAGTTCTTCGAATTGTACTTGATACCGTAATGCCTCCTCGGCTCGTTTGCGCTCTGCGATTTCCTGCTGCGCTTGCTCATATAACTGCGCATTTCCAATCGCCACCGCTGCCTGGGCTGCCAAGGTGGAGAGGAGTCTCGCGTCGTCCGGGCTGAAGGCATCCACCTCGGCGCTCTCGACGTTCAGCACTCCGATCACGCACTCCTTGACCTTCAGTGGCACAGCCAGTTTTGATCTGTTCGCCGTTCTTATTGCCGTGTATTTGGGATCCTTCTGTACGTCGGGCACGTAGAGCGGTTCCCCGCTGCATACCACTGTCCCTGTGATTCTCTCATCGCCGCCGAGCGGCAGTCTGGACATCGTCTCCTGCTCTGTTCCACATATAACCGGCTGGTACAGTTCATCTCGCTCCTCGTTAACCAGCCACAGGCCACCGATTTCGAACTCTAGTACCCGGCCGGCGATGTCGAGCACTGTCTCGGCGATCTGATTCACATCCAGCGAAAGGGCCATCTCGCGGCTCAGATCGTAGGTGGCGGCCAGCCTTGTCTCCAGTCGCTGTTTTTCTATGGCTCGGGTGACCGTAGATTGAATGGCATCAACGTTAAAAGGCTTGGTCACATAGTCGTAGGCTCCCTGCCGCAGTGCCTCAATTGTGTTCTCTACCGAAGCGTAGGCGGTGAGCACGATGATTTCTATCTCAGGCCAGCGTTCGCGGATGCGCTTGAACACCTCCATCCCGCTGATGCCAGGCAACATGAGATCGAGGATCACTACGCTGGGTTGTTCCGTCTTGATCAGTTCCAGGGCTCGTTGGCCGCTGCCGACAGACGTGGCGCCGTATCCCAGGGGGGTGAGGCAGTGTAGCAGCAGTTCACACATCTCCGGGTCGTCATCCACTATTAGGATTCTATCTGGATTGGCCATCGTCTTGTTTCCTACTTCTTACCACCTCTCCTGTCTCTTGTTCCGCGAGCCCTTGTCTTTTTGTTTCTCTGCTACTGTTGATGGCTCACAGGGATAAAAATGCGAAAGGGGAGTGCTGCGTAGGCCTGATTCAGACTCAGATAGTCTCCATTCCAGCCACCGATGGCGTAGATGGTGGTCTCTAACGCTACTGTGCCTGGGCTGCGCCATTCTTCTGTCAATGGTGTTTCAATGACGTTCCAAGTATCGTCGGCCAGGTTGTAGCGCTCGTTAAAGCCCAGGTGACTGGTCCAGCCGCCCCCACCGATGGCGTAAAGTTGGCTACCCATAGCGACCAGGCCCAGTCCCGCCCGCCCCACTGCCAGCGGTGCGCACGTTGCCCACGTCGTCGCTTCCGGGTCGTAGATCGTGCACGTGGTCATCTCCCGCTCGCCGTCGTACCCGCCCACGACGTAGATGAGTTCCGCCAGAGGAGCCGCCGCAGATAATCCTCGCCCCGCGTGCATCGGCCTCCCTTCAGTCCAGATATCCCCCTGGGGGTCGTAGACGTACACTGTGGTGACGTACCGCTCCCCGTCCCACCCGCCAAAGAGGTAAAGCCGTTCATTCAGTGCAGTTAGCGCATAGGCGCAGCGTGGTTCTGGCAGTGGTCTGGACTCGCGCCATGAGTCGGATTGGGCATCATATACCTCGACCGTCTGCGTCGGTACCCTCCCAGCGTCGCAGCCGCCCGGCACGTACACTTCCGTCCCAATCACAGCGCCCGAGACGTAGGCCACCGGCGTGGGCTTATCACTTCCCGGCGTCCAGTCGTCGTTTTCGGGGTCGTATGTTTCCACTGCAGCCGTGACTCCTTCGGGGGTCAAGCCCCCGATAGCCAGAAGCCGGTTTTCGACGGCGACAAGCGCCAGGTATGCCCGGCGGGTGGGCATCTGGGCTTGCTCATGCCAGAGGGATTCTTTGTCCTCTACCGGCAGAACCGTCCCTGACTGTACTCGTGGTTGATCCGGTGGCAGGTCCGGTGCGGGACCATCCTGTGCCCTCCCGTGAGGCTGTGTCGTGGCTACCCCAGCTGCTACGAGCAGCAGGGCAGCGATCAGCATTACTCGCTTGGGCCAGGGAAGGGGTGGCTCTGGGACAATCGGTGGAGTGGATGGGGAGAGCGCAGTGGCATCGCCTCCCAGTGCTTTTTCGGCGCTCTCAACGGATACCCATCCCTCGCGTACGGCGACCATCGTCGCTTCGGTGCGTGATTCGGTCCCTAGTTTGGTAAAGACATTGCGCAGGTGGACCTTGACAGTGTTGACGCTGATACTCAACCGGTGGGCAATCTGGCGATTGGTGACACCGGTCGCTACCAGTCGCAGAATCTCTTTTTCGCGTTTGGTGAGGGGCTCGCCGTATTCGGGCATCGCTCTTTCAAGTTGTCTTGACCACGATGTCAGAGAGCACGTTGGCCGCCTCATCTCCCCGGTCGGCGGCGTTACTCAGATGGCGGTAGATCTCGCGCAGTTTGAGCATGTCCACGATGTGCTCCACGTCTTGTGGCTGGTTGAACAGGTCCGCGATTGCCTCGCGGTAGACGGTCTCTACGCGGTTCTCCAGTGCCTTGGCCCGCACGGCGTGATCCTCGGCCACGCCCGGGTGGTCGGACAGCCGTTGCACGCCCAGGTGGATTTCGCGCGCGGCGTCACACAGCAGAGAGGCCATACGCTTTAGATAGTTGTTAGGTTCCACATTGAGGATGAACATTTCGCCCACTGTCGTGTAGCCATAGTCAATGATATCATCAATAGCGCGCGAGAGAGCGTGGATGTCCTCGCGGTCAATCGGTGTGACGAAGGTGCGGTTCAGTTCGTCAATCAGAATGCGGCGCACTTCGTCGGCCTCTTTCTCCATCCGGGTGACTATTACAGCCCGTTCTTGGGATGGGTCAATCATATACTCCTGTAGTGCTTCCATACCTTGGACGGTGTACTCGGCTTGCTGGAGCAATAATTGGATGAACCGATTCGGCTGTGCCTTGAATAAACGTCGTAACCAGTCCATGTTTTCCTCCTATACCACGATCCGCTGCACCGCCAGGTACACTAACGTTGCCAGGAGTGCCGAAGCAGGGATAGTCAGCACCCAGGCGGCGATGATGTTACCGACGACTCCCCATCGCACCTTGCTCAGCCGCTCGGCTGACCCAACTCCCAGGATGGCCGAACTGACCACCTGGGTAGTGCTGACAGGGCCACCCATCAGGGCTGCCCCCAGGATTACTATCGCCGACGCCATCTGGGCGGTGAAGCCGTGCACCGGACGGATCTTGTAGAATTTCCCTCCCAGGGTACGAATGATGCGCCAGCCGCCCGTGGCCGTTCCCAGAGAGATGGCCCCAGCGCTAGCGGCGATTACCCACAGTGGCACCTGGAACTGAGTCAGTGCCCCGACGCTCACCAGGCCCATCGTGATGAGGCCCATCGTTTTCTGCGCCCCGTTTGTACCGTGGCTCAGTGCCAGCGCCAGCGCGGTGAAAGTCTGCGCATGCTTGAAGAACAAATTGATGCGCGGTGAGGCCCCTCGCGCCAGGAATAGCACCAGTTTCATAAGCACATAGCCCCCGACCAGCCCCACCAATGGCGATAGCAGCAGTGTGGTGATGATTTTGAGCAACCCATGGAGTTGTATAGCGTCAATCCCGTAGCCCACTATGGTTGCACCCACCAGCCCACCGATGATGGCATGGGAGGAACTGGAAGGGATGCCGAGTAACCAGGTGATCAGATTCCAGATGATGGCCGCCAGGAGTGCTGCCAGCACGACCGCTATTGTGGCCGCGTGGGGTTGCACCACTTTGTGGCCAATGGTGGTCGCCACAGCGACACCGAAGAGGAAGGGGGCGATAAAATGCGCTGCCGCACTGAGCAGCAGAGCGCGTCGCGGGCTCATGGCGCGCGATGAGATCATAGTAGCGACAACGTTGGCGCTATCGTGAAAGCCGTTCAAAAAGTCGAACGCCAGGGCTATGGTGATGAAAGCAGTTAGTAATGGTGACATAGATATAGCGGGTGGCAGTCAGCAGTTAGCGACAGATGTGGAGACGGCGCTTTCCCCAAGTTCTCGTGTGTGTTAAGATTATAGCATAGTAGTGGACGTGGGCAAGCGTAGCAAAGTCGCACTGCTGTGGAACAGGCGATGCTGGGTTGGGAGATAAACCAGTGCCGGTTTTTCCAGGCCGGTGCAAAGTGCTCAAGAGAACAATGTCCACAGGACGACCTCGGGCGGGGCGAGGAAACGGGCGCGCGGAGCGCCCATTCCTTCCATCCCCAACCCGCGGTTCACGTAGAGTGTCGTATTCTCCTCCTCGTAATGGCCCATCTCGTATCTTTTCCAGAAATCGGAACTGGTGAAAATCGCTCCGAATAAGGGCAGGCGCATCTGTCCGCCATGGGTGTGGCCGCAGAGGTAGAGGTCTATGCCCAATTCCACTGCATCTGGCATTAGATCAGGGGAGTGGTAAAGCAGCAGGGTGAACTGGTTCTGAGGACAGCCTTCCGTCAGGCGGTGCAGGCTGGGTGCATCCTGGTGGTGCTCGTGGGTGCAACGTAGCCCAATAATACTCAAGGTGTGGCCGTTGATATCCAATTCAGCGACCTCGTCCAACAACCATATGATGGGCAAGCCATCGAAGATGGCCGGCACAATGTTGGGGTGATCCACCGGGGGGCTGCCTGTGGTGGCGTAAACGGGGCCGTGGGCGATGCCACACAGTTGAGCCAGCAGGTCGTACGCCTCTGCCTGGGCTTGTGAGTCGTGAAGCGATGATAGGTTGAGATAGTCACCGGTGAGGACGATGACGTCAGGGGCCAGTTCCTCGACCAGCCGGAGCAACTTGTGCTCGCGTGGGGTGATGTTCTCGATGTGCAGGTCGGTGATGTGGAGCAGACTCAGTGGGGCATAGCCGTCGAGTTTGTGGGAGCGCAGTTTACACTGTGTAACCCTGATGCGGAATGGCTCGATCCACGTGGCATATAAGAAGACGGCGGTGATGGCAAGATTCAGCGTTGCGGTCAGCAGCAGGCCTGGGCTGGTCGCCCAGAGTAGGCCAATGGAGAAAACGAGAGCCGTGTGGCCGAGGGACAGCACCAATAGCGGTGGGGTGACGGGGCCGAAGGATCGTCCCCGGCGGGGCAGCAGCGCCAGGCCGGTTCCGTCGGCGATGGTAAAGGCTAGCGCCAAAGCAGCGGCCGGGATGCGGAGGGTTTCCCAGGGCCAGCACGCAATCGCGGCCAGTACCAACCAGACAGGTATGAGCACCAGTGGAGAGATACGCCCTAGTAGATCGCTGGAGACGAGAGCCAGGTGCAGCAGGTTGCCAGGCGGGCGGAGGGAGCCATCCATTTTTAGCACGTTCAAGTGAGGGGGGCGAATAGTGAGGACACTGCGGGACATCGGATGTTCTAGCGCTAACTGGAGGTAAGACTGGATATGTCGGCTATACTTTCCAGTATATAGTCTGGAAGAATAGATGAATGGGCAAGAGCCTCACGCCGGGTCACGCCGCTGAGCACTAGTGCAGTTGACATGCTGGCGTTTTTCCCCATCAGGACGTCTGTTTCCAGTCGGTCACCCACCATCAGGCAGTTGTCCGTTTCAAGTCCCAGCCGTTCGAGGGCCATTTCCACAATTAGGGAGGATGGTTTTCCTGCTATCAGTTCTACTTTACGGCCGCTGCATCCTTCCAATGCCCCAATAATGGCCCCTGCATCTGGAACTTCGCCGTCCTCGACAGGGCAAGTATGATCCCCGTTCGTGGCAAAGAACCGTGCTCCTCGACGGAGAGCCTGAAAGCCGACGTTCAGTTTGTGATAGTCAAAGGTGCGGTCGAAACTGGCGACGACTATATCAATGTTTTCCGGCGTATCGCTGAGGGACAGGCCAGCGGCAGTCAGTTCATTCAACAGAGGCGCTTCACCAATAGCAAAGACTGTGGCCCCGGTCATCTCGCGGGCTAAATACTGTGCCATGACCAGAGATGAGTTGATCACTTCGTCCGGTGAGGTGGGGATGCCTAGACTGGTTAGTTTCTCAGCATAGGCCTGCCGCCGTTTCAACGGCTTGTTAGAGAGGAAAACCACTCCACAGCCTCGTTGTCTCAGTTCTGCAATTGCTTGCGGGGCTCCGGGGATGACCTTTTCTCCCCGGTAGACGGTCCCGTCCAGGTCAATGATGTAACCACGGTAATCTAGCATCTTTCCTCACGAGGTGGCCTGTTAGCCATTTCTGTCTTTCACAAATTCTTCCACAAGTTCTTCCATCGCCACAATCAGATCCTCTTCCCTGCCAATAGAAATCAGAGTTGCGGCGCAATAGTCGTGGCATGCGTCAATTGAACCATCCACTTCTTTGGCTGCTTCCGGGACGAGATAAGAAAGCCCGGGCATCGTGTGGTCAACCAGGATTTTCTTTTCCAACGGCGAAGGGAGACGCATAGAGACTTTGACCAGTGACCAATCAAAAGTACCTACTCCGGGGACCTCCCTATCCATAATCTGGAAGCCAACGATGTATTTCTCCTGATCAACAAAGTCTGCGTCGCGGATATCCCAACAGAATTCGCCGATGATTTTTACCCCCATAGGAGCAAAATCCTCTCCCACCATGAACCATTGGATATGTTTGGTCTCCCGAAAACCTTCCCGCTTTAGCCGGGTTGCCACCTTCTTGTAGGCTCTCTGTTCGATTCGCTTGAGCTCATCCAGGTTCTGCTGGGCTTTCGGGAAGGGACCTTCGATACACATACGCACTCCGAGGTCGGCGCCACCCACGTAATAACCGGCGCCTCCCAGGGTGGTCAGTGATGCGGCAAAGGGAGCCATAGGTATTGGGTCTCCAAAGCGCGTCAGGACGTATTGTTCCTTGTCCCCGGCTTTCTCAACTATTTCTACATGACCCTGCTCCATGGCTTTGATTAGGGCTTCTCGGTTCTCCTTTATCAGGCGTCCGTCACGCTCGTGGCAGTCGCCCACCGCTCCCAACACGCCCAGGTAAGCCAGGTCATGGTTCCCTTCGTCCAACTCCTTGGCAAAGAAGTAGGCTGCCGTGGATGCGGCGATGTCCATATCGCCGGATAGCCCGAATAACTCGGTGGTGATGTTTAGCACCTCAGGGTCGGTGGCCTCCTGGGGGTGATGGTGATCCAGGATGATGGTGAAGCGCCGGCCGTGGTTTGCCTCTGAGATTACGGGCGCTGCCTGTCCTCCAAGATCCACGTACAGGATGGTGGAGGGAAACTGTTCGTGAATGCGGGCCACGACCGGGGGATGTACCCGTTCTATACAGATGCGTCGGACCAAAAAGTTTGCTCGCGATAGGGCCACTTGTAGCACCGCCGCCGAAGAGAGGCCGTCTGCATCATTGTGGTGGACAATGGTGACTTCTGAGCCTGCTTGGCGCATACGGGTTATGCTCTCTCGCACTGCCGCTAGAAAGGCTTTTTGACTCACTTTTTTCACCTCTGGTCAATTTCCGCCAATCGTAGTGCGGATGACCTTGTACCCTTCCTCTTCCATAGCCGACGCGATTGCTTCCTGAACGTCTTTTCCGGGAGTCAAAGCGTTCATATAGCCGCCTCTGCCTCCCCCCGTAAGTTTCGCGCCGAGCGCCCCCATCTTGAGAGCCATATCGGTCAGGTAGATCAGCTTTTCGTGGGAGAGGCCCATTTCGATCAATATCTTGTGATTTTCCGTCATGATCGCTCCCACCTTCTCCAGATCACCGACTTTGATCGCTTTTTGCATCTCGTACACTTGGACCGTGATGGTGTTGAGACGGGATGAGAATAGTTCTGGATCCCTTTCTCTTTCCATACTAATAAAGTCGTCCAGAGCCGCCGTATTGGCGGTGATACCACTGTTGCCCAATACGATGTGCAGGGGCTTGGCGGCGGTTATTCTTTCGAAATGCTTCTCTCCATCTTTTATCTGATAGAGCAAAAGCCCGCCGTAGGTCGAAGCGGTGTTATCAACGCCGCTTGGCGTGCCGTGGTAGGCGAATTCTCCTTCCCATCCCACTTTGTTTATCTCCTCAATGGAATAGCCAAGGTTGAATTCTGCATCTAGTGCCCTCGCCAGGGAAACACAACTGGCGGCACTGGCACCAACCCCGCTTCCGGCCAATAGTGTCCCTCCGTAGGTAATCTGGAGAGGGGTTTTCTTTACGTCAATGTTCATCACTTTGATGATTCTGTTGATTGAGACTACTTGCTGTTCCTTTTTCTTTTCTTTATAGCCTGGAACCTCAATCCGGTTGTCTTCCAGTACCCATCCGTCTCCGTCAATTCTTTTCACCTCTGCCACAGTTTCAAAGGGGATGGCTGAAACAATCGCTGGAACTCCCCGCAGAACGAATTGATCTCCTATCAAGATTGTCTTTCCGAAGGCTGATCCTCTAGCCATAATGTTCTCCTTTCATACTCCTACGGCGGGCCGGAATCGGCCCCAACAATTGTGGCTGCTCTGAAAACAGCCATGGGACAAGATATCATCCTGTCCTACCCTTGGTTCATTTTTATCCTTGGGGTGAGCCAAGGCGTATGGCAACTGCTTTCTATTTCTCCTGTCCTAGTGCAAAGCCGCGTGTGAACTGTTCGTGCAACAGGATGAACACCACCAGCGGCGGCAGCATGGCCAGGACTGCCCCTGCCATGACCACGCCCCAGTTGGTTGTGTCCTGGACGGCGGTCATACCCCTCAAACCCACCTGCACCACCTGCCGTGTGTTTTCGCGGATGATGACCAGGGGCCAGATGTACTGGTTCCACATGTAGATGAACTGGATCAGTGCCATTGCGCCGATGGTGTTCCACGACATGGGCACCAGGACACTCCACAGGAAGCGCAGCGGGCCGGCGCCGTCTACCCTGGCGGCATCCACCAGATTTGTGGGGATACTGGAAAAGTGTTGCCGGAATAGGAATACGCCGGTAGCGCTGGCCATGAAGGGCACGATCAATGCCTGGTAATTGTTGCCCCATCCTAGATCGGACACCAGATTGAACAAGGCGATGATCATGATCTCGGTAGGCATCATCAGTGAGAACAGGATGAAGTAAAAGATCGAGTTCTTGAGGGGAAAGTCAAAGTAGACCAGGGCCAGCCCGGCCAGCATGGAGAGAATCGTCTTAGAGAGCATCACCCCAGCGGCGATGATCAGGCTGTTTTTCATATAGAGCCCCAGGTCAAAAGAGTACCACGCCGTGCGGTAATTGTCCAGGAATGCTGTGCCTGGCCCCAACTTGGGAGGGTAGTGAAAGACTTGGGCGCGCGTCTGCGTGGACTTGGCCAGGGCAAAGAGAACTGGCGACAGCACGAGGAAACAAACAGTAATCAGCATCGCGTGAGTCAGGATTTTTTGGCGTGTTTTTCGCCTCATCATTAGCCTCCGTAATGCACGTGACGTCCGCTGGTGCGGAATTGAATGATCGTTAGGCCGACGACGGCCACAAACAGGATCACTGATTGCGCTGCTGCCAGGCCGGTCTTGTAATACTCGAACCCATCGCGGTAAAGGTTATAGATCATCACGTTGGTCGCATCTAGCGGGCCCCCTTTGGTAACCAGGTCAATCATCCCAAAGAGGTCAAAGAAGGAATAGGTGATGTTGGTGATCAGGAGGAAAAAGGTCATAGGGGAAATGAGAGCGAATGTCACAGACCAGAATCTCCGCCATGCGCCCGCGCCGTCTATCGAAGCGGCTTCCAATACTTCGGGGTTAACGTTTTGCAGGGAAGCCAGGTAAAAGACCACGTTGTATCCCAGGTTCTTCCAGATACTGGCCATAATGATGAGGGTCACCGCCAGGCGTGGGTTGCCGAGCCAATTTAACTCGGTACCGATGATGCGGAACATCAGATAGTTGACCGCGCCAAAGCCGGGGGAGAACATAAAGAGCCAGATTACCCCTGCTACCGCCGGTGAGAGGGCATAGGGCCAGATGAGCAAGACCCGGTAGATGGAAGCCCCACGGATGTCCTGATTGGCCAGCATAGCGATAGCCAGCGAAAGAGCCATGCCACCTATGACGATGGCCACTGTAATCAGACCAGTGGCCTGCAAGGTGTGCAGGTAACCGGAGTCTTGAGCGAGGTCTACAAAGTTTTCCAGTCCCACGAACTGTTTCTTCAGGCCCAGGAAGGCAACCCGATAAGTGGACAAACGAAATGTCTGAACGACCGGGTAATACAAAAAGACCAGCAGGATCAACAATGTGGGGGCCAGGAATATAAAGGGGATCAGTTTGCCTTTGAATTTGGCTGTTTGCATATTTGCTCCTCTCGCTATTCAAAATAATCAAAACTGAGATCGGGCGACCGGCCACCTGAGCCAGGTCACCCGATCTCTTTATGAAAAGCCGCTGGGGCAAATCTCGGACTATCTCAGACCATCAGCCGGATTATTCCACCGACTTGTTATAGTCCTCGATGGCCTTGTCGGCTTCTGCCTTGGCTGCCTCCAACGCCTCATCCACAGTGGCCTCGCCAGCCAGTACTTTCTCCACTGCCTGCTCGACGATGGTACGCACCTCGGGGAAGGCACCGATCAGCGCGCCTTGAGTAGCGCGGTTGGATTTGGTCTCCAGCAACTGGTCAAAAGCCTTGGTGTAGGCCGGGTTCAGTTCAAACCAGTTCTCTACCTCCAGCACATCCACCGCCGACTTGCGGATAGGAAAGTATCCTGTTGCTTTGTGCCAGCGGACGGCGTTCTCGGTGTTGGTGAACCAGATGACAAAGTCTTTCGCGGCCTGCATCTCTTCGTCGGGGTGCCCGCCGGTCATCCAGATGCTGGCGCCGCCGACGACGACACCCTGGCGCTCGCTGCTGGCTGGGTAGGGCAGGTAGGAGGTGCCCAGTTCGAAGCCATTGGCCTTGGCGTCGTTCTGGCGCTGTACCACGTCGCTGGTGGAGGTGATCTCCATCGCAGCCTGGCCGGAGACAAAGATAGCGTCGGCGCCATCCCAGTCCTCCAACTTGCCACTGTAGGCATAGTAGCCCGCGTCGTACATTTCCTTCCACCAGTTCACGATTGTCTTGGCCGCGTCGCTGGTGAGGTAGACTTCGGTCGCCCGGGCATCCCGGCCGTTGCCGTTGTCGGCCAGTTCAGCGCCCATGTTGGCCATCCACTGCTCAAAGAACCAGCTATGGAGAGGCCAGGAGATGCAGTTCTTGGCCGTGCCGCTGGAGACGAGATTGTCACAGACATCCATCATCTCCTCAAAGGTCTCGGGTGGCTTTTCCGGGTCCAGGCCCGCCGCACGGAACATGTCCTTGTTGTAGTAGAGGATGGGGTTGGACGAGTTCCAGGGCATAGAGTTGAACTTGCCGCCGATATTATAGTAGTTGGCCACGCCCTCGATATAGTCATCCGGCTGGAATTCTGGGCCTATCACAGAGTCTTCGATGGGCACAAAGATGCCAGAGTCAATGGCCAACTGTGAGCCAATCTCGAAAATCTGGACGAGATGGGGGGCATTGTCCTGCTGCGCTGCCAGGATGGCCGCGTTCAGTGTGTCGCGGTATGACCCCTTGTGCTCCACGCGAACGTAGATGCCAGGGTGAGTGTAGTTAAAATCGGCCACCATACGCTCAATCAGGAGCTTGCGCCCGCCTCCAAAGGCATGCCAGAAATCAATGATGGTAGCGCCTTCGGGAATCTCTGCCTCTGCTGCCCCGGCCTCTACCTCGACGATCCGTGTGACCTCGACTTCCTTCACTTCCACTGCCCCTTCCTGGGAGGGGGCGCAGGCGGAAACGATCGTCAAGATGGTCGCTACCAGCATGATCAAAGCCAACAACTTGCGTGTAGATCTCATTTTCTTCTCCTCTTGTGATTTGTTTAACAGACTGCCAGATAGTTGTTGTGTAGTAGCCTCTGTTACTAATGAGATGACTCCTTACGCATCACCTCCTTTTCTATTTTTCGAATGGTTACATTTCATTGACAACTAGCAACAGGCTCTGTGGTCGCAATGATGATCTCTACGTCCCGTTCCTCCAACTCTACTCGATACCCCTCGTCAAAACCATCGTCGGTCACGAGGATATCAACTTTGTCCGCCGACACTGTCACAAAATCAGCCACTACTCCTACCTTGCTGTGGTCGGCCACGACGATCACTGGGCCGTGGGTGCGTTCGATCATCATCCGGGCAATCTCGGCTTCCTGGAGGATGGGTGTCGTGAGACCATAACGAGCGCTGATCCCGTCCACGCCAATGAAGGCTTTATTGGCATTGATTTGCTTCAGTGCCATAATGGCCCACGGTCCCACCAACGAATTGGATGTCTGGCGAAATGTGCCGCCGACAAGTAAGAGTTCCTGATCGCTGCTCCAGTCGCTAGCCAATTTGCCCATGTTGCTGGTGATGATTTTGAGGCCACGTTGACTGGAGGTCTGCAGATGGCGAATCACCTGGAGTGTGGTGGAACCGCTGTTGACCAGGAGTGTGTCGTTTTCCTCAACCAGCATCGCCGCCGCCCGGCCTATAGCCAGCTTCTCCCGGCGGTGGATGCGATCTTTTTCTGTGTAAAGAGGTTCGGCGCGCATCCGTTGGCTGTAAATGGCTCCCCCGTGTGTGCGTTCCAGCACATCTTCTTGCTCCAGTGCTTCCAAATCGCGACGGACGGTGATTTCCGAGACACCTAATTGGCGGCTCAAGTCAGCCACTTTGACTATGCCCTGGGAGCGGGCGAGTTCACAAATTAGCCTCCGGCGCTCAGCCGGTATAAGTGATGACGACATGGTAGTAACCCTGGCTGGTGGAATAGGCGAAGAAAACGACAAATTTATTATATCATGATCCTTTTTGATTGTCAAGGTTCTATTTTGATAAATTTTGTTGTTTTGTGAGTGAATTGGGGCCCAGGGTGCCAAAAACTTTGGCTATTCGTAACTGCTCAGGTTGGCGGTTGAACCTTCGGCTGGCTGTCCGCCTACGCGGACAGGTGCGTCCACTCAGGTGGACGCCCGGCTGAAAGACCTCCATGGGCGATTTCAATCGCTGACGAGGGTAGCTGAGCAATCACGGCTTGGCCTGTTTTACACTACACGGTGTGTTTGGGTGTGGTTTTCAGGACGCTGTGCAGGACGTCGGGGAGAGGGGTGATGATGCCGTCCACGCCCAGGCCGATGAGCCGGTGCATCTCATTGGGGTCGTCTACCGTCCAGGCGTTTATCAGGTAGCCGCGCCGTCGTGCCCAGGCCATATAGTGTGCGTCCACCATCGTGTGCTCGGGGTGGCGTGCCTCGTGGTGAACCAGGGGGGCCAGCCATGCACGGCGCAAGGGGAGCGACAGGCGAGGGGAATAGAGCAGCCCAACCGCAATATGGGGGGCGATTTTTTTGGCCCGTCGCAGAGAGAGGGGGTTGAACGATGACAGGAGCACGCGGTCATCCAGATTGTGCCGCTTGACCTGGGTGATAACCGCCCGCTCCAGGCCGTTGTCACGCGGGCTGAAGCATTTCATTTCGATGTTCAACAGTAACCGACTTCCGACTGCTTCCAGCACCTCCTCCAGCGTAGGGATGCGCTCGCCGGCAAAGGCCGGATCGAAGCGGGAGCCAGCATCAAGTTGCTTGAGTTGAGCGAGGGTCATTTCCGTTACTCGCCCGCTGCCATCGGTGGTATTGTCCACGTTAAAATCGTGGATGACCACCAGCATGCCATCGGCTGAGAGGTGGACGTCGAATTCAATCCCGTCAGCCCCTAGTTCCACGGCTTTCTCAAAGGCGACCAGTGTATTGGGTGGTGCGGCGGCGCTGGCCCCACGGTGGGCGATGTTGAGTGTCCTGGTTTCCAAATGTGCCAGTTTGCTGCTCCTAAATCTCGACAAAGTAAGCGTCGCAGGCGCGGTCAATCAAGTCTTTGCTCAACGCAGGCGGCACATTCAGGTAGCGCGCGATGTCACGTATCTGGTCCACGATGTCGCGGGGATGGCAGGCCCGCCGGGGGTGGTTCCGTTTGAGGTAATGTTCCTGGATCAGATAAGCCAATCCTTGCTCGTCGTAAGGCACGCCTTTATTGGCACATACCCGCCGGCAAATCTCGCGGTACTCATCCCAGGTGGGGTCTTTGACCTCGATTTTGTGGCGGATACGTCGCAGGAAGGCTTCATCCACCAGGTCGCGGGGAGCCAGGTTGGTTGCAAAGACGATTAGCACGTCAAACGGAATCTCTATCTTGCGGCCAGTGTGGAGAGTCAGATAGTCTATGCGCTTCTCCAAAGGCACGATCCAGCGGTTGAGTAGATCGCGGGGGCGGGCTTGCTGGCGGCCAAAGTCGTCAATCAGCAGCATGCCACCGTTGGCTTTCACCTGAAAGGGGGCCTCGTAATACTTGTTATTCTCGTCGTACACCAGGTCCAGTGTCTCCAGTGTTAGTTCTCCGCCGGTGATGATGACTGGTCGCTGGATGTGCATCCAGCGTGGGTCGCGAGCCCGGTTTGTGGAGGACGTGTCTTCTGCTGGCACGTGGTTGACATGGTCAAAGATTCTGATGACGTGACCGCCCACTTCCATCGCATAGGGGATGTACATCACGTCGCCCAGCATCATCTGGCCGATGCTCTCGGCAATGGCGGTTTTGCCGTTACCTGGGTGGCCGAAGAGGAAGATAGAGCGACCCGAGTTGACCGCCGGGCCCAACTGAGCGAAGGATTCCTCGTTGATGACCATGTGTGCCAAGGCCTGGCGCATCGTGCGTTGGTGGACGACGACCTGGCCCAAAGGCTGGCGGTGGATGGCTTCAGTGTAAGCCTCCAGCGTGACCGGCGCAGGGCCGGCGTACTGGCTGCGGTCAATCGCTTCGCGCGCCATAGCGCGCCCCTTGTCGGCAATGGCGTACTGGTAGGCTGCCTCTGCGAATCCTCCGGTTCCTTTCACTGCACACAATTTTTCGCGCTTGAGGAATTCCAGCACCTGGTCTACCACGCCGGGGTAGGGGAGTCTGATGCGCTCGGCCAGTTCATAGCCCGAAATGTTGCCTTCTGAGTACATGATCTTGAGCGCCAGGTCGGCCAGAAAGCTCATACTCAACCCGGTCTCTTTGATCGAGGTCGGTGCGGGTGGAACGAAACTGGTTGAGGTCGGAAAGGTTGATTTATGCTGTGTCATGTCCCCATACTCCTATCTAAGCGACTTGTCATGATCTTCCCCCACGGGTGTGCGTGTTATTATAATACTGGTGACCAGAAGCGGCAAAGGGTGCGTGTTTTGTGTTCCATCTCACGTAACATGCAACACGTTCAGTATGCCCCTATCTCCCGTAGCCGTTCATCATTGATGCCAAAGTGGTGCGCGATCTCGTGGCGCAGAACATGGTAGATAGTTGTGCGCATCTCTTCCAACGTGCGACAACGCATCTCGATTGGATATTGGTAGATGCTGATCTTGTCCGGCAAGACCAGGCCGTAATTGTGGGTGCGTTTTGTCTGTGGGACACCGTGGTAAAAGCCCAAAAGTTGCGCCGGATGGCGTACCCTGGCCAGCCGCATCGTCTCCCTGCTCGGCCAGCCCTCGACTGTAACCTCGACGTTTTCCAATTTCTCCCGAAAGGTCGCGGGCAGGTCGTTCAGGGCCTCGGCCACCATGTGCTCAAAGGCGTGGCGATCCATAACGAGCGCATTATACCATTAACTGCGCGATTTGGCATTGTGCGCGGGGTGTGGATGTTGTCGCCGCTGCCTGTGCTCGCCGTCGAGTTTACTTTTCCTCTTACGACGGAGTGACAGATCGCAGGTGTACGATGGCCCGTTCCGCCGCCGTGTCTGCGTCAGGCAGCGGCATAAACTCGCCGGAGACGTAGCCGGTGTAGCCGATATCATCCAGCACAGCCAGCAGGTGACCAAAGTTTATGTGGCCCGCACCGGGATACCAGCGGTTGGAGTCGGCGACGTGAAAGTGGAACAGGCGCTCGCCCGCCGCTCGGATTGCCCCGGCCATGTCCTGTTCCTCAATGTTCATGTGGAATGTATCCAGCAGCAATCCCAGGTTGTCGGCCCCGACTCGCTCCAGCAGTTCTAGCCCTTCGGCGACGGTGTGGATCAGGTCGGTCTCGTACCGGTTGAGCGGTTCCAGGCATAGGCGCACGCTGGCAGAGGTGGCAGCCTCGGTGCACTGGCAGAGTGTTTCCACCAGCCACGCCATCGCCTGGGCGTGGCTCACCCCAGGTTGCACGACGCCCCGCAGAAGGCCGATGACGATCTGTGCCCCTGCCTGGGCAGCGAATGGAACGTGGGCCCAGACCCGTTCGACCGCCGCCTGGCGCACGGCGGGATCAGGATCTGTGAAGGAGAGATGTTCCTCGCCCCAGGCCTGACCGGTGCCGATGGCCGGTACATTCAGGCCATAACGGTTGAGGAGTGCGATTATGGTCTCATAGTCCATTGAGGCTGGGCTGCGGATTGCCAGTTCGGCGCCGTCGTAGCCCAGAGTGGCGACGTGGGCCAGGTTGCGTTCAAAGTCGCCCTTGAAGGCGACGGCTTCAAAATGGGTGGGTTGAGCAGAAAGAACGATGCTTAGTTTCACTTTAACCTCTCAATGTGATGGCTTACGAAGCGCGATAGGCTTGCGGGACGTAGGCCGGAAGGTGCTTCTCGGCGAAGATTGGCTCGAACTGTGCAAACCGTTGCCGTCCTCCCACCAGCGGGACACTGGGCCAGTCGTCGCCGATGAGCGGGTGGGCGTAACGCACAAAGTCATCAGTGACATCGGTTCGGGACGGCGCGATCCATGCCGCCGGGAACGCCCGCTCGGAGTTGGCGACCGCCTCCAAAGGCACCCTCTCGTAACGTACACGGTAGACAGGGCCTGGTTCACGCAAGATAGTCGCCATGTAGCCGGAGCCCTCCTCCACGGCGATCAACACGGCCTTCTGGCCCACCCGGTAGGCCTCCTGCAGGTCCACCGTCGAACCGTAGATGATACTGTCGCGCTGATCGGTCCCGGGGACGTTGCCCCGCGCCGCGCCCCTGGCTGCCAGCCCTACCTCGTTCAGGTAGTTGACCACGATCTGCTCCACGCTCATCAGGCTGGAGGAGAATGTCGTGTGACCAAAGGCATCCTTCCGCTCGCCGATCTCCCCCACGTCGAACCCCTCGCTGACGACGACGATGGCCCGTCCGCGCTCCCGGAGCAGATCGTTGACCCGGTCGGCCAGTTCCTCCAGGCTGAGGCCGGATTCTCGCAGGAAGATCAAGAGCGGCATTGCCCGGTCGGGGTCGGCCAGGCGGGCGGCGGCGGGGATGAAGCCGATTTTGCGTCCCATCGCCTGGAGCACCAATACCGGGTCGGATGGGTATGCGCCGGCGTTTTCCTGGTCGGCGTTCTGGACGTTGAGTGCCCAGTAGCGGGCCACGCTGCCGTAGCCGGGGGTATGATCAATCAGTTTGAACTCACTGTCGCCTACATCGTTGTCAATCGTCTTGGGCACGCCGGTGGCGATCAGTTCCAGCCCCCGTTCGTGGGCCAACCGGGCCACCTTGTGGGCCGTGTCCATCGAATCGTTGCCGCCGATGTAGAAAAAGTAGCCCACGTCGTGGGCCTTGAAGACCTCGACCGCGCGTTCAAAGTCATCCTCGTGCCGCATTTTGTAGCGGCAGGTGCCGATGACGCCGGCGGCTGGAGTGACTCGCAGCAGGCGAACCTCCTCTGCGTCCTGCGCCGAAAGGTCCAGCAAGTCCTCTGTAAGGACGCCCTCGATGCCGTGGAGCCCGCCATAGATGGTGCCAAAGTAGTCTGGCATCATGCGGCACATCTCGACGATGCCCCGCAGCGAGTTATTGATCACCGGCGACGGGCCGCCGGATTGGGCGACGACGATGTTTCGTGGTTGGGTCATACTTTCTCCTTACAGCCGCTTACACTCAGTCGCCGACTGGTCTCCATCGGTGGCTCGTAGTTCGGCTTCGACCTCAGCATCGCTGTAGGCGGCGTTCAATTGGGACATTCGCGCCCGAAGCCGGTCGAAGCGGTCGAGTGCCTGCTTTTCCCGTAATTGCTGGAAGCACAAGAAGAGTGAGTTGAATCCTTCCCTGATAATGATACAGCAGGAGCGCAATTCCCCGGCTGCAAAAACACTGACATCCGTGATAAGCCGGCGTGTACTCTCAAATTCGGCTCTCCATCCGTCCCAACCAAGCGATAAGCCCGGCCTATCCAGCACCTCGATGATAACACACGCACCGCCCAGTGTCAGGAATAGATCCTTAAAGTCTGCTGCCACGATGCCTGGAATCTGAATCAAGTCGATAATATGCCCGCGTAGGGACATATCGCAGAGCCAACTTGCATAGCCGGTGAATATGCCCAGAAAGGCCAGGTCGGTCCATAGACTCCTGCGCTTTGAGGATATATAGTACCGGTAGACGATAACCGACAGAGGTAGTACCAATGCGGCAACCACCACAAGAACAGGCTTCATCCACGCAGGGGCAAGCAATGACCCTCCGACGTTGTGAACGTTGGTCAAGTGCAGCCATCCTTTGATGAGTGGCAATGTCGCATCTGGAGACAAGAGTGCACTGGCCACGCACTTGCTCATCTGATCCAAGGCGATCATTATGATGGCGAGTAGTACAAGCCCACGGCCGCTAGTGACCCTACTGGCACGTTGACCCCACATGACCAATACGCAGGCCAGGCAATAGAAGAGTAGAAGCGGCCACAGTGCCACCGCTAACTGACGCAACTCAGTCAGTCGGCCCCAGGCAGCCATCAAGAGGATATAGGCTATCCACTCGGCTATCAGAATCGACTTGGAAACCGTCGGCCTGAAGCACTCGTAAACTGCCTGCATCGTTTAATCTATACACTGGGCACTGGGGAAGTGGCTTGGCGGCCTCTACTGGTCAGCAGCAGGACACAACCACTTTGCATGAAACACCCCTTCCCTGTCCATCCGCCGGTAGATAATTGTGCTATGCCTGATATGTCCCAGACGTCACGTCGCCCCCGCGGCCGGTCCAGTTGGTGTGGAAGAACTGGCCGCGAGGCTGATCCACGCGCTCGTAGGTGTGCGCGCCAAAGTAGTCGCGCTGTGCCTGGAGCAGGTTGGCGGGCAACCGCTCGTGGCGATAGCCGTCGTAGAACGCCAACGCGCTCGACATCGCCGGAACGGGGATACCCATCTCGACCGCCCTGGCGACCACGCGCCGCCAGGGTGTCTGTGCCGCGTCCACTTGCTGTTTGAAGTAATCGTCCAGCAGCAGGTTAGCCAGATAGGGGTCCTTGTCAAATGCTTCCTTGATCTTGCTCAGGAAGACCGAGCGGATGATGCAGCCACCGCGCCACATCAAGGCAATACCGCCATAGTTCAGGTTCCAGCCGTATTGCGCTGCCGCAGTTCGCAAGAGCATATAGCCCTGCGTGTACGAGATTATCTTGGCCGCGTACAGTGCCTCGCGGATGTCGTCAACGAACGGTTGTCTGTCGCCGTCGAATTTGGGCTCAGGCCCGGCCAGCACTTTGGACGCTGCCACGCGCTCCTCCTTCAACGCCGATAGGAAGCGCGCCAGCACAGCCTCGGCGATCAACGTCAGCGGGATGCCCATCTCCAACGCCGAGACCGCCGTCCATTTGCCAGTGCCTTTCTGCCCGGCGGTGTCGAGTATCTTTTCCACCAGCGGCTCGCCGTCTTCATCCTTGATGGCCAGAATATCGCGGGTGATCTCGATCAGGTAAGAATCGAGTTTCCCCTTGTTCCACTCGGCGAATACCGCCTGCATTTCGTCGGCGCTTTTGCCCAGCACGTTTTTCATCAGGTAATATGCTTCGCCAATCAATTGCATGTCGCCATACTCAATGCCGTTGTGCACCATCTTGACATAGTGCCCCGCGCCGTTCTCGCCCACCCAGTCGCAGCACGGCACGCCGTTGGGGTCGCCCTCGGGCACTTTGGCGGCGATGGCCTGGAAAATGGGCTTGACGTGCGGCCAGGCTTCCGGCGATCCACCGGGCATAATGGACGGGCCGTGGCGGGCACCCTCCTCGCCGCCGGAGACTCCGGTGCCGATGTAATACAATCCTTTCGACTCGACGTACTCGGCGCGGCGGTTCGTGTCGTTGTAGTTGGAGTTGCCGCCGTCAATGATAATGTCGCCCTCTTCCAGGTGCGGGATCAGTTTCTCGATAAAGTCGTCCACCGGCTGGCCGGCCTTGACCATCAACATCACCCGGCGGGGCCGCTTAAGCACGCTGACCAGACTCTCGATGGAGTGTGTGCCGATGACTTTGGTGCCCCTGGCATTGCCGTTGATAAAGTCATCCACTCTGGACACGGTACGGTTGAATACCGCTACCTTAAAACCATGGTCGTTCATATTCAACACCAAGTTCTGTCCCATAACAGCCAGGCCGATGAGACCGATGTCTGCTTGATCCATAGTTCATACCTCCTCGTGAAGCGTGAAACGTGAAGCGTGAAACGTGTTGCGTGATTACATACTGCGTTTGACTCGATATAACATCTCTCCTGCTCTGTTTGCCAGCAGGATACCTTCATCCTCCCGGCCCTGCCACTCGTCCAGATTGATGGTGACGGGGTCCAGGTAGCCCAGGTTGACCCGTGCGCACCGTTCACGAGGGATGCGGGTAGCCAGGGTGACGCGGATACGTGGTTTCTCGATACCGTTCTCGTAGGTACCGTCGCCGCGCAGGTGCGTCGAGTGGGCCAGCACGCCCCAGGGATAGCCCTTGAAGCGTCCCCACTGCTTGACGAAATAGTCCCGCACGTGATAACCAATCTCGGCGATGACCTTTCCGTGGGTGTACGAGATCTCGTCTATGTGAGGGGCGTAGATGATCACCTCACCGCCGTCGGCGATGGCCGGCTCCAGTTTGTACATGCCCTTGGCCGCCGTCCACAGGTCGTCGTACATCTCCGGCATGACGGAAAGCACCCGCTGGAGAGGTCGTTCCACGTAGACGATGTCCAACTGGGCCGATAGTTCTGTCGCCGCGCGCCAGGCTTCCTCCATTGAGCCGACGTAGAGGCCGTGCAGCGACTCTCCGTGCATCACCATGGCAAAACACGTGCGTGGCGTAGGGATGAAAGAAGCCGCCCGGTCAATCATCCGTCGCACCGGGGTGTCCGCCACGCCAATGACGGCCCTGCTGGTCATCAGTGCACCCAGCCAATGTGTCACGTTGATGATCTCTGGGCCGGCGACGCCAGGTACAAAGTACTTGTTTCCCCCGGAGAAGCCCACTACCTCGTGGGGGAAGACCGGTCCGCAGACCAGGAGTTGATCGTACTCCAGGAGCAGCCGGTTGAGCCGCACCGGTACGTCCAGCGAGAGCCGGCCTTCGCTGAGCGACTCCACCTCGGCGGCCGGCAGGACACCCAGTGTGACAAAGGTATCGGGGAGGTCCCAGCGGTGGTTAAAGATGCGCGAGTGTGCGAGTGTGGAAGTGTGGGAGTGGGGGTGGGGTGGAGCAGCCTGCCCGTCGCGCACCTCCACGCCGACTAACTGGCTTAGCGGCGCGTCGTCCATCGGCTGGTGTGTACCCAGTGCTACCAGGTAATCCAGCGCGGCTACCTGATCCTCCAGCAACTCGTGGAACAGGCGGAAGAAGATTGGGATGGGCGCGGTACGGGTGCTATCGGGGATGATGACGAGGACGCGCTTGTCCGTCAGATCGGCTCGTGCCAGTGCCCCGGCCGTCAGGTCGCGGGCCTCTGCTTCAGCGATGTAACTGTCCTCGTAACCGCCTCCAATGATCATGATCTTGCCTCTTAATCACTCGCGTCAGTTTCCGAGTCCTTGCCTCACATATTGAACGTAGGATGCCAAGTTCCGTGTCATTCTTGGTTCCTCCAATTCACTTCTTCCACGGCGGTACTTCTGGCAGCAGCGCCTCAAACTCGGCGATGAGCGATGTCTCATACTCGCCGGCGTACTCGCCCGCCAGGAACTTGGGCACTGCATCTTCGTAGAACCGCTGCCAGGATGGTTCCTCGTGGCCGGGGTTGACGGGGTAGAAGAGGGCGTCGTTGGCGCGGGCGGCCCTCATGTCACCCGGCGCGTCGCCGATCATGAGGACGTGGCCCTGCGCGTACTTTCCTTTGGCGGCCAACTCCAGGTGCAGCGCCTTCTTGCCCATCTCCTGCCCGGCGATGACCCTCACGTATTGTGCGATGTCGTGCTCCTCCCATTCCCGCGTCAGCGCCTCGAGCGGTGTGGCGGAGACGACGATCATGTCGGCTTTGTCGGCCAGGAAAGCCAGGCTCTCGTGCACGTGGGGAAAGGGTGGCACGCCGTGAACCATGTCGGCTACGGTCGCGTTGACGCTGGTCGTCCAGGCCCACGCCGTATCCAGTTCGGGATCAGGGTGCGCGGCCATATAGGCCCGCAAACCGTCGTTGCTTTTCGGGAAGGCATCGTCGGCGATGAACTCGCGGATGCGGACCGCTTCTGGCGGCACGATGGATCGTGCCTGTACCTCCGGCCGCTCGCGGAGAAGGTCAAAGACCATCACCAGTGCGGGCCAGCGGTTGATGCCGCGCCACTTGGAGTACAGGTTGACGAACTCGGCTGCCTCGCGGGCGTACTTACTGACCGGTTGCAGTCCCCAATGTTTGATGGTATTGGGGCAGAAGCACTCCTTGTGCTTGATCTCCATCGTGTCGAAGGCGCAGCCGTCGGAGTCTATGCCGATGAAAAAGTCATGTTCCGGCTTTAATTCGGCCAGGTGCCGAGCGGGTTCTGGAAAGTCTGTCATTGCGTCACCTCCAATGCGATTTGGTGATTACCCACATGTTGTCTGCGACTTGAAAACTCCGCCCAACGCAGTATGATTGGGAGTGTCAACAACCAAACGACTGCGGAAGGCGGAGGGATGGATACGATACTGCAAAACA
>JAXHUO010000090.1:0-6804 GCA_034189605.1 Chloroflexota bacterium
TCACGATTCTAACGGGCAAACACCAGGTCGCCACCGGCAAGCGGCTGTCGCTCCGTCGTCTGGCTCAGTTGGCCGGGGTGCCCAAAGACCTGGTCTACCGCCTGGACGCAGGCCGGGCGCGCTATGTGGACCTGGTGGCCCTGGCGCGTTTGTGTGAGACACTCGGCTGTCGTGTCGGTGACATCCTCGTCTGGGAGGGGGAAGCAGCAGATAATGGCCGCTCTGACGAATCCCTTTGACGTTTTGCCATCCAATCTTTTCAATCTCCTGAGTTCCCAGGCGGGTGAACTTCAGGTTTACTATATGGCGATCTTGTTGCGCATCTATGAAATGGCCGAGTTCAATCGCTTTGGCCTGACACGCGAAATGGTCATTGCTGAAATCGTGGACTATCTGACAAGCGACGGCGTCGCAGACGTCGCTGCCCTGGCGGATGCGGCGGGAGAGATTCGACAGGCTCAGGACATAGAGAGCGACGATGAAACCTATGAGGACAGATGCGACCTCTCTCCCACCGGCGACGTGCAGGAATATGCCAGTTGGATTCTGCGCCGTCTGGTTGAGGCCGGGTGGCTAGAGCGGGAGCAGCAGGTTGACTATACTGAATTTGTTATCCTGCCCGATTACGCCTTTACGCTGCTGGAGGCGTTTCGGAACATCCAAGAACAAAAGCCGCGTGAGTACACCGGTCAACTGTACGCTGCCCATCAGCTCCTGACCAATGAAAGCGACGACTTTTCCCCAGCATTGGCTCTGACCCAAGCCTATGAGAACGTGCGCCAGGTCTACGATATGATTATGGATAGCCAGAACATCCTGGGCGAATCACTGTTCGAGTCCGACTTTTGCCAGCGCCATCAGCAGGGGTGGGACTTGCTCTTTGAGCGACTCACCGCTGCCCCTGGCGAGGAACTGGTACCCGAACTGCGTGAGTTGCAGGACTATCGTAACTACCTGCGCTATGGCATCCGCATCCACTATCCCAGCGGCGATCGGGCGTTGCTCAGCCAGATCAAGGCCAAGAAATCGGGCGGTGAAACTACGACCCCCTTCTACGTCGCTATGGCTGCCTCTTTTGCCCAGGCTTATCGCCTCAACCAGCCTCGCCCTTCGGATACCATCCGCCTGGCTTTGTTCGATGAGGCGTTTGGCAAGATGGACACTGCCCGCACGGCCAGTGCTTTGCAGTTTATGGTGGACAGTCAACTCCAGGTCTTGCTGGCGACCCCGCCCGACAAAGCGGCAGGCTTATTACCCCACGTGGACTCGGTGCGCACCGTCGTGCGGAAGAATAATCACGCCTTTGTCATCGAGATTGATAAAGCGCAGATGATGAAGGAGTTGGAGGCTGCGTGATCAGATGGCCATTTCTTTTGTCCCCACTCCCGACGTCGTCGCCCTTTTCCACATCTTGCTCAGTGTGTACGAACGGCGCGGCGGCGCTCCTCGACGTGTCGTCCGCGTCAGCCTGGACGACATCGGCGGCACACTGCCCGGCTACTACAGTCAGGTGAATCCGACTCCCCGCACCACAGCCAACGAGCAGTTGGAAGAACTGGAGAGGCGCGGTCTAGTGCGCCTGACCTGGCAGCCGGGGCAGAAGGGTTATCTGCTCGACGCGGTGACGTTAAAGCCTGAGCACGTAGAACAACTCTACGCCCTGCTGGGGCGCGAACCTTTGGCCGAACGACGCCAGCGTCTGCGCGCTCTGCTCCTGGGGGACCGATTTCGGTTCGACGGCTGGCGCAAGCGAGCCATAGATCATTGCCTCGATCAACTCACAGCGGGCAAATCGCCCATTCCCTTTGATCTGGATGACGACGGCTGGAATCGGGATTTGCTAGTGGCCCTCCTGGCTCTTCCCGGTGAGACGAAGAAAGAGGTCCCGTACCGCGTTTTCAGTGTGCGGGTGTTCAACGACAGCAAGCGTTTTGAGGCGCTCAAGGGAGCGATTGCCCGGCTGGCCCGCCGCCGGCCTGAATGGCACGCCCTGTCCAATCAGGAAGCATTGCGCGAGTTGGGCCTGGTCGCCAACCCTGGTCACCTTTACCTCTATGGTCCCTGGCGGCTGGTGGATGGTCACGGCCAGGTGATGTCACTGTCCGAGTTCTACCCGTCTGTGGGGATTCCCACGGCGCTGGCCGGATGTGTGGAACAAGCGCGGGTAGATGCCGTCCGCGTGGTCTGTGTGGAGAATCTGACCTCGTTCTACGAACTGGTGCATCACGAGAGTCAGAACCTGGCCGCTATGTGCCTGTGGGGCAATCCATCGCCCGCCAGTCGTCACCTGCTACGCTGTCTGGCCGATGACTTGCCTTTAGATATCCCCCTACTTCTCTGGGCCGATATTGACTATGGTGGACTCAACATTTTGGCCCAGTTGCGCACGCAGGTCTCGCCTCGTTTTGCGCCCTATCGTATGGACCGGCGCACGTTGGATACCCACGCCCACTGGGCTCGTCCCCTTTCCTCCGTTGATGAGCGTTACCTGGCCCGCTTAAGACGCCATCCCGCCCTGGCTGACCTGGTGGCTCTGATTGACCACATGCTGTTGCGGGGCATCAAACTAGAGCAAGAGGCAGTCGCCCTTGATCAAACCCTCCAAGTTCGAGAGCCACTGAAGCAAGGACTCATCTCTCTTCAAACCCATAATCCTCGAACTTGAGCGTGCGGCTGTTCTCGCTGATGGTGCGGATCGTGTCTTCGTCAAAGCCATCCGACCGCCTGGCGTTGATCTCAAGCGTGACTTTGGCCTCGCATCCGACCTGACTGGTGAGCCGCTCAATGACCTCTTCGACGATTAAAGCGATATCTTTGTTCACCCGCTGCGAGTCTATTTCAACCCGACCATAGTATCGCGAAAGGACTCTCTTGGGGGGTTCAGGTTCATCGGTTAGATTGTCAACATCGGGGCCACCTATGGTGACACCAGATGCCGGCGTTATCTTTACCTCTGGCGGTTCAATGATGTGGTCTGGATGGACCAAGGTGCTGGCATCGTCAAAGTAGATGCTGCCCAGGCAACGAAAGACCAGCCCGGTGTGATAACCCTGCTTGCTCTTGCCCGTGGCGTAGGCAAAGGGCGCATCCAAGCGGCCGACGCCGTCCTTGACTGCTTTCACCAGAACCTCGCGGTCGAACAGGCGCGGAAGGTAACAGTATTGGGCCAGGTACTCCCAGAGTTGCTTCAAGCCGACCTCCCAGCCGCGCTCTTCGCTCCAGATGTAGCGGTCCAGTTCCATGCGCAGGATGTCGGGCGACCACTCGTAGATCAGGAGGCCGTCGTTGCGCAACTTACGGGCCGCCCGGTCGTAAAAGTTGTCGTCGCCGCTGATCCTGCTGGCCTGAAACTCGATACCGCCCAACGGATCGGGCTGAATGGGGACCAGTAGCCAGTTGTAGGCCGAGCGCAGGCGCAGGTCTACGGTTTCGTCGGCCTTTTGTAGACTGGTGGCCACTTGCCGCCGCTGCTGAGCGTCCAGGTTCAGTTCATCCCGTTCGTCTTGAATCGAATGCCAGGCCAAAAAGTCGCGCACGGCGAGCCTGAGCGGGTCGGCATCGTTCTCATCGGGGGCGATAAATACCAGCATGTTCTTGTATAGGCGTTGAGCGCTCCCGCGGCTCTCCAGGAAACTCTGGACGCGCTTTAACGCTTCCGTCTCGCCGGTGGTGCGTTTGTGGGTGAACTCGGGATGCAGAACGACGACACGCGCCCGCGCTTCGTCAACGACGTCGGAGGTCTCGGGGGGGCATACGTGGAAGGCGGCAAAGTCCCGGTTTCTGGGGACGCGCCGCAGCCGATTAACGATCTCGGCGTTCACTTCTTCTTCGGGAAAACTCTGGGCACGATCCCGGGCGAGTTTGTTGACGGTGGGGCGGGTGTCGTACCAGTAGCGGCTGCTATCGGTGTAGAGGTAGGTGAGTTGCCCGCTCATACGCCGCAGGGCATCGCCGAACACGGCCGCAGGCTCGCCTGGCTGGGCGCAGCCCAGGCGGATGCGAATTTCCTCCAGGCCACGAACTCGCTGCTCGGCAACTGAGGGGGCGCTGCCGATAAAGACTGTGCGGGCCACACGCCGGGAGGCGTTGTAACGCCCCAGGGCGGGAACGTTGCCGTCAATGGTAAAGGGGCGGGACCCAGGGCCGTCTATGTCGGTATCGAAGACGGCGGCCCAGGTATCGGGCAGGTAACGCAATAGTTCGTTGCGCACCGGGGTCGTATCGAGGGGCAGCGTGCCCGGCATGATGAGCAGGGATTGATCGCCGCGCGTCCACAGTTGGTGGATGACGGCCGCCATCAGGCGCAGGACGCCACGGGTGCGCTGAAAGCGCTCCAGCGTGGACCAGTCCTGGTAGAGGCGGTCGAACAACTCGGGGTGGATGGGATAGGCGGCCCGCATACGATCCAGGTAATCGCGCTCGGGGATGCCGGAGGGGAACTCACCGGAGGCGTTGCGGTACATGTCACCAAAACTGTTGATCGCCCCGTCGCGCGCGGCGTAGTCTATGTCCGTGGCAAACAACCGGCGGCGCACGATCTCAAAGCTCTCGGTTGCCGTGATTGGCTTCCAGACCGACTCGATGCGGCCGACGATGTGGGAGAGCGTCTCCAGTGCAGCGCGACCTGCCTCGCCACCGACCTCAATGTCCGACTCGGGTACCGCGATCAGCAATATGGATTCGTCCGAGCGCTTGACGGCCTCGGTGAGCGATTGCATAAAGGTCATGATCGACTCAAACGAACCGGCAGGGAGCCTATCTACGCCGTAGATATTGCGGGCGTAGGCGACCAATTCGTCAATGATGATCAAACATGGTCCGAATTGGTACAGCAGTTCGCTGAACGTGTTTGAGCCAGGGCTGACCCCTTTCAGGTCGGCCTGCTCGACCATGTTGTAGCCTTGCAATCCGCCGAGTTGGTAAGCCAATTCACCCCACAGCGTATGGACGGTTGCGCCCGGGTACTCACGCGGCCGCGAAGGGTCGAGCGCAGTGCCGACCAGCACGGCGCTGTTGGCTTCAGGCAGGTCAGTGTTCCCGATCTGCTCTGCGATGCGCTCGCCACCAGGGAAATCACTCAACTTGATCTGCCCGCTGCACAGGTGATACAGAGCCAACATGCTGTGGGTTTTGCCGCCGCCAAAGGCGGTCTGGAGTTGCGCGACCGGCTCACCCCCCTGAGCGGTCAAGCGCTTGATGCCTGTCGCCAGCAGGACCAACAGGCCCTCGGTGAGGTAGGTGCGGCGGAAGAATTCGAGTGGGTCCTGGTACTCAGGTTCGGCGGTCCCGGCAATGACCTGCGATAGGTCTGCAGCGAACTCGGCCTGGATGTAACGGCCGCTGGCGACGTCTGGGTGGGGTTGAACGACCTCGCGCCACGGTTTGAGTCCCGCCAGTGTGGTGGCTTTCACCGGTGTAAGCGGTCCAGTATCCTTCTTGGCTTTTTCGGCCTCGGCCTCGAAGCGCAGACGGAGCAACTCCCTGGCGATTTCGCCAACGTAGGCTGCCTGTTCGGGGGCGGTGACCATCTTGAGCAGGCGGGCGGCGGTATCGGCGATGCGGTAGGCCTCGTCGTTGCTAAAGGCACCCTGGTGGGCCCAGTTGTTGCGGGCGCCGATCATCTCGCTGACGTAGGAGCGGGCTGTGTGGCCCAGTTTGTCCTGGAAGACGTCGTTCCAACGCCGCCACATCAGGTGCAGGCAACCGTGCGTGTCGAGGGCGGCCAGCAGTGCCTGGTCGTCCGACAAGGCCGCATCCGGCAAGCCAGGATAGCCGGGGCTGGCGAGAGTATTGTCAATTTCGTTGATGTATCCCCGCTGGGAATAGACGGTGCGGAATTCGCGCAGGATGAACGGTCCCAGGCCGTCTTTCAGTGCCTCTAGGACTCGTCCAACGCGTTCTTTGTTGCTCAGTGCCATGGTTACCTCCTCAAGAACTCTATCAGGAGCGGATTGACCAGTTCAGGCCGCTCACCGTGAGGGTCGTGACCGGCCTCATCAATGGCGTGGAACTCGAGATGCGGTATGGTCTCCTCTACCCGCTTGTGGGTATCGAACGGAATGGTTTGGTCCTCGCGTCCCCAAATCAGCAGGACGGGCTTCTTCTGCTCCCCCACTCGCCTGTAGGTTTCCGCCAAATCACCCACGGGGCCGTGCCGCACCGTGGAGAGTAAGGCCCGCCTAAAGCCTTTGTACCTCATCTGTGTACGGTTCCTTTCCGAGTGTTTTTCTGGCCTGTAGTAAAGGCACGTCAGCAGTTCACCCACCACAGGGGCCTGCCCCAGTTTGGCTGCAAAAGTCTGCTTGGGAGGGAACCCCGCCGTATCAATCAGGCCAAGATTGCGCACCTTGGCCGGATGCCGGTCGGCAAATATGACTATGATGGCCCCTCCCATAGAGAAGCCGATCAAATGCACCGGTTTGTCAACATTCAGAGTGGACAGGAGATCCAAGAGTTGCCGGTCAAAAAGATCTGCATTATAGGCCGTATTGGGTCTATCGGAGTACCCCCGGCCATACAGATCGTATCGCAGCACTCGGAACCCCGCTTCTATCAAAGCATCAAAGGTTGCATCCCACGTATGATATGGGGTGGAGAAACCATGTACGAGGACGACGGTTTGTCCACTCGACGGCCCTGCCATTTCATAATGGACGATCCCATCCGACAACTCTATGAATTCGCCCGGTGCGGAAGAACGGGCCTCTGCACCCAGGATCAATGACTCTCCACAAAATCTGAATATCAGTTCTGCCATCATGCTCATACCACCATCATCTTTTCCCCTTGATTATCTCCTGTCAC
>JAXHUO010000090.1:6904-13657 GCA_034189605.1 Chloroflexota bacterium
CTGCGCGTGCCTCGCAATGACGCCGGTGTCATCACCCGCCACGCTTCGCTCGCGGCCGCGCCTCCTCGCAACGACACGCTCCGTCATTGCGAGCGCAGCGAAGCAATCTCCACCTGTGCCATGTAGGAGATTGCTTCGGCACGCAAACTGCGCGTGCCTCGCAATGACAGGGTTGTTTATCGCTCATATTTCCTCGTACAAATCCTTCCACTCGGGGTTCATCTCGTTGACCAGGTCAAGTTTCTTTTGCCGTGAACCGGCCTTGATTTGCTTCTCTCTCGCAATTGCCGAAAGTGCGTCAGCAAACACCTCGTAATAGACCAGTTTGGTGACATTGTATCTACTCGTGAAACCGCCTCCCCGTCCGGTTCTGTGTTCGTAAGCACGTCTCTTCAGATTGTTGGTCATGCCGGTGTAGAGGACGGTGTCATGCTTGTTTGTCATGATGTAGATATAGTATTGCTTGGTCATCAATCCCCCTTAGCCTCCGTCATTGCGAGCGCAGCGCAGCAACCCGTCATTGCGAGCGCAGCGCAGCCGCCCGTCATTGCGAGCGCAGCGCAGCCGCCCGTCATTGCGAGCGTAGCGAAGCAATCTCCAACGTGCTTGTGTCTGATCTATATCCAACTTTGGAGATTGCCACCGCGAGTACTCCACTGCGAGTACTCGTGGCAGGCGTGGCGGTGCTTCGTCGCTGCCCAAACACTCGAGCGGAAGACCATCCAAGTGATCACTCTGCTATATCTTTGAGGTAGGTGTTAAAGAACTGGACGGATCGCGCCATCGCCGTTCCGAAATGGTTGGATAGGTTATGATCATCCCCCTCATAACCATAAAACTCAACTGTTTTCCCCACTGCTTGTAGTTGGCTATACAGTGTCTCTGACCATTCATAGGGCACCGAACCGTCCGCCGTGCCGTGGTGAATCTGGATCGGACCGGAGACGTCGCTCAGATAAGACGTGGCCGAGATAGCCGCCCAGAACGCCGGATTTTCTTCCGGCGTGCCGTACTCTGACACTAAACTCAGTGCCCCTCGTCCTGCGTGTCCGTCTGGATGGGGCGTTGGGGTCGGGCGGTCGCCAAACCTGTGCCGTCGCCATTCCAGGATGTCCGAATAAGTCCCCGACATACCGGCCCAAATGACCCCCGCTTTCACGTCCTGCGTGGCAACCATCACTTGCAGGGTGATTGAGCCGCCCATAGAATGTCCCCACATCCCGATCCGCTCAGGGTCTGCGTCAGGGTAGTCTTGCATAGCTGCTACGGCGTTGAGCACATCAATAGTGTAAGCCGGTGAGTCATACGCGCCCCGGGCTTCCCCTTCCGAGTCGCCGTGCCCCCGATAATCGGAGCGCAGGACAATGTAGCCATTCCGGGCAAAGCCATCCACGTAAGCGACGTAGCGCTCGGTGGTGCGATACTCATCCGGCGGGATATAACCGTGATTAAAGACAACGACGGGCCAACCATCTGCAGGCTTTTCCCCCTGCGGCACGGTCAACAGCGCGTAAATCTTTAACCCTTCGGATAGGTAAGAGGAAATGTAACGCTCGTAATTCACGCCCGACGTGAGTGTTTGTTCAATCACGATCTCGCTGCCGGGATAGACCCGTTGGCGCAGGCTCTCAATCATGAGTGGGTGTAGGGGCGTGGGAGTATGGGTAGGAGTCGGCGTTGACGTCGGTATTGATGTTGGTGTAGCAGTGAACGTGGGAGTAGGAGAGGGTGTAATGGTAGCCGTCGCCGTGTGCGTCGAGGTATGTGTGGGCATAATCGTGGGGAGACCCGTTGGGCTGCTGCTACAGGCGGCCAGCGCGAGCAAAAAGAGCAAAGACAAACCACTTGTGACTGTACGATTCCAACCCATAATTGATCTATCCGCGCGCATCCGAGTCTCTACTCACGGTCCTCTATGGTTGCAACGCCTTGCTCGTTAAAACAGCGTCCCCTGCTGATACTGCTCCTTGAACTCCCGCGCCTGCTCCTGGCTGGCGCTCCAGGAGATGGCGAGGGCGTTATAGTCCCGGGCCTGCTCGGCCCAGCCCTTGCGCTCGCAGATGGAGTAGAGCCGGTAGGCCAACTGCCGCGCCTGCGCCGCCAGGTCCGAGGGCATCTTGGCCAGCAGCCGGGCCGCGCCTTCCTCGCCGTGGGTGTTGATCCGCTCGATGAGGTGGTGGATGGCCTCCCACACCGTCAGGCGACTGTCCGTGGTTGGGTCCCAGCCGGGGTCCAGCTCCGACCAGTGGTAGAGGCGCACCTTGCCCGCGCCGGACACCAGCACGCCGGCGTGGGCCAGGCCGTCCACGCTGGTGTTCTTGGCGCGGGCCAGCACGTCGGCTTGACCGAAGGCGCCTTCCTGGAAGCCGAACTGCTCGAACCAGGCCAGGGCAAAGCGGGAATCGGCGTCAATGTGGCCCTCTTGCTCGGCCAGGTAGGCGTCGAGTTCATGGTTGATGATCTGGAGCGCGGTGCGCACGGTGAGCCGGTCGCCGTTGGGTTCCAGCACCTGGCTGTAGCGGCTGTAGACGGCCATGCCGGGGCCGATGCTGGCCTGGGCCAGGTCTACGGGGGCGATGTTGCCCGATTGCATTTCGCGCAGGGCGGCGGGGAGTTCCTGGCGCAGGGCATTGACGAACTCGCGGCGGGAGGTCATAGAAATGTCGTCGGGACGCGGGTGGCAGGATAACACAATCGACGAGGCAAGAGCGTTTGAGTCAATTTCTCGCATACGCCCTCTTCTTTCTGTCCTAATCGGCCACGTACTATTGATGGTGAATCCAGAACGAATCAATCCCTCCAACATTGTTTCCCACCCAGTGCTACTGGAAGATTGTCCATTTTCAGAATCCTGAACGATCTCGGATTGTTTGAATGCGTAGTAAACCGTAAGTGGGTAGTCTGGATGAACGATCTTGTGCATTTCATGAAATGCTCTCTCCAGCCCTTCTTCGAAGTGCCTTTGTGCTTGTTCAGTTCCAACATACCTTACTGGATCTGCTACAAGTTCAGTTTGCTTGGGGACTAGCATGGTTCCAAACACTTCTGGATAGATGTTTGCCAGATTGCGCCGTAACCAAACGTAGAAGAAGTCTGACAAATCGGCATAAGGCACATTGTCATAGTAAGGAGGATCCGTGCTCACAATGACCCTTTCAATGTTATCTCGCGGGGCTGTAGCGTCGAACATCTCTGCTCTTCCAGATAGGAAACTTGGTAGTGCAGGAAATGCCTTGATGAATCGTTCAAAAAGGTTATGATAACTACCAGAAGACTCACAGAATGGATTGCTCTCGGCAAAATCCCAACTCATAGAGACTGCCTGCCTAGCAAATACATTGCGCATCTGCGCGTTGACTACGTTCCATCCACAAACACTCGATTGATGATTGGCTAACTGATCTACTAGAAAGGACATATAGACGCTGATTGTCTCAGCGTAAGATTCCAATCCCCGTCCCCCCACGCGTAGCCCAAAACCATCACCCAATAGAATACCCGCTCCATCAATCAGTACCTGCTCATACACATCCCTCACCAGATTGCTGAACGTTGTAATTGCAACGAGTTGACGGTTAGTGAAGATATCACTGACAAGTTCCATTCCATATAGCGGCGGAGACATATGTCTTGGATTGTTGGCTAGCGGCACCTCGGGTTTCCAACTTGGGGTGCCTTTGAAAGCAACTTGAGCGTGATATTCGTTGGGCGGGTAATAATTGCGACCTTGAGACCCTTCTGTGATGACTGTCATCAACTGCACACCCATTCTATGCAGTTGGCCCTCAGCGCGAATATAATCTCTTGTAATGGGAACTCCCGTCACAATGCAAGTGCCACCACTGCGCCTCATAGTGCCCCTTGGTGGTTCGCCAGAACCAGTATGCACATGATAAGTGATCCGCTTGTTATCAAGATCAATTTTGGGTTCTACCCAGGTCGGTTTTTCTCGTTTCTTGCTCAACCAAAAGCTTGAAACTAGAGGTACATGCATGTCAAGTGCAGGGTTAGGACTTTCGACAGTTCGTGCCCATATCCAAGCAATCACTGTCTCGCCGTTGCACTTCGGGTACAGGTGACCAATCCGCTCCCAGGCACGGTCGCGCATCCACTCGCCATAGTAGCGCACGTCGGCGGCCAGCCCCGCCGCGCCCTTCCAGCCTTCGTTCCCGGCAGTGCCCTCCCGGTCACGAGGGTTCACGGGGGGCATGTCGGCAAACCTGGGCGGAATCTCGATCAGGGCCTTGTTGATCATCACGGCCACCGGGTTCAGGTCGCTGGCGTGGGCTTCCAGGCCCAGGCGCTGCGCCTCCAGGGGGATGGAGCCGCCCCCGGCGAAGGGGTCGAGCAGGGGTGGCGGGTTGCCATCGGTCGCCAGGCGGATCAGGTGGCGGGCGGTCTCTAGCACTTGTTCGTCGGTGGTGGACTCCCACTGGACCAAGGTTTCGACAAAGTCGAACAACCGCTGGCGGGGGGTGTCGTTCTCGGCGGCGTTCTTGCCGCGCGGCAGGTTGCGGCAGGCTTGCACGAATTCGGGTGGTGCGTCGGGGTCGTCGGGGTCGTCCACGAGCGAGGAGAAGATGACGGCGCGGCAGGCGGCCAGCGGCCGGCGCGCCCACCACAGGTGCAGGGTGCTGGGGTGGCCGTGGCGAATCGATTTCTCGCGGGCGCTGGCTTTGTTGATGGCTTCGAGGGGGAGAGCGACTTCGATTAGTTTTTTGCGGTAGGTCATAGTCCTCTCACACTGTGTTCTTCAAGTATTCAATGAAACTGGCCAAGGCTTGGAGCATATGGACGATGCAGTTAGGATCGGCATCATAAGAGCCACAACTCTTGTAGAGCGTCGCCGTTGTAAACCGATGAGCAATGCGTACTTGGGGCTTCATCTCGATCTGTATGGCCTGAACTCGGTCTTGCGTCCCTGGTACGGGTTGGCTGTATGCAAATGTAGTGATCGTGCGAGATTCCTTGGCGGCAAACCGGTTTCGTCCGACGACAAAACAGGCCGGGTCGCAACTGTTGTCCATCACTCGCAGATAGTTTTCCAGCACTTTCACTTGTTGCTGGTCCATTGAACGTTCAGTTTCCTTTTCACTCCGAAAGCCCAGGTCTATCGTTTGCGCGCGGGCTAGCTTGACACTGTGGAGCGCGGCACCATGCAAATCGATCACGTAACGGATGTGTTTTTCTCGAATCAACGCGTCCATAGCGTCTTTGTAAGCACAAGATTGGTCCCAATTCGGGTCATAATCATCAATGCGCCACGTCGTCGCGATAGCTGATGTGCCGCATAACTCTGAGAGCAATAGCGCCATTCCTGCTGTGTACTCATCCTCTTCGTGCCACTTCTCTTTTCTGTTGTTGCGGTAAGTGCGAGCCCCGTGCGGGGCTGATAGCAAGACAGGCGAGTCACGGCGAACTACTACGAAGGGGTTTTCGCTTGGTGGGGGAGCCTCGTTATAGTGGATCTCCGACTCGATCTGCACAAGTCTTTGGATGTGTTCAGGTGTTATCTGGATCATATTGAGAGTCCTTTTGCTGGAATCATTACGCATCATCATGCTCTTTTGTGTCGACCACGTCAAAAGTCACGCCAGCCATCTTTTTCAAGTCGCCAATCATCAGGTCAATGCGCCGCTCGATGAAGCGGTCCATTCCGTCTTCGGGTATCTGCTCCTGACGCGCCCACTCCAATATCTCCAATGGAGTCAAGTGTGTCCCCATCGTCAGGAAGTTGCTGGCGGATGATGATGGCTATGATCTGCAGATAGGTCAGGTCGTCAATAGCGACAAAGTTGCCTGGTGTCTCGTTACAGTATCTCTCGATGATCTCTCGAAGGTAGAGGCCAGGCTGGACCTCGGTCTGGACGCGGAAGGTCTTGGCAACTACGATGTCAAAGATATTCAGGGGTTTTCCCTCCTGGTTGATGCGCTCGAAAATCTCGCAAACTTCTGAAACCTCAATGCCTTTTAGCCCAATAAAAGACAGGCGATACTTGTCCAGAACATCACGAACGTCGCGCAGTCTTTTCCTAATCGAGTCGTCATAGTCGCTGTGCTCTCCCTCAACCATCTTTCTCTCGACACTACCAAAGTTTTCCATCACATCTCGTGACTTGATGATCAAGCCAGCCTGGTGCTTGTTCAACCTCGGCGTGTTGCGAGTTAATCTACCGTCGCGGTCATTGATCTCATCCCAGAACAAGAAGCGTTATTTGTAGCTTTGGTCGTCTATATCGTCTTCGTCTTCGACCATCAAATCGAAATACAACGTTGGATCGAAAGTCCCTCTTCCTTCGATTTTTCCGCCGTAAAGTCAGCAATGAGGTTGTTCGCTGCTGGCCGTCCAGAATGTACTGGAAGTCATTCCCGTGGTTGTCATCCGTGATGATGTGACCGCCGATTGAGCGATGATTCTGAAGTTGTAAGTGCGAATATTTTGATCGTCAGGTTTGATCCGGTCAGAGTAAACAGCCATCTTGCTCTCCTTCTACACGTTGTTCTCGATGGCGATTTGCCTTGGATTTTTCTGTTTGGCCATTAATCCTCAGCGAGATTGGGGATTGCTTTGTCGCTTCGCTCCTCGCAATGACATCGTCGTGCAGGCGCTGGCTTGGTTGATGGCTTCGAGGGGGAGGGCGACTTCGATCAGTTTTTTGCGGTGGGTCATATTTTCCTCTCGGATCGCGAGCATCCCTGCTCGCACTCTCGCACCTGTGGCGACCAGGATGGTCGCGGTCCTAGTCTTTCAAC
>JAXHUO010000091.1:0-12943 GCA_034189605.1 Chloroflexota bacterium
AGTGCGGCCTGGTCGGGCAGCGAGCCAGAAAGCAGCGTCTCATTCCCCTCCAGGTGCGTCAGCTTTAGGCCTGCAAACCTTTCCGACCAGCGTGGATCCAGATGGCCCCTGATTTTGATCTCGTAGTATTCCGGCATAGCAGCCCTCCTTGTCAATACTTGCCAATAGTATAGCACGCGCCGAAGAAGCCCGCATCTGCCAAACGGGATATTCCAGGGTTTATTTGCAGGGTTTACCCCGCTTGTGTGCAAGATTTATCCAGGGGGATGTGTGTGGTGGGAACCTTAGGGGAGGATACCGAGCTGCCTGGCGCGCGCCACCGCCTCGGTCCGGTTGGCGACGTCCAACTTGCGATAAATACTGGACGTGTGGGCTTTGACGGTGCCTGGGGCCACAACGAGCTGCCGGGCGATCTCCTTGTTGGTCCTGCCCAGGGCTATGAGGTGGAGAACTTGCATCTCCCGCTGGCTCAGTGGCTCGATGAGGCCGCCGGCTGGGGAGGCCTTTTCTTGCGCCGCCGTGACCACAAGTGGTTCGGCATCGAATTGGGAGAGCAAGCGGATGGCATAGTCGCGCAGAGGGCTGACGTCAGCATGGGCCAGCCACTGAGCGAGCAGCATCTGCATTGGCTGGCCCTCGTCGAGAAAGATGCGCACATAGCCTTCCGGCTTGGCCAGGGCGAGGGCGCGCTCGAGATCTGCCTGCGCCTCTTGTATATCGCCCCTCCGTACAAGCGCCAGGCTGCGGAGGATGCGCAGCTCGAGCGCCACGCCGAACCGGCCGGACGCCTCTGCGGCGGCGAGGGATTGCGTCAACTCTGCAACGGCTTTGTCCGGCTGGCCCTGAGCGAGCGTCACCCTGGACGCGGCGAGGGCTACTTTCTCTCCGGTCTGCCCTCGGTCTTGTCCTGCCAGGTGTACTGCCTCCTCAACGCATCGGGCGGCCTCGGACAGTGCCCTCTGCCGGACCAGTATCCCGGCCTTGAGCGCGAGCAGCCCGGCCCTCGACAGGGGAGATGACGGCTCGCCCCACGCCGATTCCGCTTCCTGAACGGCCGCGAGCGCACCGCTCGCATCACATCGCGCCTGCCTGAGACGGGCCAGCGCCGGGGCAGCGTTCCGCACCGCGTCGAAACGCCCGCTCCACTTTCCCAACTCGATTCCCCGTGACAGGTGTGTCTCCGCGGCCTCCAGATCATTCCGCTCCAGTAACACTTCGCTCATCCTCAGGTGCAAGATCCCAGTCGCCGGCAGGCGGGCCATTCCCTGCTCTTGAAGGTAGCTCAAGGCTTCCCGGCATGCTTCGTCCGCCGCTCGCAGACGTCCCAGCAGCCACAATGCCCCGATCAACCAGTGGGTCATGCCGGCGACCCCGGCGGCGTTTGCGCCAAGGCGACTCCAGTGGATGGTTTCGGCGTAGGCATCAACGGCTTTCTCCAGGTCGCCTGCTCCCTCATGGGCCGACGCCAGCGCCATAAAGGTCACTGTACGGAGTTGCGCGTTAGCCTGAGGCGGCAAATTCTCGGGTGCCAGGCGGAGGGCGCGCTCGGCAAATGTGACGGCGGCCTCGAAATCATTGCCATAGCGGGCGACGGTTGACCGCAAGACGGCGAGATGCGCGGGTAAATCGGCGTGGGCCGCGTCATCTGTGCTGGGTTCCAGTTCGCTCAGCGCGTTCTCCGCATCCACCAGGTGCGCCTCAATCGCACCAAGCTGGCCTTTGAGCCAGAGCACCCAGCAATAGGCGAGGCCGAGCGGCGCGCTGTTCCTGACCGTATCCTCCGGCAGAGCTTCCAGCCAGGACCACACGGTCTCAATCTCACCTTTGTTCGCCGTGTGGTGCCAGTATCTCGCGATCAGGTCAGCCGCCCGGCGATAGTCCTGGGCCGCGAGGGCATAGCCTACCGCTTCGGCGATCTGCCCATCCCCCTCGCACCACTCGACGGCACGCGATAATAGCCGCGCGACCCGATCAGGTCCCGACTGATAAAGCCTTGCTTGCAGCAGGTCGGCAAAGAGGTGATGATAGCGATACCAGCGCCGATCGTCGTCCAGGGGCACGACAAAGAGGTTGCGCCGCTCCAACCTCTCGAGCATCTCCTGGCCGCCTGAGGCATCGGTCACCGCGTCGCAAAGTGGCCCGGCGAGCCGGGTGAGGATCGCGGTCTGGAGGAGAAAGGCTTGGACCTCTTCCGGCTCGCGAGCAAGCACCTCCTCCAGCAGATAGTCCATGATGAAGCGGTGGGTGCCTGCAAACGCCCGGATCAAGATGTCCACATCCTTCCGTCCCCGCATGGAAAGAGCAGCCATTTGCAGCCCGGCAATCCAGCCTTCCGTGCGTTCTTCGAGCGCTGCGACCGATCCTGCATCCAGGCCAAGACCCATAACGTCGTTCAGGAACTGAGCTGCTTCGGGATCTGTGAAGCGAAGATCGGCGGCCCGGAGTTCAACCATATGGCCGCGCGCTCGCAAGAGAGCCAAAGGTAATGGTGGGTCTGAACGGGTAGCGATCACCAGATGGAATGTCTTGGGACAATGTTCGAGCAAAAACGCCACTTCCTCGTGCACAGCCTGGCTGTTAATAAACTGGTAGTCATCCAATACCAGGGCAATCTCCGTGTTGGCGCTATCCAGCTCATTGATGAGGCTGGTCAGGACTGCTTCAGGCGGTGCTTGCTGTGATGCGGCCACTAACTGAGGGGCTTCGCTCCCGATTGTATTGCCAGCTTGCTGCAAGGCAGCGACCAGATAGCTCAGGAAGCGCCCCGCCAGATTGTCATCCTTATCCAGAGACAGCCAGGCTACAGGCATTCCAGAATTGGCGATACAGGATGCCACCAGGGTGGTCTTGCCAGAGCCAGCCGGGGCGGAGATGAGGGTCAGTCTGCGGTGCAACCCCGCGTTCAGCCGCTCGATCAGGCGCGGGCGCGAGACCAGCTCTGAGCGGACGGGGGGGATATAGAGTTTGGTTTGCAGGAGCGGAACGTCCCGAGCACTGTCGAAGGATCGCGTGGTCATAACGACATAATCTTACCACGTTTTCCCTGTATCCCCAAACGATGAAAAAAGTGGCGCTACTCAATACCCGATTCAACTCGGCTCACGGACAGCAGCGGCATCCATCGCTCCATCGGGGCGGACGCACACTACAAGCGGAACTCGGCCACCAGGAACGTGTGATCCGACGGACGCTCCGCCCGCCGCGCATCCACGTCAATCCAGGCAGCGGTCGCCTTGGCTGCCAGTGGCTCGGTGGCCCAGATGTGGTCCACTCGCCAGCCGATGCCGCGCTCAACAGGGTCCCGCGCTCGGTAGTCATAGTAGGTATAGTGGCCTGGCTCATCGGGGTGGTACCGTCGAAAGACGTCAACGAACCCCCACTGCCGCACCTGCTCCAGCGCCGCGCGCACCTCGGTGTTGAAACACACATGCCCCTCCAACCGCTTGGGATCGTACACGTCAATGGGCTCCACGGCCACGTTGAGGTCGCCCATCCACACCAATGGCCGGTCAGGCGCGTAATGTCTATCAAAGAACGCCCTCAGCCGTCTGAACCAGCGCAGCTTGTACTGATAGTGCTCCGATTTGACATCGCGCCCCTGAGGTACATAGGTATTGACCACCGAGACGCCGCCGACCACAGCCCGGATCAGACGCGCCCCGTCAGGTTCCTCGGCATCTGTGAAACCATAGGCCACCTCCTGCGGCTCCTGGTAGCTGATGATCGCCACCCCAGCGTACGACTTTTGTCCGCGAAAGATCACGTGATATCCCGCCTCTTCGATTGGCCCCACCGGAAAGTCCTTGTCCTGCACCTTGGTCTCCTGCACACACAGCACGTCCGGCTTCTCTCGCTCCAGCCAATCCAAGATCAGCCCCATGCGCGCCCGGATGGAGTTGGCGTTGTAGGTCACTACCTTGAGTCTACCATCACTTGGCATCATGCTTTCTCCTCTCTCGCCTCTCCGCAAAAGTCAACTCGGTGGCCTCACCGTTAGTTAGTATCCGGTACAAAACTATTTTCCACGGCTCACAGCCCCCGTCTCGGGGGCGTCTTGGGCCAGCAAACCGCCTTAAATTGACCGATTTCGCTGCATGGGCCACCCCCGGGACGGGGGCTTGGAGCGTTTTGTACCGAAAACCAGTTACGCAGACGTACCTCCCCGCATACCTCGCAAGCGATCCAACGCCTTTGCATACTTGGCACTCTGACTCGGGTGCGCGTTCTGCGCCCACTCCTCTAGCCGCTCGCACACAAAGTCATCGCACTCGTGGCAGGACGTCAATCCCTTCTGATCAACGCAGCAGTGGAGGATCTTGCAATTCGCATCCCAGTGGACCGAACGGTCCCCACGGCACCCCTTGCAGTACATGGAGCGCTCGATAATCTCGGACACGCCCTCGTCTTCCTTCAGCCACCCCATCTGCCTGAACCACCTGACCATCCGTTTGGCCGCTTCGTCATCGGTTGGTATCCTGCGAATGTCACACTCGGTGCAGTCAAGACCACATACCGCTATCATCCGTTCTTCAGTTTGCATGACTTTTCTCCTATAATCAATCTGATCGCCATCTCCAGAAGCGCTACGTCATAGGCCTTGAACCCAGCGTAGTGTCTTTTTCCCGGCGACCTTTTCCCCAAGTAGCACCCGCTCTACATCGAGGTAGCGGGCGAACTCCTGGAAGCAGTCGCCCAACGCAGCATCCATCGCCCCATCGGGTCGAACACCTTCCTCCCACCACCAGCCCGCGATGGTCAGCTCTCGCGCCTTTCTGTTGCAGACCGGCTCAAAGCGGGCGACAAGGCGATCCCCATAGAGCACGGGCAGCACATAGTAGCCGTACCGACGCTCGGCCGCTGGCTTGTACACCTCCCAGGTATAGTCAAAGTCAAATAGCCAGCGCAGTATTTCTCGGCGCCAAGTCAAGTTATCCAGTGCGGCGATCACGGCTGCTTCCGCCGGGGGAGACTCTGTCTGCGATGAATTCAGAATCTGCAGGTCCGGGGCGCGGGCGAAGAAGGTGCGCTTGGGCACATCCTCCACTGCCACCGCGACCACGGCCCCGCGCTCCGCCAAGCGCGCGAGAGCCTCTCTACCCTGCCGGCTCTTTGCACCCTGGATGCCTCCCCAGGGATAGGGGACATTGGGGCAGGCCAAACCGTGCCCGCCGACGCGGCGCAGCACGTGCCAGTCAAGGTATGCCTCGTCGGTCTCATTTGGGTCCGGTGCGGATAGCACATTGGCCGGAATCAAGCGCTCAATCGCGTCGAACACCCGGCGCGTGCCGGCGCGGTGATGGATGCCGACCTCGCCCGTATCGTAGAGTACGTCCAAGACCGCCTTGCCGAACCGCGCCTGGCGGCCCCAGGCCCACGAGATGTTGGTATCGTCATCGCTCTCGAGATTCTTCAGATCGAGCGATGAAGTTGGGCCACGCTGGCGAACCAGTTGCAGGATATCGGGTGCGGCCCTGACGGCGTGCTGCGAGCGCTTGGTCTTGGCGTAGTGACGCCGCATCGCATCCCGGCGCCGGGCAAAGTAGGGCCAGTCGGCAGCGAGATAGACTGACGCCACCTTGTCATAGCCGTCAACGAGTTGGCGGTCCTGGTAGAGCAGCTCATCCAGCAAGGCAGGCCGATAGTCCGCCACACGGGACTGGAGCACCAGGTCCGGGTTGCAGCCCACGACGTTGATCGGGTCGAACTGGATGCAGCCCACGTGGCGAATGTAATCCACGATGCCGGCCTTGCCCTTGAGTCGGCGCGGCGGCCACAGGCGGTGATGTGCCAGCATAAAGCGGCGAGCATCGGTCTTGCTCAACATTGTCGTTGGAGAGGGAAGGGCTATCTTGGCCATCCTTTGATCTCCTTACCTGTCTAGTCGCTCATCCGTCGTGTGTCTGCCCGAAATCATATCTGCTAGAGCCTCATACACGTTGTGAGTAGTTCTGCCACCCCGTCCTTGAACCTGTCATACGACCTCCATCTCGCGTCGTTCCTCTACACGCTGCACCGACAAGAGCGGCAGGCCGAGATCCCTGATGCGCCACAACAGGCCGAACAACGCTGCCTGATCAATCACAGGACCTGTCAGTGTGGTCAGTGCCTGGTGACCGTCGCCCTCCTCGACCGTGATCGCCCAATCGTCGAACCACCCCGACCACTCAGCGCCCAGTCGGCCGCGAACCTTGATCCGATACATCGCCAGGCGGCTCATCTTTCGCCCCTACCTCGCCGGCGGATGCAAAACTGCTGTCCCATCATCCATAGCCATAGGATAGCAAAAGATCGGCCCGGCCGCATCTGACGAATGTACTATTGTCGTACTATTCTGGAAGTTGCGCGGGTGTGGAGACCGAGGAGACTAACGAGACGGCAGGATGCCCAACCCTCTGGCCTTGGCTACCGCCTGCGTGCGGTTGCTCACGCTGAGTTTGCCATAGATGTTGGACGTGTGCACCCGAACCGTGTTGGGCGAGATGACGAGCCGCTGCGCAACCTGTCGGTTCGGGAGCCCCTCGGCGATGAGACTCAGTACCTCGATCTCACGCTCGCTCAACGGCTCCACCATCTCGGCCTCCAGCCGCGCGGCGCGCGCGTGCTCGGCGGGAGCCAATACCGCGTCGGGAAAGGCGGCCAGCAGCCTACCGACGTACTCTGGCGCGACATCGCGCTCCGCCGCCGTGTAGAGCATGCGGGCCATCGGCATGCCCTCCTCCACAAAGGCGCGCACATAGCCGCCAGGCTCGGCCAACGCCAGCGCCTGCTCCAGGGAGGCGCTGGCCCGGTCGGCGTCGCCCTGCGCCTGGAGCGCCAACGCGCGCAGCATCCACACCTCGATCCCTCGCTCGATCCAGTTACTCGCCTCCGTCGCGTCGAGCTTGCGCTGCAGAAACTCGAGGACGGGCTGCAAATCCGGCTCTGACCGGCGCGCCCGGCGTTGGGCGATCAGCACCCGTGCCAGGGCGAATTGCTCCATGTCGTGCCAGTCATCGTAAGGCCAGGCATCCTTCTCGCCCTCTCGCTCGTCGAGGCCAATGGTCCGTGCCCACTGGGAGGCCTGCGTCAGGAAACGAGGCTCGCCCTCCGCCAGCGCCAACCACAGGCAGGCACGCTGGGCAGCGACGTAGCGAGCGGCGCTCGGAACCGTCCGCTCCACTCGTTCGACCGCCTCGAAAGCGCCCGCTGCATCTCCCTGGGCTTGCCTGAGACGGGCCAGGGTGATATAGCCGCGCCCCTCCCAGTCGCCGTTCCCGGTGAGCCCGACCAGCGGCACCCCCCTGGCCAGTCGCCGCTCTGCATCAGCCAGGTCGTTCCACTCCAACGAGATCACGGCCAAGTCGATCTCCAACGCCCCGATGCCGGACGCCACCTGTCCCTTCTCGCCCGGGCCGGACGCGGTCCGCAGCGCCTTTGCCAAGATCGCGGCGGCCTCGTGCAATCGCCCCTGCCTGCGGGCCACGCCTGCCTGGATGCAGGCGACCGTGGCTACGGTGCGAATGACGCCGCAGGCCTCCGCCAGCCGCCCGGCCTGGGCAAAGGCGCGCGCCGCACCCTCCTCGTCCCGCCGCACCCGGCAGGCAAACCCCAACTCTAGCGAGAGAAAACTGCGCAGCCTCGGGTCGGCCTCGGGCAATCGTCGCAGGGCGCGCTCGAGATCGTCGGCCGGATCACGACCGAAATCCCAGGCGCGCAGCATCGCCAGGTAGCCGGCGAGCACGTCGTTGTTGGTAACCGAGTCTGCATCCTCTACACTCGCCTGCTGATCTGCCAGCGCCTTCTCGATGGACCGCGTCCACCGCTTCCACGCCCCCACGCCGTCCGGTGGGGCCGCGGGTGTGGGCGTGCATCGGCTGGCGAGGGCATACGCGATACCCAGAGCCGGGTTGGCACGGACCACCCTCTCGGGCAGCGCTTCTATCCACTCACACAAAGGGATCTGGTTGCCGTAGTGAAACATGTCCTCCCAGTGCCGCGCGATGAGGCCTGCGGTGTACTGCTCGTCTCCGCTGGCCAACGCATGCGAGACGGCCTCAGAGACCGATCCCTCGCGCTCATACCACGCGCTCGCCCGCAGATGCAGCGTCGCGACCTCGCTCGCTCTCTCGGATCGCTGCAGACGGCTGCGCAGCAGATCGGCAAACAGGTGATGGTAGCGGTACCACTCTCGGCGGTCGTCCAGCGGCACGAGAAAGAGACGGGCACGATCGAGATATTCGAGAATCTCTTGACCGGAGACAGAGGAACTGAGGTGCGGAGACGCAGGGGAGAGTTCTCTCCCTCTCCCGCGCTCCTCTGCCCCCCTGCACAGAACCGCGTCACACAACGAGCCGCATAGACGCCCCAGGATCGCCGTCCTGAGCAGAAAATCCTGAATGTGCTCCGGTTGGCGATGCAACACCTCCTCGACCAAATAGTCACCGACGTGGCGGTCGTCGCCGGCAAAGGCCTCTACAAAGTCACGCTTGTCTGACCGTCCTTGCAGCGAAAGGGCCGCCATCTGCAAGCCCACGATCCAGCCCTCGGTTCGCTCCTCCAGCGCGGCCACATCGTCAGGCGAGAGGGCGAGGCTCATACAGGTGTTGAGGAACGCGGCAGCTTCGTCGCGGGTGAAACACAAGTCCGCCGCCCGAACCTCGGACACCTCTGCCCGCCCCCGGCGGCGAGGCAGAGAAAGCGGCGGGTCGGCCCGCGTGACGGCGACGACGTGTAAGCGAGGCGGCAAGTGGTCGAGTAGAAAGCCCAGGCTGCGATGGATCGTATCATCCTCGATCACGTGATAGTCATCCAACACCAGGACGAGAGGAACGGAACGCTCTGCAACGTCGTTGATCAACGAGGTCACGAGTTGCTCAAAGCGGAGAGACGATTGGGACTGTAGCGCCGCCATAACGACGGAGCCAATGGCCGGTTCCATGGTCTGTAAGGCAGCGACGACATAGCGCCAGAAGCGGGCAGGGTCGTTATCACCCTTGTCCAGAGAAAGCCAGCCAACCGGGCGGCCGATTGCACTGGCCCACTCGGCGACCAGTGTGGTCTTGCCAAAGCCGGCTGGGGCGGAGACGAGCGTGAGTTTGCGGTGCAGCCCCGCATTCAACCGCTCAATCAAGTGGGAGCGGGGGACGAGGTCGGGACGGGGCGGGGGGACATAGAGTTTGGTTTGCAGGAGCGGAACGTCCTGAGCACTGTCGAAGGATCGCGTGGTCATAACGCCATAATCTTACCATGTTTCTCCCGTATGCTCAAACGAAACCCTGGACATTGGGATCGCGGTTGCTCTTAATCGGCTGGCTGTCGTTGGAGCACGCTACCAAGAGGCCGGTGCCAGCAGCCATTCGTCGGTCAGTTGATCCGCTGTAACGGTCAGGCAATTCGCCCCCTTGACAACCAAGAATTTTTCCTGTATACTTGGAGAGGTTGGAAGCGCTTCCAAATCGAACGCAAAAAACCAGGTTTCTTCTAAACGAGTGAGCAAGCGACAAGTGACGAAAAAGAGTCTAACCTTAGATGACATTGCAACCCGAGCAGGTGTCTCCCGCGCGACAGCCTCCCGCGTTCTCAATAATCGCCCCCACGTTCGCGATGAAGTGCGAGAGCGAGTGTGGCAGGTCATCCAAGAGACGGGGTATCAGCCGCATCCCGTGGCTCGCTCGCTGGCCTCGCGGAGGACGGGCATCATCGGGTTGGTCATTCCCCGCACGACCGAAGGCTTCTTCACCGACCCGTACTTCCCGCATCTCACCCAAGGCATCGCCTACACGTGCAACAAACACGACTATATCATCTCCCTGTTCCTGATCCAGACCCAAGAAGACGAGCAAAAGCTCTATCCCCGCATCTCTCAGGGGCTATTAGACGGTGTGATTGTCCAGGTCGGCGCCATTGGCGATCAATTTATTGATGCGCTGCTTAAGGGAACAATCCCCTCGGTGGTGGCCGGACGTCCTCAACATCATCCAGAGGCCAGTTACGTAGATGTGGACAACATCGCCGGGGCCTACAACGCCGTGATGCACCTCCTACAGCTCGATCGCAAGCGCGTCGCGACCATCACGGGGGATATGGGCACCACCGCCGGGCTGGACCGCGAGGAAGGGTATCGGCGCGCGCTGCGGAAACGCGGCCTCCCCGTCGAGGAGGACTTGATTGTGCACGGTGATTTCACCGAAATTTCGGGCTATTACGGGATGCAAAGGCTGCTTCCGCACGAGCCAGATGCGGTTTTCGCCGGCTCAGATACGATGGCGATGGGAGTCATCCGGGCGATTAAGCAAGCGAACTTGTCAATTCCGGAGGATATAGCCATCGTAGGCTACGATGACCTGCCCCCTGCTAGAATAGCCTCCCCGCCCCTGACCACCATCCGTCAACCGATTCATCGCTTCGGTGTCAAAGCCGTGGAAATCCTGTTAGATATCATCCAAAATGGGAATGAGCCACCACGACAGATCATTTTCGACACGAAATTGATCGTTCGTGAGTCGTGTGGATCATCGGCCAGCATGTAGAAGGCGTCAATGACATCCATCAAGGAGCGTGTTTTTTTAGGCTAGATTGGAAGCGCTTTCGTAAATCGCGAGGGGGCGTATCAAGTGGCTGATTTATGGTGATCCCCCCAAGTTTTGTGTGCGCTCATCGCGAGGGAGATGGAACAAAGCAAGGAGGTGACGAAAGGTTTTTCAGAGAATCATTTTGTTTAGGTCCCGTGGTGAAAGTCGTACAGATATTTAGTTTTGTAGCAACAGTTCCCAATCACACATATTCAGGAGGAAAAAGTGTTCAAGTGAAAGTTGTATACAGATTTGGTTTTGCAGCAACAGTTCCCAATCACACGTGTTAGGAGGAAAAAATGTTCAAGAAACTGATGTCTGTCATTAGTATGACCACCGTGTTGGTAACGCTGCTCTCCGCTTGTGCCACCCCCACCCCCCAGGTTATCAAGGAGACCGTCGAGGTCGTGCAGACTGTCGAGGTCGTGCAGACCGTCGTGGTTGAGAAGACCCCTGAGGTAAGTCTGGACCCAGACGACATGACTGCAGCTCTGCCTCGCAACGAAACCATGTACTTTAACGGTCAACAGTGGGGTCCGGTTGTTGGTTGGAATCCATACTCCTCCAGCAACAACAATGCGATGGCTGTCGCCCAAAACGACAGTTCCCGCGTCATCATGTTCGAAACCCCGTATTTGTACAACATGCTCGATGGCAAGGTCTACCCTTTGCTGGCTGATGGCGACTATACGTGGAACGATGACCGGACCGAGATCACCTTCAAGCTCAAAGATGCCGCACATTGGAGCGATGGCACCCCGGTGACCGCGGAGGATGTCGCCTATACCTGGGCCACCCATGCCAAGTACAATACCCCTACCGGCGCTGGTAACAAAGACTATATTGACACCATCGAAGCAGTTGATGACAAGACGGTTGTGGTCAAGGCCAAACTGGATGCGGACGGCAAAGCGCTCAATCCTCTGCTGGTCGCTGCTTACGTGAGCCAATACTATGTCATCCAGAAAGCCTGGACCCAGACCCTGGAAGAGCGCGTCGGTGGCGATGCCACTGCTCTCCTGGCGGATACTGCGGAGGACGTTGTTTACTCCGGGCCCTATCACGGTTTCTTCAATGACGATACGAAGGTTATCTACGTCCGTGATGACAACTACTGGGGCCAGGATGCCTCCATGTGGGGCAATCTGCCTGCTCCCAAGTACCTGGCGCATACGATCTTTAAGGATAACGCCGCCGGTTCTGTCGCTTTGGCGAAAGGCGAGGTGGATGTCAGCCAGCAGTTTAACTCCAATATTCAGCTCCTGTGGGAAAACTATGGGCTGCCCATCTCCACCTACCTGCCCGAGCCTCCTTATGGCATTGGCGCCAGCCTCCCAACCGCCTTCTACAACCTGAAATCCCATGGTTTGGACCAGGTTGCGGTGCGCAAGGCCATTGCCATTGCGGTTGACTATCCCACCATCATTGCCAACGCCATGACCAACCAATCGGCCACCTTCGATCAGGTTCCGCGCTCGCTCATGAACCCGACCCCTGGTGAGCAGGCACTGTACGATCACGATGCCGTCGCGGACCTGCAGTGGGCTGGCAACGATATCGAAGGCGCCAAGGCCCTCCTGGATGACGCCGGCATTGTCGATACCGACGGCGACGGCTGGCGTGAATACGACGGTCAAAAGCTCAGCTATATCGCCACCTGCCCCAATGGCTGGTCCGACTGGCAGGCTGCGATCGAAGTGGTGGCTGCCGCCGGCAAAGAGATCGGTATTGAGATCACCACCAACTACCCTGAATGGTCCGTGTATCAGACCGTCGTCACCAAATCGGATGCACCTCTCGCCGAGGGCTATGACATCTTTATGATGTGGAGCGCCGGTGCTGGCCCCACCCAGCCGTGGGGACGCATCCGCAATTTGCTCAGCTCCGAATGGATTGGTATGACGAGCAACTGGAGCGGCAACTGGGGTCAGTATAGCAATCCTGACGTGGATGCCTTGATCCAGGCGATCCCCGGTGAAACCGACCCCGCCAAACTGAAGGAGATGTACACGGAATTGGTCAGGATCTATCTGACCGATATTCCCTCCTTCACGCTCATGTACCGTCCCCAAAATTTCCATGCGGTGAACGAAACTGTTTGGACGAACTTCCCGCACGACGGTGACGGCACCGCCCCCCCGGTCCCGCCGATGAACTGCACTGACGGCTGGAGTATCGCGTGTCTCTATAACGTGACGCTTGTAGAGTAGGCCGTGCTCTAGTAAGAACAGCCATGTTCCGCTAATCCCGGAACATGGCTGGCAAGCGTTCAGGGGGGGGGAAGAAAACGCTCGCCAAGACCTCCGAGGTTTACAAAATGGTGCTCTCTCGACGACTTTGAATGGCAGACAACCCACTCTTCGAGCCAAATTGCGGCCAAAACCTCGGAGGTC
>JAXHUO010000092.1:0-12845 GCA_034189605.1 Chloroflexota bacterium
TACGTGTCACCAGCCGTGAAGCGTTATCTCGTGGAACTGACACGCCAGACACGGGAACATACTGAGGCCTACCTGGGTGCCAGTCCGCGCGGGAGCCTGACATTGTACCGGGCCGGACAGGTACGGGCGGCCATTCTAGGACGGGACTTTGTGTTACCAGACGATATCAAGGCTCTGGCACTACCAGCCCTGGCCCATCGCGTGATCCCAGGTCCGGCGGCGCGTCTGCGGGACGTGAGCGCCGAGCGTATTGTACAGGAGATCGTAGAAAAGGTACCGGTGCCCGGCGGTGACCTGACTGGTGAGAGATGAGGATGACGAGTTCGCAGGTTGGATTTGCGATTCGACCCTATGACGGTTAGCAAAACCGCTCTGTGCTGCTCAGTGTCCAAAGGCAAAAGATGACTACCTCTTTGCGTTTAGTGCTGGGACTGCTTGGCCTCAGTCTCCTGGCCCTGGTAGTGACCGGATCGCCCATTTACTCCCGCTTGAGTTATCTCTGGGGACTTGTACTGGTAGTAAGTTGGGTCTGGGCTGCGTCGGCATTGCGCGGAGTACACGTGCAACGCAAACCACGTACCCGGCGCGCTCAGGTGGGACAAATCTTTCAGGAGCGGTTCGATGTTCAAAACTACAGCCGCCTGTCACACTTGTGGCTGGAAGTGAGCGATCAGTCCGCTTTGCCTGGTTCACTGGGATCGCGCGTGCTCGTGGGGCTTCGGGGGCAACAACAACGATCCTACCTGGTGCGCACCCGCCTGGTGCAGCGAGGAGTATTTCCCCTGGGGCCAACCGTATTGGCATCGGGCGATCCCTTTGGTCTGTTCCCGGTTAGCCGGGGCCTGTCATCCGATGCGTCCCTACTGGTATACCCCATAACGGTCAAAGTGCACACTTTCCCCAGCCCGCCGGGGTTGTTGTCAGGAGGAGAGGCCTTGCGCCGTCGCACACATCAAGTGACACCGAACGCGGCCGGGGTGCGCGAGTACGCTCCTGGCGATTCTATGAACCGCATCCATTGGGTGAGCACGGCGCGGCGAGAGCGCCTGATGGTCAAGGAATTTGAGTTGGATCCTCTGGCCGAGGTGTGGATTCTCGTGGACGCTGAACGGGAGGTGCAGGCCGCACTGCCTTATTCCCCCCCCACCATAGCTGTAGATGCGTTATGGAGTCCTTTGACAGAGCCAACGTTGCCCCCTTCCACAGAGGAATATGCAGTGAGCATCGCTGCTTCGCTGGGACAGTATTTTCTGCAGCGTGGGCGGGCGGTGGGGCTGGCAAGCTGCGGACAATCACAATCCCCCAATATGTTACCCCCTGACCGGGGCGGGCGGCAATTAGGCAAGATACTGGAATCGCTGGCATTACTTCGCGCTGAAGGGAATTTGCCCATATCAGCCCTAGCGACGGCTCAGGCTCAGCACCTGCCGCGTGGCAGCACTGTGGTCTTGATCACTCCTTCCGTGCGGGAACACGTAGCCCTGACCGTGGACCTCCTGTTGCGGCGAGGATTGCGGCCAGTAGTCGTCTTGCTGGATACAGCCTCTTTTGGTGGCCCGCCGGGGACAAAAGCCCTGGCGACTGCTATCACGATACTGGGTGTGCCGGTGTGCCAGGTGGCGAATGGTGTAGACCTGGGAACCGCCCTGAGTATGGCAGTGCCGAGTCTGGCAATTCGGCGGGAGCAGGAATTAGCCCCATGAGACCATCAATCCCCACACCCACACGCTCCCACACTCCCACACCTCCTCCCCGCTGGTGGGACCCACTCGCCGCCATTTTGCTGCTGGCCGCCATATCTACCGCCGTCACCCGCCTGACCATCACCCAATGGACCGATCACCTGAATCTGGTGCCAGTCCTGGCCAGCCTGGGAGTAGTAGCTGGCCTGGCCCTGGGCCAGAGCATCTTCTCCCCGCGACGGGTCGCCGCCTTCGCCCTGGCCTATGGCCTGTTCGCTGTCACCTGGCAACTCGGCCTCACTTTAGGCCACGGCATCCTGTGGACCGAACGATTGGTCAGCATGGCCGGTCGCCTGATCGTCGCGCTTGGCCAACTGGCACGGCAGGAGGCTGTAGAAGACCCCTTCCTCTTCCTATCCCTGATGACCAGCCTCTTCTGGACACTAGGTGTATATGCCGGATACAATCTTACCCGCCACGCTCGCCCCTGGCGAGCCATCCTCCCCGCCGGGCTCACACTGCTCATCATTCAGATCTACGACCCCTTTGTGACCTCCCGCATCTGGCTCCTGGGTGGATACCTTTTTTTCAGTATCTCGCTTCTGGCCCGCCTGACCTACCTGCACCACCATGCCCGCTGGGAGCAGAAACGCGTTCGCCTGCCTCTCTACATCGGTTTTGATCTAACCCGCACCACCCTGCTGCTCGCTGCCTTACTCGTCGTAGTAGCCTGGAATATACCCGTCCTGGCCGATGTTTCACCTTTTGCCGAGGAAGCATGGCAGAGCGCTGCCCAACCCTGGATCACTGTACGCGATCACCTGAGCAAAGCATTCGCACCTCTGCAACGCACCACCAGTCTGATCCGCTACTATGAGTATTATGGCGAGCACCTTTCCCTGGGCAGCGGGAATGAACTCTCCGACACCCTCATCATGACAGTCGAGGCTCAACCCCATCCTGATGGCAGTATCCGCTACTATTGGCGCGCCCGTGTCTACGACCGCTACGCCAACGCTCAATGGGCCAGCACCCTTTCTACCACACAGCCCGTCACTCCCACCAACTTTGGGCTGACCCTCCCTGAAGCAGAGGAACGCAAAACGGCCATCTTTGCCTTTAACCTGGCCATCCCCATCGCAACCCTCTACACAGCTCCTCGTCCCCTGTGGGTCAGTCGCCCGGCCCAGGCAAACCTGGCCTATAATCCAGATGGCACCGCCGATCTGGCCGCTTTACACGCCGCCGAACCTCTGCGCGCTGGCGAAACCTATCAAGCCGAATCCTCCCTCAGCACCGCCACCATTGCCCAACTGCGCACTGCTGGCACCGACTACCCCTCTTGGGTCACCGACCGCTACCTGCAAGTTCCTTCTACCGTCACTACCCGCACACTGCAATTGGCCCAACAGATCGCATCTGACATAGACAACCCCTACGACATCGCTGCCGCCGTCACCGCCTACCTGCGCACTCGCATCCAATATAGCGAGACCATCCCCCCTTCACCCCCAGATCAAGAGCCCCTGGACTGGTTTCTCTTTGATCTGCGCCAGGGCTTTTGCAGCTACTACGCTTCTACCGAGGTCATCTTGCTGCGCTCACTGGGCATCCCGGCTCGTCTGGCCGTTGGTTTTGCCCAGGGCGAACGCCAGGATGACGAGGGCGAGGGTGATATCTACCTGGTACGCCAGCGCGATGCCCACGCCTGGCCCGAAGTCTACTTCCCCGGCCTGGGCTGGGTTGAATTCGAGCCCACGGCCTCTCAACTCCCCATCCATCGCCGCTTGGGCGAGAGCCAGTCCGCTACTGCGCCAGGCTCCGCTATACTGCCTGGTGGGCTCGCCGGGAGCCGTCTGGATGATCGTCTGGAAAGAATCGAAGATGCTGAACTCGACCTCGCTCGCGCAGAATCTCCCGACGATGCCTCCGATCTCAGAACGACCGTGGTCATCTGGGCCGCGATTCTGGCCCTGATCCTGGCCCCCTTCATCTGGCGCAGGAGCCGTCAGCGTGGCCTGCCACCTCTCCCTGTCCTGTTAGAAGGAGGACTGCATCGTCTTGGTCTACAGCCCCCCTCTGCCCTGCGTCGTTGGGCCAGCCGCGTTACCCTGGCCCCTCTGGAGCGGGCCTACCTGGAACTAGACCATGCCCTGACCCGTTTGAACGCTCCCTCTGACCCCGCCGACACGCCGGCCGAACGTGCGATAGCCCTGGCCCGCCTGCTTCCCACGGCTGCGGAACCAGCCCAACGGTTGCTGGCCGAATATCACGCCATGACCTACAGCCCTCACACCGGAGATCTCCACATCGCTCAACAGGCTGCTCGCGCCATCCGCAACCTATCCTGGCAAGCCAGGATCAGCCGCCTGGCTGCCCACTGGTAGGAAACCGCTCTCTCCGTCTCACACCTGCGCCAAAGACAACGCTCCAGACACACCTCACACAACCTCGCGCCTTGCCCCCAGGGATGCACCTGGTATAATTTGAGAACGTGATATATACGATGAGCCTGTCATGCCCTATGAGTAAGAGCGAACTGCACATACAGCAGGGCGGCAGCAGTCCTGTAATCGTCTACCGATACTGAGTGATGCGCGAGGACCTGCGCCGGCGGCTGCGCGAACTTGGAGTAGTCCGGGGAGTACACGAAATTGCGTCACCTCCCCTCAATCACCCTCGCCGCCACGTCGCCATAGAAGACCTGGTGCCCGGCCACTTTCACACGACTTACCACGGGCAGTGCTTCGTCATTGAGGAAACCTATCCACCTGACCACTCCCACGGCAACCTGCCACTCTCCACGTTCCTGGATCTGCCCCCCGAGATTATCGCGCAAATCGCGCGGGATGCTGCACTGGCCAGTGTGGACCTACGGCGGGTCTGCTTCCTCGATACGGAGACGACCGGGCTTTCCGGCGGCACCGGCACGATGGCCTTCGTCGTCGGACTCGGCTTCTTCGCTGAGAATGGCTTCCACTTGCGCCAGTATTTCCTACGCGATCCCGGCGACGAGCCAGCGCTGGTCGAGGCACTGGCAGAGCACCTGCTGGAGTTCGAGGCCCTGGCCTCGTTCAATGGTCATGCCTTTGACGTGCCAATCCTAGAAAACCGTTTCATCCTGGCGCGCGTTCCGCCACCGATGGCAGGAATGCCCCACCTCGACCTGCTGCATCCTGCGCGGAGGCTGTGGCAATACCATCTGCCCTCGTGCGCTCTGTCCGCCCTCGAGCCAGAGGTGCTGGGCGTACTGCGTGAACAGGACGATGTGCCCGGAGGCGTCATCCCCTACCTCTACCGTGACTACCTGCGTACGGGCGACGCTCGCGAGATGAAGCGCGTGATCTACCACAACGCGGTGGACATCCTCAGCCTGGTCACACTGGCCGCGCGACTGTGCCGGGCCCTTGCTAACCCCTGGGCCGACAGAAGGCTGAACGGCGCAGAATTCTACGGCCTGGGCCGCTGGTACGAGACCGATGGCCAGTCCGCCGATGCGGAACGGGCCTACCGTACGGCTATCGAATCCAACCTCGCCACCGGTCTGCGTGCAAGAGCACTGCGTGCCCTGGCCAATCTCCTCAAACGGGCCAACCGCCGGCACGAGGCATTCGGCTATTGGCAACAACTCGCGCTGGAAACGAGAGACGACGTGCTGGCCCACGTCGAACTGGCCAAGTACTTTGAGTGGCACGTGGGAAATCTCACGCTAGCCGCCGATTGGACGCGGACGGCACTGGCGCAGGTCGAGAACTGGCCTGCAGGGACACGCCATGACGTCGCGGTGGGCGAGTTGCACCACCGGCTGGCACGGCTGGAGCGCAAGACTGATGCCCGAACTTCCTGACCTCGAAATCGTCCGCAAAGTGTTGTCGCCCCGGCTGACCGGGAAGACCATCAACGATATCAAAGTCATCCGCCCTCTGGTGGTGCGTGACCTGACACTCCAGGGATTCGCCGAGACACTCGCCGGCCAGACCTTCGCCAGCGTGTGGCGGCGCGGCAAGATACTGCTCTTCCCCCTGCAGTCCGGGCTGGCCCTGGCGATCAACTGCAAACTGGCCGGTCGTCTCCAGCACGCCCTCCCCGCCGAGCGCCGCCTGCCTAAGACTCACGTCGTCCTACGGCTCTCCGACGGCCACGAACTGCGCTACAGCGATCGCAAGACGATGGGCCAAGTCTACCTCACCGCCAGCCTCGATGCCATCCCCGGCTGGGCCGAGATGGGACCGGAGCCCTTTGATCTGACGCTGGGGGGTTTCCAGGAGCGGTTGAGGCTATATCGGGGAGAGATCAAGGGAATTCTCACCCGGGGCGGGGCGGTGGCCGGTATCGGCAACGCCTACGCCGACGAAATCTGCTTCGCAGCTCGGGTGCACCCCTACCGCAAGCGCACATCGCTCACCGACGAGGAGATCGGGCGGCTGTACGAGGCAATGCAGTCCGTGCTGCGCGATGCGATCGCCACCCTACAGGAGCGCGTCGGGACGGAGATTCACCGCGAGGTACGCGACTTCCTGGCCGTGCACGGACGGGGAGGCAACCCCTGCCCAGTCTGCAGCACCACCATCTCCGAGATCAAGGCCCGTGGCCGGGTGACCAACTTTTGCCGCACCTGCCAACCGGGCGGGCTGATACGGTTCTGAGCATAGCCACATCGTTGCAGATTCGTAGGCCAAACATTGAGCCCCCGTGCGCTATCCGTCGAGCCAGTGCACGGGGGCTATGTTACAATATAGCAGGACGGGAAAAACGGCTGACAGCCTGGACGCCACGCCGAATCTGTGTTAAAATATCATTCGCTCCTATGTTCTACTATTCGGAGACACAACGTGCGTCGTTACCTATTCGTCGCCCTGGTACTATTCATACTGTTAACCCTGAAGACAGAACCAGCAGCAGCAGGCAGTCTGTATGATCCGGGAGAGCCGCAGGCACACGCTGCTCGCGCCCGTTACGTCTGCGTACCCAGCCTCATCTGGCGCAACCCGGAACTATGCCCCGCGTACGGACCCGGCACCACAGCCTACCGCATCGCCTCCACCCGCCCGCCCGACCCGCTGCCCGAACTACCCGTGCTTGAACTCCCACACGACGAAGACGATAAAGTCGTTCCGCACACCTACGCCTACGTCAGAGCCCTGCCGCTGAACATCTACCGCCACCCGATGGAGGCTGCGATGGGGCTGCCGCCCGTGCGCACGCTGCTCTCAGGTGACTGGTGGGTCAGTGTGGGTGGAATGGTCGAATACGAGGGACAGCGATGGTACCAGATCAACAATGAGGAATTCGTCCCCGCTGACACACTGGCGTTCGCCAGGCCCTCTCGCTTCCAGGGTGTCTACCTCACCGAGCAGCCGCAACATCCCTTCGCCTGGATCAACCGCTGGGTGCAGCCCTCGGTCGTGCCCCAGGGCATACTCAACGAAGCCATCGAACCACTCAACCGCTACCAACTAATCACCATCTTCGCCGAGGAGCGACGCAGTGATGAAATCTGGTACCTGATCGGTCCCGACCAGTGGGTGGAGCAGGAGAATGTGTCCCGGGTGGACGTGGACCCGCCGTTACCGGAAGTCGGCCCAGGCGAAAAGTGGATCGAGGTGGACTTGTTTGAGCAGACGATTGCCGCCTACGAAGGGGAGCGTATGGTCTACGCCACACTCGTCTCTAGCGGCCGGACTGCCACCGCCACCCCTCCCGGTCTGTACCGTCTCTGGTCCAAGGTGCGGGAGGGCAAGATGAGCAACCCCGATGTGCAGGACGGGAATCCGACCTGGTACTTTATCGAGGATGTTCCCTGGACGATGTACTTCCACGGAGGGTACTCAATCCACGCCGCCTTCTGGCACGACGCCTTTGGCTTTACGCGCAGCCATGGCTGCGTCAACCTGGCTCCCCGTGACGCACTGTGGCTCTTCAACTGGGCTGACCCATTCATTGCGGAAGACATAGATCTGGTCTACATAGGCGAAAGCATGCCGAACACCTGGATCTGGGTGCATTACACATCGCCCTTGGAATAAGATTCGTTACTCGCTTAATGAAACCGATCACCCTATCACGCCGCGCACTGTGTCTGGCTCTGCTCGCCGGCCTGGGCCTGGGCATGGCCCTGTTCGCCGCCTGCAGCAGCGAGACAGTTTCTGGCGTCACTCCCACGCCGACTCGCACCCCGCGCCCTCCTACCCCCACCCCCACGCTGACCCCTTCGCCTACCCCCACCCCCGCCTGGCCGGTGACCGCCTTTGTCCCTCAGGGACTGCCTGTGCCCGTCGCTGGTACGCTGAACACCGCGCTCGCCGCTCACCCTGACCTCTTCGCCCCAGCCCCATCCGCCGAGACCGCCGACGTGCAAGTGATGCTCAGGACAAACTCCAACTCCGACGCGACCCTGCTCGCCGAGTGGTTTTATGCCGTTGTAGCCCCATTCCCCACGCTGACCGAAGAGGTGACCTGGACCGACATCGCCAGCAGTTGGAGCGGCACACCGGCCGGCCCTTTCGCCGGCCGGCCACTGCTGATGACCGCCGACGTTGCTGCGACGCTGGTCGCTATAATGGGCGATCCAGCCCCTGGTGCAGTCGAGGTCGTCCCGGCGGACCAAATCGTGCAGCGCGCCTGGGATACCCGCCCGGCCTGGGCTGTGGTTCTCTTCGATCAACTGGACCCACGCTGGAAAGTGCTGCGCGTGGATGGTGTCTCGATACTCGATAAGGAAATGGACACAGGGGCTTGGCCGCTGGTCGTGCGCGTCGGCGTGACCGGCCTGGAACGTGGCGTCGCCAAGATTCAAGAGGTGATGGACACTCCCACTTCCAACCGAGATCCAGCCAAGATGACAGTAGTAGTGATGACCGGAGTGACCGCCCTCTCCCGGGCCACTGCTATGAGAATGGATCGCCACGGCGTGACCTATCCTGCCCAAGACATTCACTCCTGGCTAACCGAGGCCGACGTCACCCATATCAGCAATGAGGTCTCATTTGCTGAGAACTGCCCGCCGCCGTCTGACTACTACACGATGGTCTTCTGCTCTGATCCCACCTTTGTCGAACTGCTAGAGTACATAGACGTAGACGTGGTCGAACTCACCGGCAACCACCTGCTCGATTGGGGAGTAGAGGCAATGAATCTGTCGCTGAGGATGTACGACGAGCGATCCATCCCCTACTTTGGCGGTGGCTGGGATCTGGCTCAGGCGCAACGCCCCCTGGCGCTCACCCACGGCGTGCACACCTTCGGCTTCATAGGCTGCAACCCAGCGGGGCCACCATCCGATTGGGCGACCGATGACCGTCCTGGTGCAGCCCCCTGCGACTATGATCTACTCTACACCCAGATTCGCCAACTGCGCGAGCGATCCATCCTGCCCATCGTTACTCTCCAGTACTGGGAGTTCGGCCAGTACGAACCCACGCCGCAGCAGAGGGCCGAGTTCCGCGCGCTGGCTGATGCGGGCGCGGTCATCGTCAGCGGCAGTCAGGCCCACCAGCCGCAGGGCTTTGACTTCCACGCCGGAGCCTTCATTCATTATGGCCTGGGCAACCTCTTTTTCGATCAGATGTGGTCACTGGAGACGCGCCAAGAGTTCGTGGACCGGCACGTCTTCTACGACGGACGGCACATCAGCACCGAGGTGCTGACAGCGATACTGGAAGACTATGCCCGGCCCCGCCCGATGACGCCTGAGGAGCGAGAGACGCTGCTGAAAGCAACGTTCGCGTCCAGCGGCTGGTAACTCGAATGGTGTATAAATAGAGGCATATTGCGTAGAGGATTGTCTATGGAAGAGAAGACCCACCACCCTTCCCCAATGGAATTCGGCTCCATGCCGCTCGACCCCGTGTATGCCTGGGGAATCGTGCTGGAACCGGTGGAGACGCTCATTGAGCGCACCTCTGGATTCATTGAGCAACTGGCTCGGGAGACTTGTGAGCGCGGTGAGGAATTCGACGACGAGGAGTTGCAGAACCGCTTCCTCGCCTTCTTCGACCGGTTGGTGCAAGAAGGCACACTCACTCGCCTGCCCGATGCCGACCCCGCGATGGGGCGACGCATACTGGGTCCTCGCCGCTGGCTGCGCGCCCAGCGCATCCGCATCAACTACCTCGCCGCTCACTGGCGCGAACACGGCGGCGTCCAGCAGTAAGCCGTCAGACGTCAGAGGCTAGATGTTGTAGGTGTCCCATCGTTGGAGACCACACCAACTCGGCTGTACCAGCATCCTGCGCGAAATAGCAAAATCCGTTCAATCCGTTCCCGAAATCCGTTGACAAGAAATCCGCTGACAGCGTGCCCGCCACACCATCCCCAAGAAGCGGGCCGTATCCTTCAGCGGATGGAAGTAACTCACCTCGCCTACGCCGTAGATGGTGCAGACCTCCACCCAGCCAATGCGCATTCCCTTGCAGACCGCCTGGATGACGACCTCTACCTCCAACTCAAAACCGGTAGTGGTCAGGTCGAGCCTCTCCAGGAGACGGCGGCTATACAGACGATAGCCACACTGGTTGTCGTAGATGCGCGTACCCAGCGCCAGCGACAGCAACCACGAACCAAAAGGATTGGCAAAAGAGCGCGGGAAAGGCATGCGGCCAAAGTCGCGCCGCCCGATGATGAGGTCCCCTGCGCCAGCATCGTAGGCCGCCATAAACCTGGGGATGCTGGCCGGGTCGTGTTGGCCATCGGCATCAAGCGTGAGGACAGCCTCACAACCCCGCTCCAGCGCCCAGGCGAAACCGGTCATTAACGCCACACCCTTGCCACGATTACGAGGATGGCGCACGACCATAGCACCAGCAGCCTCGGCAACGGCGGACGTGTCATCGTCGGAACCATCGTCCACTACCAGCACCGGCAAGTGAGCCCGCGTCGCTTCCACGACCGAGCCGATGTGGATGCCCTCATTCCAGGCAGGAATGAGAGCCAGAATTGGAATCTCGCTCATTCACACACCCCCTATCAAGCATCAGCATTATACCACACTCGGAGCAAGTGTCATTTTATCCTTTGCCGATTCCTTGACAACTTGGCAAAAGTGTGGTATCTTGCTGCCCGTTGTCGCGGCATCTACAGCCCCTTGTGGTGCACTGATCACAGAGGGGCTAACCAGAGCCAAAAGTAAGTCACAAGGAGGAAAAGAAAGTTATGGATGACAATGGTCGCACCCTGGGGACAGTCCAGTGGTTCAGCCGTGTAAAAGGGTACGGATTCGTCCGCCCCGATGGGCAGGAGAAGGACATCTTTGTCCACTACTCCTCCATCCGCGGTGACGGCTACCGGAACTTGAGCGAGGGCCAACGAGTGGAGTTCACGATAGAAGATACCCCCAAGGGACCTCAAGCCGTGAACGTAGATGGGCTTGAAATGGAAAAAAGCATAGGGCTTGATACGGGAGAGAGCGAGCCCTCAGAAGCATACATCTAAGCCCAAGTCGTAAGATGACTCTCCGACCCCGGTGGCGCAAAGCCCCGGGGTTTTTTGATCTATGGCGGTGGCGGTACAAGCCCCGCTCAGAATGACCTCTGCGCCGCTGATTACCGCTTTTTTTGACGGTGAAGGGCCACATCTCGATCGCGGGACTAGACCCACGGCGGCACAGTGTAGCGCAACTGGCCACCCACGTAGGGCTGATGTTTCAGAATCCAGCCACGCAACTGTTTAACGGGGTGGAGGAGTAATAAGGAGAGAAAACAATGGATTGGCAGGCCGTTTTTGAGGCGGTGGAGGCAAAGCGAGAACTCATAGTAAAAACACTGTGTGACGTGATCCATATTGATACCTCGGTTCCGCCCGGCCACAACTATGACAAAATGGCCGATTACCTGGAACCCATCTTCCAGCGCCTGGGGTTCGAAACCGAGCGGGTGGTGGTGCCCCCGGAGAAACTGGCCCAAATCCCCCTACCGCTGGAGGGAGAGCGGGTCAACCTGGTGGCCCGTAAACGCTTTGGCAAAGAACCCTGTTCCATCTACGCCCATATGGACGTGGTGCCAGTAGAGGAACCATGGACAATTGATCCCTTCGCCGGGGTGGTGAAAGAGGGAAAAGTGTACGGCCGGGGAGCAATAGATATGAAAGGCTCCATCGCCAGTCTCATCGGTGCGCTGGCTGTCATTGAGGAGTTGAGTCTCACCCCCCACTACGATCTGATCTGCCTGATGTGCACCGACGAGGAGATCGGCACCTACCCCGGCGTCTACCATCTCGCACTGGAGGGGTACGTAGAGGGGCACGTCCTCTGCCTGGAGGGTGGCGCGCAGGCCCCTTTCCTGGTCGGCGGGATGGCCGGCGACGTCACCGTCACCGTGACCACCATAGGCAAGAGTTGCCATTCGGGGATGAACTTCCTGGGGGTCAACGCCATTGACGAAATGGTGCCCATCCTGAACGAGTTGCTGGCCCTGAAAAGGAGAGTGGAGCAACGAAAGTCCAGCGTGCCTCTCTTTCCCATCCCCGGTGCTCCTTCTGAGTGGATGTCCCCTATGTTCAACCTGGTGATCATCCAAGGAGGAGTCAAGGACAACATCATCCCCTCCCGGTGCACTGTCACCATTGACCGCCGCTACATTCCTGAAGAGGATTATGAGGATGTGGTGGCAGAGATCAGGGAAGCAGTAGAGCGAGGCCGCAGGCAAAGCAAGGCCCTGGACGTGCAGGTCGCGGTTCAGTGGATCTATGGCGCTTTCAAGGCCGACCCAGAGAGCCCCCATATGCATCGAATGTGGGAGGCCAAAAAGGCGGTCCACGGCTACCGGGATGAGGATCTGTTGGTAGCCGGGGTTGCCGGTTCTTCAGATATGGGGATGGTAGTCCCGCTCCTGGGCGACGGAAAGTTTGCCGGTACTGGCCCATTCCGGCCGGACAATACTACCGCCCACCGGCCGGACGAGTTCGCCTGCGTGGACGACCTGGTGTCTATGGCCAAGGAGTTGATCTACTACCTGGCTGGTTGAAAGAGATTAGGCCTGAGGGACGGAAGCGGTCATTCAGGACACCCTGAACTTGTGTGCGCGGCTTGCGCGTTCGCTACAGCGATGTGCTAGGCGGGTCTCTTACCCCGCATTCGATGCTCTACTCCACGTCCCCCGCACTCCTTGTTTGCCTTGAGCCGACTATGTAATGTCTCGTAGCTCAGTAAACAGCCAAGCAGGGGGCAGG
>JAXHUO010000093.1:0-12605 GCA_034189605.1 Chloroflexota bacterium
GTCTAATTTGGGTGGATATGCTGAGCACCTTGCCTCCAAATAATAGTTGCCGGAGTGAATGCGCTGAGTTGACGACAGTTATGAGCCATGTTATACTCTAGCGCTAGTGCGCTTCCGATCGTACTGGCCAGAAGAGCCGATGTAAGACTCGCCTACGCCGTCTGTTTATGGCGATGTGTGTAGCCATGGTTCGTCACCATCGCTCTCACTTTCGCGGCGGTCGTGCGCATTGTCCAGACTGATACAAATGAAGGCCAAGGTTATCCACATAGGCAACGAGAACGCACAACTTCGCGCCATTGAGGTGTTGAAAGCCGGAGGGCTGGTTGCTCTCCCTACCGACACCGTCTATGGCGTGACGGCACTTCCATGGGATAGGAATGCTATAGCCCGTTTATACGCAGCCAAGCAGCGCCCATCCGACAGGCCCATCCCACTCCTGCTATCCGATGCCAGCCAATTAAGCCGCGTCGCCACGCTTCCACCTCAGTTCAGACACTTGATCACCCGCTTCTGGCCTGGCGGACTGACACTGGTATTGCCCAAAACGGAGATGGTGCCCGACACGATCAGCACCGGCCCCACTGTGGCTGTGCGCGTACCTGACCTGCCATTGACCCGTGATCTCATCCGGAAGGCGGGCGGCGTGCTGGCGGCCACCAGTGCCAACATCTCAGGGCAGCCCAGCCCTATCACCGCTCAGGAAGTCAAAGAGCAATTAGAAGATCGGATAGACCTGATTCTCGATGGGGGGGCCTGTCGAGGAGGTGTCCCGTCTAGCATTCTCGACTGCACCGTCTCTCCCCCGCTTTTGCTGCGACACGGGGCCATCCTCAAAGCGGCATTATGTGCAACCATCGGCCCAATCAAAATTTCAGACAAGGAGTAGTAAAACATTGTGTAATCAAAAAGGTTTCACCCTGTGGTTCACCGGCCTCTCTGGGTCGGGCAAGACCACCATTGCAAAATTAGTTGCGCAGAAACTGCGCGACCAAGGCCTCAAGGTAGAGCGACTAGACGGCGACATCGTGCGTCAGAGCCTGACCCGCGACCTGGGGTTCAGCAAGGAAGACCGGAACAAAAATATCGAACGGGTGACATTCGTAGCGAAACTGCTCACCCGCAACGACGTAGCAGTCCTCTGCTCGTTTATCTCCCCCTATCGGGAGCGGCGGGCCAAGTCACGCCGGGAAATCGGCGAATTCATCGAGGTCCACGTCGAGTGCCCGGTGGAGGTGTGTGCCCAGCGGGACGTGAAAGGGATGTACGCTAAAGCATTTGCCGGAGAGATCAAGAACTTTACCGGCGTCTCTGACCCCTACGAGGAGCCTGAGAATCCGGAAGTTGTCTGCCATACGGCACAGGAGACGGTGGAAGAGAGCGCAGAGAATATCATTGCTTATCTAGAGGGGCAGGGATATATCCCAACGGCGTGGTAATTGATCGGCTGGGGCCGGGCCTGACCATGCTCAATGGCGCGATGGTATCTCTGTTCTCGCCATCGTTCGCTTATCCACTCATAAATCTGTCTATTTGCCTTGGTCGCCAGCGTCAAGACAAATAAAAGCCACCAGTACTACTCAGCCAATGCTCCCAGCCCCCGTCCCTGGGGGCGACTTGTGCGGTAAATAACTGCTCAAAACGAGATGCTCTCGCCAGAACCGCCCTCGGGGACGAGGGCTGAAAGCCTCAAACATCCAATTCTGTGACCGTCTGAGTAGTAGTAACAGCCACCAGCAGATTAGGAGAACACATATTGCAGAGACATTCTCAGAGACCTTCCAATGACCACCAGCAACCAGCATCCAATATCTAACATCCTCATCCCCGCCATCCTCTTTGTGGCCGTCTTTGCCCTCTACGCCACTACCGCTGCCCCAGGGACCATCTTCGGCGACCCCTCCGAGTACCAATTCATCCCTGCCATCCTGGGCATCGCCCATCCACCCGGCTACGCCTTTTACACTCTGCTGGCCAAACTTTGGCAGACCCTCGTCCCACTGGGCACTGTCGCCTTCCGCACCAATCTCCTGGCAGCAGCCGTCGGTGCCTGGGTGGTGACGGCAGTGTATCTCATTGTACGTGATCTGGGCGAGCGAGTAAATGCAGGGCGAGTAAATGCAATAAACTCTGCCATCTTCGCCGCGCTGTGTCTTGCCGCCTCACCTGACCTCTGGCAACATTCCATTCACGCCAATGCCCACATCGTCAGCGCAGCACTGGCTGCCACTCACCTGGGGCTCCTGGTCCGCTGGTGGTGCACCGGACGCGACCGCTACCTAGTCACCTTCGCCATGACCTTGGGCCTGGCTGCCACCCATCACCCCATTACCTTGATGGGCATCCCGGCTTATGTCATCTTCGTCCTGGCCGTGCGCCCACGCATTCTGCGACAGTGGAGGGCGCTACTACTGTTGGCTGGCTGCCTGTTGCTGGGGTTAGCCCCACTCCTATACTACCCCCTGCGCAGCCCCAGCACCCCCTTCGGCCCCACGGATATGCGCACCTGGGAGGGGTTCTGGGGGCACATCACCGCCCAAGGGCTGCGGGGCAACCTATTCCACTTTGGCCTAGCCGACCAACCCGACCGAGCACTGGCCTTCTGGTCCCTCCTGCGGCTCCAATACCTCCTACCAGTTGTCATCCTCATCGTCGTGGGCCTCATCTGGCTGGCCCGCCGCACCCCTAAACCCGCCCTTCTCATCTACATTTTCATCATTACTAATCTACTTTTCACCCTCAATACCGTCCAGGATGTGATGGCCTACCTGCTACTGCCCTTCACATCTCTGTCCATCGCCGCTGGTGCCGGTGCACTGGCCCTCACTGGCTTCCTGGCCCGGCCAACTCACAATTCGCGATCTGCAATTCATAATTCGCAGTCGTTCATTGTCCGTTGTTTATTGCTCATTTGTTATTTGTCGCTTGTCATTTTGCCCTTCTACCAGGCCACCATCAACCTCCGACGAGGCATCTCATTGCATGACTTTGTCGCCGCCGAGGAATGGGTTGCCGCCGTCTATCAACAGTTCGACGGGCACGGTGAGGGCGCAGTGCTCCTCTCCGACTGGGAGCACCTGACCCCCCTCTGGGTTCACGCTTATACCCAGGGGCAGCGGCTAGAGGAGGATGACGTAACGCTGGTCTACGTATCTACCGCCAACCCGTGGGCAGAGTCGGTCTGGGCTCACATCGAGGACAGCCCCATCTATCTACCCGACTACCGTCCCGCCGTGCGCGACGCCGGCTTCCGGCTGGTGCCGGAGGGTACCTTCTACCGGGTCGTCGCCCCGCCGGTGGCGGATATCTATCCCACCCATCCGCTGGACATCTGGGCCGACAACCGCATCCACATCATAGGCTACGACCTGTTAACCGATACCATCCAGACAGGTGAGCCATTGGAGTTGGTTATCTACCAAAGTGCGCCAGAGCCATTGGAGAGCATCTGGATGCCATACGCACAACTGGGGCCAATTGAGACCCGCTGGACGACCGATAGCCGGTTGCTCACCCATCAATGGCAACCGGGCGAAGTCATCGCCGAAAAGTACGAATTGCCAATCCCATTTACTTTGCCACCCGGGGAATACCCGCTGCGCCTGGGCTATGCCGACCTGAGCGGCGGCCGGCCGGAATTACCCCTCTCAACGGGAGATACCACTGTCGAACTGATGACCATCACCGTCCTACCCTCCCCTTCTCTCTCCCTCCCTGCGTGGAGGACGAAAGGGAAGGACCCATCACAGGGAGAAATGAGGGCAGAGACACCATCCATGACCATCCTTGACGCGGCCGTCGCCAATCTGGATAATCAGATAGTGCTGCTGGAGGCGCGGACACGGTCCGGCTGGCAGGCACGGGAGGCACCCTGGTCAGAACCGCTGGTACTCCAGGCCGGACAGCCCTTCCACCTGACCCTGACCTGGCATGCGCTGGCCTCTCCCCGCGAAAGTCTCACCATATTCATCCACCTGATACATGGCACAGGACACCCCGTTTTCATCCACGACTACACTCCCCTGGGCGGAGCCTGTCCCACCTACCTGTGGTTCCCCAAGTGGCTGCCCGGACAGGCTATCACTGACCCCTATCGGCTGGTTCTCCCGGCCGACCTGCCTCCCGGCAACTACTGGCTGGAGGTGGGGATGTACGGGATGACTTCCCTTCGTCGCCTTCCTGTGGTAGACTTGGCTGGGAATCTGGCTGGCGACCGGGTGATCCTGGGACAAGTGCTAGTGGAATAGGAGACAAGGAGGAGCAATGGACATAGCACTGTTGATCTGGGCAATTGCACTGACGATTCTGACGGTCGTCGGCATCGTGTGGGTATTCGACCTGCAGAGCCGGCTGCACCGGCTGCAGAGCCGCCACGAGAACATCTTTGCTGGAGAAGAAGACGCCAGCCTATCCACGGCGCTGGAGAACCTGGCATCCCGCCTCTCGGATACAACTGCGCGCACCGAGCGTCTGGTAGCACACTCCCAACAGGTTGACGCGGCCTTGGCCCACGCCGTGCAGGGTGTGGGGCTGGTGCGCTTCCGTGCCTTTCAGGACACCGGCGGCGACCAAAGTTTCGCGCTGGCGCTGGTGGATGGTGAGGGAAACGGCGTCGTCATCTCGGCACTCTATGGGCGTGGTGCGACGCGCATCTACGCCAAGCCAATCCAGGGCTGGCTTTCACCCAGAACACTGGGCGATGAGGAAGAGCAAGCATTGGCGGAGGCACGTCGGACAGCCATCGGTCACGATTGACAAAAATGAGATGCTGAGGTATTATCCGAGCAATACTGTGCCGTGACTGACGATAAATCGTCATACAAGGAGGATCACCTGTGTTCGGAAAAGAAAAACCCAAAGCCCCGTCCGCAGTTCCCATTTCCAAGATCGAGACCATCATCGGTCCTAATGCCCACTTTCGGGGCGACATCCAGTCCGACGGAGGCGTCCGCATTGATGGCGTCTTCGAGGGAACCATTGACATCACCGGCAACCTGGTCATTCTTGAGGGGGCGAAAATCATTGCCGACATCAAAGCCAACAACGTCTCCATCTCCGGCGCAGTCAAGGGCAACATCACCGGCAACCGGGTGGAGATATTAGAGACCGGCCGGGTGTGGGGCGACCTGACCATCAACTCGCTGCTGCTCAACGAGGGGGCCTACCTACGTGGTCAGACGACAATGCACGGCGACATTGAGCCACCGATGATCGAACCCCCCAAACCTCAACCTGTCGCCGAGCCTGCCAACGCTACCATCGTGGACGTAGAACCGATGCGTTAAATGCAAACGGACAAGTAACACCGATATCGTAAGACCTGCAAGGCCCCCACCATCGTCGTGTGGTAGGGGCCTTTGATTACCAGTTAGAGGTCACCGCATTGTCGGAAAGTGTTCAATCTGCAATCGAGTATCCAGTCACAGTCCTGGCTCGTAAGCAACGATGATCTCACGCCACTCGTCGGGTATGGGAATGGGCCGCCGATTCTGGTAATCGTAGCACACTTGCACTGAGCGGGCTGTCGCAGCCAAGCGCCCATCCTCCCCTTCCATCCGGTATTCAAAGATAAAACTAGAGTTGCGCAACTCGCTCAACCGTATCCAGACTGTCACTCGCTCTCCTAATCCCAGCGGTGACTTGAACTGACAACTGGCCTCAGCCAGGATGAAACTGATGCTGGCTGGATCGGGCGGAACAACTCCCAACTCGTGTAGATAATGAATGCGGGCTTGCTCCAGGTAGGTGAAGTAGACAACGTTGTTGACATGGCCCAACGCGTCCAGGTCACGCCAGCGCACCTCCAGCGAGGTTGAGAAGCAGAAAAGATCATCGCTCATTGGTCACCTCAGATACTCAATGCTTGATGCTCAATACTGATTTCCGGCCAGCGCAAGGTGCTGGCCGCGCAGCATCCAGTACACGTATATCCAGTTACGCAAGTTTCACGAAACGAACGTCACCCGTCGCCAGGCTGAGGATGCAGAAAGAGCGGCGCTGCCAGCGCACGCCTCCCAGCGCGCCAGGGTTGATGACGCGGGTATGGTCTATCGTCTGATCACGCCGCCGGTGGGTGTGACCACACAAGACATAGGCATACTGACCGGAGGTGATCGTATTTCCCATCACTTCCTCATTGTCTGCGTGGAGCATCGCCACCGGATATCCGTCCAGCGTGAATCTGTGGAACCAGGCCAGGCGACCACGTCCGAGTGTATCCTCGACCGCTTGTGCCAGCCCAGGATGGCGATCCATATTCCCCCGCGCGATCCACACGTCAAAACCTGCCAGAGCCCGGATAACCTCAGGTCCGCAGACGTCGCCGCAGTGGAGTATCCTTGTCACGCCCTCAGCCTGCAGCACCCCAAGTGCTGTCTCCAGGTTGCGCAGGTTGTCGTGGGTATCGGAGATGATGCCGACTTTCATGCCTGCCCTCCACCGGTAAATGATAACAGAAAGCAGCACATTGCGCAACCCTGCCCAACTCAGGAAGAGAACCCCGATAAATACGATCCTGGGGAAGGTTGCCAGAATAGCCAATCTGTGTTAAGGTGGTACCGGAGAAACACACTGTTATGGACGTACTCATCGCCACTCAGAACCCAGGTAAAACGCGTGAGTTCCGGGCTCTACTTGCATCTCTGGAGGCAAAACTGTGCTTCCCGTCCGCACTAAACCTGCGGATAGAGGTTCCCGAGGATGGCACCACCTACACCGACAATGCCCGTCAAAAAGCCCTGGCATACGTGCGTGCCTCCAGACTGCTCACTTTGGCTGACGATTCGGGGCTCGAAGTGGACGCTCTAGACGGTGCTCCGGGTATTCGCTCTGCCCGCTACGCTCCGGGACACGATGCCGACCGGGTAGAGACTCTCCTGGCGCAACTATGCGATGTACCATGGGCACAGCGCACAGCCCGGTTCCGCTGCGTGGTTGCCATTGCTACGCCCACCGGGGAACTTTATAACACCGAGGGAGTGTGCGAAGGACTGATTGCCCTGAAGCCAGCAGGGCGAGGGGGATTCGGCTATGACCCGGTCTTCTACTTACCCAAGTACAACTGCACTATGGCAGAACTGCCGCAAAGGGAAAAAAATCGCATCAGTCACCGTGCCCGAGCCATTGATGCAGCACTGCCTACACTACGCCGCCTGCTGGCACAAGAGACATCCACTCACTACTAGGGTGAGCAGGCTAATTGTCAACATTTTCCTTTAATGGTATAATAATCTTGCGAGGTTCGCGACAGTTGTTGCAAGACCTCAGGTTGAATCCAATGGATGAATCGTCACTCTCGCCCCCCATAGATAGGGAGCGCGACACGACAACCAAAACATCTTCCCACTCACGCTCAATCCCTGTGCGGTTCGTGGCTTGGTGCACGACCGCAGTTTGGCGTACCTGTGTGGACTGGCGCACCAAGCGCCCCTTCCTGACCCGCGCCACTGCCCACCTGAGTATCGTCGCCCTTGCTCTGGTCGCCATCGTTCTCAGCGGCGTGGGAATCCCAGCCCCCCGGGCTGCTGTAGGCGGTTCGTTCAGTGCCGACGCTGTGCCCCCTGTCGAGGTGAGTGCTTCAAAAGATCCCGAAGCAACACCACTGCCCACCCCACCACTCCCTACGGATTGGTCACATCCTCCCGCCCCCGACATCATCGCTCGGACGCCCATCCTCCACACCACCTTTCCGGAGCGACCGCGGGCGCAGGTAATCACCTATACTGTCCAACAAGATGACAACGTCTTTTATATCGCCGTTCAGTTCGGTCTGTCCCCAGAGACGGTTGTCTGGAGCAACCGTGAAGGGCTTATGGATGCCCCGTGGCTCATCCAGGAAGGGCTCGAATTATTCATCCTGCCTGTGGACGGTGTATACCACACCGTCCGCGATGGGGAAACGATAGCAGGCATCGCGGCCGGATACGATGTGCAGCCCGCAGTTCTATACAATGAGTGGAACAACCTTGAAGAGGGACAAGAGGAACTGCGTGAAGGGCAACTACTTGTTGTACCCGGCGGCAAGGGCGAGGAAGTGGAATGGGAACCGCCACCTAGATATCCTGCCCCTGGGCCATCTGGGTATAGTTACGGGGTCTGCAGTGGAGTGGCGGTTACCGGCCCTGGGGCTAATGGCTGGTTTAACCTTCCCACCGGCAGTTCCCTCGTTTCGGGATGGTATTTCCACGACCCCCGTAATCCGGGACACATCGGGCTCGACTATGCTTGTAGACTGGGTGATCCAATATACGCTGCGGACAACGGTGTAGTAACCATAGCAGGATGGCATGGTGGATATGGCATTTTGGTCGAACTCAACCACGGCAATGGCTTTGTTACCCGCTATGGCCACTTTAGTGAACTCGCCTTGGGATGCGGGAATGAGGTCTATCAGGGCCAATTGCTCGGCTACTGTGGGAGTACCGGTTGGTCTACCGGTGCCCACCTCCACTTTGAGATCCGGTACAACGGCGTGCCACAGGACCCGCAGATCTATCTACCGTAAGCCCTCATACCAGCCAGGAGAACTATGCGACAACTACGGCACGATAGCAAACCATCCCATACCGAGAGACAAAGTCTCATCCGCCGCTGGTTCGAGGATGATTTCCCGCGCACCTGTGCCTGGCTGGCAACCACAGTCTATCGGCTGACCGGCGATTGGCGTGGCTGGCGTCCGCTGCTCACGCGCACCAGCGCACACATGGCAGTCATTGCCGTAGCCATCCTCGCCGTCGGGCTGAGCAACATCAAGTGGCCCGCGCAGGCCGCTTCCACCTTGCCCATGCCTGCTCTGCCAGCCTCCGCCGGAGACAGTGAAAACGATGAAACGGCGGAGGATGTACTGATCAAACTCAACCAGCAGGACGACAAAATCCTATTCGGTGGTCGCAACGGAATTAATGGAGCCATTGTTCGACAGACCCAACCCCACACTATCTTTCCAGAGCGTCCGCGTCTGGACATCATCACTTACACTATCCAGGCAGGCGACACTGTTCAGTCCATTGCAGCCCTTTTCGGCCTGCAACCTACCACGATCATGTGGACCAACCCGGCTATCGAGGACGCCCCTGACTTGCTGCGGATCGGTCAGAAAGCAATCATCTTACCCATTGACGGAGCCTACCACAAGGTGACCGAGGATGACACACTGGAATCCATCGCCGAAGAGTACGAAGTAGAGCCTGAGACAATCACCACCTGTGAGTACAACCCCCCAGATCTCTCGGCCCATTCAGTCAAAGAGGGGACGTGGCTCGTTGTACCAGGAGGCGAGAAGCCCTACGTGCCCAAAGTGGTCACCACATACACGGGAGCCGTGCCGGAGGGTGCCCGTGGCACCGGGCGGTTCCAATGGCCCGTGCTGGGCAGGATCACACAAGGATACTGGTATGGCCATCGGGCGATTGACATTGGAGCCCCCACCGGCAGCGCGGTACTGGCGGCTGATGGTGGTTTTGTCAGCTTCGCGGGCTGGACCGATGTGGGCTACGGCTATCTCATTGTGATTGACCACGCCAATGGTTTTGCCACCTACTACGCCCACCTGAGCAATATTTACGTCTTCGAGGGACAGGCGGTAGAGCGCGGGCAGGTCATGGGCGCGGTGGGCAGCACTGGGTGGTCAACTGGCCCACACTTGCATCTCGAGGTGCGTTACTACAACACGCAACAGAATCCACGAGCGTATTTGCCATAAATTGGCCGATTGGTAATTGGTAGAATACGCATTCGGTTAGCACACCGACGACTACTTGGCATATTCCTCCGCTCGCACCTCGCGGATCACCATTACCTTGATTTGCCCTGGGTACTCCATGCTTTCCTCAAATTTCTTGGCAATATCCTTGGAGAGCCTGATCGTCGCCAGGTCATCAACCTCCTCCGGCTTGACGATGATACGGATCTCGCGACCAGCCTGAATGGCATAGGACTCTGCCACTCCCCTGAACGAGTTCGCAATTTCCTCCAATGCGCGGATTCGCTTGAGGTACAGATCCAGACTCTCGCGGCGCGCTCCCGGTCTGGCACCTGAAATAGCGTCAGCGGACTCGACGATGACAGCCTCGATAGAGTTCTGCTCCACTTCGTGGTGGTGAGATTCCACGCAGTGCACTATTTCTTCTGAAATACCATAGCGCCGGCAGACTTCGGCGCCGATAAGCGCATGTGTCCCTTCCACTTCAAAGTTCACCACCTTGCCGATATCGTGCAACAATCCCCCAGTGCGGGCCACGTTTGCATTAGCACCTAGTTCCTCCGCGATCATACCCGCCAGTTTGGCCGTCTCAATGGCGTGGGCATGCTGGTTCTGTCCATAACTGGTGCGGAATTTCAGCCGGCCCAGCAATGTGATAATCTCAGGATGCAGCCCAGGAACGCCAGTCTCGTAGGCTGCTCGCTCCCCCTCCTCACGGATGGTGCGCTCAACCTTCTTCAGGCTATCCGCGACGACTTTCTCAATGCGCGCCGGATGGATGCGTCCGTCTACCACCAGCCGCTCCATCGCCCGGCGGGCAACCTCTCGACGCACCGGATCGAAACAAGAGATGGTGACTGCTTCAGGTGTATCATCTACCACCACATCCACGCCAGCGACCTTCTCGAACGCACGAATGTTGCGTCCACTGCGGCCGATAATGCGTCCCTTCATATCATCAGAAGGCAGCGGGACAGTGGATACCGTTACCTCAGCCACCTGCTCGCTCGCTACACGTTGGATAGCGGTAGTGATAATCTTGCGGGCGTGTGCATCAGCCTCTTCCTTGGCCTCGGCCTCTACATGGCGGATCACCCATGCCATATCCTGGCGGGTCTCATCCTCAACAGCATCCAAAAGTTCCTGCTTGGCTTCCTCGCGACTCAATCCGGCCACCCGCTCCAGCGTCGCCATCTGCTCCTGCCGCAACTGTTCTACCTGATTGTGCCGTTTATCTATGGCACTCTGGCGTTTATTGAGAACCTGTTCCCGCTGCTCCAACCGTTCCTGACGGTGATCCACTTTCTCGCGTCGCCGCTGAAGACGCTCCTCCTCTCGCCGCAGGCCCGCACGCCGTCGCTCCAGTTCCTTCTCCGCTATGGCCCGGGTCTTGAGCGCTTCGTCCTTGGCGGTCAGTACAATCTCACTGGCTTCTTTCTCCGCATGCTCCAACAACTGCTCGGACTGTTGCTGCTGTTTTTTGATCCGGCCACCAACAGTATAACGCCAGAGCAAAAAACCCAATCCGAATCCGATAGCCAGTGCCAGAACCGCTGCTATTATTACAATTCCCCATTCACTCATCATCTTTTCCCTCACTTTCGATGTCAGACACAACCTCACAGCGCATTGTCTCCAGCATTTCCTCGACCAGTGGCCCAATCAAGGCATAAGAAAATCCCCTACGTACCAGGTATGCCGCCAATCTCCGATGGAAATCACGCGGTTCCAGGCGGGCCAGCCGGCGCGCGCCAGCCTCCGCCGCTTTCCGCGCGGCGGCTTCCTCGTCACAGTCCGCCAGCGTATCGGCGATGATCGGGGCAGGAACACCTTTTACCCTGAGTTCGTGACGCAGTGCCCGTGCTCCCCGGGGATTGAATTGCAGTCGGTTTTCCACCCAATAGCGGGCAAATTCCCGATCGTTCAGCACCAGAGCCCGCGTCAGGCGTTCGACCACAACCTCGATGACCTCCTCTTCCACGTTCTTCTTGCGCAGATTGCGACGCACCTCGGCCTCGCTGCGAGGACGATATGATAGGAAGTTGAGTGCACGCTCATAGGCTCGCTCAACTTCATCCTGCATTTGTAGCCGGGCAACGTCATCGTCGCTCAACATTTGCCCCACACGCAGGCGAACCGCTTCGATAGCGGCCAGCCCGAAAGCAAATTGACCGTCAAGATAGACGTTGACACGATTCTTGTTGCGCTTCTGAAAGCGCAGTGCCGTGATCACCCCTGCCATAATAATACAACTACCATAAAACAAAGCCGTGGCTTTCCAAGCCACGGCTTACGTTGACGCGTAATCGTCAGCGTTGATCTCAAAACAGAGTCAGCAGTCCGCCTACCCGGCTAAGGGCAAAGTACAACCTACTTGATCGAACACCAGGTTCCGCCGCCTGCTGCAATCATCCTGCTACAAGTGCGTGCAAACTACCCTCGTTCCGCTCCCAATACCTATTTTGAAGCATGGCCAAGAAACGCCCTGCAACCCCGCACCCCTATACGGAGCAACAAACGAGGACAGTGCCTCGCGAAACAAATACACGCATCAGAGAAGAACTAGCCTCTATCACCCGACGCTTTATCACGATAAGCGCCAGTATTCGAGATCAACCCGTGGCTACTTTCAGCCAATGAAACAGATTAGAGCACCGAGGCATCAGCTAATCCGCCTCGCCCGCCTCCCCAACCTCAGGAGCGGCAACAGGCTCCATAACTTTTTCTTCTGCAGCCATCATCTCTCGGACGACGGCCTCAATCTGGTCGGCGACGTCGGGGTGGTCGCGCAGGAAACGTTTGGCGTTCTCCCGCCCTTGTGCCAGACTCTCTCCCTCGCGATAGTAGTACGAACCCCGCTTCTCAACCACCTCCATCTCCACCGCCATGTCCAACAGGTCTCCCG
>JAXHUO010000094.1:0-12121 GCA_034189605.1 Chloroflexota bacterium
TGGACTTGACAAGCAACCACACACCTAATATAATTAGGCCGGCAAGGTGATAACTGATAAGAGGGCAAAGGCGGAAACGAAAGGCCATGGACAAAGTCACACAGACAACAGAACTAACACCTCTGATCCAGGTAGACAACATCCACAAATCCTTCCTGATGGGTAGGGAGGCGGTGCAAGCACTGCGCGGCGTCACCCTCAATGTGATGCGTGGTGAGACGGTCTGCTTGATGGGACCCAGTGGTTCCGGCAAGACCACGCTGCTCAACATCACCGGCGGGTTGGAGGAGCCCAGCCGGGGTCACGTGATCGTAGATGGCGAGAACATAGTAGCATTGCCGGAGGATAAACTCTCCGAGATGCGGCTCACCAAGATGGGTTTCGTCTTCCAAAACTACAACCTGCTGGCTAACTTTACGGCGCGGGAGAACGTGGAGGTGCCCATGGCGTTGGCCGGGCTGAACCGGCGCGAGCGGCGAATCAGGGTGGAACGATTACTGGAAAGCGTCGGCCTGGCCGACCGGGCCAAACACTATCCCAGCGAACTCTCCGGCGGGCAACAGCAGCGCGTCGCCATCGCCCGCGCCCTGGCCAACGACCCGCCCATCCTCATCGGCGACGAGATCACCGGTGAACTGGACTCGGAGACCGGTTTTGAGGTGATGGAGATCGTCGCCAGACTCAACCGCGAACAAGGCACGACGGTCGTCTACGTCACCCACGATCCGCGCATGGCAAAGTTTGCCGGCAGACTAATCCAGCTACGTGATGGCCGTATCGTAGAGATTTAGGAATGGGGTTGCCTGGATACTGTCACTTGATGAGTGATGAAAAAAGAGCGCCATTGGCAGATTACGCTCTTGATCTGCGGGTCTCGTGCCGGAAAAACCTGCCAATCCTAAATCAACAAATCTGAAATCAGATGATTGCTCAATATGTGTTAAAAAGCTTTACTCGCCACAAGGCACGCACTGTCATCATGGTGCTGGCGCTGCTGGTGGTGACTGCTATGCTAGTGACGCTCAATAACGGCGTCGAGTCGTTGCAACGGCAGATAGTAGAACTAGTTGAGCGCGAGTCAGGTGAGCACGACATCACCGTCGCCCGCGCCGAGACCAGCCCCGACCAGTACATTGACATCGAGCGTGTGTCCGCTATCCTGTCCACCGCCGACCCGACCGTAGCGGCGATCTACCCGCGCTTTATGGCAACGGTCGAGTTGCAGGGAGCAAGCGATATAGGCAACGGTTCGTTACTGGCGCGGATACCTGAGGATGACCTGGGCCAGGTGACGATGCTGGAGGGAGAGTACCACCTGGAGGGAGACCAGATCGTCGTACTGCGCGTGACCGCGGACACCTTCGGCCTGGAGGTTGGTGACGAGATTGACCTGAGCTATATCCTGCCACTTTCCCGGATAAAGGGTTACGACCTGCCAGATGATGCCAGCGTCGGGCGCGTGACACGCCGCTTCACCGTCAGTGGCATCGCGCTGACCACCGGGTTGGGCGGCGGAGGACAGAACGGCGTCCTCGCCAGCGTGGAGACGGTGCAGGATTGGCTGGGCGTGCCAGGGCAGGCCGAGCGGCTGGTGGTGGTACTGAACGAGGATGTTTACGGCTCCCTGAACACACAGGACTCGATCTTCCGCGTGCGGCGCATCGCCGAGAGGATGTACGACGCACTGGAGAACGATGTCGAAACCTACACCTTCTCGCTCGACAAGGCGCAGTCGCTCGACTTTAGCGACGTGGCCTTCGCAGTGCTGCGCTCCGTCAGCGGGGTATACGGCTTCCTGGTGATGGGGGTCGTCGGCCTTCTGGTCTATTCGATCATCAACACCAACGTGGAAGAGCGACGTCGTGACCTGGCCTTCCTGCGTATTCTGGGGGCCAAGCGACGACACTTGTTCGGATTGGTGATGATTGAGGTAGCGCTCATTGGGCTGATCGGCGTGGGACTGGGGATCATGGCTGGACAAGCGCTGAGTGCTTCGGTGGTGGCCCCAATAGCGAATGCTCTCATCGCCAACGCCAGTGACGTCACAGGGGAGGAACTGGGCATTGAGTTCCAGATGACGATCACCATCGCGGCGATGGTCCGGGCGGCGGCGATTGCCGCGATCGTGTTGACGCTCTCGGCAATCGCGCCGGCACAGAAAGCGGCCAACACCAAGGTGCGCCACGCTATCAACCCCGGCTCTGCCGACAACATCCAGATTGAGGATCTGGCCCGGCTGCGCTCACGCAAGTTCGATGTGCGCATCGTCATCGCTGGCATCGTACTCACCATTATGTGGCTGCTGATCTTTATCGGCACTAACTACCTTTTCGTGCAAGCCAACCAGTCAGTCATCAGTATCTTCATGTTCACCGGTATGGCACTGCTGGTGATTGGGGTCAGCCTGCTCTTTTACGCGCTGACCATCCCCTTCGAGCGGATACTGATTATCCTGAGCAGGATGATAACTCCGAGGCTGGCTTTCTTCGCCGGGCCGAACCTGGTACGTGCCAAGCAGCGTAACACAGTCATTTCGCTGATGGTGGTCTTTAGCGCGGCGCTGCCCACCTTCCTGGGGACGATGACCGCGTTGGAGCAGAAGAACTATGACGTCCAGGCCCGCTTTCGCCGTGGTGCACCAGTGACGGCGCAAGTGTCGCGCTGGGGATGGTACTACTTTGATCAGAACGATGAAAATAACCTACTGCCTGGTTTCCTGGACGAGTTCCGCGCGGTGTCAGGCATTACGCAGGCAGTCGGCCTGACGACTAAGTACAGCGCCAGGATGACCAACAAGGTCGAGCTACGCAATACATCAGTGCAAGTGCAGGGGCTTACCGGTACGCTGGATGGCATCGTCTACGCCGATCTGACGGAGTACTATGCCGGCGGCCCATACGCCTTCGACGAGATGCTGGCTGAACCAGACACGATCATCCTGAGTGCGGGGTACGCGGAGTACATGGACTTGAGCGTGGGCGACTTGGTGCGCGTGCCAGGGGCGGGCAAGGATCACGCGGTGAACATGCGCATAGTTGGGTTGATTGAGCGTTTGCCGGGCTTTGATGGCTTCTCGCGCAACGAGAACTATGTGCGCTGGGGAAACTCGCCAGGCTTTGTTTCACTGGATACCTACATCCGCCTGACCCACGATCCTACCATCGAGAACATCTGTGCACGCGGGTTTTGCTCACCCACGGAGCGGGAGCAGCCGGTCATCACGCACATCCTGGCGACGACTACTGAAGGCGTGAACGAAAGCGACGTGGTCGCCGACCTACGGGAACTCTTTGCCGACCGCGAGAACGTGTGGGTGCAGTCAACCGCTGAGGAGATCCGCACAACGGAGCAATCCATGCGCACAATGCGCACATTGATGCTCATCATGACAGTGCTCTCGTTCATCACCAGCATCTTTGGTGTTTTTGCCGTGGTCTATGTGGCGGTATACGTGCGGCGGCTGGAGATCGGGATGCTCAAGGCCATCGGCATGCGGCGGCGAGCCCTGGTGGGCGCTTTCGCTTTGGAGGCAATGATGATGACAGTCAGCGCGTCGCTGGCAGGCGTGACGGCTGGGACGGTGCTAGGCTATGTATTCTACGTCAGCAACAATATGATGCGCAACACACCCACCCAGTTGACATTTGACTGGATGACCACGGCGGCGATTCTGGTCATGGTCGTCCTGGCAAGTCTCATCAGCGCGACGTTGGCCGCACGTGGCGTGGTACGGAGCAAGGTGACACAGATTTTGCGGGAGGCGTGGTGAGGATGAAGAACGGAGAATGGAAAATGAAGAGCAGAGATTGGAGATTAGAAATGCCCAGGTGGATCTGGGTATTGCTGATCATAGCGGTTGCGCTGGCGGGATGTGGTAAGCAGGCGGTCGAGACCCCGGCGGACGCACTGCCGGCGGATGAAGATGGCACGCCGCAGCCGACGTTGCCCCCATTGCCAGCCGGCAGGGCCATCGTGGGCGACGGTCAATTGATCTCTCCCTACCCCAGCCTAGCACTGGCGTTCGGCGGCGGGGTGAGCGGGAGAATACTGATGATCGCCGTCAAGGCTGGCGACGTGGTGCAGGCCGGTGACTCGCTGGCGCTGCTCGACGACACTGAGTTGCAGCGCGCGGCGGACGACGCGCAACTGGCTCTCGACCGAGCCATCGCCGACCGCGAGCAGGCGCTTGAACAGTGGGAACGGGACATCGCCGACGCCGAGCAGGCCCTGGCAGCAGCGGGGCGCGCCCTCACCACGGCCCGCCTGGAATACTCGGACACCAGCCTAGAAGAGGCCCGCACCGCTCTCGACCGGGCACGGCAGGCAGAAAAAGACCGCGAGTGGGAATATAACGAGGCGCTCATGTCGTGGCCGCCACGCCCGACCAATGCGTACCGTGATGCCTGGCAGCGCGCCATCCGTGACCGTGAATTGTCAGAGATGCGCCTGGCCGACGCGGAGGACTCCCACAGCGCTGGCTACCTGGAGTTAGACACCCGGGAAGATGACGTGACCCAGGCGGAGCGAAAACTGGCCGCATTGCAGGAAGGGATTGAGCCGACCTATGAGCGCGCTATGGAAGACGCGGAGAGTGAGTTGGCCCAGGCAGAGGAGGCATTGGAGCACGTCCACCTCACCGCACCGTGGGCAGCCATCGTACTCTCGGTGGATGTGGCCCCAGAGGCAAATGTCAGCGCGGGCACGCCGGTCGTCACCCTGCTCAGCATTGAGGACGGCCTGCGTTTTGTCACACAAAACCTGAGTGAGCAGCACATCGCCGACATCTACCCCGGTCAGCGGGCGGTCGTCACGTTGCGTACGTTCGCCGAGACGCCGCTGGAAGGCACAGTCGAGGCAGTCATCCCCCAGATTGAGGAAGCGGTGGAGACGGATGCACGTTTCACCATACGTGTATTGCTGGCTCCCACTGACCTGCGTTTGCTGCCAGGCCTGACGGGGCGGGTGGAGATCTTTACGCAGGACTGAGACCAGGCTAATCGGCGATGCACCAGGGACTGTCTCGCTCAAGTGCCCAGAGAGCCTGTCGTCAGATTTGACGGGAGTGCGGAAGAGGGACAGGCTGGCAGCCAGCAGCGGCTTGCGAGAGGTCTGGTCGTGGAAAAGCCCCCGAGCACTTTACCAGGGGCTTTGGCCTACCTCGTTCTAACCGAGAAAATCGCGTAGTTTGCGACTGCGGCCAGGATGGCGCAATTTTCGGAGGGCCTTTGATTCGATCTGCCGCACGCGCTCGCGTGTCACCCCGAATGCGCGCCCGACGTCTTCCAGCGTATGGCTTTCCCCATCCTTCAACCCAAAGCGCATTTCCAACACCGCGCGCTCCCGATCGCCGAGCGCACTGAGACTGGAGCGTATCTGTTCCTTGAGCAGTTGACTGGAGGCCGCGTCAGCCGGCCCCGGAATAGTCTCGTCCTCAATAAAGTCACCTAGCAAACCACTGTCCTCTAACCCCACTGGCATCTCCAACGACATCGGCTCCTGCGAGATGCGCATAATGCGCTGCACTTTGGCCGCCACACGACGCAACCGGCGCTCCAGCGAGGGAGACAGTGGTTCCCCTGCAACTTGTGCGGATAGGATGGCTTCCGCCTCCCCCGGCTCCAGCAAGTCCGATTCCAGTGCCAGTTCCTCCATCGTAGGCTCTCGTCCCAGTTCCTGCACCATCTGCCGCTGGAGGCGGAGCAACTGATTGATCGTCTCCACCATGTGCACAGGAATGCGGATGGTGCGGGCCTGGTCCGCAATGGCCCGGCTGATCGCTTGCCGGATCCACCAGGTGGCGTAAGTCGAAAACTTGAATCCCTTGGTGTGGTCAAATTTCTGGATCGCCCGGAGCAGCCCGATGTTTCCCTCCTGGATCAGGTCAAGGAATGAGATACCGCGTCCCAAGTAGTGCTTGGCGACGTTGACGACCAATCGCAAGTTGGCCTGAGCCAGGAGTTGCCGGGCCTCCAGCGCTTGTTCCTCCTGGTTAGACCACGTCGCCGCGATTTCCCCTTCGTCTGGCATCCCGCGCTTGATCTGGCGTGGCGTTGGAAACCTTTGGCGACTGTGCCACTCCGCGCGGATCAAATCCAGCATAGAATCAGGTAACAAGCAGAGCAGGATTAAGACATCAAATAGATGGCTGACGATCGCCGTCCATGCCCTGTCCTCTGACCCTGACCAATCCGCCTGTCTTAGAAAGCCGTAGAGATGCGAGGAAGTTGTTGGCAGCAGCACGTGACGGAGTGATCTGGCTTCATCCACTAACGCAGTCAAGTCAGGCGGAGGCAGATGCAAATAACTGCAGTTCTTAAGCACAACCGACCACGTCCCACGGAGCGCATCCAACAGGGCAACCAGAGTTTCCTGGTCCGTTGATGACCCTTCGCTCTGCTGGCTCAAGCGGGCCCGCAGTTCATTGAGGTAAATAGCCGCCTCCCGCTGAGTAGAGAGCCATACCTCCTGATGCGGTTCCAGAAGCGGCACCCGCCCGATTTCTCGCAGATACATCCGCACCGGATCATCCGTGGCCCCAATCGGAACATCGGTCACGAGGGTAGGCGGTTCTTGTTCTTCCTCAATCTCTTCCAACTCACTGGGAGGGGGCTCATCCACTTCATCCAGGGTTGGAGAACCCTCACCTGTCTTTAGCGGGGCCGAGCCTACATCAGACAGCACCGCTGAGGCACGATCAGAAAAATCAGGGCTGCCCCCCGCATCTTGCACCGCCGGACTATCCGGTATATCAGTGGATGTGGACTTGTGTTCTTCTTCCCCGGTCATCAGCACCTTGATCCCACGTATACGTGCGCAATTAAACTGGATCCCTATCCTCGGCCCACCAAACTCCACCGTTGTGCCAGAGCCTGTTGTGTACGCAGCAGAGTCTCCTTGTACGTTCGTAGTGCCTCGACGTATTGTTCCGCTCGCATGTCCCCTGCCTCACGCGCCTCAATGGTCAAAAAACTCAGTTCCTGGCCCAAACGTTTGAGATTGCGCTCCCGCAGTCGCAACAGCGTGAGCACGACGTCGCGCACCAGTTGCTCGTCAGCCAGCGCGACTTGATCGAGTGCAAGCAACCCGTCCAACTGTGCATACAAGTCGGTGGGCAACTGTGCATACAACATCTCAAAAGAGTTCGGATGCCCAGCCGCCAGGAGCGCATCCCATGCCTCGAAAATCGCCCGACAACCTGCATCCTGAAAGTCCTGCCCCCGCAGAGGCTCCAGTTGCCCCTCCTCGAGCGCCTCATTGACCTGTGAGAGGAGGCCAGTTCGCTGCAAAAAAGACGACAGGCAGTGGCTCTCCAGGTCGGCCTCCACGACCATTTGGGGTGCTCTATCCTGGGTACGGGCCGCGCCGCGCCGAACTCGCGCAGTCTGGTGTCCGGCGCTACGCAGACGAGCCAGTACCGCGAGTGCATCCACCCGCAACGCTCTGGCCATTTTCTGAACGTAATCCTCCCGCTCTACCGGATTCGCCACTGCCCGCAGTACCGGTAGTAGCACGTCCACCACGTGAGCCTTGGCCTTAGTATCGTCCAGGTCGAGTCCCTCCAGCAGAATCTGGAGGTAAAAATCCATCACCGAGACCGCTTCCTCGACCAGCGTGGCCCAACGCTGTGGATCTTTACGAATCAGATCATCTGGGTCCTGGTCACCAGGGAGCCGGAGGATGCGGATCTCCGCCCCCAGACGGGCTTCGTATCCCACCAGTCCTCGCGGATCAAAGACCGGTTCCCATTCCTGTTCCAGTACATCACGTGCCACCTCGACGCCACGCAGGGTGGCCTGCACGCCCGCCGCATCAGGATCGAGCGCAAGCACAAACCGCTTAGTGTAGCGCTGGAGTTGCTCAAGTTGCGGTTCCGTAAGCGCTGTCCCCATCTGCGCCACCACATTGGCGAACCCAGCCTGATGGGCCTGCATCACGTCCATATAGCCCTCGACGATGACAACCTGATCCTCGCGACGGATGGCCTGCCGCGCCAGATCGAGCCCAAAGAGCATATGGCTCTTGTCAAAGAGCGCCGTTTGGGGAGAGTTGAGATACTTTGGCACTCCTTCTGGATCAAGTGTCCTTGCCCCAAAGCCAGTCACGCGCCCCTGGGCATCGCGAATGGGAATCATCAGCCGCTCACGGAAGCGATCGTAGGTACTGCTGCCATCCTCTCGCTGCACGAGTAGACCAGCCTGAGAGAGTTCCTCGACTGTGTATCCGTGCCCGGTCAAATAGGTCCGCGTTCTCTCCCACCCCGGAAGGCTGTAGCCCAGCAGGAAACGCTCGATCGTCTCATCATCCAGACCACGCCTGGCCACATAGGCCCGTGCCGCTTCGGCCTCCGGGGAGTGATGCAAGAGATGGTTATAGTACTGCGCCGCTGTAGTCAGCGCGCCGCGCAGCCGGTCGGCCTCCTCCTCCGCCTGCACCTGCGCCGGGGTGCGAGGCCGGAGTTCAACGCCCGCCCGCCGTGCCAGTTCCTCCAGTGCGGTACGAAAGTCCCAACCCTCCCGCTTCATCACAAAGGTGAATACGTCGCCTCCATCGCCGCAAGCCCCGAAGCAGTGCCAACGCTGATTATCGGGGAAGACGACAAAGGAGGGTGTCTTTTCGGAATGGAAAGGACACAAAGCCTTATAGTTCCGCCCTGATTTCTGCAGCGGAACGTATGAGGAGATAACCTCAACGATATCTAGCCTGTCCTTTACCTCGTCAATCACACTCATGGTCTAGCCCCACAAGGCTATTGTACTCATCTCTGACATTCAGGCAAGTGGGGCAGAAAAGTGAAACGAGACGTGTGGCAGGCAGCCTGCGCCACCCGCCACACGTAGTCTGCAATAGACACTGCTACTATTTGCCGTGCCGGAGCGTCGCCTGGGCAGCCGCCAACCGGGCCACAGGCACGCGGTAGGGGGAGCAACTCACATAGTCCAGGCCGGCGCGGTGACAAAAGTCAATGGAGGCCGGGTCGCCGCCGTGCTCGCCGCAGATACCGATCTCCATACTTGGATTGGCAGCCCGTCCCTCCTCCACACACATCTCCACCAACCGACCCACGCCACCCTGGTCAAGCGTCTGGAAAGGGTTGGCTTCCAGGATATGAAACAGCACCGGATCACCCTCAGCGTCTACTTCCCCTGTCTCTATGCCGTCCACGTACCTCATCAGGAACTTGCCTTCGGCGTCATCGCGGCTGTAGCCAAAGGCCATCTGCGTTAGATCATTGGTGCCGAAGGAGAAAAAGTCAGCATACTGGGCAATCTCACCGGAAGTGAGAGCAGCGCGAGGTACTTCGATCATCGTGCCGAACATGCATTCGACCTCGACGCCTTCTTCTTCCATCACCTGCTTCGCCACCGCCTCCAGTTTCTCCCGCTCCAGTCTCAGTTCGTTGACGTGGCCAACCAGCGGGATCATTACCTCCGGTATCACCTTGACGCCCCGCCTGGCGCAGCGGCAGGCGGCCTGGAAGTAAGCGCGGGTCTGCATCTCTGTCAGTCCCTTGTACATAATCCCAGCGCGGCACCCGCGCAGCCCCATCATCGGATTGACCTCCCAATGAGAATTGACCACGTCAAGCATCTTTTCCTTTTCAGCCAATTCTGATGAGTCGGGGGCAGTGCAACGCAAGCGGGCAACCTCCTCGATCAGTTCCTCACGGTTGGGCAAAAACTCGTGCATCGGCGGATCAATCAACCGCATAATGACCGGCAGACCGTCCATAGCATCAAATACACCCTCAAAGTCCTGCTCCTGGATGGGTAGCATCTCATCCAGGGCAGACTGACGCTCCTCGTCGGTCTCTGCCATAATCATGCGCACCACAGCGTCGCGGGCGCGAGGATCGAAGAACATATGCTCGGTACGGCACAGTCCGATACCTTCAGCGCCAAAGGTGACAGCACGTTGGGCGTCTTTGGGGTAGTCTGCGTTTGTACGCACACCGAGCATACGGATCTCATCAGCCCAACTCAACAACTCGATCAGATCTTTCTGCTTCTCGTATTCGACATCAAGAGTGTGGATCTCTCCCCAAAAGACCTCACCGGTGGCACCGTCAACGGAGATGACGTCTCCTTCATTGACGACGCGGCCAGTGGCCTTGATTGTGAGTTGATTCCGCTCAACATCCACACTGATGTCCTCGCAACCAGCGACGCAGGGGAGGTTGTTACCCCGTGCCACGACCGCCGCGTGGGAGGTAGCACCGCCGTGCTGAGTCAGCACACCCTTCGAGACGAGCATGCCCGGCACGTCGTCGGGAGCGGTCTCCGGACGCACCAGGATGACCGCCCGGCCCTCATCAGCCAATTCCTTGGCTCGCTTGGCGTCAAAGACAGCGATGCCTGTGCCGGCACCAGGGGAGGCATTGAGTCCCTCCGCCAGCAAGTCACCTTGCTCCTCGGCGCTCTGTTTCGCCTCAGGGTCGAAGAAGGGATGCAAGAGTTGATCCACATCCTCCGGCCTGACGCGCATCACTGCTTCCTCCCTGGTAATGAGCCCTTCGCGCGCCATATCCATCGCGATTTTGATCGCCGAGGCCGCCGTACGCTTGCCCGTGCGAGTCTGGAGCATCCACAATTTGCCCTGCTCGACAGTGAACTCTACATCCTGCATATCGCGATAATGGCGCTCAAGCAATTGGGTCACTCCAACAAACTGCTCGTAGATGTCGGGCATCACTCCCTGCAATTGAGCAATCTTGAGCGGGGTACGGATGCCAGCGACGACGTCCTCACCTTGAGCATTCTCCAGATACTCTCCGTACAGGCGATTCGCACCAGTGCTTGGATCGCGGGTGAAGGCGACGCCGGTGCCGCTGCGCTCACCCATATTGCCAAAGACCATCGTGCAGACGTTGACGGCGGTGCCCCAATCATGGGGAATCCTGTTGAACTCACGGTAGGCGATGGCCCGCTCACCATTCCAGGAGGCAAATACCGCCTCAATGGACAGCCGTAATTGCTCGTAGGGATCGGTGGGAAATTCTCGGCCTAAATGTTCGCGATAGAGGGCTTTGTACTGTTCGACCAGTCCTTTAAGCCCCTCCAGGCTGACCTCGGCGTCAGCCTTGACTCCCTCTTTCTCCTTCAAGTCGCTTAGCAGTTTCTCAAAATGCTCCCGATCCAGGTTCATCACAATGTCGGAGAACATGGTGATAAAGCGACGGTAAGCATCGTAGGAAAACCACTCGTTGTCCGTCAGGTTCGCCATACTGACCCGCGTTTCCTCGTTGAGGCCCAGGTTGAGGACGGTATCCATCATCCCCGGCATAGATATCCGCGCGCCGGAGCGGACGGAAACGAGGAGCGGGTTCTCTGGATCGCCAAAGCGTCTGCCAGTTTGCCGCTCAATATCCTCAAGCGCCTCCAAGGTCTGCTCCCACATACCAGGTGGGAAATCACCGGTCTTCATATACTCTACGCAGGCTTCAGTTGTGATAGTAAAACTGGGAGGCACAGGAAGCTCAGCGCCGGTCATATCGGCCAAACCGGCCCCTTTACCGCCGAGAATGGTCTTCATCTCGCCCAGTTCGGGCTCGTGGCCCAGCGTCTTGGTCAATTCCTCGCTAGCCAGACGAGCAAGGTACACCCATTTTTTCTTACTCACAGTGTTTTTTCCTCCTCCAGAATTTAGCATGAACATCAAAAAGAAACACAGAAACAGTATGAACACCAGAGTTAGCACGCACGAGACTGGAGCTAACTTTTCCAATGTTCATAACCCCCATCCCTCCGGGAGCACACCAACAGAATACCTCACGCCTAGGACAACCCGGGGGCCAGGCCTGGAATAACTATACCCAAGGTCCATACGCGCCAAAGCCAGAGCAATCTAGCCAGGTAATTATACCCATCTCGTGGGATAAGGTCAAATGCACTTGCCTAGCGCCTGAACAGATTTGCCAAGCCCAACGGCAGCAATACAAGGAAGTGCTAACTTGGATGCGACTTTTCCAACCTTTTACAGACCATTTTATGTATACTAGAGATCAAAATTGGTGATTACCCACATGTTGTCTGCGACTTGAAAACTCCGCCCAACGCAGTATGATTGGGAGTGTCAACAACCAAACGACTGCGGAAGGCGGAGGGATGGATACGATACTGCAAAA
>JAXHUO010000095.1:0-11478 GCA_034189605.1 Chloroflexota bacterium
TGATAAACTCGGCTAGCGCCAGGATGCGCCCTCCTTCCGGGATCCCTTCGCCCCGCAGGCCGTCTGGGAAGCCCCAGCCGTCGTACCATTCGTGGTGTGCGGCGATCATCTCGCCGATGGCCTGTCCGTTGGGGAGGACGTCGAACATATCGGCGCCGACGGTGGGGTGATGGAAGTCGGCCTGGTAGCCATGCTCAATCTCGACGATGCCGCAGAGCCCCACATCGTGGGCCAGCCCGGCGAAACGTAGCGTCTCCAGCCGCCCAGCGCCCCATCCCAATTCCCTGGCGATCTCCAGCGCCATATCGGTGACACGGCGGTGGTGAGCAGCGGTGTGGGGATAGCGGACGTCCAGAGCACACGCCAGCGCATGGATGGTGCTCACGTATTGCTGGTTGAAGAGTTCGAGCAACCGGATGTTGCCCAGCACCAATTGGATTTGCTCGGCGAGGACGCTCAACAGCGTGAGGCTGTGGGCGGCCGGGGTATGCCCCTCGCTGAAACTGACCAGGCCCAACACTCCCAGCAAGGTTCCTTGCTCGGCCAGCGGCACGGCCAGGATAGTGCGCAACCCCAGTTCAGCCGCGCGCTCGAAATCAGCCACGTAGAGGGAAGATCCTGTCTCGTCCAGCCAGTCCAGGAAGCCTGTGCCGGGGGTTAGATCCACGCTATCCAACAGTCCCTCCGGCAACCCAACGGCGTTATGCAGGCTGATCACACCCTCCTCGTTGGCCAGAGAGATGAATCCTGCCTCGGCCTTGCTGGCGTGAACCGCCAGGTCCAGGAGTAGGGTCAGGAATTGATCCAGTTCAAAGGCGGAGCGCAGCATTTGCCGGCTGACGTCGGCGCGGGTCTCAAAGGCAGCCACCCGGTCGGCCATTTGCGCATGCTCATGAGCCAGGGCGACGGCGTGGGCCAGCGGAGGGGCCAGCGCGTCGAGTTGGCGGTGCAGACGTCGTTCTGGTTCGCCCGTCACGGGTCCCACCTGGATGATGCCGATCTGCTCGACCTGTGGCTCGTCGGCCCTGGAGCCGGGCTTTGGCCGTACCTCCCGCATCAACGGCACGGAGTAGAGAGTGCCCAGGGGAGTGGATACGAGGCAGGGGATGGTGTATTTCTCCCGGCGGGGGAGGTCGAGCAGCGGGCTGGCGACGATAGCCGTCACGCTGTCTGGGTTGACTTCCTTGTCCACCTCGTGGGCCAGGACATTGGTCTCTTCCCGACCGAGATGGGCGCCAAGCACGCTCCCCAGGGAGGCGACACGTCTGCGCGATTTTGCGGGGAGTGTTTTTTTTCCCTCCGATAGTGGCCGGCGGAGACGAACCAGGTGGAAACGGCTCTCTGAATCGTCGGCCAGGTAGAGGGCTGCGGTGGGCAGGCTGGTGCTTCCGCTGATGACCTCCAACAGCCCGTCCAATCGTTCCTTGTACTCCTCGTGCTCGGCCAGGCAGCGGAAGAGCGTGAACCAGTGAGGTAGTTGTGGGTGGCTCATCCCAATATCTCCCGCACGCGGCTGACGACGGCCGACGGGCTAAAGGGTTTGGTGATGTACTCATCCACGCCCAGTGCCAGGCCCCGTTCTTCGTCCAGCGCCTCTCCCTTGGCGGTGAGCATAATGATGCGCGTGTTGGCCAGCGCTGGATCGGCCCGCACTCGGCGGCATGCCTCGAAGCCATCCATGACCGGCATCATCAGATCGAGAAAGACCAGGCCTGGCCGTTGGGCGCGAATTTGCTCCAGCCCTTCGGCGCCATTCACAGCATCGCTCACCTGGTAGCCCGCTCGCCGCAGGGCCAGGGAGAGGGAGCGGCGGATGAAAGGCTGGTCGTCCACGACCAGGATGTGGTCCCGGTTGACTGGCTGAGGTCCAGGGTGAGGGGGGGCAACGCCTGCCGTAGGGCGGCTGTCCGTACTCGCCGAAGGCTGGATTGGGGCGACGCCCTCCCGAAGCACGGAGGCTGCCGGTTTCTGAATGGATAAGGGAATGGCTTCTGCTGGTGCAAGCATGGCCTGCGCCCCGGTCAGGGGCTGGACGATGCCAAAGCAACTCCCTTCTCCTTCCGGCCTGGCCCAGACGCGCCCCCCGTGGCGGGCGACGATAGCCGCACACAGGGCCAGTTCCATGCCAGCAGCCACAGGGTCGTGGCGAGGGGCGTTGCCCGACCGTTGGAAGGGCTGGAAAGCATTGGTCGCCTCGTCGTCGCTGAGGCTGAATGCGTCGCTGCACAGGGTCAGTGTAATGGTGGATTCGTCGCTTGAAACCGCCAGGCGCAATGTCGCGCCTGGCCCGGCGAACTCGCTCACGCCGACCAATAGCCCTGCCAGGGCGTCGGTCAGGGGGCGATCCGCTCCGCGTGCGGTGAGATCCTCCTCGGGAGACAACAGTTCTACTGTCACTCCCAACGCGTCAATCTCTGGGGCGGCGCGTTGCTGGCCTTCTTCTAGCCAGCGGCTTAGGGGCAAGTCACTGATCTGCCACGTGGCCGCCTCCCGCTCCAGCCGCACCAGCCGGACGGCCTGTTCCACCAGCCGTGCCAGTCGTTGGGCCTCGCTGTAGATGATACCCAGAAACTCTCGTTGGGCATCTGGGGCCATTTCACTGTCCTCCAGCAACGCCTCGGCAAAGCCAGTGATGGCACCTAGCGGGGTGCGCAGGTCGTGCGCCAGCCAGCCCACCAGATCGTCGCTGGTCCAGGTTTTGGTCATGCTGTCACCTTCATCACGATCAGTGAGATATCGTCGTATTGATCTACACCTCGACCATGGACACGGGTAGCGGATAGAACTCCATCAGCAATGGCCTGAGCCGGACAGTCGGCCATCTCCGTGATTATCCGGTAGAGTCGCTCCTCGCCAAACTGCTCGCCGTCCAGGTTTTGCCCCTCGGTGATACCGTCGGTGTACATGACCAGCACGTCACCAGACGATATGCTGGTTTGCTTCTCTTCGAAGGACACATTGGGTAACACACCCAGGATGATGCCATCGGCGTCCAGCAATTCAATCCTGGCACTATCTGCCCGGTAGAGGATGGGCAAGTTATGACCGGCATTGGCGTAGCACAAGGCCCAGGCGGCAGGGTCGTAGCGAGCGTAAAAGCCGGTGATGAACAGGCTGGCACGGGCCATGTCGTCGCTCATTACCTGGTTAGTGTGGGCCAGAATCTCGGCGGGTGCGTGGCCATCCATCGCCTGGGCGCGCAGAACGCTGCGCGTGGCTGCCATCACCAGCGCTGCCCCTATGCTGTGTCCCGAGACATCCGCCAGCACCAGGTCCACCTGATCACCGACAGTGAAAAAGTCATAGTAATCGCCGCCGATAGAAGCGGCCGGGATGCACAGTCCTGCCAGGTCTACGCCAGGGATAATTGGGGGGTGCTCCGGCAGCAGTCCAGTCTGGATGCGGTGGGCGATCTCCATGTCGTGCTTCAGCCGCTGGGTGGCCTGCAGTTCGGCTACCAGCCGCCGGTTCTGGATGGCGGTGGCGACCTGACCAGCGATGGTGGTCAGGAGTTTCTGGTCACTGGCGGTAAAGACGCCAGCGTGCTGCTTGCCAAGTAATAAGATCACACCCAGTAGCGCGTTGCCGCCGCCCGGAGGTGCGATGGGAACAGCCAGGAATGAGTCCTCACCACAGTGATCTTGCTCTGCAGGGCTCAGGTTGGGGTAATCCTCTAAACGTTCGACGAGCAGTGGTTGGCCGGTATCAAGCACACTGCTCAGCAGTGGCCCCGGCCTGTCAGGGTTGGCCACGATGTGGCCGCCGGAATCGGTCTGTTCAGCACTGACGCACCAGGTGCTCGTCTGCGGGTTGGTCACCAGCACAGTGCCCCGCTTAGCCCCAATGACCTGGAGTGCCCTGTCCAGTGCGATGCGGCTGATGGTGCTTTCGTCCAGCAATGGACTGAGCGCAGTGCCTATGTCGTAGAGCAGATTGATCTCCTCATACTTGGTGAGCAGTTCGTCGGACAGGTTCGCTAGTTCAACTTCGGCACTGGCGCGGGCGCTCACCAGGTTGGCCAGGAGGTCGGCGAGGGCTAACGCCGGCCCGTCGCTCCCGTCTACCCGCACGGCACCAGTGGGCTGCCCCGAGACGATGATGGGTTTCTCAACAGCGGATGGGGCCGGTTCTCCCAGAACACATAGCGGGCGACCGTCCACATCCAGTATCTGGACAGCGCGGTCGGTCTGCGCAGTCACGCGCCGGGCTATGGCGGATAGCCAGCCGGGATCAAGGTATTGAGATAGTTTCATCTACCAATGTACCAACCAATCTACCAATGTACCCATACCCAATAAGTATACGTCAAGTCGCCTGTCCTGTCATGGGCAAAATGACGTAGTTAGACCCGTGGATGACTGTATTTTTCTGTCGGAAGGAACGCAATCCCCTGGGCTTTCTGGGTGTAACGCGTTTATTTCTCACAAGTGTGTTGTGTTTGAGTAGTAATATTGAGAGTTGTGTTGTATAATGAAAGCAGGCTTTGGGAGGAGAATGGGTGACCGGGGATCAGTTGCGCCAATTGATAGGGCAGATCGTTCAGGTACAAGAGGAGGAGCGGCGGCGTGTCGCCCGTGAGTTGCACGACGAAGTGGGCCAGGCGCTGATGGCCCTCAAACTCAATCTGGCTATATTGGAGGGAGATCTACCAGGTCAAGCCACCACCCTGCATGAGCAACTGGCCGACTGTCACGTCCTGGTCGAGTCCGCAATGGAGGAAATACGCCGGCTGGCGTTGGAACTGCGACCAGCCGCGCTGGATGACCTGGGACTGGTGCCAGCCCTGCGCGGCTATATAGACGGATTCATCAAGCGCACCGGCTTGGACGTGACCAGCGATCTGGATGCAACTATCGGCAGATTGCCTGAGCGGGTGGAAACGGCGCTGTATCGTATTATCCAAGAGGCGATGGCTAACATCGTGCGTCACGCAGCGGCCCTCCACGTCCGGGTCAGCGTGCGTCTTGACGGCGAAGAGGTGTACGCATGCGTGGCCGACGACGGGCGGGGCTTTGATCCGGCGCAGCGGCTGAAGGTAGCCACAGCCGAAGGACGTATGGGGGTATCAAGTATCAAGGAGCGGGCGGCCCTTCTCCAAGGGCGGGTGAAAGTCACCGCTGTACCTGGTAAGGGAACGGAAATAGGGGTCTGGCTTCCGAGTAGGACGCAGATTGACGCAGATATACGCTGATTTTTTATCCTATGGTTACCATTCAGGTGCAACGCACTTTTGCTACAAGAAGCAAGTGCGTTGCACCTTATGTTGGAGGTTTTAGTGCCCATTCGTGTACTATTGGCCGACGATCACCGCATCGTGCGGCAAGGGTTACGGTCACTCTTGTCGGCGCAATCGGACATCATAGTGGTGGGCGAGACCGGCGACGGGCGTGAGACAGTACAACTGGCCGAATCGTTGCAGCCGGACGTGGTAGTGATGGACATCTCAATGCCGCTCCTCAATGGGATTGAGGCTACACGCCAAATTGTCTCTCACACTCCAGAGGTGGCGGTGGTGATACTCTCAATGCATGGGGGGGATGAGTATATCCTCCGGGCGTTGCAGGCGGGTGCTTTGGGCTACGTGCTGAAGCAATCGGTAGATACTGAGTTGATAATGGCTATCCACGCGGCGCAGCGAGGGGAATCCTTCCTAAGCCCCACCATCGCTCGAAGGGTCATTGACAGCTACCTCCAGCAGGCAGAAGCCCCGCAAACCCAGGACCGGTATGAACTGTTGACCGACCGTGAGCGGGAGGTGTTACAACTGGTAACCGAGGGGAAAAGTATGCGCGAGACCGCTGAACTGTTGTGCATCAGCCCTCGCACGGCGGCAAAGCACAAGTCGAACCTGATGGCCAAACTGGACATTCACCACACGGCCGGCCTGGTGCGGTTTGCTATCCGTCGTGGGTTGGTGGCGTTGGATGGTTGAGACGGTTGGGTCTCACTGATGCCCGCGGCGGATCAGAAGCCGCACAATTTGGATTACGACGTTCAACAAGATTGTCAGCCCGATGCTGATGATGATCGAACTGGACAACGGAATCAAGCAGGTGAAGCCCGGCCTCTCAATGCGGATGTCGCCTGGCAGGTGGCCCAGGAAGGATACCTTTGAGAGCAGCCATAACATGCCGCCGAGCAAGATCAGCACGCCGCCTACAACTACCAACAACTTGCTAATCGTCTCCATTCCGTTCATGGTAGCCTCCTCGGAGGTAACCAGTTTCTTGGTATAGGGTCAATCAGTAACCCTTTGGTTGTTCTCGTGGCCCAGGGTCTTGTCTCCAGTAGAAGTTTCTTTACAATAACGTGGGTTGCTCTGGTTGTTGGTAGGGCAGGCCCAGATGTTCGTAGGCTCGCGATGTCGCCACTCGCCCTCGGGGTGTGCGGTCCAGGAAGCCGAGTTGGAGCAGGTAAGGCTCGACCACATCCATAATCGTGTCGGATTCTTCGCTCACTGCGGCCGCGACTGTATCCAATCCCACAGGTCCACCGCTGAATTTTTCGATGATGGTGCGTAGCACGCGCCGGTCCAGGTCGTCCAGTCCACGTGCGTCCACCTCCAGCAGCCCCAGTGCCTCACGAGCCACTTTGGCGGTGATGCGCCCATCGGCGCGTACCTGGGCAAAGTCGCGCACGCGCCTGAGCAGCCGTAGTGCCACGCGGGGCGTGCCCCGGCCGCGCCGGGCAATCTCTGCTGTCCCTGCGTCGTCTATCTCCACCTCCAGCACCCATGCAGCGCGGCGCACGATAGCCTCCAGTGCTTCCTGATCGTAAAAGTCCACGCGGAAGGTAGCGCCAAAGCGGGCTCGCAGCGGGGCGGTCAGCAGTGCCAGGCGGGTGGTTGCTCCCACGACGGTAAAGTGCGGCAAGTTGAGCCGGATGCTCCTGGCCCCGGGCCCTTTGCCGATGACGAAATCGAGTGCAAAGTCCTCCATCGCCGGGTATAGAATCTCCTCGACGGCCCGGCCCAGGCGGTGCACCTCGTCAATAAACAGCACCTCTTTCTCGTGCAGGTTGCTCAGGATGGCTGCCAGGTCGCCGGCTCGCTCAATGGCTGGGCCAGAGGTGACCCGGATAGGCATATCCATCTCATTGGCAGTTACATGAGCGAGCGTCGTCTTACCCAAGCCCGGTGGCCCGTACAACAACACGTGGTCGAGCGCTTCGTCGCGCTGCTTGGCCGCCTTGATCAGGATAGCGAGATTTTCCCGCACGCGGTCCTGGTTTATCAGGTCGGCCAGACGTTGCGGGCGCAGTACCCGGTCGCGTTTGACTTCGTCTTCCTGAGATTGGGGGGAAATGATGCGCTCGTGCATTTCAGGAATAGATTATACAGTGAAATACCACTTTGACAAGCGGCGGGCTCGGGAGTACAATTCAAATCTGAATCCAGAATACCCAGGAGGCAAGTTGTGGCGTCACAAGTACACGTTTCGACTCATCCGCTAGTACAGCACAAATTGACCCTTCTGCGCGACCAGCGCACCGACCCCAAAAAGTTTCGTGCACTCTTACGGGAGATTTCCACTCTGATTGCCTACGAGGCCACCGCTGACTTGGCGACGGAAGAGGTGATGGTGACGACCCCACTTGGTCGGGCCAGCGGCTGCCGGCTGCGAGAGCAGATTGGTCTCGTCCCTGTCCTGCGCGCCGGGCTGGGGGTGATGGAGGGAATCTGGAGTATGATGCCCAATACCGAGGTGTGGCACATCGGCCTTTTCCGTGATGAGCAGACGCTTGAGCCGGTGGAGTACTACAGCCGCCTTCCGGTCAGCCCGACTGTGGACGTTTGCCTGATTCTCGACCCGATGCTCGCTACAGGCGGATCGGCGGTGGCGGCGGTGGATATTCTCAAGCGTTGGGGGACCGGGCGTATTAAATTTGTAGGTGTCATCGCGGCCCTTGCGGGCGTGCAACGTCTGACAAATGCTCATCCTGACGTGCCTCTGTATCTGGCTGCCGTAGATGAACGGCTGAACGAGATGGGATACATTGTGCCGGGCCTGGGAGATGCGGGTGATCGGCTGTTTGGCACGGGATGAGTCAACGGATGGGTAGCGGGTAAACGGATGCTGCAGTATCTTCTAGTCTTTGGTATCTCTGCTGGCCTAACATTTGTTCTCGCCCCTCTCGTTGGCCACCTGGGCAGCCGCCTGGGTATCGTGGACCGGCCTGGGGGTCGCCGGGGTCATAAAGGCGAGGTGCCCCGTCTGGGCGGCGTGGCGGTGTTTGTTGCGGTTGCCGTCGCTGTAGGGGTTGCGGCGCGGCGTGGGATCCTCACTATAGGGTATAACCCCGACGATTTCACCCGGCTGAACGGTCTCCTGATTGGCGGGCTGGTTGCCTTTCTCTTTGGGCTGATTGATGACCGGTTTGACCTGTCGCCGGGTCCGCAGTTCGCCTGCCAGTTCGTTCTCTCGTTGATCGCCCTCGCCACGCTGCTTTGGCTAGAACGCTTTACCTTGCCTTTCTTTGGCTATGTGGAATTGGAAATCTATCCCTGGGGTCCATGGGTCTATGTTCCGTTGACGATTGTTTGGATGACGGGGATGATAAACACGGTCAACTGGCTTGATGGGTTGGGGGGGCTGGCTGCGGGAGTGGGGGCGATTCTTTGCATTGTGTTGGCGGTCCACATGCATCGCGCAAACCAGCCTAGCGTGGCGCTTTTGCCGTTGGCGCTCCTGGGCGCCTTGCTGGGTTTTTTGCCCCATAACGTCGCTCCCTCACGGGTCTTTCTGGGGAGTGCCGGAGCGTTTTTCTTGGGCTATGCCCTGGGCGGTCTGGGACTCATCGCTGGCGGGCGGGTGGCCACAATGCTGATGGTGGTGGGGCTGCCGATTGTGGATGTGGCCTGGCAGATCTTTGATCGGCTGCGCCACCGCCGCTCCCCGACTCAGGCCGACCGAGGTCACCTTCACTTCCGCCTGCTCGACCTGGGCCTCTCGGAGCGGGCTATCGTGCTTCTCTACTGGGGCTTCTGCGCGCTGTTCGGCGTGTTGGCCCTGACTGTTCCCTCTCGCCTCCACAAACTGCTGGCGCTGGTGAGCATCGGCGTGGTGGTAGTCGTCGCGATGGCCTTTCTCTCCCGCGAGCGTGAAGCGTAGTTCGCACAAATGCCAGATTTCGGAGCGTTTGCTATCCAGCGGCCACCAGCAAGAGAATAACCGTCAGCCACCCGAACCAGTCGCCCCAACGAGTGTAGAGCGTCTGCCCGGGCACAGTGAAAGTCTCGCCGACAATGACGCCACGCTCGTTGACGCCGCCCTCGGCCACGATACGCCCGTAGGGGTCAACGACTACCGAGAGGCCGCTTGTCGTGCCGGTGGCAAAGGCGAGACGGTTCTCAGCAGCGCGGAAAACGGTGTCGGAGGCATGGTGGGCCGGGAACCAAGCGTTGGCCTCGAAGTCGTCGTCCGCAGGCATAAGGATGATCTGCGCGCCGTTGCGGGCCAGTTCGCGGACGATGAACAGCCGGTGCCGGTCCCAGCAGACCCCGATCCCTACACTGCCATACGGTGTGTCAAAGACCGGGTACGTGCGTGGACCAGGGATGAAGCCATGACCGGCCTCGCCGCCGGTGATGTTGATCTTGGGCCGCTGCCCGACCTCGTTTCCGTCCGGGCCGTACAGGATGGCAGTGTCGTACAGATCGTCCGCCGTGCTGAAGTCGGCCACGGGCCGGCCGGATTTGGTGGACACCACGTCGGCCACGATATAGGCATTGATTTCCGTGGCCAGAGCGCCTAGTTGGGTCATCATCCCCGCGTCCGTCACCTGGGCAAACTCGTTCTCCGGCCAGACGATGAAGGCAGGATGCTGGCCGGCGGCCTGGTGCGTCAGCGCGGCGTCTACGTCAAAGATAGCCTGTGACATTTCGGGCGTCGTCGCTACGTAGCCGACGTCCGAACTCTCGCCGCCTGTGCCGATGGCGGGATCCTGGTTGACCATGTCGGTCAGCGCAGCGATGGTGAAGGTGTTGGTTGGGGGTGAGGGCAGAGACACCGCGCCCCACACGACGATGAGCGCGACGACAGCCAGTGCGGAGACGCAGGCCCAGAAACCAGGTTTTTCAGAAAAAACCTGGTTTCTTCCGCAGTGCAACAGCAGAAATGCCAGGGCGACGTTTGCCAGCATGACGAGGAAGGAGAGGCCAGGAAAACCGGTGACGCTCAGAATCTGCAGCGCCGGCGGGAATCGCCACTGCGATTTCGCCAGCAGCACGAACCACCAGTCCTCCACCACCGGGGCGACGAACTTGACGAACTCGATGGCCGCCCAGGTCACGGGCAGGGCCAGCAACTTGAGCGCACCCGGCAGCCGGCCCTGGAGCCAGACCCCCAACTGGATGATCCCGGCGTAGAACGTGCCGACGGCTATGATCAGGAAATAGCCCAGGGCTGGTGGGAAGATGTTCGGGTACCAGTTGTGGACGGCGATGGACCAAACCATCCCAAAGGGTAGGGCCAGCAGGTAGTGTTGTTTGGCCGGCGCGATTGTGAGGGTCGCCACCAGCGGTACCAATGCTAGCCAGCCCAGCAGCCCCACGTCGAAATTGGGCATGGAGGCCGCCAGCAGCAGCCCAGAAACCGCTGAAAGCCCCATCCCGGCCCAGAAGCGCAGCCGGGCCATAGATGATGCGTAATTGGAGATTGGAGATTGGACGGCGCGGGATTGGTACACAGAGGTAAAGATGAACGCCGGTACTAGCAACAGGTAGCGGGTGATGGTAAAGACGACCATCATGTTGGGCAGCAGGATGGCGGCCGCGCCGAGGAGCGCGGCGACGATGAACTGGTAGCCCCACATCAGGCTGATGACAGCGTTGGGGTAGATGAACAAACTGTTGCGCCACAAGGCTTTGACATAGCCCCACTTGGAGTAGTTGGCCGAGAGCGGCTCATCGGCAAAGAGCAGTGTCCCCAGCCAGAGGGCCGCCATCACCACGCTGCTGACGACCGAGCCCCAGACGGCAAAGCCGGTCTCATCTGTCAGGGTGAGCACTCCTGCCAGGACGAAAAATCCCAGGCCGCCCCATTCCAGCCATGTAGGGGGTTGGTAATTGGGAGATTGGTGATTGGGAGAACGGGACGGAGTCCCTCGAAAAGCAAGGCGGTAGCCGACGATCAGCGCGGCCAAAAACAACGGCAACCCGACGCTGATCCAATGGCTCACGCCGGGGATATCGAAGGTGATCCAGTGGATCATCCACGGCAGAAAAGCGATCTGCATCCAGGCTATGCCGGGCAGCGGAATTGGCCCGGCGGGGCGTTGACCGGGAGGCGCTTCGTAGGAGACCTCTGCGGCTGGCTTGAACAGATTGTCCATCTTGAGCAACAGGCTGATGTCGCCCGTGGCGTTGTACAGGCCCTGCATCATCGCTTCCTGCCCGGAAAGTTCGCCCCGGCTGATCTTGAGCCACACGTCGGAGGGGGTGGAGATGATGAGGGAAGGGGAGGAGGCGGCCCCTTCGTG
>JAXHUO010000096.1:0-11214 GCA_034189605.1 Chloroflexota bacterium
CTCTGGCATTGTTCGCGGGTCTGATCATGGCCTGTGGAGTTGGCTCACCTGATTCGGACGGTGAAATCCCGACCGCAACCCGGTCACCCGCCGTTACCCAAGCACAGCCTTCTACCGCGACCAGCGGGGTAAACAAGTGGGCGCTATGGACCGGAGGCCCCCACCTGCGCGGCGCCAATATCTACCAGCGCCGTGTCTATCCCGAACTGGACGGGGATGAGTTTATGGGATCTGGCCTCGTCGGGCCACCATACACCCAGGAGGGCTTTGACCATCTGGCCGCGATGGGGGCCAACTATGTCAATATCTCCCATCCCGGCCTGTTCACCGAGGCCCTGCCCTACGCGCTCGACCAGGGCATCCAGGACAACCTGGACAATCTGTTGAGCCTGATCGCCCAGGCCGATATGTTCGCCGTGATCTCTTTCCGCACCGGGCCGGGCCGCAGCGAGTTTACTTTTTTCTGGGGAGAGGACGGTGACTGGTTCGATGCGAGTTATTACAATGATGCGGTATGGGAGGAGCAGGCGGCACAGGACGCCTGGGTGGCGATGTGGCGCTACACTGCCGAACGCTACCGCGATAACCCCATCGTCGCTGGCTACGACCTGATGGTCGAGCCGAATTCCAACGAGGTGTGGTTGGATTTGTGGGAGCCGGAAGAATTTTACCCGGACTATGCGGGTACACTGTACGATTGGAACCAACTCTACCCCCGCATCAGCACCGCCATCCGCCAGGTGGACGCCAACACACCTATTTTGATCGGTGGGTTGGGCTATAGTAGTGTCGCCTGGTTGCCGTACCTGCAGCCGACCGGCGACCCGCGCACGGTCTACACGGTGCATCAGTATGAGCCATTTGTCTATACCCACCAGGAGCCTCCCCTCACAAACACCTACCCGGGCGTGTTCGATGCCGATTGGGATGGGGAGGATGACAACGTCAATCGGGCCTGGTTGGACAACCTGCTCTCGACGATTGATACGTTCACGGCCACGCACGGCGTGCCGGTGGCGGTGAACGAGTTTGGCGTTGTGCGCTGGGAGCCCGGCGCGGACGACTTTATGGATGACCAGATGGACCTGTTCGAGCAGCGGGGGATGAACCAGGCGCTGTGGGTATGGGAGACATCGTGGGCGCTATACGCTGAGGAGGTGGATGCCTTTAACTTCCGGCATGGCCCTGATCCCAGTAATCACACCGACGTTGAATCGAGCGATTTGATGGACGTCATCGTCGAACACTGGGGACGCAACACGATACGCCCGTCATCAGTCCTGACGTTCACGCCTGTGGCGACGAGTCACCTCCCGATAGTGTTGAACGGCAACAGCGTGGGAGCCGGGCCGATGTCGCTGGATGATGTCACCACCTGGGCCTACCAGATCCAGGGCATCAGTGAGCCGGGCGCTGTTGACGCGCTGGTCGCCTCCCACTATGATATGCTGGTTTTGGAGCCAACCCGCACCGATTGGTCGTCGGACGACAAGTTGTTTGACACCCGGGGGATGATCGCCCGGCTCAAGAATAGCCAGGCCAGCGACGGGGTGCACCGCAAGTTGGTTATCGCCTACGCGGACATCGGCGAGGCCGAGGACTGGCGCTGGTACTGGACCTGGTCCAAGGATTGGGACTGTGCAGGCGACTCTCCGGCCGATTGGCCGGGCTATATCCTCGCCTGCGACCCCGACGGCTGGGCGGGCAACTACCCGGTCGCCTATTGGGACGAGCGTTGGCAGGACATTGTCATCTACGGTCAAAACCAGAACAGCGAACCCTATGGAGACTATAAAAGCGTCATTGACCAGGTCATCAGGGATGGCTTTGACGGTATCTACCTCGACTGGGTGGAGGGGTACGAGAACGAGGCGGTCATAAACGCAGCCCAGGCGGCGGGCAAGGACCCGGCCGTCGAGATGATCGCTTTCATCCAGGAGATGAGGGATTACGCTACTGCCCGCGATCCCGATTTTCTCATCATTCAGCAGAACGGGGCTGCCCTGAGCGAGGGACACCCTGGCCTGTTCAACGTTGTTGATGCCATCGCGCAAGAAGCCGTGTGGTACGATGGAGACGCCACCGACGACTGGGACGATCCCGACGGGTACGATTGGCCGAACGATGTCTCTCTCACCAATTACTATATTGGCTATCTCGAACTGTATCCGGACGCGGGGTTGCCCGTTTTTAACTGCGAATATGCGCTGGACTATGCGGCCACGGCCTACGCCAACTCATATAGCGAGGGGTACATACCCTACGTGACCCGGCGTTCACTATCGCGGTTGACGACGACGGCCCCCACTCACCCTCCCGTAGGTTTTGACGGGTTTTCAACGCAAAAGCGCATCCCAACGGCTATGCAAGCCTGCGAGTACAGCAAATCGTAACCTGCGGGAGGGTAGCCTGCTGTGGGCCAAGAAGATCAGCAGTCCCACGCTCCAGAGCGGGATGACAATCACAAGACCTAACGCCAGCCCACACAATGGTCCTAGAACGAGAACCATCAAGGTAAGCGTTCAGACCTCCGAGGTTTTGGCCGCAATTTGGCTTGAAAAATGGGTCGCCTGTCGTTCAAAGTTGTCGAGAGAGCGCCATTATGGCTCCCGTATAACAATCGCCGCATGCAGGGAGACCCAGCGGTCTGTGTCTTCCCGATCAGCCAGTACTGCCCACGTGCGTCGCCGAAAAGGACTGGCTCCGCGCCAGCGACCATTAGCCTTGCGCCGGGAGGCTAGCCACTCCAGCGCCGGAGCGGCCCCGGGATGATCGAGCGTTCCTAGTTCGGCCAGTACGCGCAGCACGAACAGGATATCGGCCTGATAGAATAGTGGGAAGTTGAGCCGGAACCAGAGAGGATGGACCAGTCCGGATGTAGGGTAGTCGGCCTCGACCAGGCTGTGAGTCTCCAGGAGAAAAGCCAGGCCTTTCTCAACAGATGCTTCCGTCTTGGGAGAGCGCTGCTCAGCCGGCAGCGCCGCCAGGCCCCAGAGAGCACGGGCAGCGCCCCAGGCGCAAGGCAGCTCGCCATTGTGCACACAACGCCAATCTCCCACCTGAGCGTCGTGGGCCAGGTAGCGGACGACCGTGCTCACTCGTGGATCATCAGCATACCCGCAGTGGAGAGCGTAGCGGAGCAGGTTGCCCCAGAAGCAGGAGTGGCCGCGTTTCCCCTGGTTGACAGCGCGCTCCAGTTCGTCCATGGTGGTCGTCAGCATAAAGTCCGCACCCCGGCGCAGGCGTGGATCTCCACCGTCGGCAGCCAGTTCCGCTAGCAGCAGCATGCTCCAGTGCGTGCTGATGTACTTTGGCGTGTAGTAACTGCGCTCGCCAGCCCAGTGACCGGCCTCCGTCTGCTCCGCCAGGATCGCGGGGATGGGGCCGGTGGTTTCCATCTCCCGCCGTGCTCGGCGCACATCGGTGTGCGCCTCAGGCCGGCCCAGCAGATGACGTAGCATCAGATAGCGGATCGAGGGTGTGCTGGCGTTCAGCAGCCAATGGACAAAATCCTGGTCTTTCATACTCACGTCTTCCTGCGCAAAACGCTGCTCTTCAATGGCACCGCACCAACTGGGCTGGCACAGTGCCCGAACCAGTACATCGGTTTCAGGTGCTGATTGCCTCAACAGGTTGCAGGGCTTTCGCGTAACGGACTGCTTTCAGTGGTGTTCCCCAGTCAATGTCTTTGGATTCGCCGTCAAGACTGAAGCCCATTGCTTCATAGAACCGTCTTGCTTGCTGGTTGCCTTCTAGCACCCAAAGGACAGCGTGCTCATATCCCCTGGATTTGAGGATCTTTTCGGCCTCCGCCGCGAGCCTTTTGCCTATCCCTTTGCGCCAGTAGTCGGGCGAAATATAGGTGCCCCAGATTTCCCCTGTCCGGTCGAAATCAAGGTCTGCATCGCGGGCAGCACCCAGCGTGAGAAAGCCCACGATTTCCTCGTCTACTCGAACCACGTATGTCTCCTCAGCATTTATGGCCAAGGACTGTCGAAAGCGTTCCTCTCTCCATTCATAAGTGAAGCCTTCAAGGGACCAATCAGGGACTAGCCCGCGATAGGCTGCTTGCCAGGAATCAACGTGGACTTTGGCAAGCGCTGGGGCATCGTTGACTCGCGCAGGACGTATCTCCATATCAAATCATCCTTTCACCTCATCCTTTCGCCTCATCGTGTTGCAGGCCGCTGTTTTTGCCGTCTACCAAGGACTATGCCTACCACCAGCACTATTACTGCCAGGGCTGTCACTACCCAGGCTGCTGTCGCTACCATTGGCGTCTCCGTATGCTTGACCGCGATACCCGCAAAGGCCCATACGATGACCAACATATAGGCTATGTCGCGCCGAGTAAGAGTGACCACAGACGCAATACTCACCCCGGTAACCAACATGATGATTGCCCATACTTCATCGCTGATACCCCATCCGCTCCAATTGTAATATTCCAGTAGCGATGTCGCATTCGCAATCGTCGCGACAGTAATCCAACCCAGGTATATACTGAAGGGTATGTGCACCAGCCATTTCTCGGCTGAGGAAGCCGCCACCTGCCCAATCCTCAACCGCAGATAGATCACGATCAACAAAACCAATAGTGAAAGCATAGCTAGCAGGGTCAACGGGAACTGCTCGTAGTGCCACAGAAACAGCCAGGCGATATTCGCCAGACAACTCGCAGTGAAGAGATAGCCAATTCGACACAGCCGCGGGTTAGCCCGCTGGGCGGGCAGTGCCTGGAAAACGGCGAAGGCTATCAGTCCAAGATAGATCAGTCCCCAGATCGAAAAGACGTAACCGGCAGGCACAAAGTAGACCTGAAATCGATCCGAGATTTCTCCTGTAGTCTGGCCATTCAGTGGCAGTGCGTTCGCCAGTCCATTGATGACGATCATCGCAATGACTGCTAGTACATTCACCGATTGTCTTAGAACGTTCTTGTTCATTTGTCTCCTCTCTTTGATGAACGAATGAATCCGCTTTCTGATCCTCCCCCGGTTTGGTGGACAGGGAGTTAAGCAAAGGTCAGCGCCTGTTGACAGAAGAGTTGCCCATAGGCCTCCGGGCTGAGATAGTTCAGCCGACTAGTAGCTTATCCCCTTTCACCCCCTTGCACGCCGACGCTTGATGGTCATTCTCCCGCCGTAGGGTGATGCTTCTCCCCTCCACCTGGAGGGTAGGAGTTGGTAAGGGCTTCACCTTACCGCACCTACGTGGATACACAGTTGTGAAGGTTGTGAACCTTCCCGCTCGTCCTCTCTGATGTCCTTTGCGAACACCGGTTTCGAGCGAACGGGTCGCACGGATTCATGTGGCGCGAAGCCTCCACATAATCCGTGCTGGACTAGGCCGGATGCTACATATTGTACTCGTATTTGGACCTTAAGGCAAAACGCACGCACGAATGACGATGACGGTGATGGCTTCAGCGGAATTCTTATTCTACTGCTGTCCTACGACCCGCTCCGCAAGATTACCGGCAGGTAAATGTAGTTTTCTTCTATTACCTCTGGCTCAAGGCCCATTACCCATAATTCTTTTCCATGACTATTGTCGGTCGCATAGAAAAAGATGGCCTCACCCACCCCGGTAAATTCCTGCGGTGATGAACCGTTGGTGCCAGTGTAGATGTCTTCAATCATAACGGTGCCGGTAGGCGTACCATCACTTTGCCACGGCTCATAACCATAAATACCGTTGTTGGCCTGAAAGTACAGCGTGCCGTTTACTTCAGCCAGTTTGTATGGGTAAACAAAGGCGGTAGGATTAATATCCGTGATCATAACTGTGCCGGTAGACGTACCGTCGCTTTTCCACAACTCGCCCCCGTGAGCGCCGCCGGTCCACCCATCGGCGGCTCGAAACAACAACGTACCACTGACCACGGTCAATTCATATGGGCTGGCATCAGGGATTCCGGGATTGATGTCTTTGACCATGACTGTGCCGGTGGGTGTACCGTCACTTTTCCATAGTTCTAACCCGGAGACTCCATCCGTAGATTGGAAAAAGCAGGTGCCGTTCATATTGGTCATTTGCGATGGACTTGAGCCGGTGGTGCCGGTGTAGATATCTTTGACCATGACCGTGCCGGTGGGAGTGCCATCGCTCTTCCATAATTCCACACCATTGCTGCCATCATTGGCTTGGAAATAGAGGGTATCGTCCACAGCGGTCAGGTAACTCGGAGTTGAACTGCTTGTCCCAGAATGGATGTCTTTGACCATGATGGTACCAGTGGGCGTGCCGTCGCTTTTCCATAACTCATTGCCATGATCTCCGTCCATAGATCGGAAGTAGAGGATGCCGTCCATAACCGTTAACCAATTTGGCGATGAACTGAACAACCCGGTGTAGATATCTTTGACCATGATGGTACCAGTGGGCGTGCCGTCGCTCTTCCACAACTCATAGCCGTAGCTGCCGTCGTTGGCCTGAAAAAAGAGGGTATCACTCATAGCGGTCAGGTTGAGCGGCGACGATCCGTCCCACCCATACTTGATGTCTTTGACCATAACCGTGCCGATGGAGGTGCCGTCACTCTTCCACAATTCTGAGCCATTGCTGCTGTCGTTGGCCCGAAAAAAGAGCGTATTGCTGACGGCAGCCAGTCTCGATGCTCCCGAACTGACGGCTCCTACGTAGATGTCTTTGACCATGACTGTACCGGTGGGGGTGCCGTCGCTTTTCCAGATTTCCACGCCGGAGGTGCCGTTATCGGCTGTAAAAAAAAGCAGGTTCCCCACAGCGGTCAGTTCGGACGGCGAGGAATCGGCCGCATTCGGGTTGATGTCTTTGACCAGATAGGGTACCGATAGCGAGTTCTGAGCTGCAACTTGAAGCGGTTTTATCGAGATTGGAGGTCTAGCTGGTTCCATCTCCAGCGCCATCGGCGGCGACACTGCCTGGATTGAAGAAAGGCTAAATATTGTCATCGCAATCAGGCTCAATCCCAATCCCAACGGCAGGCCACACCAGAGCAATTTAACAAACAGGGGTTTGGGGTAACGGTTGGATAAGAGTTGTGAGGACATAGTTTCCTCCGTAATATTGATCTTCCCCCGAGAAAGTGGACACGACAAAAAGCCAAGATCGTGTATAATACCACTCTGGAGATGGCTCTCCTCCAGCGTCAGCCAGAGGCTGGCCTGATCCACCACTCGGATCAGGGTAGTCAGTATACCGGTCACTCGTATCAGGCATTGTTAAGGGACCACGGCATCCGCGCCAGTATGAATAGTGTTGGGACTTGGTACGACAATGCACCGATGGAAAGCTTCTTCGGCACATTGAAGAGTGAACGAGTGCATCACTGCGTGTACCACATCCGCGACGAGGCGAAGCCGGACGTGTTCTTCTACGTTGAAGCGTTCTACAATCGGCGTCGCCGTCACTCGGCGCTGAACTATCTCAGCTCGGAGGCCTATGAGCAACTCTTCTGTCAACAGGCGCTGCCCTTTGCTTAACTCCCTGTCCACCAAACCGGGGGAGGGTCACAAGTCAATTCATGGGAGTAAACTGAGTGTTGGCGTAGGCATAACTGTGGCTGTCATTGGAGGGGATGACGGCACTGTTGCTGTAGATTGTGATTGAGAGCCAATCTGAAGATCTTGGGTGAGAATCGTGATGATCAGCGATACTAATGTTGAGACCAACAGAGGTATCACCCAGGCTATAACTGCAATGTGTCTGTCACGACGACGTTGGTCAGTCTCAAACTTCTCTTGCCGATCGGTCAGATTCTCTTGGAAACGCTGATTCTTCTCCAGTTGTCTCCTCTCCCAAGCACGTCGAGATTGCTCCTGCTTCGCCTCCCATTCGCGTGACTGTTGAAGATCTAGATGCTCTGACGGCTTAAGCCCAGGTATATGGAGAGCGAACAACTCGCAATTCCAGTCTGTTTCTAACGCGGCAAAAACCTTGGCGTCTTCCTCCTCCTGTTGCTGTTTCCTGCGCTTATCCTCAACTGAAGGAGTTCCACCCCGGCCAACCGAGCCAATCAACACCCGACGTGCGGGATTACCTGGAAATCCGGTAGCGCCTCGGAAACAACCTAGGCCGCATGGTTCATCATTCCCTGCTCGCAACTTGCCTCGTTCAGCCTCGGTATACTCTCTCTCCTGTTCTTTATCCCAGGCTGGATACAAGAAGCCACATTCCAAACATCTAGTCATCTATGTTCCTATTCGTGAGATTGAGACTTGGTCTATCTTGATCTGGCGAGACCTATCGCTCGCTCTATTGCGCCGCATAACGGTTAGCATCACCCGCGCGGCGGCTTGCCCATTGAGCTGTCCGTTGTATCACCCCAGCCGAAACCAGGACTGCCTATACAACTCGCGGCGATAGCTGCGTGGGGTGCATGCAGTGTTAGAACCCACTACCTGACCTTCAGCCATCGAATGCCACTACTTCACTATCTGGAAGAAAGCTATGAATCTCTTTCTCTCCAATCTCCAGTTTTGACTCACTCTCATTCCGTATTCTGTCGGCAAGGGCATCTACGTGACCAGAGACGTAATCGCGCAAGAACACGAAATCGTCGACAGCAATTCCCCCCGATGCGATGTACTCTACGTTTAGGAAATGCAGGGTGTTGCGAGTTTCATTCAGTTTCTGTAACACAGAGAACATCTTCCGATCATCTGATGCCCGATCTCTCGAATAGATTGCCCGATACCTGGGCTTCCCGAGGAGTATACCCATCCCGATTGTTCGTTTGGTGAGTGTTCGAAGAGGCTCAACACTGTAGCCCTCGTGTTTCTCGGCTCGCTTGACCTCGTCTATCGAAATCGGAGTTGTCTTCTGCAAGAGTCTCTGTCTTGCCTTGCCCATCACAAACTGCGGATAATGCTCCCGACAAACATTCAGATCCATTTGGTGAATCACGTATCTCTCCAACAGCAGTCTGGCTTTGAAGTAGTTCTCAAAGTATATAACGATCCTAACTGCATCTAGCACCGAACTTTCCATACCCTGAAACAGCTCGACAAGTTCCGAGAACGCCGCAGGTTCATGCTGCTCGAAGAACCGATCAGACAAGGACCTCGCCTGATCCAACTCCTTGATCGTTTCACAGCCCCAGAACAGATTGGACGAGTAACACAACATTGACCAGGCAATGTACAGGTTTGTCGTGTCACTAACGTAGCAAGCCCCCTCTCCGATTCTGGTCAAACGAAGCATGTCGAGTTTTCCTTTGCACTCAGCTTTCAAGCGGGTTCTAACGGTCATCTCCAACCCGATGTGTGCGATCCGTTCGCTCGAAACCGGAGTAATCCGGGGGATGGGCGGCAAAGATCGCTTGATCGAAAGATCGGTTTGATCTTTGACAGCTGAGTGTTCATATAGGTGAGATGTGAACTGAACCCCTGAGATTGGACACTTTTTGAGTGATTCTTAGTTCAGTTCGAGGGCCAGAGCCTGCTCCTTTCGCCACTGCTTCTCGAACTCAGCCGGGGTGAGGTAGCCCAGCGAAGAATGGATACGCTTGTGCATATACACATCGTCGAGAAACCGACCTGACTATAGTTGTGACAGATGTGTCACTTAACGTACCTATCTATACACGGATTCTATGCACTTTCTCTGCTTCGTCAAGTGTGTCCAACCTATCCGTCCAGCGGGCTACGAACTCGGCCTGACGCGCGTTTGCTCAACGTGTGTATACCGTTGAGTCGTCTTCGTGTTGGAGTGCCCCATCAACTCCTGGATGTATCTCAGATCAACGCCATCTTCCAGCAAATGCGTCGCAAATGAGTGTCGCAAGATGTGGACTGTGGCCTTGGAATTGATGCCCGAAGAGCACCTTCCCCATCCTCCTTCCCCTCGGCAAGGTGAAGGCTGGGGAGGGAGGAATGTTTGCACTCCTGGCAGCAGCAACTATGCCTTGACCACGTACCAGGCAGCCACGTACCCTTTCGTGCCGTCCAGGGTGTGTACCTGCAGCCATTGGTCGTACACCCCGATCTTTGACGCTGCGTCACCAGACTCGGTGACCAGCAATTCCGTGGGGAATGGCAACCGCTCGATGAGCGTATTTTCGCCTACCTGGGGTTGCGTGCGCAGCGCGACGTCCTCGGTCGTGGTTTTGACCACGAGTTTGGTGGGCGGAGTGGGTTTGTTGGCCGTCTCTTTTTTCTGCACCCCCAGGGAAGGGTCAGCCGCCGGTGTGACGTACCAGGCGGCCACGTATCCCTTATCCTCCTCGATGTCGCGCACGTGCATCCACTCGCCGTGCTGGCCGATCTTGGCCCGAGCGCTCGCAGGATCTAACGCTATTAACCTGGCGCTCGTTGGCAACTGCTTGATGATGTTGGATGGACCGATTTGGGGTTGGCGGCGCATCTTTAGCCCATCAACGAGCGGATGGACCACCAACGGTTCACTCGGGTCTGTCGTCGGTTTTTTGCCCGCTGTGGGCGCCGGGGCCGGAGCTGCCGGCGTAGCGGGTTTTTCCGCCGCTTGGGCGGATGGCTCTCCGCCAAACCAGATGACGTCCTGGATGATTTCTGCCGGCGTGCCATGGCTATACCGCCCCGTCAGCGTGTTCGGGGCTCCCTTTTTTTCCCACGGATCCCACATCAGGTAATCATCGCCTTGTTTCTCATGCAGGACGACCCAGTGGCCCTGTATGCCTGGAGCAGGCGCGCGATCTATCATCACGACGACCAGAGAACCACCCTCCAACGCAGCGTCAATTTCGTCCAGAGGGGCCGTTTGGTTGGAGCACTGCACCCGTTTTTGGTATTTCACGTTGGGTTGCACGGATGAGATCATGGCTGGCCTGACCCACTGGACCTGGAACCCGCCTTTTTGTTTCATCTTTTCGTTAAAGGACGCGACCGTTTCGTCACCCCCAAAGTGGTTGGCGACCATGGCCATGCTGGTGAGCAAACAGCCATACACGCCAATTGTTTCGCCGGTGCCGTGTCCCAAAACCTGATCTTTCCAACGTGGATCGTTCTGATACAGTTGTTTTTCAGCCATTGTAATTATCTCCTATTATTATTGTTGGCTCTCTGCCACACTTTCCACAACTTGTAGCCTCGGCCACGTCTGGCAATACCTCGGCTACACCTTCGACCAGTTTTTCCACTCCGCTCTTGTCAGATTCCTCCTCTTGTGAAGGTTCGGCTTCCAATTGCTGCAACGTTTGCTCCACCAATTCCTTCTCTGGCGAATCTGGCATCTGCTCCAACTGCTCGTGCACTT
>JAXHUO010000097.1:0-10948 GCA_034189605.1 Chloroflexota bacterium
CTCCGAAAGACCCTAATCCCCGTAAGCATCTTGTAACTTTGTCAAGTCCCACAGGAACAGCGGCGAACAGGCAGGGGGCAATGATCGTGGCGGAGGCCCGATTTTTGAAAGGGTGAGCGTATCAGTGCGACCGGCAGTCAATGTGGCGAAGTAGGCGACCACTCAGCAGCCAGCAACGTCGCCCGTGCCTGCGGGCCACTTTTGGAGAAACGTCCCGTTCATCCTGGTGAGGCATTCGCCCTCGTGGGCGTCATCAAGTACGAACTCGGCTGGACGTTTCTCGACAATCGCAAAGTCCACGCATCTGGGATGCGGCAGAAGCGGGCAGTCAAGCTTAATCACGACGTCAAAGCGTCGAGGAGACTGACGACATAAGCCCCGCGCCGCAGAGGGACTGGAGTTGGCGGTTGAGTGGGTTGACACGACCGGCAAACACTGGTACACTATTTGTGTCCGGGCCGCTCCCAGTTTTTAGGAGCAAGGCTCCTATGACGCAGACCTGGCAAGACCAGGCGAGACGTCGTGCGGATAAAGCCGCTTTTGCGCTTCGAGCGCCAATGATGGGGGCGGCCCGGCGGGTTACGGTCACCGACGTTTCCGAGGTCGCCGGCGCTTTCTGGTGCTGCGTTGGCGACTATTCCGTTTTTCGGCCAGATAACGATACATACGCACTTCCCCTTGGCGGCGGAAGGAGTCGTAGTCGGAGATGTCAGGTGGGTCAAAGGGCTCGTCGTGTTGGAGGAGGTGAATAAAGACCCGGTTGACCTTGTGGGCGGTGTGAATGGTGGCCTCGACCTCGCTCTTGCCGCGTTCGATGGCGTCGAGGAAGGTGTTGCCAAAGTAGGCACAGTGGAGGGCGAGCTGATAGCCCATGAGATAGAGGGTATCGCGGAAGAAGGGGGCGCCCTGCTTGGACATCTCGCCGTGGATGATCACGTCGCCGCTGATGTAGACGGAAGGATGCATCCCGGCCTTGGCTCAGACCTGATCGGCGAAGAGAATATCGGCGACGTTGCCGACGCCGGTGAGATAGCGAGCGACTAGGTGAGGGCTGGTGCCAGGGATGGGGAGGAGCGTGAACCCGGTTGGGATGGGCAGATAATCCTCCAACCGTCCTTCCCACATCCTGCGGTCCAGGTCATTCACGACGTCCCCCAGGGTCTGCGGCTCCGGCGCCCCGGCCGGAAGGACGATCTTTCTGCCCGCTGCCACTACTCATTCGCCAGCGCACTGAACCGTGAGGGGCGTCCGAGCGCGGAGCTTTGTACGAGGCCACCAGGCGGAACACCGGTCGCTCGGTGGCGGGTGCGGGACAACCTGCGGAGGAAAGTCGCTGATGCCAGCCGTTGACCAGATGCTCCGGGAGAGTGACAAAGATGTGAGCAGGACAGAGCAGACGTCCAGTCAACCTTTCTTGAGTGAATGGGGAGAGCATTGATGTCTACATAGGCGGTACCGCATCTTGGAGTGTGCTCTCTCCAACTGAATTTCTAAAGGACGTTGATCTATGGTTATTGATCTCCCTTCCAATTAAACTTCCCTGTTAAACGAATATCTCCCGCAGAGCGTCCAACCAACACCTCGAACTCACCCGGCTCGACAACCCAAGCCTTTTGGGCATCATCATAGAAAGCCAGATCGCTTTTTTCCAAAGATAGGGAGATGGTTTTTGTCTCCCCGGGATCGAGCTCGATCTTGGCAAAAGCCTTCAATTCTTTAGGGGGGCGAACCAAACTTGATTTGACGTCCCGCAAGTAGAGTTGGATGACTTCTTGCCCCGTTCTTATCCCGGTGTTCGTCACCTCTGCTTGAACCTGGATCGAGTCGCTGGGGCCAAATTCACCTGCGTTCAACCGCAAATTGTCATATTCAAACGTGGTGTAGGAGAGGCCATGTCCAAAGGGGAATAGCGGCTCAAGTCCCTTTTTGTCGTAATAACGGTAACCAACGAATATCCCTTCTCCGTAATGAACTTTGCCATTTTCGCCAGGGAAGTTGATATAGGCAGGATTGTCTTGGATGCGCTTGGGGAAGGTGGTGGGCAGCCGACCAGAGGGATCTACATCTCCAAAAAGCACATCTGCCAGGGCATGACCACTCTCCTGGCCCAAGTACCACATTTGCACGACGGCTTTGACTTTATCTAACCAGGGCATGTGAAGGGGGGATCCAGCATTGAGCACCACTACCGTATTGGGATTGGCTGCTGCTACACGCTCAATGAGCTGATTCTGTTCCTTGGGCAAATCCATACTAATCCGGTCTTGTCCTTCAGATTCCCATTCTGGGGTCAGCCCAGCAACTATGATGGCAACATCGGCGTTTTTTGCCAGGTCAACCGCTTCAGTTATTGGATCGTCCGGCAGGGGCGACAAGCAACCCACCCGCACACCACGCCAACGAGGCCCCGGTTTGGAGGCATACTCCAAATCTAATTGATACCGTTTTCCTTGTTCAAGTTTCCGTTGGTATTTTTTTTGATGCCCTTGGTCTGGTTCTGTGTCCTCCTGTTCCCATAAATCAACAAGGCATTCATGATCAATAAATAAGCGTGCTCTTCCAATACAACCCAACTCGAATGTGTAGATGCCTGATTCAGGTACCTGGAAGGCCCCATTCAACCTCATGGAAAATTGAGCAGGGTCAAAGTGTGGTGCTTTTCCCCCAAACCAGGATAGTTGCGAGCTTCCGGTGGTCACCTGATGAACCGGGTCTCCTTCCAAATTGGGATTGTCATAATAGCGCACATTCAACTGCCCGGATACACCCTTTTCATCAATAAGCCAGTCCTGCTCCAGGGGGGGGATTTCCTTGTAGACTGTACAACCCAGCGCATAGTTAACCTCAATCTTTTCGCCCGCACGATCCGAAATAGCCTCCAAAGGAGAGATAACATAATGAGGGTTCACCTGAGAGCTTCCTCCCCCTTGGAAGGAGATCTTTTTCGCGTTGGCTCCAATGAGCGCTAATCGCTGGGTTTTTTCAGTTTGAAGGGGTAATACTTGCTCTTCATTTTTTAATAATACAACAGCTTCGTCGCCGACTTGGCGGATCAATTGACGATGTTCGGGGCGATCAATGGCTTTTTCGGCAGGCATTTCAGCCTGGTCAAAGGCGCCAGTTCGTATCAGCGTACGGAGCAGCCTGCGAATCTTGTCGTTGATTTTATCCTCGTCAACGCGACCACTGCGGACCGCTTTCAAGGCTTTTTCACCCATCCAGCGGGCGGGGCCGGGCATTTCCAGATCCAATCCACTTGCTGCCACCTCTTCGCTATAGGTTCCATACCAGTCTGAGATCACCAGGCCATCAAATTCCCATTCGTCTTTCAAGATGTCAAGCAAAAGAGTATCGTTTTCGCTAGCATAGGTACCGTTGATGCGGTTATAGGCCGACATGATTGTCCAAACCCCCGCTTCCTTCACCGCAGCCTGAAAGGGTGGTAAATAGATTTCCCGCAAGGCGCGTTCCCTGACTTCGGAACTGATAGAAAAGCGCTCATGTTCCTGGTCATTGCATACAAAATGTTTCACACACGCGCCAACTCCATTCTCCTGTAGGCCTTTGATGTAGGCAACAGTCATCCGCGCTGAGAGGTAGGGGTCTTCGGAAAAACACTCAAAGTTTCGCCCGGCAAGTGGCGCGCGGTGGATGTTCACGGTGGGACCCAACAAGACATGTGCGCCTTTGGCCTTGGCTTCTTGCGCCAGGGCTTTTCCAACTTGGCCAATCAGTTCAGGATTCCAGGTGGCCCCTATCGCCGTCCCGACAGGGAAACTGGCTGAGGTGATCTCGCAGGTGTCGCCCCCTTCTCCGCGTACGCCATTGGGACCGTCACTAACTTTCAGGGTCGGGATATTCAAGCGCTCGATTGTGTGGGTGTGCCACTGATCCGCGCCAGCAAGTAAGGTGATTTTTTCTTCAAGCGTCATTTCCATCAGGATTTGTTCTATTTGCTCTTTCATGTTGCTCCTTCTGTGCTAGCAAGTGTTGAATTCTTGCCTGGTTTCAATTGACCCCGAAAGTCCCCGACACTTGCCGCTGCGCTTGGAAAAGTGCCGGAGACTTTGTGTTTGCCGAGGGTTGGCATCATCGGTGAACTTGCCCGCGAGCGAGAGACCCGATCCACTGTTGGCGCCGGTGACTAGAATGGTCTCTGCCGCATCAGTCCTCCACTTGTCATTTGCTCAGAATGAATCGACCAGGCTCCGCACGCGCAGCGATTCGCGTGCCCGCTCGACGGACCACCCCTCCGGCGTGGATATCTTCACATTGACTGTCCGGCCGGCCGGAAGGTCAAAGTAATTGTCGCTAAAGATCGGGTCGGCCCCTTCCAGTTCCAGCCAGACGAAGCGGGCCAAGCGCCGGGCCGCGATCTTGATCTCAAATTTCCCATTGCTCCCCTCGACGGTCCAGCGCAACCCCGGGGCGCTCAACTCGAGGTGCTTGTCGGGGACGAACGGCGACATGTCCACGCTCAACCGCTCGCCGTCCCGCCACAGCTCGTAGACCAGCACGACCCGGCGCCGATTCTCGACGTCAACCTGGTCGGAGAAATCCAGCGCGCAGATATGTGCCGCGCTCAGTGCGGACACGGTCACCGCCTCCTCCTCTGACCGCAGTACCCCGCCCTCTAGCGTCTCCAGCGACCAGCGGACGGTGCCCCGCCACTCGCCTGTCAGGTCGTTGATGACGTGCAGGGTCGCCTTCGTCCCCTGCCTCTCCGCCGAAAGCAGCACCGGGGCGTAGAAGCGGCGGGCGGCGTAGTGGAGCGCTTTCCAGCGTCCAAAGTAATCCAGGCTCGACCAGGAGGCCACGGGCCAGCAATCGTTCAACTGCCAGTAGAGCGTGCCGCCGGTGCAGCGTCGGCTGCGCCGCCAGAACTCTACGCCGGTGCGCACTGCCTCGGCCTGGAGCACCTGCGTCAGGTACACCAGCGAGGCAAAGTCCCTGGGCATCTGGAAGTGGTCGGTCAGGTGTTTGATGATCTTCCCATTGCCGGCCTCATTGCGCTGATGGTGTTCCATAACATAGGAGGTCATATTCCAATCGGCCTCATCGGCGTAGGTGCGGATCGTCGCCAGCGGCGGCAGGGATTGAAAGCCGAACTCGCTCACAAAGCGGGATTGATGTTCCCGGTAGGCCTCGAATGGCCGGTTGCCGTGCCACACCTCCCAGTTGTGGGTGTCGCCGGCCCGGACGCCGTTGGGGGCGACGAAGGGCGTGCCGGAGGAGGGTGAACTGGGCCAGTAAGGCGTGTCGGGATCCTCGGCGGCGCACATCTCAGGCAGAAGGTGGTGGAACATACGGTCGTAGGCCTCTTTGAGCTGCTTTCTATTCGGCGCGTCCCATTCCCACTCGACCCAGCCCCACTCCATCTCGTTGTTGCCGCACCACAGCGCCAGGCTGGCCCTGTGGCGCAGGCGGCGGACGTTTTGCATCGCCTCGACGCGCACGTTCTCGAAAAACGCTTCGTCAACCGGGTAGGCGCTGCAGGAAAAGACAAAGTCCTGCCACACTAGGATGCCGTAGCGGTCGCAGAGATCGTAAAAGCGCTCCTCCTCGTAGAACCCGCCGCCCCACACGCGCAGCATGTTCATGTGCGCCTCCGCCGCGCTGCGAATGAGGTGCTCCAGGTGTTCGCTGGTGATGCGGTCAGGGAAGGAGTCGGCCGGAATCCAGTTGGCGCCTTTGGCAAAGACCGGCACGCCGTTGACGACAAAGATAAACGAATCGCCGAACTCGTCCGGCTCCTGGCGCAGTTCAATCGTTCGCAGGCCCAGTTGAAAGGTGCGCCGGTCGCAGAGCCGATCCTCCGCCATCAGGAGGACGTCTACCTCATACAGCGGTTGATCGCCGTAGCCGTTGGGCCACCAGAGTTGCGGGTCGGGGACCTCGATATCTAGCCTGCCGGTCGTCGCGCCAAGTTCCGTCTCTGTCTCCCACACCGATCCATCGGGCGCGGTGAGGCGCAGGGTGGCGGTCAAGTGGACATCTTGCCAACGTTCCAGGGTTACATCGGCGCTCACGGCGACGACGCCGTCAGCGTGATGTTGCCGCAAGTGGACATCGTCCAGGCGGGTGGCGGTGTATCCCTCCAGCCGGATTCCCTTCCAGATACCGGTGGGCGGAAGCTGCGGCCCCCAGTCCCATCCGAACTGGCACGGCGACTTACGCAGATATGAGCCTCCCGGGATGGACTGAGAGGGGCCGGGCAGTGGCTGCTCCTTCTGCCGGGCGCGGACGTAGGCCACCGGCGACGAGAGGAACACGCGCAGTTCGTTCTCGCCCTCGGCCAAGAGGCTGGCGACCTCCCAGCGGTAGTGGCGGAATGCGTTCTCCGCGTGGCCCACCGGCTGACCGTTCAGCGTGACTCCGGCCAGCGTGTCCAACCCGTCACAGACCAGGAAGACACACTCTTCGTCCAACAGCCGGGGCGTGACCTCGAAGGTGCACCGATACTCCCAATCGCGCTCGGCCACCCATTGCACGCGCCGCTCGTTATCGCCGACGAAGGGATCGGGAATGTGCTCCAGGGCCAGCAGATCGGTGTGGATGGAGCCGGGCACCTGGGCTGGAAGCCACTCGTCGGTTCCCGCTTCCCGGAATTGCCAGTTATTGTTTAGAGATTGTGTGTGCACGTCGCCTCGCTGTAATGTCGGCTATAGGATCATACAGTTGAAAGATCCCACTCTTCGTAGATTTTTGGTACGTCGCTGATCAGGCGTTGGGTGTAGGTTTCTTTCGGATGCAGAATCACCTCATCGGCGGATCCACTTTCGACAAACTTCCCATGCTCCATAATGTACACGCTGTCAGAAACATAATACGCCAGGCCGATATCGTGGGTGATGAAAATAATCGTCATCCCGATTTCGTCACGCAATTGCATCAACATATCCAGGATGGTCGCGCGTGAACAGGCATCAATCATCGAGGTTGGCTCATCGGCCAGCAGGATCTTGGGCATCAGCAAAAATATACGGGCAATCATCAAGCGTTGCATCTGTCCACCGGAAAGCTCGAAGGGATACTTGTTGGTTAATTCCTCGAACTTTAGGTTGACAAAGCCGCACGCTTCTGTCATCATCTCTACTTTTTTTGTGTGTGGAAATTTTCGACCGCCGCGCATATTGATGCAGTCTAACAATACAGAGTCAACCTTGTGAAAGATATTATACGAAGAGAACGGATCCTGAAAGATCGCCTGAATGTTTCTCCAATATTCCAGTCTTTTCTTCTGCGTACTGATATCGCGCTTCTTCCCCTGGAAGTAAATCTCACCCTCCGTAGTGCTGATCAATCCCAAAAGCATCTTTGCCAAAGTGGTCTTGCCACTGCCCGATTCACCCACGATCGAGACAACTTCGCCCTCGTAGAAACTAAAGTCCACATGATCCACGGCTACCGTTTTCTGGCGGCCAAAACCAAACACTTTGGTGAGTCCCGATCCGCTCAGGCACACTTTTCTTTCATCTGGCATCTAATTCCTACTCCCTCTGATAGGCATCCCTCAGTTCTTTTTCTGAGAGGATACAGCGATAAGCGCGGCCGCATTCAAGATCACGCATGCCCACAGAAAACGCCGTGCATTCTGGCCGAACGTATTTACAGCGTTCGGCAAACCGGCAGCCAAACGGCGGGCTTTTCAGGTTCGGCGGCACTCCAGGGATGGCAGTCAGTTTACATTCCCGCAGACCTTCTTCAGGCACGATGATTGAGCCCATGAGGCCTTTTGCATAAGGGTGGAGTGGATCAAACACAACTTCTCTTGCGGTGCCCTTCTCCACAATCTGCCCCGCGTACATGACCATAATGTCATCGGTCACATTGTAAAGCAATGGAAGTTCATGCGTGATAAAGATCATTGATTGGATAAGCCTCTTTCCCATCAAATCCCGCAGCATCTTGATAACCATCTTTTGTGTGGTGACATCGAGTGCGGAGGAAGGCTCATCAGCGATCAGTACTTTGGGAGAAAGTAACACAGATATCGCAATCACCGTGCGTTGTTTCATGCCGCCAGAAAGTTCAACGGGGTACTTTTGCAGTGTGCTCTCTGGAAGTCCCACGGTCTCGAACAACTTTCTGGCATGCTCATGAATCTCTTTCTTGGTGACGTAGGCTTCATGTGCATGAATCACATCCTCAACAAAGTGGATTATCTTTTGGGTGGGGTTGAGCGCGTTCATCGCACTTTGGGGGATATAGGCAATCTCATTACCCAATATTGATTTACGAACGTCATCAGGTTCCATCCCAGAAATACTCTGCCCATCAATGATAATCTCACCACTCGTATAGTGCAGCGGAGGGAAGTAATAACCCATCAAGCTGAGCGCGAGCGTTGACTTGCCACAGCCGGATTCTCCCGCAATTCCCAGCGATTTCCCTTCTTCGATCTTCAGAGAAACGTGGTCAACTGCGTAAATATTTTCCCGGAAGCGGGTGATATATTTTGTTGTCAGGTCCCTGACCTCTAGCACTACGTTTGACATTTCAACCACCTACTCCCTCAATGCCGGATTGAATACCTGGTCGAGACCAGTATTCATCAAATTCATCGAGAATGTAATCAGTGCGATGGTTACGAGCACGGGTAAGTACGCCCACCATTTTCCCAGGATATGTGCCTGGTAGATAAAGGCCCAGTTCAACATCAGCCCCAGGGTTGGCACTTCCGTAGTTCTAGGTCCTAACCCAAGGATTGACAACCCGGCCTCCGCCAGGATAGCCGTGGAAATTTGCAGAATCAACGCCATCACGACATAAGAAGCAATATAGGGCAGAATATCAGCAAAGATGATGTAAACGATAGAGTGCCCAGATAGTTTCGACAGATTGACATGGTCGCGATGGCGCAGCGAAATCACTTGCGCCCGCACGGCCCTGGCGGTCCAATACCAGGAAGTAAGCCCGATCACTATGGCGATCGTGGTCGCACCGCGTCTTTCCTGCCCGATACTGTATGAAATCAAGATCAACAACACTAGGGTGGGGATGACGATAAAAAGATTGGTAAAGAACATAATGATGTCATCCACCAGGCCGCCGATGTAACCCGCCAGCAATCCCAGGGTCAAACCGATCAAGGTTGCAATGATACCGCCGACAAGACCGATCTGCAGCGATACGCCGGTGGCCTTGACCAGCTCCGTCAACACATCCCTACCAAAGTTGTCGGTTCCAAGCGGCAACACCCGTACATTCGCAACCTGGCTGATATTCACGTAATCAGATTGCCCGACAACCTTTTTCTCCTCAAGGGTACCCGTGTCCGTGTTTCTTGTGGCAATGATCGTCCCCTCTGTTGATAAAAGTCCTGCGAGCGAGGCATTGAGCCGAATATAGTAATTTCGCTGGGCATTGGTCGTCCCGGCAATGTTCGCCTTGGGGTCGTAATGGTTCTCCCACAGACCCAGGAGCTGTTCAGTGTCCGCGATATTGATCTCACTTTCAGGAATCCCGTAGGCCAAAAGCCATTCCTTCATGTCCAGGCGTTCCTTGTCGCCCAACTTGGCGGCAATGCGATTAGCAGCGGCATCATCCAGATTCAGTGTATACGGCTGGGAACCAATGCTGTCATAAACATTCACATAGATCCCAGGCTCGAAGAAGGTGCCCTGACTGATGATGTCTAATGGTGGGTCGGTGATGATCAGCGGATAAACGACCACGATCAACAGAATCGCCACAAAAATGGAGAAACCAAAAACAAATTTGCCGGAGCGGAAAATTTGCTGAATGGTATGTTTCATAACAACATCCTTCCTCAATCAGCCTGCGCCGCTTTAATGCGCGGGTCAATGATGCCATAAAGGATTTCGATGATAAAGTTCGCACTCAGCACCATCACCGTGATGATCAACGTAGATGCCGAGATCAGCGGATAATCCTGTCCCATGACACCATTCAACAGCGTGTAGCCAAGCCCTGGATAACTAAAAACGATCTCCACAAACAGCGCGCCGCCGACCATGGTACCGATCGCCAACGCCAGACCGGTTATCTGTGGAAGCATGGCATTTCTAAACACATAGCTGATGATCTTCCGGTCTTTGATTCCCATGAAACGAGCGTAATTTACATAATCCGCATTCAGCTCATAGATGGCCATGGAGCGCATGCCAATGGCCTGCCCCCCGATCGCGACCACCACGATTGACCAGAATGGCAGTTGATAATGGACGATCACGGACCATATAAACTCCCAGCTAAAGTTAGGAATCATATCATACCCATATCCGCCCGAGGTGGGGAACCATTCTAATGCGACTCCAAAAATGACCAGCAAAAAAACTGCCATGCCAAATGCCGGGAAATTGCTCACAAAAATACTGACGGGCATGAGGACTTTATCAAACCCTCCCTTGAGATAAGCCGCCAACGCGCCCAGTGTGTTCCCGATCAGCCAGCCAACGATGATCGCCGGGAGCTGCAGTGCCACCGTCCACCCGATGGCAGATTTGAGAACGTCTGCCACCGTTCTGGGATACATACTGAACGAGAAACCAAAATCACCCCGCACCGCATTTCTCACGTATATAAAAAACTGTTCAAGCATAGGTCTGTTGGTGCCGAACAGCTCCGTGTACTGCTGATAAATCGCCTGGACCCCGGTCGCATCGCTCATACCTTGGGCCAGCCTTGCTACGATGGCCGCCACAGGATCTCCCGGCATCAAGCGGGGCAGGGTGAAATTCAGTATAAAGCCGCAAACAAAAGTGATCAAAAACCAACCCAGCTTGCCGAGGAAGTAATTTCGGTATCCTTTCAACGCAACACCTCCCTATATCCACTTTAACAAACAGCCATGGTAAGCGTTCAGACCTCCGAGGTTTTGGCCGCAATTTGGCTCGAAGAGTGGGTTGTCTGCCATTCAAAGTCGTCGAGAGAGCACCATTTTGTAAACCTCGGAGGTCTTGGCGAGCGTTTTCTTCCCCCCCCC
>JAXHUO010000098.1:0-10620 GCA_034189605.1 Chloroflexota bacterium
GGGTCAGGTCTTGGGCAGGCTGCTGGTCGGCGTGCCAGAAGGTGGTGAGGAGGACGGGATCGCCGGGGGCGGCCTGGTCGCGGTCAAAGTCGGCGCCGAGGAGGGTGAGGGGGCCGAGGGGAGCGTCGAGCCGGTGGCGAATGTCCAGTGTCTCAGGGTCGGCGGGTCGCCGGGGGGTGGTGACGGCGATTTGCCCCAGGGGCAGCGCCGGGCCGAGGGCGCGCCCGTCTGCGTCGTGGGCGGTGAGGGGGGCCAGGGTGTCCCGGTCGAAGGCGACTAACTGGACAGTGTAGGTGCCTGGGGGTGTGCCGGAAAGGAGTGGGACGGAGAGGGCAACGACGGCGTATTGGTCGGGTGGCCACCCTCCCACGGGGGGCGGCGGGCGGTGCCAGCGGGGCGGAAGAGTGTCGGGGCCGTTCCAGCGGTGGCCCTCGGTGTCCACGACGTTGACGGTGATGCCATAGTCAGGGCCGCCCGATTGGAGTGCCTGCCAATAAGTCCTGATCTCTAACTGCCCATCACTGGGGATGCTGTCTTGTTGTAGGGTATCGTAGCCCAGGAGGAAGAACTCGTCGCCGAAGGTGATCTCGGTGGGCACATCCACGTCACGCAACTGACCGTCCACCAGGTTCGCGCGGCGGAGGGGGGTGTCCAGGCGGTCAATCAGGGCGAGTTTGGCGGTGAGGAGCAGGATGGAGGTGAGCAAGAGGAGCCAGTGGGAGTTTGGTATTCGGGATTCGGGATTCGGTATCAGGTATTTGGTATTAGGTATTCGGGATTTGAGTTGTGTGATGCGCGATGGACGGAGGATGAGGGCGAGGAGGATGAGCAGGCTGAGGAGGGAGATGGTATCGGCGAGCAGGCGGAGGGGAGTTTCGCCGAAGCGGACGCGCACCGTGTGGCGACCGGCCGGGATGTCAAAGGAGATGAGGCCGTCGGGTTCGGTTGGGGCGATGGGGACAGGGTTGCCATCCACAGTGGCACGCCAGCCAGGGTAGTAGAAGGCCAGGTAGTGGGCCCGGAAGGGCACGGGGGTGTCCAGTTCAATGGTCGCTTCCACAGGGCCATAGTCGGCGTGCAGAATCCGAGCCCCCTCCGGTAGTGTCTCCGGCCTGAGCCGTTGCGGCTCTCGCCCGGCGTTCAGGTCGTCGTCCGGCGCAGGGCCAGAGGGCAGCGTGTGCACCCAGACGGGGAGCAGTTCGCTAAAGTAGGTGCCGCCGAGTTCGCTGGTGGTCCGCTCATAGGTTAGCATACCGGGTAAGGTGGCTGGATGGGAGAGAGGGCAGTGGGGAGGGTAGAGCCAGCCCAGGGAACCGAGGATTAATGCGCTTATGATGATGGCGAGGAGCGCGTAGCCAGACTTCCGAGGTTTTGGCTGCAAACCTCGAAGGTCTTTACCCTGACCGCTTATGACGTAATGCGCTCCTGCGCCGCCAAGGATCGCGATGCCGACCGCCGCCGGGGTGAGAAAGCGCCAGGGGAAGTGGAGGTAGTGCAGGACGGGGAGCAAACGCCAGATGGGCCGGGCGTAGGGCAGGGTCAACCAGATATAGCCTAGCGTGACGGAGCCCACTGCTGCCAGCCAGAACCGCTGTTCCCGTTCCGCACGGATCCAGGTGAAGATGGATAGCAGGGCGAGCGCCGCTGGCAGCAGGCCTATACCCTTGGGGAGCCAGGGATTGATCCAGGTGGGATCGGCGGCGCGAGGTGGTTCCAGCATATAGTCGAGGGCGACGAAACTGGCGGCGTAAGGGTAATCTAGTACGCGGTCGAACTGGACAAAAGGTCGTTCCAGCACGGAGGGGAGCCAGAAGAACGCCGCCAGGCCCACACCCAGGGCCAGGGCCAGGATGGTTCGTCCCAACCTCCCCCATCCTGACTCGAGATCTCGCGGAGAGTTACGCAGGTGGCAACTATGATAGTTACGTTCCCCTGGCAGGGGCCATCGTATTGGCCGTTTGGGGTTGACAACGGGCAAGGTGGTTGGGCTGCTATCCTCGTCTGGGGAATCTCCTTTACGGCGGGGGGAGTTGGGTTGGGCCAGGGCCAGCGCTGTGACTGCTGCCAGCGATAGGGGGAGGAACAGGTAGGCAGAGGCGTCGTGGGTGAGCAGCAGTGCTGCCTCCCCAGCGGCGGCCGCCAGTAGCCCCCGCCGCTGGCCGTATTTCTGCCAGCGGATCAGGCCCCAGAGGATCAACGCCGGAAATGCCCAGGCCAGGGCCTCGGACATGCTGGCGCGGTGGAAGTTGACATAGGCGTGGAAAGGGAGGGTGACAAAGATCACTCCGGCGACCACGCCAGCCAGGTCGCCCCACCACTCTCGTACCAGCAGCCAGGTTGTCCACGCGGAGAGCAGCGCGCCGGTGACGAAGGTACCATTGACGGCGGCAGGCCAGGCCAGTCCCAGGCGGTGGAGGAGAGCGGCAACCAGGGGGGAGATGGGAGGGTTGAAGAGCAGCGTGGGGTAACCAAAACCCAGCGCCATGTGAGGTTGCCAGCGGGAATGTATGAGGCCGTGCTCTAGCAGTGCGTCGGTCTCAATGGCACGCCAGAGGTGAAGGATGTTATCATAGCCGCAGGTAAAGTCATTGGTCAGCAAGGGCTGAAGGGCTGGGATCGAGAGCAGCACGAGGGATATGAGACAAATGGCGGATTGGATTGAAGACACGAATTGTGTGCGTTTCATCTCTTCTCTCCAATCGGAACCTGGGTCAGGATGACGCGGTGGCCCAGGGCGGCAGCAGGCCCGGTTACGGGCAGTCGTGCGCCTGTCTCCCAGAAGTAAAATCCTGTTTCCAGGGTATAGTCGCCCGGTGTTGCCTGGGGGCCGATGGAGATGTCATAGGGATCGGCGAAAACCTCGCCGGGAAGCCAGCAGGTGGTCGGGGCGGTATCTCGCAGCGGCATATTATCCTGCTGTCCGGCCAATTGGCCATCTGGCCCGACCAGGTGGGTGAAGACGGTGTACGGTCGAGCCATCGGCTTTAATGATTCCCAGTAGAGAGTCAGGTGAAGTACCCTCTCTGTTTCCCCTGAGGCGGATGGGAGTTCCTGCTCCAGGTCGTATCCCAGGAGGGCGATGGAATCTCCAAAGCGAGCGCTCAGGGGGTGGGCGATGGATGGTGGCTCGAATGAGTGCTCACTGGCGGGAGGGGCGGTTAGGCCGGTGGTGACGACGCGGAGGTATGTGTTGAACGTGAATAGTTGCAGGGCCAGGAGGGAGGCCACGAGTATAAAGTTTCGCTGTTTAGCGTGGAGGAGCTCTAGCCCACGGGCAGCTATGAGGGCTGCAAAGGGGGTCAGGAAGAGCCACACCCGTGCCACCTCGCCCCGAGATGTGCCGGAGAGATTGAGAATTAGCAGCCCCAGCGCGAAACCCAGAGTTAGTGGGTCAATGGGGAATGGGGAATGGGGAATGGGGAATGGGGAATGGCGAGTGGCGAATAGTGAATGGTGAGTGGTGAGTGGCGAATGACGAGTGGTGAATGGCGAGTGGTGAGTGGCGAATAACAAATGGTGGTAGCGGCGATAATGGGTGAGCAGATCGCGTATTGCCTTGACGAGGGCGACCAGAAAGAGCAGTGCCAGCGGGAGGCCGAGGAAGATGAAAAAATCGTACAGATGGTAGACCAGCCAGGTCCAATAACTGCGGTTCAGGCCCAGGTGATAGGACATTGAGACGCGCCAGACATCGAAAAAGCCTGTGCCAAAAGCCAACCGGTAGATGGCCCAGAGTGAGCCCAGCCCGATGAGAAAGGCGAGAAGATTGGGGATTAGGGATTGTAGGTTAGAGATTGGAGATGGTCGGGTGAGGAGCCAGAACAGGGCGAAGAGGGCCATCGGCAGGAGCAGAGCCAGATTGCCGAAATTCAGCATGGAGGCGATGGACATAGTGAGGCCAGCAGCCAGGCTGTAGATTGTGGATGGCATAAAGGTGGAGCGGCGAGGGTGAGTCAGGCTGATGTGGAAAAAATACCAGGCGGTGCATACCAGCAGCGGGTAGAACTGCTCCCACCGCCCTGACCAAAGGGCGAAAGAGGGCACGAGAGGGTAGAGGGCGACAGCCCAGGCGGCGGTGCGCCGGCCATAGGCCCGCCGGGCCAGTCCATAGATAGGGAGCAGAACCAGCCCGCTGACCAATGGCAGGACCATCTGGATGATGGCGCTGCTGATGGAGGCGTTGGATAGACGCATCAGGGTCAGGTCGTGGCACTGGTAGAGGCGCAGGCGAAAGCCCAGCGTTTCGGCCAGGGCGGGTGTCTGTTCCAGAAGGCGGCGGGCCAGGTAAAAGAGAAGTGGCAGGCCAGGAGGGTAACGTTGGGGGTGGACGGGGAGCGTCGGCATCAGCGTCGGGTAGTGGCGCAGAAAGTCACCCCCGTCCTCAATGGTGCTGCCGACGGAAAAGACGCCGCTGGCGTCGGCAGAGACAGTGCGGTAGAAAACAGGCACGAGTACGTCCGAGTAATCGAGGGCCAATAGGCTGGCCTGGATGAGGGGGACGGCCAGCATCAGGCAGATGAGAAAACCCCGCGTCTGCCACCGGGGGGGGTATGGTTTCCGCGTGATGTGCATCACCCATACGGAGGCGAGCGCCAGGTATAGGGCCAGCGCCAACGCCGAGATCCAGAGGCGGGCCGGTTGTCCAGGAATGGCATAGGCCCAACGCCACTCAGTCGGGCCGCGCAAGTATGGGCTGAGGTTGAGGGCAAGGGCGGCGATGAAGATGAGGGTGGCAAGGGCAATGAGAGTGAGCGGTGAACAATGAACAGTTGGTGTGTGTGTGTTGCGCGTTGCGTCGTGATTAGTCATTTTGGTCATTTTTTATCTGGCCGAAGCGCCTATTGGCTATGGAATCACAATAACATGGTCGAGAAGCAGCCGTCCTTCGGGCAGCGGCTGACCTGTTGCGTTTATGCCTGCTAGCCGTTCATTGGTATCAGGTACGTACCAGCCGATAGCGAGCCGATAAGTGCCTGCTGGTATGCCACGCAGGTCCACCAGGGCCTGGTCAGCGACCAGTTCACCCATCCTCCACAGCGAGGTAGGGTGCGTCCAGTGGCACGGCATACCATCGAACTGGGCAGCAGGTGGGCCGTCCACATCACTACTGTCCTCATTCTGGGGTAGCAGGTGCACAAAAAACTTGAAATCGCCCCCAGGCGTCTGGCGGGCTTGCCATTGTAAATCAACGTAAAGGGTATTGGCAAGCCTGTGCCAGTCAATCCCACGTAGGGCGAGGGAATCGTTCCAGGTCACGTTGGGCTGGAGCCGCGCAGCGAACCAGCCATCTGGCGTGACGACCAGGCGTTGGGGCAGGGTGAAAGACGCGGCATCGTTCGAAAGTAACAACTCGTATTCGCCCGCTGGCAGGTCTGGCAGAGATAAGGGCACTCGCACGATAGAAAACGGTCCCTTTTCCACTGCCAGCACCTGAGAGTAGGGCGGGCTTTTATCCTTCCCCTCCACGGCGCGCAGCGTCAGGGTAAGACTATGTCGTTCCGGTGTTATCCAGTGGCTTTCCAACATAGGAGGCTGGCCGGGCTCCAACCATACCTGGGAGAGCAAAAGCCCGTTAAAGTCACGTTCCACGCCAAAGTTGACGCCGGGTTCTGGCCGCGTGGCAAACACTATCAGATCATCATCTTCGTGAACTGGGCGTGTGGCCAGTGCAGCGATCCAATCGCCAGCGAGTTCGGGGGACAGGAGTTGTTTGTGGACGATGATATAACGGACGTCTGCTTCGGCCAGGGCAGCAAGTTCGGCGCCCAGTTGGGCACGACCGCGCAGCGGCTCTCGTTGGGCAAAGGCGTGGGTGATACCGTTCCCCTGGATAAAGTCAAAGGCCAATGTTGGCGGGCGAGAGACGTGCCCGTTGACCAGGGACTTTCCATGCACTGTTTGCCAGTACATATAGAACTTGTCCGTCTGGCGGTCCAGTGGTGCTTCGACGATGGCGTATGAGCCTGGTTCTTGGGCCAGTTGGGCGTAAAAGGGCGGGGTGTGGGCGCGAGTGGTGGGGAAAGGATATGCCAGAAACTCGAACAGAACCAGGGCGGAGACGAGAGGAACAATTAACAATGAACAATGAACAATGGCCAATGATACGGATTTTTGAAGGCGGGTTTTTATGGTTGTTACACCAAAGCCTGCCAGTATGGCCAGGCACTGGCCCAGCACCAGGTTAAACCGGATCGGTGTACGGACAAAGCCGATGATTGGGGTGTACCAGGGCAGGTTGGGTGTGATGGCGTAACCGTTCACGTACAATCTGGTGCCTAGAGCCAACACCAGCGCGAGCAGCGTCGTTATAACCAGCCAGCCGTGTTCGCGATGCAGGCGCGGCAGGCCCAATAGTGCCAGCACCAGGACGATGTAACCCACAAAAGCCGGGCGATTGGGGGCCGGGAAGCGGTCGTATAGCGGGCGGACCGTTTCACCCCACAGTGGGTGGAAAAACGAGGGTGTCACCAGGGCAAGTACATCCGTGTTGAACACCCAATCAATGTTGGTCTCGGCATAACCAGCGCGGGTCTGTTCGCGCAACAGGGGTAAAACGATCGGGCCGGTCAACACAGCCGCGACGAGTAAGGCGACTAGCAGACTGTGCCACAGGTGCTTTTCCCATCTCTCGCGCTGGGTGAAAAGGCTCCACGCCAGGTATGGACCGGCTATCACCGCAGAATATACCAGTTGATGCCAACTGGCGAGCGCGTTCAATGTGAAAAAGATGCCTGCGAGCACACCGCGCCACCAGTTTGGACGGCGAAACAGGGTGATCAGAGCCCACAGCAGCAACGGGATGTAGTGGGTGCTAAACAGAGTGGGATGGGCACACTCCCATGCGTGGTAAGGGGCGAACGTGGCTGCCAGGCCGGCCACGAACCCCGCACCGGCGTGACCGGTCAACTCGTGCACTACCAGGTAGATGCCAAAGCCCAGCAATGTGAAGGCCACAAGCACGGTCGTGTTGTAGGCGGCCAGAGGGCCCGCCAACGGTTCCAAAAGCAGCCACAGGGCCGTATGGGTGTGGCTGAAACTGTGAAAGTAGAGCGGAGTGCCGTGGGGGTGGAGAATGGCGGTTGTGTGGTAGAAAGGTAATCCCTCGCGCAGCGATCTGCGGGTCCACCAGTTGGCCCACATATTGAGCCACACGTCAATGTTGTCGCCGGCAAAGTGGGTGTTCATTTGGATGATGAGGGGGTAGGTGAATGTTAGGGTGATAACCACGAACAGGAGGAATACCAGGAGGTGGGTCCGGTGGGATGTGGGGTCTCTGGATACCGCCCCCGGGACGGGGGCTGAGAGCCTGCGGGAGGCAGGGGGTGATACCGTCCCCGGGACGGGGGCTGAGAGCCTGCGGGAGGCAGGGGGTGATACCGCCCCCGGGATGGGGGCTGAGAGCAGCCTGTGGGAGGCGGGGGGTGATACCGCCCCCGGGACGGGGGCTGAGAGCCTGCGGGAGGCAGGGGGTGATACCGCCCCCGGGATGGGGGCTGAGAGCCTGCGGGAGGCAGGGGGTGATACCGCCCCCGGGATGGGGGCTGAGAGCCTGCGGGAGGCAGGGGGTGATACCGCCCCCGGGATGGGGGCTGAGAGCCTGTGGGAGGCAGGGGGTGATACCGCCCCCGGGATGGGGGCTGAGAGCAGCCTGTGGGAGGCGGGGGGTGATACCGCCCCCGGGACGGGGGCTGAGAGCCTGCGGGAGATAGGGGCTGGGGGTCTGTGGGAGGGCGTTTTGAACATGCGCATCACGGCAAGCAGACCTCTCGCTGCAACGTCGCATCGGGGGCCAGTGAGCCGTCCGGCAGGCGTAGAGGCAACCGCTCCTGAGATACCGTCTCGTATAGCCCCATAGAGAGCGTGTAGGTTCCCGTTGGTAGTCCGTATGTGTCCAGGGTCACCAGGTCGCTCAGCACTTGATCTTTGCGCCAAGCGGACGTTGGTGCAGCCCAATCGTGTGGCATAACGTCGGATTGTCTGAGTAACTGGCCCTTGTTATCCAGAAGGTGCACAAACAGTTTGTAATCCCGATCAAGGTCCTGCAGTGCGTGCCATTCAAGATAGAGATGGAGCATCTGGTCGCCGGGCAGGAGTTGCATCCCGATCAATCCGATTTGATCGTCAAACGTTGCAATTGGCGCTGCGTTCACACTGGTCGGCGTGCTCCCTTCGGCTGGCAGGATCAGCACACTGTTGACGTCCCGTGTCGCTGTGTATCCGTGCTCGTCCACCAGTTGGACTTGCAGGCGGTACGGGCTTGGCGGTAGGTCGGCAGGCAATTCGTACTGACCCAGGCCGAAATCACCCGCCTGCCAAGTCTCGGTGGGCCAGCCGGGACATAGTTCCTCTGCGGCGATCTGAGATGTATGTCCGTTGGGTGCAACGAGCACCCAGCGCACGCGATAGGTATGAGCGGGGCTTTGAGTGGCCATCCATGCTGTCTGCAGTGATGGCGTCTCCCCTGTACGTGGGTAGCGAGTATTTAGGCGCGCGTAAACCAGTCCTATTTCATCGTTCACCGGCAACGAGATTGGCAAATCTTGCCCTAACACAGGCCGAGTCCGGTACACGATAATTTGGTCATCCTGATAGAAGGGGGTGTGGGGCAGATACAGTTGCCAGTTCTCGACCTGCTGGGCCGTCAGGAAATGGCGGTGTAGTATCAGGTAGCGCACGCCAGCGTCTGCCAGCGAGGTCAGATGACGGGATACGTCGTTGCCGGGGGGTCCCTTGTCGCTCTCGGCAAACGCTGAGAGGATTGGATGTTGGTCAATAAAAGCGTACGCGTCGGGCGGCGTGCGCGCGACGATGCCCTCGACAATTGGCTTTTGGTGCACAATTTGGTAGAACATACTTTTGCGGCGCATCTCGAGTTGGCGTACCGGGATGTCGGCGAGGGCAAAGAGATCAGTCTCCTGCTGGAGTTGCTCATAGAATGGCGGGATGCTGACGGGGGTGGTCGGGAATGGCCAGGGCAGGTACTCGAATAATATCAGTACAGACAATCCTAGCACCACAACCCACGCCTGTGACGAACGGCGAGCCTTTTGCTCCAGCCACGCGATACCCAGTGCCGCGAGAAGTGCCAGTCCTAGCGTCGTCATAACTGTGAGACGAGTGGGATCGCGGATGAACCCGGCCAGGGGGAGTAGCCAGGGCTGCAGTGGTCGCTCGCTGAGCACGCCGTTGAAACGGATGTAGGCCCCCAGCGATATTGAGAAGAATGCAAGTGTGGAGAATACCCAGAAGCACGCTTTACGCCACTGTTTGACCGCACCGAGCAATGCCAGCGCCAATGGTACGTAGCCCAGGAACACTTGTCTACGACCGATGCGGTGATGTAGCGGTTCGACGAACGGCCCGATCAAGGGATGGCGGCGGCTGGGCACGAAAAACGCCAGCACGTCAGTGGCATTCTCTCCGCGATAGGGCACGTGTATCCATTCCGGTTGTCCATCCCCCCCCATCCCCCTCTGTGGGGAGGGGAGGCCTGTCAGCAGCGGAAAAAGAAAGGGGCCGATCAGTATCAGGGTGACGATGCCCATCAGGCCTAATGCGCGCAGTATGGGCCACCTTGTGCCGGGCTGTTTCTCCTGGCTCTTGGTTCTTGTCTTTGTCTCCGATGGTGTCGCGGGCGGGGTGTCCAAGGGGATGGCTTGTTGCATGGGACGCCCCCGGGACGGGGGCTGTGAGCATTTGGTAGTTGGCTGTGAGCGTTTGGTAGTTGGCTGTGGGCATTTGGTAGTGTCCAAGGGGATGGCTTGTTGCATGGTACGCCCCCGTGACGGGGGCTGTGAGCATTTGATAATTGGCTGTGAGCGTTTGGTAGTTGGCTGTGGGCATTTGGTAGTGGGCTGCGAGTCTTTTGTGCCGAGTGTCAGGTAGGCAAGGTAGAGCACCAACCACAGTGCGGAGAATAGCAGCAGGTGCCAACTGGAAAGCGCCGTCAGGGCCAGAAACAACGCGGCCAGCAGGGCGTGCCGAAGTGGATGTTCGTTGTGGGAGATGCGGATGACGGACAGTATCCAGAATGGAATCCACTGAGTGGTCAAGATAATCAGGTGGGAACTCTGGTCAATGTGGTAGGTGGAAAAGGTAAAGATCAGACCAGCGACCAGGCCCGCGCCAGTACTGCCCGTTATGTGTTTGCCCAGCAAGTACATGCTGAACCCGCTGAGGATGTAAGCCAGGAGAACCGTCAAGTTGTGCGCGGCAATATATCCGGCCAGTGGTTCCAATAATAGGGCAACTGCGGTGTTGACGTGACTGAAACTGTGGTAGACCAGGCTGACACCCAGGGGATAAAACAGCATATCTGTGTGATACAGGCTGCGACCTTTCTGAATGACTGTTTTGGTCCACCACGTAGCCCATGGCCGGGCCCACACGTCATAGTCGTCACCTGCCAGGTGGGTGGCGAGTTGGAGGGGCAAGGGATAGGTGATGACCAACACCAGGCAGACGAAGAGAATCAGGATCAGGCAGTCGGCCGTCTTGTCGTGGTGCGCAAAACGTGAAATGAGAGACGTGAGACGTGAGGTGTGAGGTGGGATGTGGGTCATGGGGCTGGCACCGTGATGCTGGTCAGGTGGATGGCGTCGGAGCCGTCGGGGGTGGTGA
>JAXHUO010000099.1:0-10107 GCA_034189605.1 Chloroflexota bacterium
GCAGTATGACATGATGGAGCTGTACATGTAGGCTCTGGCTGGGGCGTAGCTCCAGCGCCCCAGGACAATTGTAGGCTGCCTTTGCTGCCCAGACCTTTTGTCCCATTCATTGAACAGTCACCTGTGCCAAAGTCATTTGACAGATTCTTTGCCCTGTGGTATGATGGGGAACTGAACTTTAGCACTCTATAGATGAGAGTGCTAAATTAGATTATGGATGGGAAATGGATGATTTAACACCGCGCCAACAGACCGTTCTGGGCCTGGTTGTGCGGGAATACGTGGGCAGTGCATCCCCGGTTAGTTCCCGTGTGCTGGTCGGATGCTATGGTCTCGAGATAAGCACAGCCACCGTGCGCAATGAACTGGCACGGCTGGAAGAGTTGGGCTATCTCACCCATCCACATACCTCCGCCGGACGTGTTCCTACGCACCATGGTTACCGTTACTTTGTCGAGCGGCTGCTGGGGGAGGTAACCCTGCCCTTGCACGAGCGCCGCACCATCGCCCACCAGTTTCACCAGGCACGCCGGGATTTCGAGCAATGGATGCCATTGGCGACTTCTGTCCTGGCCCGCACTGCCCGTGGGGCTGCCTTGGTGACCGCCCCCCAAGCCACGGAATCGCGCTACAAGCACCTGCAACTCATTTCTACCCAGGGACGGTTGGTGCTGCTCATCCTCGTACTGCGCGGAGGCACGGTCAAGCAGCAACTACTGACCATGGTCGAGCCCCTCAGTCAAGAGGCGCTCAATGAGATCAGCGACCGACTCAACCAGACTTGTAATGGACTCAACACAGATGAGATCCAGTCTCGCATCAATGGTCTTCCACCCCTTGAAGCCGACGTGGCCAAACTTGTGGTGGATACTATGCAGCACGCCGACGTGCACGCCGCTGAGGTTGTCTATCGTGACGGGTTGAGCGAGGTGTTACAGCAACCCGAGTTCGCCGAGGGGGAAAAAGCCCAAGGGTTGGTGCGGGTTATGGAGGAACGCAGCTTCCTCGGGGCGGTGTTGACCGACGCCCTCGGCCCGGAAATCGGCGGCGTGCGGGTGCTGATCGGGGGTGAGGGACGATGGGATGAACTGCGAACCTGCAGTCTGGTACTGGCGCGCTACGGCGTAGCCGGCTTTGCCACCGGTGCGCTGGGGGTCGTAGGCCCTACCCGCATGCTCTATGGTCGTGCTATCTCGGCTGTGCGCTTTGTCGCCGGCTTGTTATCTGACATGGTATATGATATGTGTGCGGAATGAATAAACCAATGACCGATGGTCAAATGACAAAAGACATAGTAGCAAGGAGATCAAGGTGACGGAGAGAAAAAATAAGAGAACTGAAACCCTATCTGAGGAGGAAGAGGGCGAGGTGCAAGTGGAGATTGCTGAACAGGGTGAGAAAGTAGTGGAAGAAACAGCGGCGAGCGGTGAGGAGGTAGAAGAGGCAGGTGACGAACTGGAGAAACTGCGGGTGGAGTTGGAAGAGGCCAGGACCCAGGCATCCGAGTACCTCGATGGCTGGCAGCGAACCCAGGCCGAGTTCTCTAACTATAAGAAGCGGCAGGAGACAGAGCGAGTGCAAGTAACAGCGCTCGCAAATGCGACCCTGTTGCGCAAACTACTGCCCGTCGTGGATGATTTTGAACGGGCCAGCGCGACCCTGCCTGCCGATTTAAGCAAATTGACCTGGTGTGAGGGCATCTTTCTGATCCAGCACAAACTGTATGCCGTTCTCGAGTCCGAGGGCGCCAAGCCTATTGAGACTGAGGAACAGACGTTCGACCCTCGTTACCACGAGGCAGTGACGCACGAGCAAGTTTCAGGCTACGATGAAGGACAGATCATCGGCGAGGTGCAGCGAGGATACATGCTCGGTGAGCGGGTGTTGCGGCCCGCGTTGGTGCGGGTGGCTAAAGAGCCTGCCGCGCCACAGCCGGAACCGTCGGAAGAGTAGACGTGGCGGAGAAAGAGGTCTCAAAGCGTGAAACGTAAAACGTGAAACGTGGGAACAACTCAAGCGTCAACATCTTATCACGTTTCACGCATCACGTTTTGCGTTTTGGTATAGCTGCAGCGTATGTGCGTACCACCGGTAGCCCCGGTGGTTCAAAATCAAAAAGGAGTAGCGTACAAATGGGCAAGATCATCGGTATTGATCTGGGCACGACCAACTCGGTCTGTGGTGTGATGTTGGGTGGTGAGCCCACTGTCATCCCCAGTGCCGAGGGGGGACGGTTGTTCCCTTCAGTTGTGGCCATCAACCCCAAGACGGATGAACGCATGGTCGGGCAGGTCGCCAAGCGCCAGGCCATTGTTAACCCTGAAAATACCATATTCTCCATCAAACGCTTCATGGGACGCAAATTCGATGACCCGGACGTGCAAAGAGCAGTGGAGTTAGTGCCCTACAAAGTCACGGCAGCCCCTAATGGAGACGTACGGGTCTGGATGGGGAATAAAGAATACAGCCCGCCGGAGATCTCGGCTATGATCCTGCAAAAGATCAAAGCGGATGCCGAAGCCTACCTGGGAGAGGAGGTCACCCAGGCAGTCATCACCGTCCCGGCCTACTTTAACGATAGCCAACGTCAGGCGACCAAAGATGCCGGTCGAATCGCCGGGCTGGAGGTGTTGCGCATCATTAATGAGCCGACGGCATCTTCACTGGCCTACGGTCTCGATAAAAAGAAGGACGAGACCATCGCCGTCTTCGATCTGGGTGGCGGCACATTCGACATATCCATACTCGACGTTGGGGATGGTGTCTTTGAGGTGAAATCAACCAGCGGAGACACCTTTCTGGGTGGTGATGACTGGGACCAGCGCATCATTGATTATGTGGCCGATGAATTTAAGAGAGACCAGGGAATTGATCTGCGCCAAGATCGCCAGGCCCTTCAGCGACTGAAAGAAGCAGGCGAGAAGGCCAAGGTCGAACTTTCTACGGTGATGGAGACAGAGGTCAACCTTCCTTTCATCACTGCCGACGCCTCCGGTCCCAAACACTTGCAGATGAAACTCACACGGGCCAGGTTGGAACAGTTAACCGACGACCTGATCGAACGCACTGCCGGCCCCTGCCAACGGGCTATGGCCGATGCCAAACTAAAGCCCTCAGACATTGATGAGACCATCCTGGTGGGGGGTATGATCCGTATGCCGGCCATTCAGCAAAAGGTGGCCGAGTTCTTCGGTAAGGAGCCCCACAAGGGGGTCAACCCCGACGAGGTGGTAGGCCTGGGCGCAGGAATCCAGGCTGGCGTCCTCGGCGGCGAGGTCAAAGACATACTCCTGCTCGACGTGACTCCGCTGACGTTAAGCATTGAGACACTGGGTGGTGTGGCCACTTCACTCATTGAGCGCAACACCACCATTCCCACCCGTAAAAGCCAGATCTTTTCTACCGCCACTGATGGACAAACGCAAGTGGAAATCCACGTGGTGCAGGGAGAGCGTCCTATGGCGGCTGACAACAAAGGCCTGGGAAAGTTCATCCTCGACGGCATCCCGCCTGCGCCCCGGGGCATCCCTCAGATCGAGGTCACTTTCGACATTGATGCCAACGGCATTCTCAACGTTTCTGCCCAGGACAAGGCTACAGCCCGCGAGCAGTCTATGCAAATCATCCCTTCCAGCGGTCTCTCCGACGAAGAGGTTGAGCGCAATATCCAAGAGGCAGAGCAGTATCGTGAGGAAGACCGCAAGAAAAAGGAAGGCGTAGAGACCCGCAATATGGCCGATAATGCTGTTTACAGCGCTGAAAAGTTCCTGGGAGAGCAGGGAGACAAAGTGCCATCTCACCTGCGCTCTGAGGTGGAAGCCAAGATCGAAGCGCTCAAGTCCGCTCTCCAGGGCAGCGATATCAGTGATATCCGCCGGCGTACAGAGGAATTGGGCCAGATGGTGCAACAGATGGGAGCCGCGATGTACCAGGAGGCGGGCCCAGACACCGCCCCACCACCAGGAGATGAACCACCCGAGGGTAGTGAGGAAGACGTCATTGAGGGCGAGTTCAGCGAGGCGTAGCAGGCAAATGCAAACGGCAAGATGCAGGAGGCAGAGTAGGAAGCAAGGAATATCTTGCCTCCTGTATCCATTCTGAGCAATTATGGCAGCCAAGCGAGATTATTACGAGGTGCTGGGAGTTGACCGCTCGGCCACCCCGAACGAAATCAAAAAGACCTACCGCCAACTAGCACGCCAGTATCACCCGGACGTCAGTGATATACCAGACGCCGAAACGCGCTTTAAGGAGATCAACGAGGCTTATGATGTGCTTTCCGACCCAGAGAAGCGAGCCACTTACGATCGTTTTGGTCACGCCGGGCCGGGCGGAGCGGGCTTTGGCTTTGACTTTGGCTTCCGCGATCCCTTTGAGATATTCGAGGAGGTCTTTGGGCGGGGGTTTGGGTTTCGCACCTCCACCCGCCGGGGGCCACGGCGCGGCGCCGATCTGCGCTATGACCTGCACCTGACTTTTGAAGAAGCGGTCTTTGGGTGCGAAAGGGAAATTGAGGTCACGCGCTACGAGATATGCCCAGAGTGCCAAGGCAGCGGAGCAGAGCCGGAGACATCGCCGGTCCGCTGTTCAGAGTGTAATGGCACCGGGCAAGTGCGGCGGGTGCAGCGCTCGATCCTGGGCTCCTTCGTCAGCGTCACCACCTGTCCCGTCTGTAATGGCACAGGAGAGACTATTCCTATCCCCTGCTCCCGGTGCGATGGCGATAGACGAGTCTACACCACCCGCAAGATCTCGGTCACCATCCCGCCCGGCGTGGATCACGGCACTCAGATCCGGCTGGCAGGTGAAGGGGAGATGGGAGAGCGGGGCGGTCCCCATGGCAACCTCTACGTCGTTCTGGACATAGAGCCGCATCCTATCTTCCAGCGGCGCAACGATAACGTCCTGGTAGAGTTGCAGGTCAACGTTGCTCAAGCGGCATTAGGAGCCGAGGTGAGTGTGCCTACTCTGGAAGGTGAGGAGAAAATCTCCATCCCTCCCGGTACCCAGGGGGGCACCGTGTTGCGGCTGCGAAACAAAGGGGTGCCCCACTTACGACGCAACGGCCGGGGTGACGAACTGGTGCTGGTGCGGGTAGCCGTTCCGACCAAACTCTCCCGTGAACAAAAGCGTCTCCTCCGCGAACTGGGCGAAACGTTAGAGCCGGAAACCGTCTGGCAAGAAAAACACGGTTTCTTGGACGAACTGCGGGAGTTGTTCGGCCTGTAACACCAGAGACCAGCATCCAGTATTCACCAGTATGGAATGGCTCGAGGTCAGCGTAACGGTAGAGAACGAGACCGCTGAAGCGGTGGCCGAGGTTCTCTCACGCTATGCCCACCGTGGTGTAGTCATCGAAGCCGGGCCTGATGGTTGGAACACAGGCCCGGTGATCGTCCGGGCCTACTTACCGGCTGATGATCAACTGCCGGTCAACAAGCGTCGCATTGAAGAGGCGCTCTGGCACCTGGGGCAAATCCGGCCTATTCCCGCTCCAATCTTCTGCTATGTCGCCGAAGTGGACTGGGCTGAAGCGTGGAAGGAACGTTTGAACGTCCTGCACGTGGGGCGGCACATCGTCATCCGGCCCTCGTGGCGGGATTATGTGCCCGCACCCAGAGACCTCGTCATTCAGTTGGACCCAGGAATGGCTTTCGGCACTGGGCTCCATCCCACGACGCAGATGTGCCTGGTGGCATTGGAGGAGTTGATATGCCCAGGGGCAAAAGTGCTCGATCTGGGCACCGGCTCCGGTATCCTGGCGATTGCGGCAGCCAGGCTAGGCGCGGGGCACGTGCTGGCAGTGGACAACGATCCCATAGCGGTTGAAACGGCACAAGACAATGTAATGAACAATGGAGTGCAGGAGATCGCAAGTGTGATGTGTGGGTCTCTGACCGAGGTGTCGGGGAGTTACGATCTGGTGATGCTCAACATCTTGGCCAGGGTAATCACAGAGATGGCGCAGGAGGGACTCGCAACGCGGGTACGCTCTGGAGGGAAACTGGTCGCTACCGGTATCCTCGCGGATCAAGAACCCAAAGTCGTTGCAGCGTTGAAGCGGGGAGATCTTACTCTAGTGGAACGGCAACAGCAGGACGACTGGGTATGCCTGGTGGCACAGCCAGGTTACCCCTTGGGTTGAAACGAGCGTTTATATCGGTAAACAACTCGACCACGTGTCAGGTCATAAGGGGAGAGTTCCACCCGCACGCGGTCGCCCAGCAGGATACGGATATAGTATTTGCGCATTTTGCCAGAAAGGTAAGCCAGTACCTCGTGACCATTGTCAAGTCGCACACGAAATTGGGTGCTAGGCAGCGCCTCAATGACTGTCCCCTCTAGCTCTATCTTTTCCTCTTTTTTCTTACCCATCTGGCTTACCCTTTCGCAGTTGGCTGCGACGGCCGAGAGGTGCTCAGTACGCTATACCCAAAGTCTATGAGAACCGGATGCAGGCTCACCCTGCCTTGGTCTCCTCTTCTTCAGTCATCACGCTTGGCGCTGCGGCTTCTTCCTCATCCGCCGCGCTGACCTCCGTCTCCGGCGCTACGGTCTCTGCTTCGGTCTCTCCGCCGATCTCCACCTCTGGCACTGTGGCTTTTTCCTCATCCGCCGCGCTGACCTCCGTCTCCGGCGCTACGGTCTCTGCTTCGGTCTCTCCGCCGACCTCCGCTCCTGGCGTTACGGCTTCTTCCTCGCCTGCCGCGCTGACCTCCGCATCCTCAGCCTCGCGGGTTTCCTGCTGTTCCGCTACCCAGTGCTCCCACTCTTCCTGCCGTACCTGCCTGGCGCTCAGGGCGATTCGATTTCTTTTGCTGTCTATACGGATGATCTTTACCAGCAGCGTCTCACCAGGATGGACAATATCCGACGGGCGGAATTCTGGCGTGCCGATCATTTCGCTGGCGTGGAGCAGCCCTTCAACTCCAATGTCCAGTTCGACAAAAGCGCCAAAATCTAATACACGGGTGACCCGTCCCTCGACCAACTGCTCTTGCTGATAGTGGTCGCCTACCAAGGTCCAGGGATCGGGCTGGAGTTTCTTGAGGCTAAGCGCGATTCGTTTCCGCTGCCGGTCCAGGTCGAGCACGTAAACATCCACCTCGTCACCGATCTTGAGCACCTGGTGAGGGTCGTCTACCCGGCTCCAACTGAGTTCCGAAACATGGATCAGGCCATCAGCCCCACCCAGATCCACGAAAGCACCGAAACTGGTGATGTCGGTGACCCTCCCATGCCGTATCTCCCCTTCTTTTAGTTCGTCCATAACCCGCTGGCGTTGCAGTTCCTGCCAGGCACGCAACGCTCGCCGCTGGGAAAAAATCAAGCGACGGCGACGACGATCTACTTCGATGATCTTGAGACCAAACCGCTGCCCGACTATCTCTGCCAGGCGGCGCCGGCGTTCTTCTTCTGGCAAACGCCTGGGCAGCCCCACAACTTGCGAAGCGGGAACAAAGCCACGGATTTTGCCAAACTGAACCACGAGGCCACCCCGGTTGTAGCCGGAGATCTCGCCCTCGTAGAGTTCGCCCTTTCCCATCATCTCCTCAGCCTTGATCCAGTCCTGGTGCAAGTTAGCCTGGTGGATGGACAAGATGGGATGCCCTTCTCTGTCCTCGGGGCGGATAACCAACACTGATACCGTGGTACCGACCTGAATTTCGGAGCGGGCCTCCTCGTCCAGGCGTTCCAAATCATCAGCATAGACAAAACCTTCTCGCTTGAGCCCGACATCCACTACCAAACCGCGCTCGTTGATCTCCATCACAACACCAGAGCGAATATCACCCCGCCGAGGGGCCTTGTATTCCGTCAGGTATTCGCTCAAAGCCTGGCCGGCCACGCCGGAATCGGTCGGAGGCAAATCAGCCGGACTCTGATCGGTCGCACTGGGAACGGCTGGGGGCAAATCAGCCGGACTCTGGTCGGTCACGTCGGGAACGGGTGGGGACAAATCAGCCGGACTCTGGCCGGTCACGTCGGGAACGGCTGGAGGCAAATCGGCTGGACCCTGGTCGGTCGCGTCGGGAATAATGGGATGCTGTTCGGTCACGGTTTCTATATTCATCAATTCAGATTACTCCTCTTGCGATACTGCTTCTCCGACAAAAAACCGGCACACCTGCACTGACAGACGTGCGGGCAATGCCGGGTCCGGTAATCGCGCCTGACGTTGGACGGGTGTTGAATCAGGTCGTCTTATCTCTGCCTACCTCATAAAAAGGTCAACTTATCAAAGACGGTTCGGCGTCGCGGTCCGCACAAGAAAGACAGTATCTTAAATGTGCACGTATTCTATCACGTCACAGTGGAATGTCAAATCACCTCCGCAGTACCCGGCCCCGCCGCTCCCGGCTCACAATCTGCCCATCACGGGCAATGACCTGCCCCGAGATCAACACCGCCCGGATGCCCGTCGGCGGAACGTCGGGCCGGTCGGGGGTGGTGTTGTCGGCCACCGCCGCCGGATCGAAGAGCACCAGGTCAGCCCATCCCCCCTCGGCGATGCGGCCCACGTCCGCCAGACCGATCCGTTCTGCCGGGAACGATGTCATCCGGCGCACCGCCTCCTCCAGCGGAAACAGCCCCAGGTCACGGCTGTAGCGCCCCAGCACACGGGGGAAGGTGCCGAAGGATGCAGGGTTGTGCTGACCGCGCTGGGTGAGCAGTGTGTCGGTCATAAAAGCACAAAGGGGATGGGCCAGCACCGCCCGCAACGGCTTCTCTCGCTCACCATCGCCAGAGTATGTGCCTAAAAGGACACGCGCTTTGCCAGCGCTCACCCGGGCGACGTGCAGGTAGGCCTCGAACTCTGGCTTGCCCAGGCGACGGGCGATGGCAGCAAAGTCCAATCCCTCCAATTCGGCCAGTTCCGGCGCGCAGCCCCACAACAGGACAATGTCCCGATAGTCGAGACCCAATGTCCACCGCAGGAGATTGATCTCTCTCTTGAGCCGCTGCAGGATACGAGGGTCATTGATCTTTTCTGCGAACCCGTCGAGGAACCAGTCGGGAAAGACGACGTTGATGGTAGAGTTGCCTACGGTATAGGGGAAAGCATCAAAGGCAACGTCCAACCCACTGGCGGCAGCCTGCTCGACGTCCCGCAGGACGGTGCGATAGGTGCGCCAGGTACGGCGGCCGACAAAGATCAGGTGCGATAGTTGCAGCCGTACCCCAGCCTGCCGGGCCAGGGCCAGCAGTTCTCTGGTGGAACGGACGTTGTGGGACGTACCAACGATCATCGGCTTATAGAAGGGAGAGACCCAGGTGTAGGCCCGCCCGTGGACGGTAAATATGCCGCCTTCTTCAGCGACCACCCGCAGCAGAGGGAGGAGTTCCTCGTTGCGGGCAAAGACCCCGGGGGTGTAGGCCAAACCTGCCGACAGGCCAAAGGCTCCCTCCCGCAAAGCCTGGCGAGTGAGGTGGCAGAGGAGATCCATCTCCTCTGGCGTGGGGGGAGCAGGACCGTCGGCGCGACCACCCAGCACTGCGTAGCGCAGCGTGCCGTGGCCCACCAGGAAGGCGGCGTTGAACATCAGCCTGTCGCCTTCGAGGGTATCCAGAAACTCGGCCATGGAGCGCCAGCGGTAGGAGGAGGCCCGCTCTCGCATCTCCTCCGAGAATCCGTCCACCAGAGGGATAGAGTCCTCTGTGATCGGGGCGAGGGAAAAGCCACAGTTACCGGTGACCAGAGTGGTGATGCCCTGCAGGAGGAGAGGGGCCAGGATTTGATCGTGGTCGGGCAGAGGGAGAATCCAATCGGAATGAGAGTGTACGTCAATAAAGCCCGGGGCCACGACCAGGCCAGTGGCGTCGAGGGTCTGCCCGCCGGTCAGGTGCTCGCTCGTGGTCATGGCGGCAATTCTGCCATCGCGGATGCCCAGGTCGGCCCGGAAGCGGGGGCGGCCGGTGCCGTCAATAACCGTGCCGTCGGTGATGACCAGGTCAAAGTTCATCGTCACACCTCCTCGTAGAGTTATTACTCAACCTGTCGCAGGCTGGATGTTTTCAGGCTCCCAGCCCTCGTCCCCGAGGGCGGTGTAAGCGAGAGCATCTTATCCTGAGCGGTTATTCTTCGCATTGGCCGCCCCCGTCCCG